>CAZFRO010000018.1:0-45423 GCA_964521425.1 uncultured bacterium
TCTTGGCCGGCTTCTTCTTGACAACCTTCTTCTTCGCGACCTTCTTCTTCACAACCTTCTTCTTCACAACCTTCTTCTTGACGACCTTCTTCTTCACCGGCTTCTTCTTCTTAACGACCTTCTTCTTCGCCGGCTTCTTCTTCTTCACGACCTTCTTCTTGGCCTTCTTCACCGCCATAGGTCCTTCACCTCCTTGATCCCAGTCCGCGCCCATTCGCGGAGGGACAATCTGGCCGACCTGGCTTCCTCTCGCGTCCGCCACGCACGCCCTTGCTCCGGAACGCACCGGCGTCCACAACTCGTTGACGATCACTCGCGCGATGGAACCCGAAGCGCGCCCAACCAAACCACAAGAGCGCGTGCACGAAGCCGTCAACACCAACAGACAACAAGTGACAAAGAACTTAAGAGAACAGAAACACTGTTCATCGGTCACATATAGGATGGTGTTTCAGAAGTGTCAAGCGAAAAGTGCGCGTGGAGGTCGCGACGGAGAAGATGAAGAGTCGTGCGAATGAGTTTTGGATCGCGTGAATCTCGAAATCAAAACCGTTGTGCGCCGACTGAAGTTAGTGCGCGCGATTCAAATGTCACAGTTGAATCGTCTCACCGTCAATCGGAACCGAGACGTTCGCGAACCCGTCCGCGGTGAGACTGCGACCGAACGCGACAGCTTGATCTTCACTTCCATGAACAACGATCGTGCGTCTCGGTGGTCGCTTCTTCCCGTTTGCAAACGCCAGGAGTTCATCGCGATCGGCATGCGCGCTGAACTCGTTGAAGACCTTGACTCGCGCCTTCATCGGATACTGCTGGCCGAAGATTCTCACTAAGCGATTGCCTTCAGCAATCCGCCTTCCCAATGTGTGCTCTGCCTGGTATCCGATGATCAGGATCGCGTTCTTGCGACGCGTGATGTTGTTCTTGAGGTGGTGAAGTACCCGCCCAGCCTCGCACATCCCGGAGGCCGAGACGATCATCATGGGTCCGGGGCGCCGGTTGAGTTTCTTCGACTCGCTGGCCTCCATAACATACTGAACACGGGAGAAACCGAGCGGATCGTCCCCCCTGGCTATCAGCTCTTTCATCTCAGAATCGAAGCACTCGGCGTGCTTGCGGAAGACCTTCGTCGCGCGAACCGCCATTGGGCTGTCCACGTAGATCGGAAACTCGGGGATCCTCCCAGCCCGCATGAGTTCGTGAACGCAGTAGAGTATCCTCTGCGTTCGTCCCACGGCGAACGACGGTACTATGATCTTCCCACGCCGCCGAATGGCCTCGGAGATGAACGACGCCAGTTCGTCGCTTACATGATCCATCGAACTGTGCGTGCGGGAACCGTACGTGCTCTCCGTGATCAGGACGTCAGCCGAGGAAACCTGATACGGGTCCTTCAGAATCGGCACATCTCTTCTGCCGAGATCTCCAGTGAAGACGATTCTTCGGGAACTACCTCTCTCGCGCGCATCGATTTCGAGAAGCGCCGACCCGAGTATGTGGCCGGCATCGCGCCAGGTGACCGTCACGCCCGGAGCGACCCTTGTTGGAACGTCATAGTCAACACCAGAAAAATGTTCGAGGGCCTTCTCAACATCTTCAAGAGTGTAGACGGGGTGAAGCACGGTCTCCCCCCGCTTCTTCCGTCGCTTGTTCAAGTACGAGAGATCGTGGCTCTGCACGAATGCGGAATCACGCAGCATGATGTCGCAGAGATCAACGGTCGCATGCGTTGCGAAGATCTTCCCTCTGAATCCGTGCTTGACCAGCGTCGGTATGCTGCCGCAATGATCAACGTGAGCGTGCGAGAGAAGAAGGACATCGATCGAGGCCGGATCGAACGGAAGATTTCTGTTGCGGCGCTCGCTCTCTGCTCTCCTTCCCTGGAAGAGTCCACAGTCGAGCAGAACCTGGATCCCACCCACCGACAGCACATGTTTCGAACCGGTGACGTTCCTCGCGGCGCCGTGAGCTGTGAATCGCATGTGCCCTCTCCCGCTGAATCACCAATCAGGACATCTCCGCATGTCATGTCGGTCTTGAGCGAACACGGGGGCGCGGTTGACCGACGCTGAACCGTGTGGTAGGTTATACGAAGCTACAGAGTCACTCAAGCCATTGATATGGTCGTGAGTGGCAAGAGATGTGCCGAGATCGTTGGGGGAGGCCTGAAAGAGGCCTGAGAGAAACGACCCTTCGGACCTGAACTGGGCAATGCCAGCGTAGGGAAACGACTCGGGAGGACGCGAATACCGCGGGGCTCCCCTGTCTGGGACAAGGGTCCCGTATTTTTCTGTCCGGGACAAGGGTTCCGCATTTCTCTATCTCTGAGTTGCCCGCAGCAACGGCGAGGGAGAGAACGATGATAAGTGATGTCGCAGTGACCAGAGCCATCTTGCAGCGGTTCTTCGAGAAATTCTCGGAGTCACTGGAGCTGGATGTGGCCATCGTGGGAGCCGGACCGGCCGGCCTGGTTGCCGGCAGATATCTGGCGGAGGCTGGAAGGAACGTCGCACTCTTCGAGAGCAAGCTGTCAACCGGGGGCGGCATCTGGGGCGGAGGAATGCTCTTCAATGAGATCGTGGTTCGGAAGGACGCACTCCCGATCATGGACGACTTCGGAATAGACTACCGGCTTCACGATGCGGGGTGCTACACGGCGGACGCTGTGCAGACTGCCGCGGCTCTCACGTACGGTGCAAGCAAGGCAGGACTCAAGGTCTTCAACACATGTAAGGTCGAGGATGTCCTCTTCTCGCGCGACCGCGTCTCGGGTGTGGTCATCCTCTGGAGCCCGGTCACAGCTGCCGGCCTTCACGTCGACCCATTGTCGGTTGCTGCGCACGTCGTGCTCGATGCCACCGGCCATGACTCGGACATCGTTCACGTCGCCGTTCGGAAGATGGGTGTCAAACTCGCGACGGAGACCGGAGGCATTCTGGGCGAGAAGAGCATGTGGGCCGAGAGCGGTGAGAAGACGGTCGTAGAGAAGACCGGCGAGGTCTTCCCGGGACTCTACGTGGCTGGCATGGCCGCCGCGGCGGTACACGGCGGCTACAGGATGGGACCCATCTTCGGGGGCATGCTTCTCTCTGGCCGGAAAGCAGCGGAACAGATCCTCGCTGAACTCGGGGACGCCAATAGCGGTGGCGCGTTGTGACCTCTGGACACGCACACATGAAGCACCGCGAGGACTCGAATGATGGTGACATCGTGAGCAGACTTACGGGGAGCGGACTCTACCTCGTCATCACTGCCCCGAACGTTCCGCACGTCGAACTGGCGCGCGCGGCGGTTGAGCGCGGTGTCCCGATCATACAACTCAGGGAGAAGGAGCTTCCGGACCCCGAGCTGTTGGAACTCGCGCAAGCGCTCAGAGATGTGACCGATGGGACCCGAACCAGATTCATCGTGAACGACCGCCCCGACATCGCCAGAGCTGTCTCTGCGGACGGCGTTCACATCGGGAGGTGGGATGCCGATGCCGCGATTGCTCGAAGGATCGTCGGCCCGGATGCCATAGTCGGGCTCTCTGTGAATACGCTTGCCGACGCGGTCGCCGTGAGTGCAGACGTTGACTACTTCGGAGTGGGTCCGATCTTCCCAACCGGCACAAAAGCGGATGCTGATGACCCGGTCGGAGTTGACAGAATAGTCGACATCGCGAGGGCAGTTCCGGATATCCCAGTAGTCGCCATAGGTGGACTTGGAGTCCGAAACGTGGCAGCGGTAATGGCGGCCGGTGCAAGGTTCGCGGCCGTCATATCCGCCGTCTGTTTCGCAGATGACCCCATCGCCGCAATCGACATCATGCAGGACGCCCTCGCCGCGACCGCCTAGCACTTGGTGCCTGGAGAGGATGCCCGGTGGTGCCGGCACGACGGGACCACACTCAACCGCGTTCACCCCGGAGGACAAAGCTATCGCTTACGACATTGACGGACAGAGCAATCACAGGAGCCTCGAGTACTGTCCGCGCTGCGGAGCACGCATGGTCGAGAGGGAAGTGCGTGGTCACCCACGACCCGTGTGCCCCGACTGCAATTATATCCTCTATCTGAACCCCGCGCCGGTCACCGCCGTCATCGCCGAGCGCGATGGCGCCATCCTGCTCGTCAGACGCAGGTACCCGCCGGGCGAAGGGCTCTGGTGCCTCCCCACCGGGTTCATCGAGAAGAATGAGACGCCGGAGGAGAGCGCAGTGCGTGAAGTTGAGGAGGAGACCGGACTTCGGATCGAAATCGATGGTCTATTCGATTCCTGGTCGAGTGCAGAGGATCCAAGAACTCCCATCGTCTGTTTTGCCTTCACGGCACACATCCTCGGGGGTACGCTTACCCCAGGTGACGACGCATCGGACGCTCGGTTCTTCACACCCGAGAATATGCCCGATGACATGGCGTTCGCGAGTCATCGCGCCACACTGGACAAACACTTCAGCACGAACAGGAAGGACCGGTAGACAATGTCAGCAACCAAACTCCCACCGCTCGGCAAGGCTACACCAGAGTTCTTCGATGAGGTTATCTTCCCACGGCTCGGCGCGACCGATCCCACGGTGCGAGTAGGTCCGACACACGGTGTCGACTTCGGCGCTGTGGAGATCGGAGACCAGATCATGGTCATGTCCTGCGACCCCTTCTTCATCGCACCGGCACTCGGCTGGGAGCGCGCTGCTTGGTTTGCCTTCCACATACTGCTGAGCGATGTCGCCGTGAGTGGAATCCCGGCTCGCTACTTCACCGTAGATCTGAACCTGCCTCCCGAGATGGACGAAGAGACGCTCACTACTATATGGAACACGATACACGAGGAGGCCAAGCGACTCGGAGTGGCCATCGTAACGGGACACACAGCCAGGTACGCAGGCTGCAGCTATCCGATGGTCGGAGGCGCGACGGTGATCGGTGTGGGGCGCCCGGAGGAGCTGGTCGACCCGAGGAAAGCGTCTCAAGGTGACATCATTATCATCACGAAGGGGCCGGCGATCGAGACAACCGGGCTCATGTCTATGCAGTTCCCCGAGTTCATCACGGAGGCGCTCGGAGAGGATACAACACGGCGTGCCCAGGAGGTCTTCTACCAGATGTCTGTCGTGCGCGATGCGGCCATCGTCACGAAGGCCGGCCGCGCGACGGCCATGCATGATGCGACCGAGTGCGGAATCTGGGGGGCGTTGTTCGAGATCGCGAGCGCATCCGGACACGGACTCCTGGTCGACAAGGACAGCATCGTGACGCAGGATGTGGTTATGGAGGTCTGCGAGGTCTTCGACATAGACCCGTACAAGGCCATCAGCGAAGGTACGCTCGTGGCGACCGTGGCGCCCGAGAGCGCCGATGCCGTACTCGCGGCCCTTGATGCCGAGGGCATTCCCGCGTCGGCCGTCGGAGAGCTGTTGCCCAAAGAGCGAGGGATCATCGTCCGTGATGAGCACGGGGAGCATGACCTCAAGCACCCGAAGGTCGATCCGTTCTGGATTCGCTTCGAGGAGTATCTCGGGAAGCAGGCCGAGAGAAGAAAGGCATGACGTAGAGAATGGACGCCGAGATCGCGCTTCGCCATCTGCCGCTGGCGGGGTTTCACCATCTGCTCATCTTCACGGTCGCCGTCATGTGGTGGATCAGGCGAGAGAAGATCGGGAGATTCGTAAGCGGCTACATGGCACTCGCCTTCGCGACGACCACCTTCGCACTCCATTCACATCCGGCCTGGTGGCTGGCCGGAGGACTCGTGAGCGGAGCGCTCGCCATTGCATGGCTCCGTGAAACAATCCACCCCAGCTTCGTAATGTCTTTCGAGCGCACGCCCAGACGTCGACTCGTCCTCATGCTGGTGGCGGCCGGCTTCGCGGTCGCCTACCCCGGCCACTCCGGAGACCTGCCTGGATTCATCTTCTCCCCGCTCGGGGTGACCATTCAACCGACGCTCCTCCTTGCGCTCGCACTCCTGAATGCGGTCACGCCGATCGCCAACCGCAACCTCCGCTTGATCCACGCTATCGCTGGAATCTGCTACGGTGTCGTCGGAGTGGTGAACGCCATCTCTCTGGGACCGGCAACGGTCGTGGCGGCGTCTGTCCTCGTACTGACCTCCTGCTACACGATCACGCTCCTGATCGTGGGAGCACGCGAGACCGACCAGAACAACGTCCATGGTGCAGTGAGTGTCGAGCAGTTGAGGGCGCGCATGTACCGGAGACACACGTTCCTTCCCGGGCCACGCGATCCGAGACGGACGTCCCGCAAGCTGAAGCGCCGGAGGTAGGCTTCCGCCTGCGGAATGTCACCCCCGCAGCGTGTCATCACGGCAGAAGGCCACCACCATACGACAAAACGCCGGCGGCAGCCGGCGCATCTTCGTTCATCTCTCTATCTTGTCTCGCATGTCGGGCGACATCGAGAGCGATGATCAGCGAGCAGCAACGCCGCCGATCTCCCTACACATCGACCTTCCCTCTGATAATGCACTCGTCGACCTTACGCCCCACCATCTTCTTGAATTCGTTCAGACGCTCTGCATTGTAGGGCGACTCGTCCATGAAACCTGGATCCAGCGTCTCGCGAGCGACGTAGTTCTGGATGACGTAACGGCGCGCTCCCTTGATCTGGTCCGCGATCAGTTTCATGTCACTGGCGCGGTGCAACGCGGGTACGACGGTCGTTCGAAACTCATAGTCGATCTGGCCGTCCATCAGGATATCGATGCTCTCACGGACCTTGTTGAAAATCCGACGATCAGTGATGCCGGCGCTCCTCGCGTATGACTCGAAGTCCAACGGAGCCTTGACATCCATCGCCACGTAGTCGACCAGCTCATCTGCAATGAGCCGCTCGAGCACATCGGGAAACGAGCCGTTCGTATCCAGCTTGATACGCATGCCGGCTTCTCTGAGAGCCCGGATGAGATCGGGAAGGTCCTTGTGCATGCACGGCTCGCCACCAGTGATGCACACACCATCAAGGAAGTCGTTGTGCTCGGTGACGTAAGAGAGCACATCGTTCAGCGAGATGGTTTCGTACTGGTCGGGCAGAAGAACGAGCCCGGCGTTATGACAATAGGGACATCGGAAATTGCAGCTAGGTAGATACAACGTCGCAGCGACCATGCCGTCCCAATCGACGAGGGACATATGGTCGAATCCCTTTATAGCAAGCTTCACGACCCCTCCCCTTTGCGAGCGATGGGTACATAATACAGCAGATCCCCGTGCTGCACAACCTCTAACCGCCTGTTATCGAGGAGTGGTCCAACAATCTTCGCGCCCTCACCGGGACTGATCCCCAACGCAGATGCGATGTCACCAATCGTGACAGGTCTCCGGGCCGCCATGTCGAGTATCACCTCTGCCGAGTCAGCCGCGAAGGAGTGCGATTGGACACTGGGCGGAGCTATAACCTCCGCGTGAGGACCGAGCGTCTCCGCAATCTCGTGCAGACGGCCATCGCTGACCGCCTCCGTTCCAGCTACGGCTGGTGGTCGCACGACGGTGTTTACATGAATCCTGGCCGGGGAGATCAGGTCGACCGCACGCGCAAGTTGCGCTACCTCTTGAAGATCGTCGTTCATGCCCTTCACGATTACGGTCTCGATCCAGACATCGCCGTCGAACTCGGCGGTGAAGGTTGCTATGGCCTCGATGATCGCCTCAGGGTCGAGGCCGGGGTGGGGCCTGGTGATGTGCTGAAACACCTGCATGGAAACAGCATCCACGGAAGGGACCACGACATCGGCTCTCATTAGAGCCTTCCGGACGTCGGGATCCGTCATGAGGCTGCCGTTTGTGAGAACCGCTATCCTCGCATCCGTCACCGCCCGGACGCCGTCGATCGCAGACCCCAGATCGAGACTGAGCGTCGGCTCACCGGAACCCGAGAACGTGACAAAATCCACATCCGGCTCGTCGGCAAGCCGCGTCCTGAGCTCGTCCAGAACCTCATCCAGATCGACGAAGCGACCTCGTTCTATTCTCCTGTCGGTCGTTGGACCGAGTTCGCAGTAGAGACAGTCCATCGTGCAGATCTTCGGTGTCAGGAGGTCGATGCCGAGAGACAGACCGAGTCTTCGTGATGGCACTGGTCCGAACACATGCTTCACTTCATTCCTCCATCCTGCCGTCGCTCTCGGCAGAAGGTGCGCGAACGGTGTGGTTGAAGAGCGCACTGCCTCTCCCGATGTCGAACGACTCTTCGATGCCTCGGGTCACGAAGTCCTTCGCATTCTCGACTGCGCGCACGAGAGCGTCGCCACGTGCCAGTCCAGACGCTATTGCAGCAGCAAGCGTACAACCGGTCCCGTGGATCCTCCCCCCCTCTATCCTCCTGCTCGTGAAGTCGCGGAACTCCACTCCGTCGTAGAGGACGTCGGTCGCGTCTCCACTCATGTGCCCACCCTTGACCAGGACGGATGCCCCGGTCAGGTCGTAGATGGCGCGCGCAGCGTCTCTCATCGCCGCGGGGGTGTCCACAGTGAACCCCGCCAGGACGGCGGCCTCATCCACATTGGGAGTGATCACGAGCGCCAAGGGAAGGAGCTCTCTCACGAATACTTCCGTCGCTTTCTCATCCATCAGTCTCGCGCCGGACGTCGCCACCATGACCGGGTCCACAACGACATTGGGAATCCCGCGTTCCCGGATGCGATCACCGACGATCTCCATGATCTCCTCGGTAGCCAGCATCCCCGTCTTCGCGGCATCTGCCCCCATGTCATCCATTATCGCATCGATCTGCTCTCCCACGAGCTCGGCCGGAAGGTGGAGGAACCTCCTCACGCCGAGTGTATTCTGTGCCGTGATCGATGTGAGCGCGCTCGTCCCGTGCACGCCGAAGGCGCTCATCGTCTTCAGATCGGCCTGGATCCCGGCCCCACCGCACGAGTCCGAACCGGCTATTGTCATGGCCGTAGCCACCCTCATGTCATCCCCCACCCGCCTCAAGAACGACGGGGCTCTTGCGGGGCAATTCGTATTGCCCCCGGCTTCCGAGAGTGCTATCGTCGTCTAGGATATTCCGAGTAGACGCTCCCGCAAAGTGGGGGCGTTCTCTTGAACCCCATCTTACTCCCAGACGGTACGAGCGTCAAAACGTTACTGCCCTAAGGGGTAAGCCCCAGCTTCGGAGACGCCGGTCGTGCGACTGACGCGACACCCTATACTCGAGTTCGACCGCGGCCAGGAGATCGAGTTCGAATTCGATGGCAGCAAGCTCCTCGGATTCGAGGGCGAGAGCATCGCGGCCGCACTGCACGCGAACGACGTGCGGGTGTTTCGCGAGAGCATCAGGAAGAAGCGTCCGAGAGGCTTCTTCTGCGCCATCGGACGATGCTCGTCATGCCTGATGACTGTCGACGGAGTCCCGAACATCATGACCTGTGTGACCCCGCTCAAAGAAGGCATGAGGGTAGAGACTCAGCGAGGGAAGGGAGCCATCCCGCACAGCGACCCCTCCTCCGCGGGTCCTCCTCCGGCCGAGGCGAGACGAGGCACGGACGAGGTCACAACCGTACCGCTCGCGATCGTCGGCGCGGGGCCGGCTGGACTGTCGGCCGCAGCGTACGCCGGACGCATGGGAGTAGAGACGATCGTCATCGACGAGAACGATGTTCCCGGTGGACAGCTGATCAAGCAGACCCACATGTTCTTCGGCTCGCGCGAGCACTACGCGCAGATCCGCGGAATCGACATCGGGGACGAGCTGATGGCCAACCTCAGCGATCTTCCCGTCAAGCTCATGTTGGGAACGACGGTTCTCGGGCTGTATCCCGACCGTACGCTTTCACTTCTGGCCGGCAGACGTCATATCGAGCTCAAGGCGGACGCCGTAATCCTCGCGACCGGCGCCTCCGAGAACATGCTGGCGTTCGAGAATTGCGATCTCCCGGGCGTCTACGGCGCGGGAGCCGTTCAGACTCTGATGAATGTGCATGGAGTCGTTCCGGGGAAGCGGGTGCTCATGGTGGGAGCAGGGAACATCGGCCTGATCGTCGCATATCAGTTGCTGCAGGCCGGTGTTGATGTTGCAGCCATCATCGACGCCGCGCCCGAAGTGGGAGGCTACCACGTACACGCCGCGAAGATGCGAAGGGCAGGTGTACGGATCCTGACATCACACACGGTCCAGAGAGTCACAGGGGACAACCGCGTGGAGTCCGCCGATATCTGCCGTGTGGACAGTCACTGGCAACCTGTACCTGGATCCGAGCGTACGCTCTCGATCGATACTGTGTGTCTCGCTGTTGGGCTGACACCGAACTGCGAGCTGGCCTTCCAGATGGGATGTCGAGAAACGTACCTGGCGGAATTCGGCGGGCCGGTAGCCGCACACGATCCGAATCTTGAGACCAGTATCCACGGCGTCTTCATAGCCGGCGATGCGTCGGGAGTCGAAGAGGCTTCAACGGCCATGATAGAGGGACGACTTGCCGGGCTCGCGGCCGCCGAGCTACTTCACAAAGAGATCGATAGAGATGAGCTCAAGCGGCTGAGGTCTGAGGCGACAAGCAGTCTCAAGGCGCTCCGAGCGGGTCCGTTCGGCGCCAAGGCGCGAGAGGGAAAAGAGAAGATGTTCAGGGCGGGCACCGAATGAACCACAGACGAGACGGCATACTGAGGAGCGAGGGGCTCAAGCAGTTGTCACCGCCACCTGCGAGACTCAAGGCGGGGCCCGTTGTCATTATCGAATGCGTGGAGTCTATCCCATGCAATCCGTGTGTTCAGGCCTGCCCCAAAGACGCGATTATCATAGAGGGTGACATCAACAACACGCCGACGGTCGACTACGACAAGTGCAACGGGTGTGGGCTGTGCATCAGCGCGTGTCCGGGCCTCGCCATATTCGTTGTCGACGCGGGTCGATCCGACGGTGTTGGAGTTGTGGTGCTCCCGTACGAATACACACCGCTCCCAGAGGGTCGCGAGATCGTGTCGGCCTCCGACAGGGCGGGCGAGACCATCTGCGACGCGCTCGTTGTTCGTGTGGCTGATGCGAAGGCGTTCGACAGAACGCCCCTCATATCGATTGAGGTTCCGGTGGAGCACGTGATGGCCGCGAGGCACTTCAGACGCAAGGGTGACCGGTGTTGAAGGACGACGTGATCATATGCAGGTGTGAGGACATTTCCTACGGTGAGATAGTCGAGGCTATCGACTCGGGCCTGACTACGCTTGATGAACTCAAGCGGGTTCTGAGGACGGGAATGGGACCGTGCCAGGGCAGGACATGCTCGCGTCTCATCGCTCGGATCATCACGGAGAGGATCGGCGGAAGCGTCGCCGACATGAAGTCCCTTCTGGACCGACCGCCGGCGATGCCGGTGGAGATAGGAATCCTCGCCGGCGAGGTCCTCGCGAGCGAGAGCGACGAGGACTGACAAGAGGCATCATGAGAACGAACGCTGACTGCGTGATCATAGGTGGCGGCATCATCGGAGCTGCTGTCGCATACTACCTCGCCAAGGGCGGGATGACGAACTGTGTTCTGCTCGAGTCGGAGTATCTGTCGAGCGGAGCCACGGGCAGGTGTGGAGGCGGGATCCGGCAGCAGTGGAGCACGGAGCCGAACGCACAGCTTGCCATGGACAGCGTGCGCATCTTCAAGACGCTCGAGGAGGAGCTCGATGCGGACATCGAGTTCCTGCAGGGCGGCTATCTCGTTCTTGCCTACACCGATGAGGACGTGGAGCAGTTCCACAAGAACTTCGAACTCCAGCGCAGGCTCGGACTCGACGTGGAGATCCTCCAGCCCGGGGAGATAGCGTCTCGTGTCGTCAAGCAGCTGAACACCGACGGTGTCCGCATGGCCACCTACTGTCCATCGGATGCAAGCGCGAATCCCTTTCTCGCGACGAAGGCGTATGCTGATGCTGCGGCGAGACTTGGCGTCGATATCGAGCTCTTCACACCGGTGACTCGCATTCTCCGTGAAGGAGACCGAATCACCGGTGTCGAGACCAAGCGCGGAATCATCAACACACCCCGCGTCGTGAACGCGGCAGGAAGCCACAGCGTTCCGTTGGCACGAACCGTGGGCGTGGAGATTCCGATCACCCCCTATCGCCGGGAAATCCTCGTGACGGAGCCGCTCGAGCGCTTCTTCGACCCAATGATAATCTCGTTCGGCTTCGGCATCTACTTCCGCCAGGTGAAACACGGATCCGTGATAGGTGGGTTCGCCTACTCAGACGAGGAACCAGGCTTCAACGAGGAATCGAGTGTCGATTTCCTGACAATGATGTCGCGCAAGCTGAGTTTCCTCATGCCGGCGCTCAAGCACGTGAAGGTGGTGCGTCAGTGGGCGGGTCTATACGATATGACGCCGGACGCGCAGCCGATCATCGGCGAGACTGACGGGGTCGAGGGGTTCTTCCAGGCGAACGGATTCAGCGGTCACGGATTCATGATCGCGCCGAAGGTCTCTTTGCTTCTCTCGCAACTCATCCTCGGACAGAAGCCGGACCTGGATATTGGCAGGTTGAACGCGAGGCGGTTCTCGGAAGGCGATATCGACCTGGACCACTCGGTAGTCTGATAGTCCTTCTGGGACAAATCGGTAGTCTACTCCTCAAGAAAACCCGATACCCACTGAGGCCTCGGCGGAGAACCGTCGAGTTCTCTCAACCACGCCTCGGTCGTGAGGGCTTCCTCTCCAGCCGTCTTGAACTCGTAGAACGAGGAGATCACGCCTCCGAAGATCAGTCTATCCTCTCCCTGCCCTACACTAATGTAGATCAGGTCAGGATCACCCACGGCAACCTCTATGGTCGTCCCCGTCCCGAAGTCGTGGTAGACGGGCGCGATGAATGCCGCACGCTCAGCGGCCCTCCCCCCCTGTCTGTCAAGCACGGCTCCTCCGATGAAACCCAAGCCGGGTGCCTGCTTCAGTGGATCGTCGGATGATGTAACGTTGAGCTCTGTGGCATGCCCGACAGGAGCGATGCATGCCCCCTCAAGAGAAACGAGGAAATCGCGATAGCCGTCCATCCTGGCCGCGATCGCGTCGTCGAGCAGGTAGTTCTTCCACAGCTTGTCCCTGAGATTGTCGAGGAGGTCTCTGAGCCGGACATAGAGTTCCGGGTAGGGCTCGACGGTGAGACAGTGTCCCTCCGCCTGTGGCAGTGCGCCCCTGAGACTGAATGCCGGATCCAGGTGCCCGGCGGGCGCCCGCCGCATGTCGGCCCATGCGGCCGCTCCGGTCGACAGCATGCGCGTCTCCCACGCGTGCGTCCTTGCGAAGTCGGGAAGCTGATTCCCCGACGGCTCAAAGAGCGCGGAGATGGCGTGGAGCCAGCTCCAGTACAAGTCACGGGTCCAGTCCCCGTAGGTGGCCTCTTCAAGTTCAAGCTCGAGTTCGCGGTATCCCAATCGGTAGATCTCGCGGTCAAACGCGTCCTGCTCGTCGAGCACCGATCTCGCGGCCCTGGAACCGAGGAGCGCCATCAGGCTCAGAGCGGTCGAGGGCGCGCCATCCGCTGCGCTTCCCAATCTTCGGAAGCCCTGTCTGTAGTGGAAGTCCCTCGGGCACAGGAAGCGAAGGCCTCTCAACTCGTGCGTCTCGAAATGGGGTGGGGCGATCTCCCCCACCCGCTCAGCAAAACGCATGACAAGCTCCTGGTCGGAGAGAAGTTCGATACCGAACTCCTCACCGAAGACATCATCCGCGATCTCCATGTAGTCAAGGACGGTTGGATCGCCGGACCCGCCACGGAAGAAGAGCAACGGATCATAGACGAGGCTCCATAGCTCCAACCAGTCACCGGCCTCTTCCTCCAGAGCGCGCACGATGAGTAGTGCCTGAATAGTGAGACGGTAGTCCTCGACTCGACCCTCGGGCAGAGCGAACGCCATTCTGCTGTACCAGGTGACCGCTCTGTGGAATCTCTCGAGGCGCTCGCTCGAAGCGTAGTGACCTTGAGAGATGTAGTACGAGTAGTCCTCGCCGGGACCGGCCACCCCATCGAGTGGCGTGGCGCCCATGATGGGTGAGAACCCTACCACTGCTCCCTCTTCGATGAGCGTGAGTTCCCTCTCCACAAGTCCAAGTGCCGTCTCAGACGGGAAGAACTCAGGATCAAGCAAACTCAAGCCGACCGAGAAGAAAGCCGTGTTGAGTCGCGCCGCCTCTCTGACAGTTGAATCGGTTGCGCGCAGATACTGGTCCCCGCTTAGCCGCACCATCTCCCGAGACAGCTCCTCGAGTCGTCCGTAGAGCTCTTCTTCCTCCAGTGCAAGAAGAACCTCGTCGAGGAACAGACGCGTCGTTCGCAACACGACGTCGGCGGTAATGAACGGATCGACGCCCTGCTCATGGAGCAGCGAGTAGCTCTCTCTGGGATTCGATGCATCGCCGGAAACAGCAACGAACCCTCGCCGGGAGAGGACCCTGAGGCTCGAATCAGACAGACCGGGGATATCGGCGAACTCTGCGTGCCCGGTTGCTGCGCTGCTCACGACGAGAACGAACAGGCATAGAATCGTGATTGCGAGCACAGCCATGCGCGACAGACGCACGTATCTGCTCCTTTCACCCGCCCGATCAAGAGCGGAATATGCGAACCACGGACCACCTAGTGCGACAGCACGCCTTCCGACGTCGTCACCCAGAACACGCGTGCGCCGCCCGAACCGTGCTTCTCGATCCGGTGAGGCACGCTGCCCCTGAACTGAATGCAATCACCCGCCTCCAGCTCGTACCCATCACCGCCGATTGTCACCTTGATCTTCCCTGACTCGACGACGAGGATCTCCTCGCCCTCGTGCGGGCGAGTCTGCAGGGGGCCGGACTCGAAGTCCTGCAGCTCCACCACACGCAGCCGCCCGGCCGGTATCCCGGTAGTCAGGAAATCGACCTCGGCCACGGTCTTGTCGCCGTCCGTGATGACGTGATGGGGCCGCTCGTGCTTACGCACTACCGAAACGCTCGGCAGCATCTCTTCTTCGACGAAGAACGTCGCCGGCTTACCCAGGGCGTGCGCGATACGCAGCAGCGCACCCACCGTCGGTGATGTCCTTCCCCGCTCAATCTCTGATATATGCGTGGGAGACATGCTGGAACCGTCTGCGACCTGCTTCAGGGTCATACCCTTGGCCAGCCTCTCGAGCTTCACCCGCCTCCCCAGTTCTGCCTTGTCAAGCATGGTTCACCCCTCCCTGTCTCGGATCCTGCTCTGGCCTCACCCGCTCTTTGGGTAGAAGACACGACGTAGGGTCCGGTGAGGACCTGTACAATCAAGTGTTTCTCGCGGATCTCTCGCTTCGCCCACACCTTTCCACATCCGCGGCGGCGCCGAACGAATTCGCATACGCATCCTCCTCCTTCTTAGGGGAAGACAGTAACGGCCCCTCTGCCGACTGTCATCCCGAGCACTGAAATCGTCAAACGTGCGTCTTCTGTTGGACGCGAACGTCACGTGTCTGTTCATCGCTGCGAACGGACCCGTGGGGCTTGTCCGGGTGATGCATCCCAAAGGCTGCATCGTATTCCGACAGTATCTCCTGCGTCACCTTCGGCCACGCATAGCGCTTCACAGTCTCACTCGCTCGTGCGACGAGTCCATTTCTGAGATCAGAATCCCGCGCCAATCTGATCACAGCATTCGCGATCGACTCAGACGACCCGGGTGTAACGAGAACGCTTGTCTGTCCATCGTCCACGACATCGCGGTAACCCGCTATATCGGAAGCGACGATGGCCGCCCGTGCCGCCATCGCCTCGAGAAGCACGATCCCGAAGCTCTCTCCCCCGGTTGCGGGAGAACAGAATACGTCTGCGCTCGCGTAGTGACGGGCAAGTAGATCCCCGGAGATGAATCCGGTGAATATGACGCGGCCACGACACAGATCCGACACGTGTGATCCGTAGTAGTTCGCGAGCGGCCCGCCGCCTATTACGACAAGCCTGGCATTCGGAACGGCATCCAGGATCGCCGGCATCGCCTTCAGAAGGAACTTCGCTCCCTTGCGCGGCTCCATCCTACCGACGAAGAGGATGTTGAACCCCCCGTCGTCGAACTCGGACAGGGGCGTGGCAGATCCGAATCGCTCAATGTCAACTCCGTTGGGAACGATAGTGTATTCGCCCGGGAAGTGACGCGTCGCTGTCTCCATTGCCGCGCTCGATACTGCAATGCGCCTATTGATCCGCCGCACGTAGTGATCGAGCAACGGCCTGAACACCCGGTACCCCAGTGAGCGCTCATTGCTGGCATGGAACGTCCCTACAATGGGCACGTCGGCCTGCCCCAGAGCTGTTAGACACAGAGTAGGCATGAGCGGTTCATGCAGGTGGAGAATATCGAATCGCTCCGCATCGAACACGCCCCTCAGCTGGCTGGCCATCTTCAGATCTACGGCGACGGGACAGATGGAACCGTTGGCCGGCACGGAGATCGCCCGACCTATCCGGATGACGTGCTCCTCGCAGGGGGAACCACCGTCTCCGAAGCTCGTCGTTACCACGCGGACATCGTGACCAAGACAGCAGAGTTCCCGATAGGTATTGTAGACGTGTTCGGTCACGCCTCCGGGATATGGATGGAACGCTGGTGTGACGATGCCTATCTTCACGGTCTCACCCTCGTTGTCACGGCGCTAGGACCGGCTGCTCGATGACGCATTGTCACGGCGCCCAGACCGGCTGCAACATGCACCACTGATCCGGGTAGCGCGTGATGTACTTCTCGATGACGTCGGCAAGTCGCTGCGTGTATGTTCTCACGGCCACGTCGAAATCATCACCGACATCGGTCTCAATTGGTCGCTCAATGAGCACCTCGTAGCTTCCATCAGATCTACGTATGCAGAAGCCGGGAACGATGGGCGCCCCGCTCCTCAGAGCAAGGTAGGCCGCCCCTCTCGGAAGCACTGTCCGCTTCCCGAAGAACTCCACGTCGACACCATCGGCGCCGACAAGTCTCTCTCCCAGAAGGAAGACGATCTCGTTTCTTCGTAGCGCTCGCCACACCTTGAGCGTCTGACCCAGCGGAATGACGTTGACCCCGCTCTGCTCCCGCAGGGAAGACACGGCGCTCTCCGATGCGTTCCCGGAGACCGGCTCCACAACCGCCGAGAGGTCGGGCAGCCCCTCTGCGGCCGCCATCGCCGCTCCCCCCATGTCCCAGCTGCCGAGATGAGCCGAAACGAAGATGACTCCCTTTCCGGCGCCGAGCGCTCCCTGAAGGTGCTCGAGCCCTCGGAACTTGACGCTCTTGCTCACGCTGTGCCTGTGACGACCGCCCAGACCGAGGAAGTCCGCATAGTACCGCCCGTAGCTTCTGAACATCCGCCTGGCCAACACCCTCGCCTCCTTGCTGTCAGGCGACTTGCCGAGCACCTGCCCGGCATTCTCCTGCGCATGCTTCCGCTTGGTCTTGAGGACGAATGTGGCCAGATCGGAGAGAGGAACGACCATCCAGTAGCTGATGCGCTTGGGCAACGCCCCAGCCAGCTTTGCGGTCACGCGAAGAAGAGGATATGCGTTCAGGAGATTGAGTTTTGATGTGTCGGCGAAAAGGAAGACCGATATCCCGGCGAAGCTCATCGCAACGAGACCCACGGTAACCAGGAGGTGCCGGGGGCCGATGATATCCACAATGACGCCGGACAGGACCCCAGCTACGCC
This sequence comes from uncultured bacterium, assembly GCA_964521425.1. Taxonomy (GTDB): domain Bacteria; phylum Joyebacterota; class Joyebacteria; order Joyebacterales; family Joyebacteraceae; genus Joyebacterum. The sequence goes on from CAZFRO010000018.1 coordinate 17,613, forward strand.
GAACGCAGCCTTGGCCAACATATCGCGGAAACCAAATGCCTTGCCGACACTGTCCCTCGGCATCGTCTCGTGCACGACCGTGTCACAGGTGATCATGGCCGGCGATATGAACACGCCCATGAAGAAGACACCGACTGACGCAAGCACGATCGTCGGTGACTGAGCGATTCCGATGAGGACAGAACCGCAGAGGAAGAAGCTCACACCGATGATGGCTCGACGCGGTGTGTGTGAGAAGAAATGCCCGACGAGAACAGATCCTATGAGCATTCCCACGCCTGCAAGCGAGAGCAGGATGCCGATCTGGGCCGGCCCCATCGCGAACTCATTCCTGACTAGGACAGGCATTGCAACCATGACGAACCCAACGATGAACATGAGGCTCGACATGGAGACCGTCGAGTAGATGACTATCGCACGTCCCCTCATCTGAGCTATGCCGTCCTTGAGATCTGCGACCAGCCTCTGGTAGGCCGAGCTGATTACCTCGACTTCCTCTCCTATCGGCGCTGCGATCTCATGACCGATGCGGGCTGCATCCTCTGCGAACTCCTCACGGCTGTGCGCGTGAAGCGCATGACGCGCGGCCTTCCCGACGGTCTTTCTCATGGCGGCCAGGTCCTCCTCGCGCGCGGCCGCCACTTTCGTGATGCCTCTCAGGGTCATGAAAGCGACGAGGGTACCCGAGACGATATAGGTCGCGGAGTCCGCGAAGAACCCGACCGTGAAGCCAAACCGCTCCACAAGAAGTCCTCCGCCCGCCGGACCAACGATGATCGCGGCCACTCCTGCGATGTTCAGAAGCGAATTGGCAGACATGAGATTGTCACGCTTCACAATCTGAGGAAGTGCGGCCGACTTGGCCGACAGGTAGAAGCGATTGGTGGTGAACACGAGGAATATGAGGATGTACACGACGACCATCGAACTCGAGACCAGCGCAATTGCCGCGACGAGCAGGGCCCGTATGAAGTCGGACGCTATCATCAGGGTCCGACGGCTGATCCGGTCTGCATAGACACCAGAGATCGGGCCGATGAATAGAACGGGCGCACTCGACAGGAGAAGGATCTTCGAGAACTCAAGACCGCTTGTCTTCTCACCACTGGAGATCGCGAAGATGAGCGCGGTCAGAGCCATCAGATTCAGATGGTCACCCATCTGAGACAGAAACGACCCCGTCCAGAGCAGCTTGAAGTCCCTGTTGTGGAGAAGCTCCGCGAACCCTCTTCTCTTGTCGGCTCTGCTCGTCATATGACCCCCACCCCTGTCTTCTCGACTTCAGCCGTATCACGGGTGAAGTCGCCGCCCAACTCGAGTGATCCACGAAGCGCGAGAAGCACTCGCTCAGCAAGCTCTGCCCTGGCTTCGTCATCCGGATTGCGTCTCACGTACTCCAGGATCGCCTGGATCATGGTGACGGCCGAGATATCCTCGCCCGTACCCTTCCGCTCAACACGAATGTCACAGCCGGCGAGCACGAGCTCAGACAGCTCAGGAAGAGTGATGACTCGCCCCTGATGCGTGTCGTAGAGACGCCTGTTCGAGTACTTGAGGATGAGCCTCAATGTGACTCCTAGTCACTCCAAGTCCGTGTTGTCGCTTTTGTGCATCGCACCATTAATTTATGAATCCTGCTCTCCCCCGTCAAGGCTTTTCTTCCTAGATAGTTTGCGCACTGCGAAGGGGAGACGCCGGTCGTATCATAGGCCCAAAAAGCTACCCTTTCGGGACGATTCCCTTAGGCCTGCAGGCCCCCTAGGCCTCCGGTGAGCCGCTCACCCGCCCATTTGCGGAAAGATGGAGTGACATCGTCAGGAGACCGAAGAGAACTGCTGCGACGAGTCCGGATGCATTCCCGGCCCAGCCGTGCCCGATCGTGATGTACTTGTCGAGGCCTGCATTGACGAGCGCTGCCACACCGATGCCCATCAGGGCGCCCCCGGCGATGAGCCCTGAGCTGTAGAGAACACCGTGCTCGCGGCGCGTATGCCGCCTCTCGGGATCGCGTGTGCGCTCGACCATGAGTCTCACGAGCCCCCCTGTCATGATGGGTGTCGAGAGCCTGATCGGAAGATAGAGCCCGACAGCGAACGGTAGCGACGGAATACCGAGAAGCTCTACACACGCTGCCATGAACGCTCCGATGAAGACGAGCGTCCATGGAAGTGACTGAGTGAGCACACCCTTGACGACCATGGACATGAGCACGGCCTGCGGCGCAGGGAGCCTGTCCGACCCGATCCCGTAAGCGCGGTGCAGGAAGAAGACAACCCAACCGATCGCAAGCGCCGAGCTCAGCACACCGATGACCTCCCCGATCTGCTGCCGACGAGGTGTTGCTCCGACGAGAAAACCGGTCTTCAGATCCTGCGACGTGTCTGAGGCTATGCAGATCGCGATGCAGACGACCGCCCCGATGGAGATGGCCCCGATCATGCCGGCCTTCCCCGTCCACCCCATTCCAAGGAAGATGAGGCTGGTGGCCAGGAGCGTCGCGATGGTCATACCCGACGCCGGGTTTGAGCTGGAGCCGACGAGACCGACGATCCGGGCGGACACGGTCACGAAGAAGAAGCTGAAGATCACTATGAGCAATGCACCCAACACGTTGACGGGTATCGCGGGCAGAAGCCAGGCCACGATCCCCAGGAGAACCGCACCCCACAATACGAGCTTGGTGGGAAGGTCGCGCGAAGTCCTCACGACCTCGGTCTCTCCAGTTGAGCGTCCCAGCAGTTCCTTGAAACCAGCACCGAACGAGCTGATCATCGTCGGTATCGCCTTGATGAGCGTGACGAGCCCGCCGAACGCGACGGCCCCTGCCCCGATGTAGCGTATGTAGTTGTTCCAGATCTCGCCAGGACCCATCTCTGCTATGGGAACGCTCGCGGGATAGAGCGGCTCGGTCAGACCGTGCCCCACCATCTTGATGATTGGAATCAACACGAGCCACGCGACAGCCCCACCAGCGAGCATTATGCCCGAGATGCGGGGGCCGATGACGTATCCGACACCGAGAAGCGCAGGCGTAACCTCGCCGCCCACCTGAGCGCCCTCGACTCCACGGATGTTCCAGACGGGACGATCGGGCCAGAGGCGCAGGCCCTCCATCAGAAACTTGTACAGCGCACCAATCCCCAATCCCGCGAGAATCCGAGTGACGCGCGATCCTCCCGCGTCACCGGCCACGAGCACCTCCGCGCACGCTGTTCCCTCGGGAAACGGCAGCTTCCCGTGTTCACCTATCATCAGGTGACGACGAAGCGGGATCATGAAGAGCACGCCCAGAAGCCCTCCCACGACCGCCAGCGCGAAGATCTTCGAGAGCTCCGGCATGAAGCCGAGCACTATGAGCGCCGGGATTGTGAAGATGATGCCTGCCGCCAAGGACTCGCCGGCGGAACCCACGGTCTGGACCATGTTGTTCTCAAGCACAGTAGGCCGAGAGCGGAAGAACCGGCTCAACGCAATGGCGATGACGGCTGCCGGAATGGACGCCGATACCGTCATGCCGACCTTGAGACCGAGATAGGCGTTTGCGGCGCCGAACACAATGCCGATCAGAGCGCCGGTGAGCACGGAACGGAGTGTGAACTCGGGGATGGTGACCGCGTGCCCCGTGTAAGGCGTGTAGTCCTCTCCCTTGCAGCCACCGTAAGCATCGGCTCCCAGACGTCGTTTGTCGCTCATGTTTGTCTCCATGTATCGGCGTTACTCCTGTGACCCGGAGCGGTGCGGTTGCAGGTTGTTCATCTCCTTGAGAGCGCCCTCGTGGCCCGGCTCGATCTTAAGAGCCGTCTCCCACTCGGCGCGAGCCTTCGCGCTTTCTCCTCGCCCCATGTAGACGAGACCCAATCTCCAGTGGGATGAGGCAAGAGTGTGCGTGTCTATCTCGTCGCCGCGGGCGATGAGATCCAGGAAGCCCTCTTCGGCCGCGGGGACGTCGTCGCCAAGCAGGAGTTCAGCCGTAGCCAGCATGTAGATGGCCTTGTCGTTCTCCGGCTCAAGCCGCAGGATGCGCCGGCCGATCGGAATGGCGTCGGCGTAGCGCTCCTCCTTCATATAGAAGCGACCGAGAGTCCTCCACCCCTGGACGTTGGTCGTGTCGACCTCGGCGCCGGCCAAGTAGGCAATCTCAGCAGCCTCGCTGTCCCCCTGCGACATGGCCACGACTGCGCGGGCCTTGAACCCGCTCAGCTCATCCAGGTCCTCGATCATGCGCACGGTCGCTTCCGCCCTCTCCATGCCTCCCCCGGCGAACCCCGGCGCGTGCGCGTAGTACTGGAGCAATCCCATGTGTGCATCGACGTTCGTGGGATCGCACTCGACGGCCTTCTCGCACTCGCCCTTGTACTTCCCTCCATAGAACATGGCTCTGAACCCACCCTCGCTCGCCTTCATCCCATAGCTGTACGCGAGCATCAGATGGTACTCCGAGTTCCCACGATCCTGCTTGACCGCTCTTCTGGCGTGCTCGATGGCGAACTCGGCGTCCTCCCTCATCAGACCGACGATCGCCAGGCCATGCTCGGCGCGGTGGTCGTCATCGTCAATCTTCAAGACCTGGAGGTAGATCGCCTCGGCCGCACTCGACCGGCCGGCTTCAAGTTCCCGCCCGGCGCGAGCGATAAGGGAGTCAGGTGCGTTCTCGAGCCCGCCTGGATCTGAGGCGTCGGCGGCTGACGCTGGCCCGCCAATGCACACCAGCACCAGGAGACAAAGCACCATGGAGGCCGCGCAGCCGCGACCGACGAGACACACGATTCGGTTCCTCATGAAAGCCCCTCCTCTCCCCCAACTGTGCATTCCGGAACAACGTCGGGACCCGCGACTGTCCCGTCCCCTCTCTCCAGCGACATCATGGCGACGGCAGCCACGACAAGGACTGCTCCCAGAGCGGCGCCTTGAGACAGGCGCTCACCGAGCACGGCCGTAGCCAGGGCAAGTGCGAAGACGATCTCCACAAGCAGTATCACGCAGGACCCGGTCGCAGAGATGCGCTTGAGTCCCCAGGTCCACAGCAGAAAAGGCAGAACAGTACAGAAGAGCGCAGTGTAGCCGACGACCCATAGATCCCCGGAGAACTCAGGGAGTCCGCCCCTCCCAAAGATGACCGCGAGTGGGAGCGCCGTCAGTGCCGTCACCGTGACCATCGCCGCGGTCAGAACGCGCACGTCGGCGATGTGCTCAGCCACGATTCTCTTGTTGAGAAGGATGAAGGCCGTCCAGATGATGGCGGCGCCGAAGATGAGCGCGTCTCCGGCGAGTTCGGCTCCCAGCATCAGTCGGAAACGTCCGCCGGTCGTCACCATGATGACGCCGATCATACCCAACACAATGGCTGCGGTCTTCATGCGCGACAGGCGCTCTCTGAACACGAACCACGATGCGATAGCAACCAGGATGGTGCTGCTGTTCACGAAAAGCGCGGCCTTGCTTGCGGTGGTCAGGGTCTGTCCCTTGAACTGCAGCATGAAGCCGACAGCGTTCGTGACCCCAAGCCAGATGACCAGCGGGTGCCTCAGTGCCGCGCGGAGCCCGGCGAGCCGTCCTGTGGCCGCCACATAGCCGCCCGCGATGAGTGAGGCCGCCGCGAAGCGCATGAAGACAAACCAGTAGGGATCTATCGTCCTGAGTCCGAGCTTCACGACGACGAAAGACGATCCCCAGAGGAGACCAGACAGCACCGTCGCTGCCACGGCTATTCGGCGCCCCTTCACATACCCTCCACGAACGTCCACGGCTCCGCCGGCCGGGTCGTGTGACCCAGCGTCGTCTCGCGTACTGTATCGATATGATGAGCGCTTATCCTACAGGAGCACTATGGCCACCGCAACGGCCATGATGGCTAGAGTAGCGGGGATGAGGAGCCGGTATATCCCTCCGAAGCTGGCGCCGAAATACTCGCGCGACAGCACGAGACAGAGATGTACGGGAGAGAGCAGACACCCGACAAAGCCGGAGCCGAATGCCAGCATCACGAGTTCCATGTCGATGCTTCCACCACTCACGAAGATGGGCATGAGCAGAGGAAAGGTCACGGCGACATAGGCTGCGGTAACACCTGTCACGAGCCCGATGAGCATCGGCACGGCTATGATGACGAGAAGTTCCGGCACCTGGATCTGCATCAGGAACTCCGGAACCGCATCGCGGATCCCGGTCACAATGAGGAGGTGTTTGTACGCGCTGACGCCGAAGACGAGCGTGATGATCTGAAACTCGGTTCCCTTCCTCAGAGAGGCGAGCACGTCACTGAGGCGCGCCTTCTCAAACACGGCCAGAAGAGACACGACGACGAGCACGACAAGTATGACTTCGAACTTGAACACGAGCGCGCCAACGATCACAACGACGAAGGGCAGGGAACCCTTGGCGAGAGCCAATCCCGCTCCCTTGCGCTCCTTGGCCGAGGTCTCGTTCCGACCGGCGGGTGTCCGCCTCAAGACGAGCAGAATTCCGCTTGCGATGGCTGCAAGCGTGAGCGGGTAGGTGACACGGGCTATGTCGGCCACCGGGCGGTCGATGACAGCGGCGGCGAGGATTATGGCCGGATAGAGCGGCCAGACATATTCCCAGACGTGGCGGAACCAGTAGGCAATGAAGAAACGATCTTCCGGCCCGACGTCAGTCGACTTGAGCGCGCTCTCCACCATCGGCGCCGTCAGCATGGTCCCCCCCGGCATGGGGAGAAGACCTCCGAAGGCGGGAACGAGCGCGACGACGATCCGGTTATCCCGGATCATGCGTTTGAGTCCTGACACGACATGATCCAGGTACCCGAGCCGCCCAGCGAACGCCCCAAGCATCAGGATCGTCGCGATGCGGCCGAAAAGCAGAAGCGAGTCCTTCGCGATGACGGCGCGCCACACTTCGAGCCCCGTCCAACCGATGGCCCTACCGGACACCAGTGCCATACTCACGGCGCCGAGGAGCATCGCGATCCCGAGATCCAACCGGAACCGGACCAGGATGATCATGAGAACGATGGAGATCGTCAGGGCGACGATGTCCCGTTCCATACTCCCCTCCCCTTGAATCGCGCGGTCGTCGCAAGTGCGTGCGTAAGAAGGGGACGTTACAGACCCATCTGCCACGTCCCCTTGAGCATATCTCTTTCCCCTGGCGCGCTCGAACCCACGTGGCCCGCCTCGGCCAGTACGGAAACTACTCCAGTTCGGACAGGGCCAGGTTGATCTTGATCATGTCGTCCCGCCACCTGTAGAAGCTCTCGGTGTATGTGATCTGCGAGACAAACTGAGCCAGGTTCTTGGCCCCCTCCTTCTCGATGTGCTTCTTAAGCTTCGAGTCCGCCGGGAGGTTCCTGACCCAGTCCTGGTAGTAGGCTTCCTTTTCGGAGTAGTGGGAGATCAGCTCGTCATCAGAGGGGTCGTGATACGTCTCCTCATGTACGATCGCCTCAAGAGGAAGCGTTGGGGCAAGCGGAGGCCGCTCGGATGGATAACCTAGAATGAGCATCGTGATCGGCATAACCTTCTTCGGAAGCTCGAAGAAATCCAGTGCCGTGTGCGGCTGCCAGACGATCTCCTGGATGTACTGCGATCCGAGACCCTGGGCCTCGGCGGCCACAACGGCGTTCTGAGCAGCCGTGTAGACCGCGCGCAGGGATACCCACAGGACGCCCATGCCACCAAAATGCGACTCGCCGCCTTCAAGTTCGGCCCATCTGTTCAGGCGGTGCGTATCTACACAGAAGATGAGGGAGACCGGCGCATCTTCGATACAGGACTTCCGTCCCTCACACAGCATGTCGTTCAACTGAGATCTACGAGCCTTGTTCCTGACCACGATGATGGAGATTGGCTGTGCCCCGCGGTAGCCACCGGTCAGGGTTCCACCCGGCGCCGACGCCCGCTGTGCCGCCGTCAGCACTCTGTCCAGAACATCCTGGGGAATCTCCTCATCCTTGTAGCGAAGGATGCTCCTCCTGTCGAACAGGAAATCCAGGCAGCTCTCGTTCACTCTTTCCTCCCGCTCTCAGAATCCTTGTCCCTTAAGAACCTCTCTCAACATCGCACGGCCCCGGTGGAGATGAGTCTTGAGCGTTCCCATCGGGATGCCGAGCGTCTCGGCAACTTCCTTGTAGCTCCTCTCTTCAAGATAGAAGAGCGTTATGACAGTTCGGTACTGCACCGGCAGCTTGGATACGGCATCGCGCATGGCTCGGCGAAACTCATCGTCGAGCACCTGCTGACCGGGATCGTCGCGATTGTCGCAGGCTCGCGCACCAGCTTCGATGTGATCCCCTAGATCGATGTCCACGGTCTGGGGGCGTCGCTTCTTGCGCTTGAGGTGCGTGAGCGCCCGGTTGGCTGCTATTCGATAGAGCCAACTCGAGAATTTCGAGTCGCCCCCGAATCGTCCTATCGCTTTGTAGGCGCGAGCGAACGTCTCCTGTGCGATGTCCGCCGCGTCATCCTCATCGCCTATGATCCTGACGGCGATCGAGAACACGTAGTCCGAGTAGCGTTCGACTAGAACGGTGTATGCGCTCTGGTCGCCGGCCTGGACCTGAGCCACCAGCCGGTCGTCCGTCAATGCGTCGGAGCGCAGAGAACCCGATTCAGTCATTGGCCCTCCACGTACGCGCGTCCGACTTCGCGGCGCCCGTGTCGAACGGTCGAAAACCCGTCTCCCCAGACCAGCATACAATGGTACCAGAACCCCTTCTTGATCCAAGCTGTTTCATACTGAGAGCGATATCATCTGAAACATAGTCCGACAGAGCGATGTCAAAGGAAGTGAACAGAGCGATAGCAGAGGTAGAAACAGGGAGCTCAGCAGCCATCGTGTCAGCGTATCTGGAGGATCGGAGACGCAGACAGGGTGTCCTGGGCCAGGAAAGGAGAGACTCACAATGACGATGTTCTTTGGTTTCATGACCGCCCTGGTCAGTATCGGATCCGGTGTGCTCATAGTGATGCTGATTGTCAAGGGCGTCATGAGCAGGGACCGGACACGCAAGGAGGCCTTCGAACTGGCTCTCCAGAAGGGCATCTACGATCCGACGATCATCCGTCCGAAGAAGAGACCCGGCGGCAACGCGGCGCTCGGATGGGGCATCGCCCTTCTCGGGATCGGAATCGCTCAGGTCTTCGGCTTCATCAGTCTCGGCATATGGAGTGAAGCAGCCATCGGTGCTCTGGTACCCCTCTTCGTAGGAATCGGCCTCATCGTCTTCCACGCGATCGTCAAGCGGAATGCCGTCGACATCGAGGAGAACGGTAAGCCTGTCCAGCTCGTGCCTGGTGTCGACAAGACCAGTAGCGACCCGGGTCAGGAGCAGTAGATTCGCACCGGCGTTGGCGGGTCCTGTCTGCGGGGAGTGAGACGAACGGGAGTCGACTCTCCCCACGACACGGGATCTGCCAACGCCCCCCCCCTCTGACGCAAAGCCCATCACGTACACCGTACAGCCATCCGTGTTTCAGCTCGCCCAGACGCATCATTGCATCGGCCGCAAGGCTCGCGTTCGATCCCGCTCCATACCTCGGGGCCGATCTCACGGACGTGTAGGACGTGCAAGTAGTAAGCATTGTCTTGAGGGTGTTTGCGCTAGTGAAGAGAGATCGGCTGCAGCTCGTGGGTCAGTTCGCGCGCTGTCCTGAGCCCCGAGATGGCAATGAAGGCAACCGAAACAGCGACGAGTCCCCAGAGAACTCCAAGAACGACATCACCGACCGGGGATCCCTGAGCAGCCTGAAAACCGGCCGATCCCGTGACGGCATCTTGCGCAGACCCAAGAAGCGACGACAAGGCGTTCCAGAACGTACCCAGCGCCCTCCCTGCTGTTTGCCCCACTTCGGAGCGGACGAGCACGAAGATGGACCCCGTAACTCCGACCGCCACGGCCCCGCTCAGAGCGAGCGGAACGGCAAGCCGTCGAGCAGTGGAAATCCCCGCGATCTCGGACATGACAGCGTCGGCCAGCCACACCGGAGCCTTCTCGACTGGAGCGCTTCTCAAGGCCGCATCGATTGCGACAAGTCCGCGCCTGAGCGCCGCGCACGAGGGGCATCCATTGATGTGTTCGTCCAGGGATGTTGTCTTCGAGGGGACCTCGGCTGCGGCGAAGCGATCATCATCGCCCAGGAGAGCGCGATCAAGTTCCAACTGAATGAGTACCTCTGCCTCCCTGCAGTCCACGGTCTGTCTCCTGATCCGAATTCGATGGACATGGGCATCACTCGCCCACTACTTCGACACCGGAATGACAACCAGGGTTTCAGTCTATCCCGAGAAACCTAGTCGGCGGGAATCCGCGCCACACCTACGTTCCCCGCCCTATCGCCCGCCCTGACCGCCACGGCGTGCCGTCCAGGCGCCAGATCCTCGAGCCTGAACGTTGCCGATTCGGCACGCGAGTCAAACATCCCATCGACAGGAAACGCCTGCATCCACTCCCCATAGTCGACCGACACCTCGACGCCAGCTATCGGGCTCAGAGCGTCCTTGATGCTCGCGGTGACGACGGCCGCTGTTCCCTCGCGCTTGAGCGCGACGCCATCCACACTGGGCGGGCTGTTGTCCACGGTGAAGATGGGACTCACGGACTCCGCGGTGGCAGCAAGGTCAGCGCGGTTGTCCGGTGCATCCGTGGCCAGAACCCGGATTCGATAGTCCCCGTCCGGCATTGAAACGGAGTCCCATGTATGGAGCGGTCGTTCGAGCCCCTCCTGCATCAGACCCCACTCCTCGTCGCCCTCGCTCCTCACATAGACGTCGAATGACAGGACATCTCCATTCATATCAATAGCATCCCACTCCACCGTTCTGAGTCCTCTCGCCACCGGCGGCGCACCGAGGGCGGCATGCTCTGAGGCGCTGATGGAGTACGTGACTTCGACGCCGGAGGACAGAGTCTGGCTCGCACTGCCGGCGGAGTTCTCACGATCGGAGAAGCCGCGCCCGGCCGGGTGGACGGCCACGCGCAGGATCTCGGGCGCCACGTTCTCCCGGAGGAAGGCTACCTCGACGGAGTGCATGATCGGCCCTGAACCGCGACCGCGATCGAACTCGACTGCCCACTGAAGGAAGCGAGCCCCGGGGCTCACAATCGTGCCATCGACAGGATCGGCCCAGTCGCTCCACGTATCGTCGGGCTCCATGACGTTGCCCGAACGAGTACTGACAGTGAGACGGCCACCCCGTTCCTCCGCTCTGACGTGCAGACCCCCCCAGGAGGTCGACGTCGCCGCATCGAGCACGTCGGACTCGTACCTTCCCTTGTCAGATGCTTCCTCGCTCACTTTGTAGACGGATCCAGGAGTGCCGGTGGTGAAGATGAGTCCCTCGGGGACCGCGACCATTGCCAGGATCTCCTCCTCGTCGAGATCGACGACCAGACCTGCCTCGCTTGGCCTGATCGAGAACACGCGACCACCGACACCGGTCCCCACCCAGACGGACCCGTCCGGCCCGGCGGCCAGCGAGACGATCGGCGCATCCGCGGAGTGCCACACCTCAATCGCCCCTCCACCGCTCGCCCTGTAGACGGAGCCGTCGCCGATCGGAAGCTCCGGACCCGCGAACTCATCGAGCATTCCATCCAGATCAACGCTCGTGGCAGCGAAGTAGAGAGTGCCGTCGCTTGAGGTCACGACACCGGATATCTCATCGTACGGCGTGTCATAGACAACACTGACCCGTTGGCCCGGCGTAACGTCGAGCAAAAGACCGTCCCCACCGGTTCCCGCGAGGACTCTGTCTCCGATCGCGGCGAGCACGAGGGTGTTGAGATCGCTCGACTCGTGGAGGACTTCTACGCGTCCCCTGGAATCGACGGCCAGCACCCTGGCCATCTCTCCCGTGCCGACGAGAAGGCCGTGCGCTTCAGACCAGATTATGCTCCAGATGTATCCGTCTCCGGTGTCGCAGAGAAGCTCCGGGTCCTCACCCACGTCCACGCGGTAGATCTCGCCACCGGGCGATGTACCCACATAGATGGCGCCATCAGGCCCTGCCGCAATCGCCGGAAGATCCTGCGTCTCCATCTCGAGAAGGAGTTCGAAGTCACCCCGGTCTATCCGGTAGAGTCTCCCCGGCGTTCCCGTGACAATGTGTATCACTCCACCTGGCCCCTCGACCGCACCCCACACGTACTGCGCTCCTGGAATCTCGACTCGCTCAGGAGTCGGCCCCAGGACCAGGTGCCCGGCCTCCAGAAGGGAGACGCCCGTCGGCACCCCGTCAAGGAACTCCCGGTACTCGTCCGTGAGCCAGTACGATGTTGACACAGCTGTGGCCGTGCCCGTGAGGACCACGAGCAGGATCACGATTGGTATTGTCGGGAATCTCATTCTGGGCGCTCGCGGCATTGTCCCTCCCTAGCGATCCGTTCTGACTGTCAGCTGGATCTGGTGCGACCCGATCACAGACCGGTCGTATGTGAACTCATCCTGTGCAAGCACTGTCATCTCTGTACGAGCCGCGGCTCCGCTCGAGGCAACGGACGCCATGGCCAGCGCCGCTCTTCCTGGAAGACCTCGGAGTTCGTCTCCCGAGAGGGAGAGCCCCGGACTCATGGAGAGAAGCTGGGCCAGGACGGTGTTCTCGGAGCGCGACCGGTCTATCAGGTCGATGAGTTGACCGTAGCTTCGCGGCATAAGCCCGTCACCCAGTCTGGCCGATTCCAGCTCGTGATACTCCTCTGCTCCACCTACCCACAGGAAGATCTGACCCTCCTGTTCAGACTCCGGGAGGTGGAGTTCGATCGTTCGCTCAGTAAGCCCGGATTGCCAGTCGCGAAGAACGACGTTGACCGTGACGACGTCCCCGGGAGCGTAGACGGCTCTGTCGGTGCTGATCCGTGTGACGGTCGCCCATCGCCTTGTCTCGTCCAATTCGACTTCCAGCTCGATGCGTTCGATTTCCTGACTCTCGAACTTGTTCAGAAGCAGGACATCCATGAGCGTAGCCAGCTCGCCCGCACTTCGAAACGTCGGCATCTCGCTGTAGAAATGATTGTCGTAGTTGATCTCACTCTCGTCCATGACGAGACGTATTCGCAGCGTGACATCGGCTGGACCCGCTGATTTCGTAACCTCGGAGATGGCGCTGGCCACTGCCAGGCTCGAGAAGAGCGCCATGTAGGAGGGAGAGCGCATCACTTCGAATCCGAACTCACGCACGCCCCCTGTCGGCGTGTGCACCGCGACCGCGAGTGGCAGCATCTTGGGCGCACGCCCCAGTCGTCCGGCCACCATCCTGCTTCTGTCCTGATAGAACGTTCCTATGAGATCGGTTCCGGAGGCCAACTTGTGCGACACCGAGAGCATGGGCATCGTCGTGTGCACGAAGGCTCCGACCATTGGGAGTTCAACCGGCCCGGCGTGGAACATCGGATGTCCGAAGGCGAGGATGCGATCGCCATCACGATGCGTCACCGTCCCTGAGGCTGTCATGTCGACGTCGCCGCGCACGAGCTGGACACCGACGGCGGACCCGGGGGAAAGCACCGTGGCTTCCCCTGAGTCAGATCCACTCCCCGACGCTCCTCCCGCGACGGGAACCAGAGACAGCCCCGACAGAACTCCGCGGGCGCAAGCGAGAAAACGAGGATCGGCTCCCGACACGAAAAGGGGAACGCCGAGCGGCGCCAGTCCCGCGCCATCTGCGGGAATACCGGTCCCACTCAGCTCGGTCTCGGGAATGCGAGCGGTCGATGACCACGGGAGCTCCTCGGAAACGCGAGGAGACGACGACCACGGAAACCGTTCGGAGGTGTCGCCCGCCCCGATTCCCACAGCGCTTGATACCCATGCTACGCGCGATCCCCCCACTTCCCCACCGGTTATGTGGTCGAACGTCGGCCCGGCAGCACGCCCGGACGCGCTCGCCGAGGTCGGCATCTCCTCAAGCATGTCGTAGGCGCGGAGCATCTCCTCTATAGGAGTGATCCCCGCTATCGGGTCCTTGCAGAATGGCCAGGTGGAAGCGATCGCGCCGATCAAGCGGCCGTCCTTGTAGACAGGGCTCCCACTCATGCCCTGCATTATGCCGGTCTTCTCAAGCAGCTCACCCTCTGCCCGGGCAAGAATGAGATCGCTTCCCGGAGACACACCTCGGACCACGCCGATGATCTCGAGTTCGAATTCCTCGATCTCGGTTCCCTGGAAGACGGACAGCCCGACGCACCTGTCGCCCGTTGCGATCTCGTCGATGAACGCGAACTCCCCGTCCCCATCACGCGCGGTAGCGCCGGATGGGCTGGACACGGGAACCGCCGTAAACAGGACGGACAGTAGAACAGCAGAGAGGATCATCGTCCCGGATCGGCGCATCGGAGGTCCTTTCGTCCTGGCCTTCAGTGGGAACTGCCACGCTGGGTACACCACATCGCGTCACGAGTGTCCGCCATCACACGCTACGATGTCAAGGTACACTGCTAGCGCAGGTCGTTGAGCGCGTCCGAGCGAGACTCCAGAGCGGTCCTCTCGATGGGGTCGAAGAGCCGGAAGCGAACGGCCTGGTCACCGAGGAAGCTCGCGGGCTCACCACCCACGATGTAGGGGCGATAGCGCCAGCGACGGAGAGCTCTCAGTGCGGCCAGCTCGCAGGCGCGATCGACTTCCGATCGCAAGAGCCACGCGTTTGCCACCTCGCCCGTCTTCGTGACGTGCAGGCGGAAGACGACGATCCCCTCGACTTCCGCGAGCATGGATGAAATGGGATACTCGGGCTTCACAAGATGCAGGACAACCATATCCCGGCTCTGGGGTTGCGGCAACGACCCCTCGAGCTCTGCGAGGAGATCATCAATGGCGCTCGCATCAGTGGCAGCATCGCTCGACTTGACCTCGTTGGTCACTTCGCTCGGCACGGCCCACTCGGTGATTGTGATCGGGACTATGTGGAAGGCATCGGCCGCCCCGCGCCCGGCCGTCGGACGGGTGCTGGACTCCGAGTCGACAGTCGCTCGCTCTACCGATATCTCCGGAAGGATGCGAGTCGGCCCGTAGTAGCCTATGTGGCGAACAAGTGGTATCTGATCCCTGAACGGCGCCACCTCCAGCGAGAGGAAAAGGTGTGTCACAATCGACAGAATCGCGGCGATCCGCATGCCGCGTCTGTACTCGGCGTGACGCCGACGCCACATCTGTGTCCTTCGCGGAGATTGTTGGTCCACGGTGCAGCGAACCTCTCGGGGGAGCGTCCGGTGCGACCTCATCCTCTCAGAACTTGAACTCCTTCGGGATGACAACGATGCCGCTCTCGGTCGTTGTGAAACGCTCTCTATCCTCTTCGGGATCATAGCCGATCTGCATCTTGGGCGGGATCTGCACGCCCTTGTCGACAATGACGCGGCGAAGCTTCGCATAGCGCCCGATGTCGACGTCCTCCATGAGGATGGACTCGAACACGTAGCTGTGGCTGTTCGTTCTTACACCGGGCGAGAGGACGCAGCGCTGAATCCTGCCCCCTGAGATTATCGCGCCGGTGGAGACGATGGAGTCGACAGCGGAGCCCATCCTCCCCCCACCCCCGCCCCCGGCGAACACGAATTTCGCCGGCGGGTGTCCTCCCTGGTACGTGTGGATCGGCCAGTTCGTGTCGTACAGATTCAGCTGAGGAGTGATATCGACAAGGTCCATGTTGGCCGCCCAGTAAGCGTCCATCGTCCCGATGTCGCGCCAGTAGCCGGGGTCGTCTCCGTCCCTGAACACGAACACCCTCACGTCCGCTCCTTCTTTCACCATTCTGGGAATCACATCGTGACCGAAGTCATACTTCCCCTCTGCGATCACTGACTCGAGAACTTCGATCATGGCGTCGGTCGTGAACACGTAGATCCCCATCGAGGCCAGCACGCGATCGGGGTCGCCCGGCATCGTCTTCGGGTGATCTGGCTTCTCCTGGAAGCCGCGTACGATCATCCGTTCATCTACCTCAACCACACCGAGATCGGCTGCGTCGGCGGCACTGCGCTCCTGCACGCAGATTGTCACGTCACCACCGGATGCCGCATGGAAAGCGAGAATAGAGTTGTAGTTCATCGAGTAGACATGGTCACCCGCCAGAACGAGCGTGAACCGGGGTCTGGAACGCTCGAGTAGGTGTACGTTCTGCCATATCGCATCGGCGGTGCCTCGGTACCAGTCTTCACCGAGGCGCTGCTGCGCGGGCACGCTCTCAATGAACTCACCCACCCAGTGACTGAGGAATCCCCACCCTTGTCTCAGATGCAGCGCGAGCGATCGTGACTTGTACTGCGTGAGCACGAAGATCCGCTTGAGGCCGGAGTTGATGCAGTTCGAGAGACTGAAATCGATGATGCGGTAGATGCCGCCAAACGGCACGGCCGGTTTGGCGCGGTCTCGCGTCAGCGGCCAGAGTCGCTCTCCCTTACCTCCGGCCAGCACCATCACGACCGTCTCTCTGTTCATTCCATCTCCTCATTGGGTACTGCTCGCAGCCCACCATATCTCCGGTATCGAATCACAACTGTATTCTTAGGTCTAAGGGGCGCGGCTGTCAAGCAGACGATTCCAGCGGCAGCCCGCTTTCCTCCAGAGGTCGGCGGTTTCGGTGCGAGCCCCGTCGAGTGCCAAGCGAGTTTATCCTATTGACACCGGCCGCAAGTGGAGAGAAGAATGAAGGTGCTACTCATCTTCTCGCACCCTCCCCGACCGGACACGCCGATCCCTCGATCTGCACCAAAGGAGAGTGTCATGTCCGGACCGAAGCTGTAGCAGATGCGATGCCCTCACGTGGGTCATCTCGTCGATCTTCTCCTGATCGCCATCCTGGTTCTCCTGTCTCCCGTGCACCTCGGGGCGACTCAGAAACTGGACACACGCGCATCAGGATCCCCGAGAACCCGTGGAGCCGTTATCTGGTACGACGACATGGAGAGCGGCGGCACCGGCTGGAGTCACCGGGACGACACGTGGGGCCTCACACCTCACTTCCATGTGAACACCTACCTGGCCTTCGAGGGCGAGCGCGCCTGGTGGTGCGGTTCGTTCGACTTCGACTCGGACGGCGGATACGGGGACCAGTGGGACGACCGACTTGAGCTACCTCCCATCGATGTGTCCGGCGCCGGCTACCCGGTCCTCACATTCGCACACTACTACCACTCCGAACCGGGCTCCGATTTCACTTACGTGCAAGTGAGAAGCGGGGGTGAGTTCACAAACCTGAACCCAGGCTACAGCGGTCTGATACCGGGGGGCGCCTGGGTGGATCTTGGTGTCTATGGATACGTCGTCGAGGGGTATGATCATCCGCTGAAGGTCCGCTTCCGCTTCATCTCGGACGGCGCGGTCTCCGATGAAGACGGTGGCTTCGACTCGACCGGCGGCGCGTACCACATTGATAACATCAAGATCTTCGATTATTACGGCGGCGAGACGTACTTCTTCGACGATGTCGAGAGCGGAGGGCTCTGCTATCCCAGCGTCCGTCCGGCCGTGGGCGATTACTGGCACATCATCGACAGGCAGTGCGTAGCCTACAGCGATCCGCAGAGCTGGTGGTGTGGCGACGATGCCGACACCAGTCACATCCCACCCAATCTGGATAATCGCCTGGAGTCACCAGCCGTCGACTTGAGCGGCCTGGGCTCCTCGGTCACGTGTACGCTGCGCTACATGCTGCACGCCGAAGTGCCGACCGTAGATAACGACTACTGGAGCGTCTACGCATCGGTGGACGGTGGAGTATCGTGGTACCAGTTGGGAGCGTACTGGGGCGACTTCGAGTCGTGCGACGGTTGGGGTGACGCAGGCATCACTGGACACGGCATCACGCACCTCTTCCCGGGCACATCATTCAAGTTCATGATCCGCTTCTTCACGACATCGAATGGATGCGGACCGGGCCTCGCGGGAGGCGCCGGGATTGCGCTTGATGATGTATGGCTTGAATCGACAGATGTTCCGGTTGAAAACAGGAGCTGGGGCAGGGTCAAGGCGCTCTATCGCTGAGCCCACTGTACAGATACGGCTTTTTTGTGTTGACAAGAGGGAGTTCGCGACCAAGAATCAGTTGTAGAAGGCTTATCCGCCGTCGAGCGAGCGGAAACGTACGATCACACGTACACAGGAGGCCTATCATGACCATGAAGACTATACTCCTGGCCCTCGTGGTAGTGGCACTGCTTTCGCCCGGTCTCTCAGCCAAACTTGAGCGGGCAGACGTCGCCGGCTACCCCGACTTCGGACCACGTGGCACGTTGCTCTGGCTCGACGACATGGAGAGTGGAATCAACGGATGGACGACCGTGGACGAAACGGCCGGCGCCACTCCCCACTTCCACGTCGATACGTACATGGCTTACGACACAAACCACTGGTGGTGCGGTAGCTTCGCCTTTGATGCCAACGGCGGCTACGGCAACACGTGGGTCGACCTTCTCCTCATTCCGCCGACAGACATGTCCGCCGCCTACTATCCAGTTCTCACGTTCGTGCACTACTATGACAGTGAGCCGGGTTACGACTTCACATATGTCGACGTGAAGATCGCCGGGATCTTCGTCGCGCAGAACTCCGGGTACAACGGCCTGATCGCGGGCGGCACCTGGGTCGATCTGGGTGCGTACGGCTTCGTGCTGAGCGGCGCCGACAATCCAGTAGAGGCTCGCTTCCGCTTCGTGTCGGACGGCGCCTGGTCGGACGAGGATGGCAACTATGACTCGGTCGGCGGCGCCTATATGGTAGATGACGTGAAGCTCTTCGATTTCTACGGCGGAGCCGTCTACTTCCTGGACGACGTGGAGTCGGGCGGACTTTGCACACCAGCGGTACCTGCGTCGGCAGGCGACTACTGGCACCAGATCACGCGTGCATGCCCGGCAATCAGCGACTCGACGAGCTGGTGGTGCGGGGATGATGCAGATACCAGTCTCATTCCACCCAATCTGTCTAACTCCCTCATCTCTCCGCCGGTGGACATCTCCGGTCTCACGCGTGCTTCGGCCTGCACTCTCTTCTTCGCCCTCCACGCAGAGGTACCGACGATAGACAACGACTACTACACGGAGTGGGTATCAGTTGACGGAGGTACAACCTGGAACCAGGTCGGAGCCTGGTGGGGCGACTTCGAGCAGTGTGACGGGTGGGCCTCGCACGGTCTTGATGGCGTCGATCTCACGGCTCTCCTGCCAGGGACGTTCTTCCAGTTCAAGTTGACGTTCAACACCACGGACAACGGCTGCGGACCCGGGACTGCGGGCGGCGCAGGCATAATGCTCGATGACACATGGCTTGAGGAGACTGAGATCCCGGTCGAGCGCACGAGTTGGGGTGCAATCAAGGCGTTCTATAGATAGAGAGAACTCGCAACGTGAGTGCGCTTCATGCATGACGCGCCCCCGGCAACCGCCGGGGGCGTTCGCGCTCCACGGCCACATGCCGGGGGGCGTTCTCACGGAACAGACCGCAACGCATATGCGGAGGCGGCATCAGACTATCAAGGGGATTGAGACGGGGGATCTGGTTGGGCTCCCGCAAACCCTTGACGAATCCGCTGAATTAGGTTAAAATACGATAATGGCTATAGTTATGATTGTCACTGTCGGCTCAAGGAGGATACTGATGCGGCTGTCCGTGCGACGGATCGTATTGTCTTCGGCCCTGGTGGTCTTCATGACCATGCTCCTCTGGGCTCCGGCCGCGCTCGCGGCCTCGTCACTCGCATACTCGATGGAGTTCTCGTCTCACGAACTCGTGACCTCCCGCGTCGCGGGATACGATGTCATAGAGATGGAGGGCTTGAGATCCACGCTCGAACTGGGTCGTCCGGAGCTTCCGGTCGCATTCATACGATTCGCCCTCCCCGACGGGATGACGGCCGTGAGTGCGTTGGCGACGGTCGAGCGAGTGAGCGAAATCCCTGAGAGCTTCAGGGTCCGACCGGTCCAGCCGCAGATCCCATTCTCGCTCCCGACGATCCCTGAGTGGATCGACCCGGAACCGAGCATATACGAATCACCTGCGTCGTATCCTACGGTCGCTTGTCGCCTCATGGACACAGGCAACATGTCCGGCCATCGGGTCGCAACTGTCGCGGTCTATCCGCTCCAGTACAGCCCGCTCGCCGGTACGCTCACGCTCAACGAGAGCATCACTGTCACACTCCAGATCGAGCGGGACACAAGAGCATCACGGATCCCTGCGAGAAGATCCGAACGTGCGGATCAGGTTGTGGTTGGGAGGATCAGGGATTTCGTGGTCAATCCGTATGACGTTGAGGAGGCTCCCGCCCTTACGACAAGAGATGGTGATGTCGACTACCTCATCGTGACAAGCTCAACATACGAGTCGCTCTTCCAGCCTCTTGCCGACTGGAAGGAGCAGAAGGGCCTCACAACAGAGATAGTCACTACCTCCTGGATCTATGCTAACTACGCAGGTGTCGACGACGCTGAGATGGTCCGCAACTGCATCATCGACTACTACGAAAACCACGGCACTCTCTGGGTTCTCCTCGGAGGTGACACCAATGTCGTGCCGGCGCGTGCGGCCTATGCATACAACATCGGAAGCTCGAGCGAGAATTCCCCGATCTGCGATCTCTACTTCAGTGATCTTGATGGCACGTGGAACGGCGACGGCGACGGCACATGGGGCGAGATCTCGCACGACGACCTCGATCTCTATGCGGACGTCTACGTCGGCCGCGCCCCGGTGAACACGACGACGGAGGCATCGCGCTTCGTCTCGAAGGTGCTGACATACGAGGGCGCGCCCGCTGGAAACACGCTACCCACGGACTACCAGGAGAACATGCTCTTCCTCGCGGAGGTGCTGTGGTCCGAGCCGTGGACCGACCATGCCATCTGCAAGAACTACATCGACGACGAGTCGGTCCCCGAACAGTTCGATCCCATAACGAAGCTCTATCAGACGAACGGGCTCCTGACCAAGTCGCGCACAATGAGCAATCTCAATGAGGGCCAGAACATCACGAACCACAACGGCCACGCTAACTGGAACGTGCTCAGCATCGGCGGTTCGGCGCTCTACCGCTCCGATTTCGATGGCATGAGCAACGGAGACAGACAGGGCATCTTCGTGACGATCGGGTGCTACCCGGCCGCCATCGATTACGACTGCATCGCTGAACACTGGATGAATTCGCAGGGCGGCGGTGTGGCGTTTGTCGGCAACAGCCGTTACGGTTGGGGCTCGCCCGGTGGACCAGGCAACGGGACGTCCGATCGATACGACCGCGAGTTCTTCAGGCAGTTGTACAACCACGGCAACGACATCATCGGTGTGACCCACGCTGCTCACAAGGACGTGTTCGTGAGTGAGGCCAGGTCCGATGGCTACACGCGCTACGTGCTCTACGAGCTGAATCTGCTTGGTGATCCGGAGATGCGGATATGGTCGCATGAGCCCTCGGTCGCGACCGTCAACTGCCCCTCAAACATCCCGCTATCCGGCGATCCGTTCATTGTCACGGTTCAGGGCGACAACGGAGCCATCGAAGGCGTTTCTTTGTATCTCCACAACGATGAGATCGACACGGTCTTCACAACCGGCGCGGATGGTATCGCTGAAGTGGATATCGATCCAACCCTGGAGGGCGCCCTCTCGATGATGGTGACGGGGCCTGACATGCTCCCCCAGGAGATAACACTCACTATTGTCGACCAGCCGACCGACACGATCGCGCCCGACCCTATCGGCACGTTGATGGCTGCCGATCCGTTCGACCTGGGTGGCCTCGTGGAACTTGACTGGACGGGCTATGTTGCCCCGGGTGACTTCGCATACTACAAGGTCTACCGCGAGACCACACCGTTCGCGGATGTGTCCGGACTCACGCCCATCGTTTCCTGGCTGCTTGCGCCCGACGGCACGACGCTCGATGACGTAACGGTGTCGAACGCGGAGCCGTACTACTACGCGGTGATGGCGGGAGACCTCTGGGGCAACGAGGATGTCCTCGTTGACTGCGTCGGTCCGATAGCGGCAAGCGTGAATGCCAAAGTGCTCCTGTGGGACGCCGATGATGGAGACATGCCGTTTGATGGAGTGAACGACATCTTCTCCACGGAGGACGGCACGGAGACGCCCTGGCTTCAGGCGCTTGACTCGATAGGCGAGCTGTACATTTACTCCGAGACGCTGCCGGAGGACCTCAATCCATTCGACCTTATTATCTATCTGGGCGGGGTCATCAACTTCGGAGGCTTCAACATATCGATGACGGACGATGAGGCTGCGGCGCTCACCGCATTTGTTGACGCCGGCGGGAGCCTCTACGTTGAGGAGCCGAACTTCGGCGGCCAGTACAAGGTGAACGGGACCGAAACGACGGTAGCTCTGTGGGAACGTTTCCATTCCACGTATTCGATGGGAAACGCGAAGAGCACTGGGAACGTTCAGTCGCTCGACGCCGTGACCGGGACTCTCATGGATGGACTCTACTTCACATATGACTACCAGGCCGATTCGGATCAGTTCGTCAGCAAGGTGGGGCCCGACGGCGAACCCGGAAGCACTCTACTCTGGAGCGATCAGGGTCTCGAAACCAGGGGGACGCAGTATGTCGATCCTCCGACCGGATCGCATCGCTACATGATACCGGTGATCCTCGGCGGCACGACAGGATCGGGCTATCCGTCAACGCATCTCGAGTACGTGACAAGAATCCTCACGGACATCAATCTCATCGGCAGCACGGGAGTGGCTGACGATTCCCTCGGACTCCCGAACCGGCTCCACCAGAATGTGCCAAACCCGTTCAACCCGGTGACGGCGATCAGCTACGCAGTAGGCATTGAGGGCGCGCACGCACGCCTCGCCGTCTACGATGTCGCCGGCAGGCTCGTCTCAATCCTGGTCGATGGATCGGCCACGGCTGGAGACCACGTGGTCGCCTGGAACGGGAAGGACTCGCGCGGCACGCAGGTCTCATCCGGCGTCTACTTCGTCCGCGCTGTCATAGGCGACTGGGAGGCCTCGCGCAAGATGGTGCTCTTGAAGTGATATGGAACGGTCGGTGTCAAGCCGATTGTGTCTTTGGGCACCCGCGCCTTTGGCGCGGGTGCCCTTTTGTCAGGGGTACGAGGGCATCTTCGACGGTACATCAGACTGATATCCGCGGGTTGGTTACCGCACGTTCAATGGTCCGTCCGGAGCTGTCTCGGTCTAAAAACGCGGGTCCGGGAGCTGCCCCTGTCGCATACTTCAGACGAGGATCCTCCTGCCGTGCCTCATCCCCCTGATTATGTTGTGACCTATACCTCCTCGGTCACGGCGTAGAGCGCGGCCCAGATGAAGCCACACATCTCACGGGCCACAGCCGGTGCTTCTTGGTCCAGTTGCTTTGCGTTCCAGTGAAGCGGAACCCGTGGGTAGCCAGGACCCTGACGATCCTATGCCTGAGTCTGGTGATGTGCTGCTGGACAGCCAGTCGTGCCCGTATAAGCTGGCGAGCAGCCTCCTGTTCCTCGTCAGGAACGGCAACCGATGTGAGATGGCCACTCCTGTAGAGTCTCGCCAGCATCACGGCGTCGAGCCGGTCGGTCTTCCTTCTGTCACCCGGCTTCCGGGGGATAAGGCTCGGTGCTATCACATCGCAGTGGAACCCGTCATTGTCGAGAGCTCTCTTGAAGACGTATCCGGCTCCCGAGGCCTCGTAGCAGCTCCTGGGTGTACCGGCTTTGCTCAGACGTCTGAACAGCTTCCGCACGGGGTTGAGACCTCCTCCCATCCGGATGATCTCGGGGTCCGAGGAGTCTCCGTAGAGCACGGCTGCTGTCACTGAGTTCTGATGCACATCAAGACCTACCCAGATCGGATCTGTGGTATACTCATCCATGGTCGGGCTCCTTTCTGAGAGCTTGCCTCTCATGTGGCTCTGGTCGGCAACGGCCAACCCACGATAAAGGATCGAGCCCGACCGTTCCATATGGTCTACCAGGGAACGATCCAGGGCGACATGGTCATAGGTTCCGCGTCAATGCCCGTTCATGCGGGCGAGACGGGCAACGACACTCTGATACCGTACATGGGATACAAGTGGAAGAGCGGCTGGCATGCAGCCGCCGGATACGATGGCGTGGATGAGAACGTGATGGTGGGCGGCGGGTACGCGCTCACGGTCGGACACGTCGGCACCGATCTCACCGCCCTCGTGGCCGATGGTGACCTCTCGTTCGGTCTCGGGATCTTCGCCAACTACGATTCAATCTTCTAGCCCACGAAGATCGGTCGCACTGACATTCTGGCAGCTACGTTGAGCGGCTTGTACGGCAACCCCTTCACCTTCTCCTCGATGGCGGCGTTCAGCTGCTCAATGCTCATGGTCTCCTGGTCGCCACCACGAACCCGCACGGTCAGCGATCCACTCTCGATCTCGTTGTCCCCAACGACAAGCACGTACGGAATCCAATTGCGCCCGGCATCGCGGATCTTCTTGCCGACGCTCATGTCGCGATCGTCGAAGTCGGCGCGATACGGGATTTTAGGGAGCAGTGCTGCGCAGAAATCGTTGTGTCGCTCGGCGACCGGGATGATGCGCACCTGTGTGGGCGCGAGCCAGAGCGGCAGCATGGGAACTTCCTTGTTCTTGATCCTCATCGCCTGCTGCTCGAGGATGGCGCACAGGACGCGATCGATGGCGCCGGATACGGAAGTGTGCATGAGGATCGGGTTCTTCTTTTGCCCGTCCTCATCCACGTAAGTGATGTCGAATCGCTCGGTGTTCTCGACATCGATCTGCACGGTCGAGAGACAGAATGCCTTCCCCTGCGCATCGACGAAGTTGAACTCGAGCTTGGCGACGAAGTAGAAGAAACGCTCGTCCCAGATCTCACCCAGAATAGGCCTGCCTGCCTGTTCCGCAATCGAGCGCGCGAACTCGGGGTCCTCGTCCAGGAAGCCTCGTACGAAGCGGACGGCGACCTCATACTCGAGGCCGAAGTCGTCCAGACACTCTTGCGCAAGCTTCATCTGCGCAAGGAACTCCTCGCGCGCCGAGGCTTCATCCTTCGCCAGTGTGTGAAGATCGGGCATCGTGAAGGTGCGGAGGCGTCTCAAACCAGCCAGCTCACCACTCTGCTCGCGGCGGAACGAGTAGTGGCTCATCTCGTAGAGGCGGCAGGGTAGCATCCGGTGCGAGAGCTGCATGTCGTGCTGCATCATGTACTGCCCAAAGCACGCCGCGAACCTGAGGAAGAACTCCTTCTGGTCCGAGATAACGACATACTGCCGCGCGGGGAATCTGTTGAGATAACTTTTTAGATTCGGATGCTCGTAGTCGTACATGATCGGTGTCTCGACACGCATGGCGCCGTACTCATTCGTGAGCCTGCTTACCTGCTCCTCGGCCAGCCACTTGATGAGCTGACCCTGCGGGTACCAGCGCATGTTGCCGCTGTCGGACGCCGGCTCGTAGTCGACGAGCTCGAGGCGTCTCATGAGCTCGATGTGCGCCGGCGGCTCGGTGACCGCGCGGGATCCCTCGAACTCGTAGTCGCACATCTCCTTCAGACTCGGAGCACTCTTCATGTCGAACTCGGAGGCAGGGACATCGCCGCCGTCAGGTGTGAAGATGCGCCAGTCGGATTTGATCGCGTCCTCTGCCTTGACCGCCTCGGAGACGTGGAGTTCCTCCTCCTTGCCTGCTTCCTTCTCGCTGGATGGAGTGATGGTCTTCGCGAGCTCGGAGAGCGGGTGGCCCTTGCAGACGATGTCGAAGCCCTTATAGAAGCCGAACGGCGCCTCAAGCACCTCGAACTCCCCGGTCTCCTCCATGAACGCACGAACGCCGGCGAGCACCTTCTTCGCCACGCGCGGCGATGAGAGATCGCTTGATAGATGGGCGTAGGGGTAGAGCATCACGGTTCCGGCCGAGAGTCGCTTCGCCTGCTCGATGATGATTGTCGCCGCCTGGCTCGCCACCGACTCGATGCTCTTCTCGTCAGCCTTCTCGGAGGCCATGAACGCGACGAGCGACTCACCGCAGCCGCCCTTCAACTGGGCCTCGTCAAGCTCCGCGAGCTTCGAGACGGCGGAGGTCTTCTCTGTGACGTGATAGCTGAACTTGTCAGCATGAATCAGAAGAATGCGCATGGTTGTCCGTCTTCCTGCGCCCGGCCGCGCGGCGCGAGAGCGTGAGATCCTAGTAGTACCAATATTGGGAGATTTCCAGCCATGCTAGCACGGAATGGGAGGTGCGGCAAGCGGGGGGGTGGTACAGATACGAACGCTGCCGGCCGGCATCCTCCAGCCGACCGGCAGCGCAACCCCATACCAGGGGCACTTACCTCACGTAGGCTATCTTCCTTGTTTCGTCCAGGTCCCCGATCAGTATCCGCGCGAAGTAGACACCAGATGCGACGGTGCTGCCGTGGGAGTCACGACCATCCCAGGCGACCTCGTAGGTTCCGCCTGCGTGACGACCGTCGACGAGCGTTTTCACGACACGCCCACGGATGTCGTAGAGCCGCATGGTCACGTCGGCCCCTGCCGACGGGACGGTGTAGTGGATCGCCGTCTCTGACGCAAACGGGTTCGGCCGGATGAACGAGACGGAAGCCACGAAGTCCTCGTCGACGCCGGTCTGCTCGAGAGTGATGCTCACCGTCTCGCTCGGAGCGCTCTCGTTACTCCCGGCGTCCACCGCGATGACCCGGTAGTAGTAGGTGTCCGGATCGAGGCCCGTATCGAGGAACGATGTCCCGGGCAGATCGACCGTGAAGGTATCCGGACCGAAGAACGCACTGGTGTCGCGCTCGACACGGTAGTGGTCGAGATCAAGCTCGGAGTTCGCGTCCCAGTCGACGTCGACCTCACCATCTCCTGCTCCCTCGACCGCTGTGAGACCGGTCGGTGCGGCGGGCGCCAGATCGAGAGCCGCCGCCGAGTCAATGTTGCTCGGTGGACCCTCGTTCGTGCTCTCATCCACTGCGAACACGCGGTAGTAGTATGTCTGACCAGGAGTAAGGCCGGAGTCCGCGTAGCTCGTGCCGAGGATCCCGTCTAGCGAGACCGGGCTTGAGAACCCGAGGCTCGTATCGCGCTCGAGCCGGTAGTGGTTGATGTCCGGCTCGGGGTTCGGGGCCCACGAGACGTCGATCTCTCCCTCGCCGGCGCCGGATAGGGCAACGAGCCCGGTCGGTGCACCTGGAGGCAGGTCCTGTGGATAGGACGACGCCGTGGTGCTCGGGTCGCTCGTGTTGCCTCCCAGATCGACCGCGGAGACGCGGTAGTAATAGAGGACGCCAGGCGGAAGCCCGGAATCGTCGTAGTAGGTGTTTGAGGTCATGAACGAATCCGGAGACCCGAAACCAGGATTCGTGTCGCGCTCGAGAACGTAGTAGTCGAGGTCGAGTTCCGGGTTCGCGTCCCAGCCGACATCGACGTCGCCCTCGTTCGTCCCCGGCACCGCAACAAGGCCCAAGGGCTCCGATGGAGCCAGATCCAAAGCCACGGCCGAGTCAACGTTACTCGGCCCGCTCTGGTTACCGTTCACATCGACGGCGAAGACCCGGTAGTGGTAAGTCTCACCCGGAACGAGCCCCGTAGCCGTGTGGCTGACCGCAGGCTCCTCGAACGGCTCAGAGCCCGGTTCGAAGTCCGGCGCCGTCGACTGCTCAAGCAGGTAGTGGCCGAGGTCAGGCTCCGAGTTCGGGTTCCAACTGATCTCTATCTCGCCCTCAGCAGTACCCGTGACCGCGACGAGGCCCGTTGGCGGGGCCGGTGGCAGGTCCTGTGCCGTCGCGGAGTCGACATTGCTCGGGTCACTCTCGTTTGTCCCGGCGTCGATTGCGAACACACGGTAGTAGTATGTAACGCCGGGCGTTAGCCCTGAGTCATCGTAG
>CAZFRO010000018.1:45523-47931 GCA_964521425.1 uncultured bacterium
TGCGAACACACGGTAGTAGTATGTAACGCCGGGCGTTAGCCCTGAGTCATCGTAGTAGGTGTTGGTCGTCGTGAACGATGTCGAACCCGAGAACCCGGGGTTGGACGCACGTTCGAGACGGTAATGATCGAGATCGGGCTCCGAGTTCGCGTTCCAGCTGACATCGATCTCACCTTCACCGGAGCCCGGCACGGCGCCGAGTCCTGTTGGCGCATCGGGCGGTAGATCGGGTGCGCCGCCGGCGAAGTTCGTCACGACCGAGAAGTCCTGGTTCGCTTCGGGCATGATCGTAGCAGTCACGCGTATGGTCCACGTGCCTGACGCCGGAGATGCCACCTCCACCTGTTCGACATTATTGAGGTGATCATCGCCCGTGATCGCTGCCCAGCTGGGATGGCCGGGGTTGAGAACCCACGGGTAGTGTATCCCACCACCGGGAGCCTCGAGTTCGAGGTCCAGGTCGTTCACGAGCATCAGACCGCCCGCGCCGTAGTCACCTTCAAAATCATCCCAGACCAGCGTAACCTTGAGGTCGTCGCCCGGTACGACGCTGATGTCGTACTCCCACGTCTCTGCCGGCGAAAGCGTGTCCTCTCTGATGAGGTCGTAGGCGCCGTTATCCAAACGAATGATGTCGACGGTGTTCTGGATGTTGACGCGACCGTAACCGAACTGGAAGTCCGGTCCGACGTTGCCCTGGTCCTCGGCGCCCTGAATGAGTAGCGCCTTCACGGTCGATGGCCAGGCCTCTCCGCCGAACTTGTCGACGTAGTCTTCCATCAGAACCGCGACACAGCCGGAGACGGCCGGGGCCGAGAAGGACGTGCCGCACGAGTTGCTGTAGTAGTTGTTGCTGGTGTAGGTGGTGGTGATGCCCTCGTAGCTCTTGCAGCCCGGTGCGACGACGTCCGGCTTGAGCCGCCCGTCGAGCGTCGGTCCCATGCTGCTGTAATAGCTCAGGTCGTCATCGTCCGCGTCGTTACTGCCGACGACTATAGGATTCTTGGCCGTTGAGCCCGGTCCGGGGATCGTCCCGTAGGGATAGTCGGGGATGTCGCCCGAGCAGTCCGAGCAGTCGCCGTCGTTGCCGGCCGAGAACACGACCGTCAGCTTCTTCCCCTGGCTGCCACGCACCAGCTTGTCGTAGTTCTGGCTCCAGTCGTCGTACTCGCCGTAGTACTCGCAGTAGTCAGGACAGAGTCCCCAGCCCCAGGAGTTCTGGGAAAGAATGATGTCATAGTTGGAGATGGCGTGGCTGTGCTCGCTGTCCATGTTGGACGTGTCGCTGGGCCAGTCGTAGGAGGCGATGTCCACGCCAGGGGCAACGCCCGCCCACTGGTTCGCGTACCCGCCGTAGGCCGTGCTGCGCGTGCCGTCGCCGGCCATCACTCCGCAGACCTTCGCGGGGTGGCTGCCTATCGAGGATCCGTCTCCGACGGTGAGCCTGCTGTTGTAGTCGCTGTGGTTCGTGGCCGCTGAGCCGTTGTCCCACATGCCGGCCGTCAGGCCCGCGCCGCTCAGATTGTAAGGCGCGTTCTGAACCTCGTCGGCGTTGATGTTGTCCCGGATCTCATCGTTGTTCTCGGTCTTCTCCGGAAGGGGACCCATCACATACTTGACGATGTCCTCGGTGGCGAGTTCCAGGAGATCGCCGTCGAGCAGAAGGGTGAAGGAATTTCTGTCCCTGTCCGTGATCTGCCCGTAGGCGGAGAGGACGGATTCGGCATCAGTCACATCGTCGTACACGAATGCGCGCACGACCTCCCGATCCACTGCACTGCGTGCTATCTTGTCGCTTGCCCGAAGTGCGAACACCGCCCGCACGACACCCGGGTCGAGCGATTGCACGGCCCCACCCTTGACGAGAGCAGTCCAGGCGTAGTTTGGGATGTAGTCGAGCAGGATGATCCCTGCGTCCGCCAGCTCCTCCCGCTCCGCATCTGTCGGGATCTCGTAGAACTGAATGACGAGATGAGAGTCCTCGGCTCGGTCCACGCGGACCTTCGCGGGTACGTAGCTTCGACTATCGAGAACGAGTTCGTACCGGTCGGCGGCATGGCCGATCGACGCGGATGCCAGAAGCGCCGCGGTGATGAGGAGCAGAGCAACTGACGGGACGGATCTTCTCATGGTCGAACCTCCCTGGCGATCTCTGTGGCGCCGATTAGACGGCACGCAGTGTTCGCAAGAACGCACAATGGAAGCATACGCAGATGGGGCTGCGAGCATGACAGCTATGCGCCGTCACGTGCGCAACCCCCACCAATACTACATTATAGCACACTTATCTAAGGTAGTCAATTGTGTGCCAGAGAGCACGGAACGCATGGTCCTGAGGTCCCGGTTCTGGACTGGTAGTGTCCATAGTTATGTGTAGATTCACATGGACATATCCGGTTCGACTCCGG
>CAZFRO010000019.1:0-1438 GCA_964521425.1 uncultured bacterium
TCTGGCTCGTGCCGCGGCTGAAGGAGTTCCCGCGTGACCAGAGGTTCCTGCTGGGGGACCGGATCCAGACGCTCGCTCTGGACGTCCTCTGCCTCCTCATCGAGGCCAACTACACGAAGGATCGCTCGGGGCTCCTCCGGCGGGCCAACCTCGAGCTTGAGAAGCTGCGCTATCTCATCCGCCTTGCCAGCGATCTCCACTACCTCTCTGCGCGGCGCTACCAGCATGCTGCTGAGCGCATCGATGAGATCGGGCGGATGATCGGGGGCTGGGCGAAGTCGCAGCGGTCGCGCAACGCGATCACCACGGAAGGAGCGTGTCCTTGAGGACCTATCGCGACCTGTGGTCCGAGGTTGCGAGCCTTGATAACCTCTTCCTCGCCGCTCGGCGTGCACGGAAGGGCAAGCGCACCAAGCGGGCGTGCGCGGCGTACGAGTTCCACCTCGAGGGCGAGGTGTTCGATCTCAGGCGCAGGTTGCTTGACGGGAGCTACACCTTCGGCCCATATCGACACTTCCGCGTCCTTGAGCCCAAGCCGCGGGACATAGCGGCTGCTCCGTACCGGGACCGGGTCCTCCACCACGCGCTCGTCCAGGTGCTCGAGCCCCGCACCGACCCGTCGTTCATCCATGACAGCTATGCCTGCCGCGTGGGCAAGGGGACGCACGCGGCGCTGGCCGCCTGCAAGCGTTGGACGCGCCGGAGGCCGTACGCGCTGAAGCTGGACGTGCGCCACTTCTACGCGCGGATCGACCACGAGATACTGGCTGCTCTTCTCGGCGCTCGCTTTCGAGACACGGAGCTCATGGGGTGCCTCCTCCAGCTTCTCGCGAGCCACAGCAGTCCGGCGGATGAGTACGAACCGTGCCCCGGTGACGGGCTGTTCGAGATCCTGCGTCCGAGAGGGATCCCCATCGGGAACCTGACAAGCCAGTTCTTCGCCAACTTGTATCTCGACGGACTCGACCATTTTGTCCAGGAGTCTCTCCAGTGGAGCGGATATCTTCGGTACATGGACGACATGCTGCTCTTCGGAGACGACAAGGCTGCTCTGCAGGCTGCCCGCCGAGAGATCGAGTCGTGGCTCGAGGGCGAGCGCCGGCTCCACGTCCACGAGCGCAAGACGCGTGTCTTTCCCGTGCGCGACGGCGTGCCGTTCGTGGGGTTCCGCGTCTTCCCGCGGTACGTGCGTATCGATCCTCGCACGGGCCGCCGGTTCGTGCGGCGCCTCCGGGAGCTTGGGCTCTCATACAGCAGAGGCGAGATCGAGATGGACCGGATTGGCCGCTCGGTGGTCGGCTGGGTGGGGCACGCGCGGCACGGCACGACGAGGAGGCTCGTCTCAAAGGTCCTGTGGGAGGCGGTGATCCCGTCTAAGGACGTGCGGTCAGCGCCGGCGCCTGCGTCATCTGCATCGGCAATCTGATGCTTGTGGGAG
>CAZFRO010000019.1:1538-5442 GCA_964521425.1 uncultured bacterium
GGGAGAGAGCGAGCAAACAAGGCGCGTGCTTCGCGGGGGCTCGTGGAACAACAACGACAACAACCTGCGGTGCGCGAACCGGAACAACAACAACCCGAACAACAGCAACAACAGCAACGGGTTTCGGGTTGCCAGGACCCTTATTGCCTGAGTCCGCGGCCCCACGGGGCGGTGGAGCGAGCGTTGAACGGTCCAGCTCTCTTCCTGGTCCTAGGATCAAGCGGCGCTGTCGCCGGTCCCGGACCGAATACACAGGGCCCCCGCCGGCCGGTAGGCGCTGGATCGAACGTCGGCGGGGGTTCGAACCCCAGCGTCTGGTCGGGAGTCCCAAGGCACCGGCACAGCCATCTAACTGGCGCTTGAAGCCGACGGGCTTGTCTGTCACGCTGGCCGCTTACGCACCCATCGCGCCAGCCTTAACGCCCGCAGCTGAAACGCGATTCGCTAGCCAGGCACCCGGACTAAGATGGGGACCGTGGTGGGCGGGATGGCCGCCCTTCTCATAGGAGGGAAGATGAAGCTTCCCGGCAGCACCTCCGGTCACGTTGTCATATGTGGTTGGAGTGAGAGAAGTGAGCGGATCATCAAAGAACTCCGAGACCCGAAGTCCGGTCGTCGGCAGGTGATTGTCATCATCTCCGACCAGGTGAGTCATGAAGATCAAGAGGATGCGAAACGGCGGCACTGCGACATCTACTTCGTACCAGGTGATCCGACTGAAGACGACGTGCTGAGAGCTGCCCGCGTCAGCCGGGCTCGTAGCGTCATAGTCCTCGCGGACTACACGCGCGAGTCACCGGATGCCATAACCACGATCATCGCCGTGGCGATCGTGAACTGGTGCAAGGAGATCGGCGTCAAGGGTGGTGGGCCATGCATCGTCGCAGAGGCCGTGACGCCAAAGGGAAAGCGGAGTATAAGGTCCACTGGAGTCGGACAGGTCGTCTGTCCAGTTGACTATGGACTCGGCCTCCTGGCACAGTGCGCCATTCACGAGAGGGTCTCTGTTGTCTACGATGAACTGCTGGAGTGGTCGGACGAGACCAACGAGATCTACGACGTGGAGTGGGAGGATATCCCTGAGGTCCTCAGACACATATCGTTCGAGGAAGCAGCGAAGACACTTGCCGATCACCGTGATCCGAAGGACCCTGTCGTGCTTCTAGGGGTGATTCACGATGGTAATGTCATTCTGAATCCACGGGAGACGGGTGCCTTCTGGAAGATAGGTAGGCGGGACTCCCAGGCAATTGAGGAGGGAGACGCTCTCATCGTCCTTGCCTTCAGGAAGCCAAACTTGAAGAGGCAGCTTAGAAGCGCCTCACAGGATGCAGCTCCGCGCCCGACGGGGCCGAGAAACTAGAGCTGCACTAGCGTCACAGACCCTCAAGAAGCTACTCCTGCAATGTGTGAGGAGACACGATGAAGACGGCAACACACGCGCTTCTGATCCTGCTACTCGCGATGACCTTTGCGCCGGACTCCCCGGCAGGTGAGACCACAGACGAAGTCTCGCTCGAGTCGCTTCCACCCTCAGTAGTGAGAACCGTCCCGCTGTGTGGTGACGACGCCGTGGACCCGAGCCTGAGCGAGATCTCCGTGACGTTCAGTAAGGAAATGAAGGTCACGGGCCATTGCTGGTCGTGGTGCTCCGTGGAGGAGGGCTCATTCCCCGAGCTTGCCGGAGACACGGAGTACCTGGATGACAATCGCACCTGCGTACTCCACGTGGTACTTGAGCCGGAGAAGACCTACGCAATCTGGATCAACGTAGATCAGTTTCAGTCGTTCCAGGACACAGCCGGACATCCGGCCGTTCCGTATCTGCTGGTCTTCAGAACAGGAGTAGCAGAGACGGATGGCTGATTCCCCGGAGCACAGTCCTGGCTCGCTCTGATGCGTTGCATTCACCACGGACGACCTGTATCAATATGACAGTATCGATTGTGCGCAACGCACCACCGCGCACCGGCCGTCTCTCGGAATAGGGGAGGACCAGATGGCACGTGAACGTATCGCTCGACACGTAATAGTGAGCGGATGCGCTTTCGCCGCGCTGCTCTCTATCATTGCTCTGCTGAGCGTTGGATGCTCGGACTCCGTCGGTCCCGACGACTCCGAAGTTATCACTCCTCCCGCCGGGATGGTCTTCGTCCCCGCGGGCATATTCACAATGGGCGACGGTATAGCCATGTACGGAATCGACGAGCACGAGGTGACTCTGTCGAACGCTTTCTACCTTGGTCAGCATGAGATCACGAACCAGGAATACATGGAGATGGTCCAGTGGGCGTACGATCAGGGATACGTGACAGCCACGCCCGCCGAGGTGCAGGACAATCTCGATGGGAGCACGGCGATGCTTCTGGATATGGACGATGCAGATTGTGAGATCCAGTTCAACCGGGCGGGTACCTTCTATCTCCGCGAATCCCCGTCGAGCCACGCGCAGACTGCCTATCCGGGTGGCTACGACCCATCGCAGCACCCCGTAATGGAGGTCACCTGGTTCGGCTCCGTCCGATACTGCGATTGGCTGAGCCTGGAGGCCGGCATCCCCCGCGCCTACGAGCACGGCGGTGACTGGGCGTGCAACGGGGGAGACCCGTACGGGGCAGCGGGCTACCGCTTGCCGACGGACGCCGAGTGGGAGTACGCGGCGCAGTTCAACGACGATCGGGCGTACCCCTGGGGGAACGATGCACCGAGCTCAGCTCTGGCGAACTACCTGGGCTGCGTCGGCTGGACGACACCCGTGGGAAGCTACCCGGACGCTCCTGCTGATCCCGGGCTCGCTGACATGGCCGGGAACCTGTGGGAGTGGTGCAACGACTGGGGTGTGCACGATCTCGGTACGGCCGCCGTGACCGACCCGTCCGGTGCGGTCACGGGCACCTATCGCGTCGTCCGCGGTGGGACCTGGTGCCGCGATGAAACCGATCTTCGTTGCGCTCGGCGTGGCGATCCGAATCCGGGTTCAAGCGATCTGATGTTCGGGTTTCGCACGGCCAAGACCGTTGCGCCGTGATCTCTGACATCGGGCACGGTGAAAGCGATCTGACGCTTGAGTGGAATATGGTCCGGGCTATGTGGCTCGTCGGTGTGGCGGCGCATATCCTGCTCCTGGCCGCGGTCTCGCGTCTTCTCCGGGACAGCCGCGGCAACTAGGCTTGCATACGACCTGACCTGGCTGGAACCCACAAGATAGAGGGCGGTGACAGTATGAAGAACTGCTGGGATCTCAAGAAGGAGTGTCCGTTCGTGGGCAAAGAGCGCGTCGGATCGCCGTGCCCGGTCTACGCGAGCGAGAAGCCATGCTGGGAGTTCGACTGGCTGAGCTTCTATTCCGCGATGCCGGAGGGCTCAGAGAAGGACGAGTGGAAGCGCGATATGCTCGACTGGTGTACGAGGTGTGAGATGCGCAACGAGCACGCGGAGCCGATTGATGCCTTCCTCAAGAGTCTTGCTGATATGTAGCGGATGAAGGCCGACCACGACAATGCAGAGACAAGCGCAAGCTAGAGGGGAGTAACCATGCCGATTTCTATCACGTACTGTGCTGTCTGAGACTACCGCCCTAGAGCTGCCAGTTTGGCAGCTGCCCTGAAGAAGAGCCTGGGTGTGAGGGCCTCCTTGGTAGCCAGTGATGGCGGCGTTTTCGATGTGGCAGTCGATGGCACACTCGTCTTCTCTAAGCGTGAGAACGGCGGGTTCGCTGAAGCACCAGAGATCGTGGCGCTCGTGAAGGCGCACCTGGAGTCATTGGGCTAGCTTGGCAACATACGAGCAGGCGGTCTCGTTGACGGCAGTCGCGTGTACTCAGGCGCCCATGCTGCAGCCGCTTGTTGCGGGAGTCTAAGAAAGTTAGTGTGAGTTTGGTTATATGTGCCTAACTGCCCTTCCC
>CAZFRO010000019.1:5542-47073 GCA_964521425.1 uncultured bacterium
CTTGAGTCCCCAAGTCGTATTGTGAAACTGAATCTAAGAAAGTTAGCGTGAGTTTGGCCATATGCACCTAACTTCCCTCCCCCTAGAGTCCTCAAGTCGGATTTCGGCCCACATTCTAGGGAAGTTAGGGTGGGTTATGCCATGAGCACCAAACTGACAGGGGGTGGCTTGGATGCGTTCGACAGACAATCCCTACAGCCCTGGGGCAGGTACACCGCCTCCGGAACTTGCTGGGCGAGAGGATATTCTTGATGAGGCTGCGACCATACTCGGCAGGACGATCAAGGGCCGCGTGGCCAGGAGCCTGATGCTCTTGGGTCTCCGGGGCGTCGGCAAGACCGTTCTGCTCAACCGGATTGAGCAAATGGCTGGTGACAAGGGATGCGTAACGTGCATCATGGAGGCTGACAATGACAAGGTCCTCCCGGACTTGATAATCCCTCACCTGACGCGCGTGCTCCTCCAGCTCGATTCGAGGAGGCGGGCGGGTGAGCATGTGCGCAGGGCCTTCGGTGTTCTGCGCGGTTTCGCGAGTGCCTTTGCGGTCAACTACGGCGCGTTCGAGATCGGAATACGGCCTGAGTCAGGAACCGGGGATTTGGCGCTCGATCTTGCCGATGTCCTCGTTTCAATCGGCGAGGCCGCGTCGGCTCAGCGAACAACAGCTGTGATTCTCGTGGACGAAGTGCAGTACCTGGCTCCAGAGGAACTGGCCGCTGTCATCGTTGCTCTTCACAGGGTATCGCAGCGTCAGCTGCCGGTCCTTCTGTTCGGGGCAGGGCTTCCCCAGCTTGTCGCCCTCGCGGGAGAGGCGAAGTCCTACGCGGAGCGTCTCTTCTTCTTCAGAGAGATAGGTAGTCTCTCTCCTGATGCGGCTCGGCGAGCGCTCACCGAGCCTGCGCGACGCGAAGGGGTCACCATTGATTCGGGAGCTGTGGATGCCATCTTGGCGGAGACGGAGGGCTACCCGTACTTCCTTCAGCTCTTGGGCTACTTCGCTTGGGAGGCAGCGTCCAAATCGCCAATCACACAGGGGGATGTCGAGGTCGCAACAGCGGAAGCGACAAGGGCGCTGGACAGCGGCTTCTTCAGCGTCCGGCTTGAACGCCTGAGTGAGAGGCAGCGGGAATACGTCTTCGCGCTCGCGAGGTTGGGGTCGGGCCCGGCAAGCTCGACGGCCGTTGCCGACGAACTCGGAATCTCTGTGAAACAGGCGGCGCCCGCGCGTAGCGAGGTTATCAAGAAGGGGGTTGCATACAGTCCCAGACGTGGGCTGGTTGCGTTCACGGTTCCGAAGTTCGATGAGTACTTGAGGCGAGTGGAGCAATGAGTGGTTCAATCTACTACGGATTAGCTGCCGACCTGGTACTCGTGGCTCACACGTCGTTCGTCGTCTTCGTGATCCTCGGGCTTGTACTCATACTGGTCGGAGGCGTTCGAGGTTGGTCCTGGGTCAAGCACCCATGGTTCCGCCTCGTTCATTTGCTGGCAATCGGTTTCATTGCTGCTCAGGCATGGCGAGGGGCGATCTGTCCCTTGACACCCCTTGAGATGGCGCTCAGGTCCCGAGCAGGAGATGCGGTCTACACCGGCAGCTTCATCGCTCACTGGCTGGAGAGCCTCCTTTACTACGACATCCCACTATGGGTCTTCGCGATCTGCTACACTGCATTCGGTTTGTTGGTAGCGGCAAGTTGGATCGTCGTTCGCCCGAGGCCCTTTGCCCGGCGCAGTCGACCCACATGACACTAAAGGAAACCCCCAGAAGGAGGTGCAGCATGAGAACCGTCCTGGCAATCGTCCTCTGGACGATCATCGCAACGCTTGCGATTCTGCTCGGAGGCTGCAGCAGCTCGACGTCACCAAGCGACGAGGTTCCGGCTGCAGACCTCACGGTTACCCCGACGGCCGGCACCGTCCTGACGGACTTCGTCTTTGACGCAAGCGGGAGTGTGTCGGGAAACAGAGCCCTCGAATTCCGCTGGGACTGGGAGAACGACGGCACGTGGGACACAGACTGGTCGAGCGAGTCAGTTATGACACGGCGCTTTGCCTCTGGAGATACCATTGTGACCGTCGTTGAGGTTCGGGAGGGGACGAAGAGCGACAACGTCAGCGTGAGCTTCACGCTCGACACACGCCACGGAGAGATCCTGAGCACGCTCGCTTTCCCCGACGGCTATGTCCCATATGGTCTGACGTCAGACGGGACGGATTTCTGGTTCACGGGTTGGTTGGAAGATATCTACAAGATGGATGCTGCGACCGGGGCGGTCGTGGATTCGATCGACGGTCTGACCAATTGGACCGGCTCCCTCGCGTGGGACGGAACCCATCTCTGGGTCAAGGACGGGTCGATCCTATACGAGCGGGATCCTGAGACCGGTGCCACTCTGTCCTCGTTCCTGGCAGTCTACAGCGGGATTTGCGGTGGAGTAGCTTGGGACGGTGAGGAGTTCTACGTCGGGAGTGATCAAACCGGCCGAGACGGAGATGGCCTCATTCACACGTACACTCCGGACGGAACAGAGACGGGATCATTTCCGTCGCCGAGAGGAAGCGTAGATCCAAGGGACCTTGCATTCGATGGCGCGAGCCTATGGGTGACCATTTTGGGGCCCGACACTCTCTACATTGTCAATCCCGACGACGGGACAGTCCAGCGAACCGTTGGGGTACCAGATCTCGGTTGGTTTGCGACCATCAAGGATGGTTACGTGTGGGCCGTGACGTGGCCCGGGCT
Organism: uncultured bacterium; assembly: GCA_964521425.1. Taxonomy (GTDB): domain Bacteria; phylum Joyebacterota; class Joyebacteria; order Joyebacterales; family Joyebacteraceae; genus Joyebacterum. The sequence goes on from CAZFRO010000019.1 coordinate 8,286, forward strand.
CGATGGCGTTCTTGCCAAGATCGTGCCGTAGACCAGGAAGCAGCCACGCTGCCGGAGGCCCCCTGAAGGAGGGACCCATGTTCCGGAATGCTCACACTTCACAATGTGCAGTTGCTGCACTGGCCGTGCTTCTTGTCGCGGCCCTCGCCGCTAGTGCCCTTGCCGAAGACACCGGCGACGATGTCTCACTCGAGACGAAGATTCTCTCCGCCACCGTCTACAGCCATCAGGCGCAGATAGTCAGGAGCGGTACCGTTAGCCTGGGCACCGGAGAGTTCCGCATCGTCTGCGCCGACCTCCCGGAGGGCTTCGTCGAGACCTCCCTCATCGTCGAGGGAAGCGGGAGCGCGGAGGCGCAGATCGTCGGGATCGATTTCGTGCGGAGAGAGGTCGACTATAAGGGGACGCCCAGATACGAGAAGCTGAGAGCAGAGCTTGAGTCGATTCACGAGGACGAGTTGGAACTGAGTATCCAGCGAGACTCTATCAACCGCCGCAACGCCCTGACGCGTTCGGTCGGAGAGCTGTCAGTCTCGCGTGGGAGGGAACAGCTCGCAGCGGGTACGTTCTCCATGCAGGAATGGCGGGAGCTCCTTGCATTCATCGAGGAAGAGACGCTCGCAGGCGGGGAGCGTATCCACGAACTCGATGTGAGGTCTGATGAGATCGGCAAGCGGATCCGGTGGATCAAGGACGAGATGAGGAAGATGCACGGGGGTGGGTCGAGAGGCAAGGACCTCATCGTCGATTGCGAGGTCGCATCCGCCGGAGAACTCACGCTTGAAATCACCTACATCGTATCCGGTGCGTCGTGGCATCCTGAGTACACCGTGCGGTACATCGAGGAGCTTGACGAGGTTGAACTCACCTACGCCGCACGCATCGCACAGACCACCGGCGAAGACTGGAACGGGATTGACGTATTGCTCTCGACAGCCAGCCCTCACGTGGGTGCTGCTCCCCCAACGCTCTTTCCTCATTTCCTTGGCGCTGTACGTGGCGGGATCACTGGAAGGGTAACCGACGCAACGGACGGCGCCCCGCTTCAGTTCGCGAACATCTCTGTCCTTGGAACACCGTACGGGGGCATGACGAACAGAGACGGCTACTATGAGATGACGAACATCCAAAGCGGCAGCTACACCGTCCAAGTGAGCTACATGGGATACGAGACTTCGCGTCGCTCCAATCTCCGGGTCATCGCCGGGACGTCGAAGCGTGTTGACGTGGTGCTTCGACCCGCCCATCTCAAGGCCGCCGAGGTTGTCATTGAGGCAGAGAGGCCGCTCATTGACTTGGATGGAGCAAGGATCCGGCCGATCACGACCACTAGAGAAATCATCGCAACGCAGCCAGGTATCGTCCTCTACGGCGACGATGCCTACCTGAGCGAGGGGACGCCATCGGAGGTCGCCCACGAAGCCCCGCCCGCTGTAACGTACGCGGAGATGACGGTCGCGGGCTCCGAGTTCGCCGCAAACCTCGTCATCGCGAAGCCGGTCGAGCTTGAGACCGGAGCTGAGCCGAGGCGCGTGCTCGTCGTGCAGAAGCGGATTCCGGGGACGTTTGTGCGGGAGGCCATCCCGCGGTACTCCGATCACGTCTTCGTGAGAGGGACACTCGTGAACCCGCTGGACGTCCCGATTCTCGCCGGACCCGCCGATGTCTATGTTGAATCTGCGCCCGCCAGAGGAGGGCCACCGGTCACGAACTTCGTCGGGAAGGACTCTATCCACGACGTTGCTCCCGGCGAGGAGTTCACGATGTACCTCGGGGCCGACCAGAGTCTGAAGGTTGAGCAGGAGATCACGAAAGAGGTCCTGACGCGCACCGGCAGCAGGAAGACCAAGATCAGGTACACGGTGAGCATAACATCCGAGAGCTTCCGGAAGCTCCCTGCTGAACTCTGGGTGCTCGATCGCGTGCCGGTCTCCAGGATCAAGGATGTCAACGTCAGGAATATCGAGGTTCTGCCCGAGCCTGATGAGTACGACGAGGAAGGGCTTCTGACATGGAAGTTAACGCTCGGCGCGGGTGAGCGGGCTGAGATCGTGAGCGAGTACACGGTCGAATTCCCATCGGATTTCACGCCGAGAGGAATCAACCTGGAGTAGGCAAAGAGGACGCGCCATGGACTCGACGAACAACAAGAGCCGCGCCGGTCGCGAGGGCACAGCCCCGTTCTTCGACCAGCTCTCGCTCGCGACCTCCCGTCCCGGACTCTGGAGCCGCTATACGGCGGTCGAACTCTGGACCGATCCGCACATCGCGGGTCAGATGCTCAAGTTCCATTTGAACCCGGACTCGGAGCTTGCGTCGCGGAACCCGGAGTTCATCGAGCGCTCCGGCAAGTGGATCACCGACAGGTTCGGGGTCGGTTCCGGAACGCGCGTCCTCGACCTGGGATGCGGGCCCGGGCTCTACACGATGCCGCTCGCCAGGATCGGAGCGGATGTGACCGGCGTTGATTTCTCCGAGAGTTCACTCAATCATGCGCGGGCAAGGGCTTTGCGCGAGGGCCTCTCCATCGACTACGTTCTTGCGAACTACCTTGAGTACGAGCCGGCAGGCAAGTTCGACCTCATCACGCTCATCTACTGGGATCTATGTCCCCTCAGTCCGGCACAGCGGCGGACGCTTCTCAACATGTGCCGCGGATGTCTCAGTGATGGAGGCGCCATCTTGCTCGACGTCCCGTCAATGAAGTACTTCGAGAGCGTCGAGGACGGGAAGAGCGTCGAGTACGCACCGGACGGCGGGTTCTGGTCGGCGGAACCGTACTTCGTGTTGAAGACGACGTTCAAGTACGATGCCGACAGCGTAACGCTGGACAAGTACACGCTCGTCGAGCCGGAGCGCACGCGCGAGATCTACAATTGGCTTCAAAGCTACAGTCCCGAATCCCTCAAGCGGGAGTTCGCGGAGTGCGGGCTCGAGGTCGCCGAGGTCCTGGGTGATGTCGCCGGCGCCCCGTACGATCCCGAGTCAACGCAGATGGCGATCGTTGCGAGGTGTCGCGCATGATCCGACGCTCGCCCCTGACAGCGGCCGTTGCCGAGCCACACCGCGCGCATGGAGGGCTTAGGTGTCGACGATGACGTTTCATCCTCTCACTCCCGACCGCTGGAGAGATTTCACTAAACTCTTCGGGAAGAACGGCGCGTGCGCGGGCTGCTGGTGTATGTGGTGGCGGCAGACGCGCGCGGAGTTCGACAGAAAGCACGGTGATGCGAACCGGCGCGCCATGAAGCGGATCGTCGACAGGGGAGAGGTGCCGGGGATTCTCGCGTACCGTGATGGCGAACCGATCGGCTGGTGCTCCGTTGCGCCGCGCGAGCACTACCCGTCGATCGAGCGCTCGCACGTGCTCAAGCGCCTCGACGACAAACCGGTCTGGTCGCTCGTGTGTCTATTCGTACACCGGACGCACCGCGGCGAGGGTGTTGCACAGGCGCTCGCAAAGGCAGCAATCGCTTACGCGAAGTCGCAGGGTGCCGGAATCGTCGAGGCATATCCCACGGAACCGCGCGGTAAGCGGCTTTCCTCCTCGTCGAGCTTCATGGGAACACCCGAGCTATTCGAGTATGCAGGCTTTGAGACGTGCGCGCGGCCATCGAAGAGCCGCGTCATCATGCGGCACTACCTTACGAAGGGGGTTCGATCATGAGACGCCAAAGCAGACGTTCTGTCCCACTGGCCCTGCTGTTCTTTGTGCTTGCGGCAGCAGTCTCCGTAACGATCTGGGCCGACGTCTCGCCCGCTGCGAAGCTCGCGTTCTTCTGCTTCGGGTTCGCCGCCGGTGCCTTCGCCGGCGGGCACATCGCCCTCCGCAAGTACGGCTTGAGCGAGGATAGCGGAGCCTGATCACACAGGACCCCATGGGATACTACGCTGACAATCTCTCAGGCGAACGGCTGCGCGAGTGCTACGAGATCGCCCCGCCGCGGGTGAAGCAGTATCTCGTGGCGGAGATCGCGCACGTCGCAAGCTCACTTCAGCCCGGCGACACCGTGCTCGAGCTGGGCTGCGGATACGGTCGGGTCGCTCTTGAACTCGCGCACGCGGGTGTTCGCGTCACCGGCGTCGACACTTCTGCGGGAAGCATCGCTCTCGCCGAACGCCTGCGCGGTGGTGAAGGCGCCTGGGAGTTCCTCGTGATGGACGCCACAGCCCTCACATTCCCCGACGACACATTCGACTTCGTCGTCTGCATCCAGAACGGCATCTGTGCCTTTGGCGTAGACAAACGAGCGCTTGTGTCTGAGGCGCTTCGTGTCACCCGTCCGGGTGGACGCGCCATCTTCTCCACCTACGCGGCCGCGTTCTGGTCTGAGCGGCTCCACTGGTTCGAGCTCCAGGCCGAGAGTGGGCTTCTCGGGGCAATCGACCGTGACGCGACCGGGAACGGGACCATCGTGTGCGTCGACGGCTCAAGCCTCTTCTGCGAACTCCAGAAGCCGGACTTGCGCCCCGGCCCATCTTCCTGCATCATTGAGAATCCACCTGACCATCAATAGATACTCAGGAATCCCCACAAGGAGAGCCGCATGAGCAACATCGTGTGGAACGACGGCCTGTCCATCGAGATCGACCTCATCGACGAGCAGCACAGAAGTCTCATCAGCAAGATCGCGGACCTCGAGAAGGCGCTTCGCACGGGGCAGGGCCCGGCTGAGATCGTCCGCGTCCTTACCTTCCTCATGGACTACACTAGGTTTCACTTCGGGACCGAAGAGCGCAACATGAGGGCTCACGACTACCCGGCGTTGGATGCGCACCTGGTCAAGCACGAGGAGTTCAAGACCGCGCTTGCGAACCTGAGCAACGACTTCAGGGAGGAGGGCGCCACGCTGGGGCTTGCCGACTCCATCGAGACGCTTCTCATGAACTGGTTCGTGAAGCACATCAAGGATGTCGACCACAAGTTCGGCGAGTTCCTCCGCGAGAACAACCTCACCATGAGCGAGGCCGACCGGACGATCGGGATGTGTGCCGTCTGCGGGACCGATGGAAGCGCCCGCATCACAATGGACCTGGGTGACCACGCAGTGAGCCGCTGCAGTGCCTGCGGCCTCGTCTATCTGAGTGGCGAGCGCGATTATGACCGGGAACAGACCCACTATCTCACCGACCACTTCGATTCCGGCTACATGCGGAACTTCGATCCCAACGAGATCGCTGACGAACAGGTGTCGAGCATCGCGAGGGCATTGAATCTCGCAGGGACATCGCACGACCGACTCCCCGCCGGTGCACCGGTACTTGAGATCGGGTGCGCGCGAGGTCACTTCCTGCATCGTCTTCAGGAGCAGGTGCCGAAGCGTCCGCTCGTCGGTATCGACATGTCTAGGCGGATGACGAAGTGGGGGGCCCAGGAGTTCGGTCTCGATCTTCGCGGCTGTTCCTTCGAGGCGGCGGAGCTTCCAACGGGCAGCTTCGGTCTCATTGCAGCGTTCGATGTGCTTGAGCACGTGGCGCGGCCAGAGATTGTTCTCAGCAAGGTCCTAAAACTCTTGCATCCAGATGGTTGGGCCGTCATCGAGGTTCCCTCGGAGAGGACGACCTTCAGGTGGCTCGCGCGCACCGCGTATGCCGCCTCGGGGAAGAGGCTCGCAGCTCCTCTCCGCACGCTCTACCACACGGCGCACCTTACCTATTTCACTCCCCGAAGTCTCCTGCTCCTATTGCAGCGTCTCGGCGCTACCGACGTCCTCATCACGACCAAGGAAGCTCATGTCACCCGCTTCGGCAGAGGCCGCTACGGTCCCCTGGCGAGCGGTGGTATCCGCGCTGTGGTCTGCCTCGACCGCCTGCTTGGCACCCAGGCAAAGCTCCTCTGCGTTTTCCGCCGGCGGGCATCATGCCGTGCGGATTCTGCCCTCGTGGCGTATAGTCAAAGGTCATAGTACAGTTCTCGCGCACCGACCAGCCGATGAGGTAGTCAGTGGAAGAACGGGACCAGAGAGAGCGCAGAGATTCCACTGAGAAACTCGAGCGCGAGCTCAAGGTCGACATCACAAAGGGCAACGTTCTCAAGAACGTGCTCTACATGGGCATCCCGTCGATGATCGGCTTCGGGGCGATGACCATCTACAGCCTCACCGACATCTACTGGGTCGGGAAGCTCGGGACGGCTCCCGTTGCCGCCATCACGCTCTTCGCCGCGATGGCGTGGATCCTCGGCTCGACGAACCAGATCGTAGGTACGGGCTCGGTCGCTCTGATCTCGCGCCGCTTCAGTGAGAAGCGATTCGAGGCCACGCGCGACGTCGTCCGGCAGACGCTGCTTCTCAAGTTCACGATCGCCGCTCTGATGGGTCTGCTCGGACTCGCGGTCGCGCCCTCCGTTCTCCGTTTCATGACCGACGATGCCGCCACGCGCGAGCTGGCGCTAGAGTATGGGAACATCTTCTTCATCGGTCTCCCGTTCATGTTCTCGTCCTACTCAATCTACACCGCACTCCGCGGCGTCGGCGACGCCCCGAAGGCGATGTACATCATGCTGATGTCCACGATCATGAACATCGGTCTCGACCCGCTTTTCATATTCCATTTCAACATGGGGATAGCAGGAGCAGCGCTCGCCACGGCGATCTCCGCGACGTGCGCCGTCTTCGTCGGTCTCTGGGTTATCTCCTCTGGCAAATCGAACCTGAGAGTTCCGATCTGGAGCCGCTTCCATCCACGGATCAGCATCATGCTCGAGATCCTGAGAATCGGACTGCCGGCAGGCTTGAACGGGCTCTTGAGAAGTCTCGCCCACTGGTACGTGGCGACACTGGTCGCGACCTTCGGCACCGTGGTAATAGCCGCGTACGGTCTGAGCCTCCGGATAATGGAACTCGGCATCCTCTTCGCGGTGGGGCTCGAACTCGGCATCGGAACGGTCGTCGGGCAGAATCTAGGCGCGAACCAGAAGGACCGAGCGCACGAGGCGGTCGTCAAGGCGACCCTTCTTGTCCTGGCTCTGACGGGTGTTCTCGGCCTCATCGAGATCGCGTTCTCTCAAGAGATCCTCGGTCTCTTCAGCAGTGATCCTGTCGTCGTGTCGACCGGTATCCCGCTCATCAGGCTCATGGCCGTCGCGCAGGTGATGATAGCCATGCACATCGTCATGTCGTCGGCCTTCTTCGGCTCGGGAAACACGTGGCCCCCGACCGTCATCGCGGCCATCACCGAGTGGGTCGTTCAGGTCCCGCTGGTTCTCGGCGCAATACACCTCCTGCACACGAACCAGACCGGAGTCTGGTGGGCGATGTTCATCGCCGCCTGCGTGGAGGTTCGGATGACGTTCATCTGGTTCCAGCGAGGGCACTGGAAACACCAGAAGGTGTAGCATGGAGTTTGGATTCCTGATACGTGGTGACGCTGAGTTCGACGTTGTCGGCTTTGGTTTGAATGCCGTCGACCACCTCTGCGTCATGCGGGAGCAGCCCGAGTACGGGGCCAAGCTCCCCATAGACACCTTCAAGCTTGCCCCAGGAGGACAGGCGGCAAGCGCGATGGTGCAGTGCGCAAGACTCGGCCTCAGAGCGAAGTACGTGGGGAAGGTCGGGGGAGATGAGATCGGGAGCTTCTCGCTCAGAAGCATCGAGTCTGCGGGTGTGGACATATCTGATGTGATAGTCGCCCAGGGAGTGACGAATCAGCTCGCGATGATCGTCATCGATGGGCGAACGGGTGAGCGGACCATCCTGTGGCACAGACCGAATGAGATCGCGACCACCCCATCTGAGATGACCCCCGAGAAGGTGTGCGTCGGAAGCGTGCTCCTCCTCGACGGGCACGATGCGCCGGCGGCCGCGAGAGCTGCGGAGCTTGCCCACGAGCACGGTGTGCTCGTCGTGCTCGACGCCGAGACGGTCAAGGAGGGAACCGCCGAGCTTGTCGCCAACACAGACCTTCTCGTAGCATCGTCGAAGTTCCCGAGCCTCTTCACGGGGGAAAAGAACCCGGCGGTTGCACTCTCCCTCATCTCTGAAGCGGGTCCGCCGTTCGTGGCGATGACGCTCGGGGAGAGAGGTGCGGCAGCACTCGCTTCGGACGGCAGCCTTGTTGTATCGCCGGGATTCGAGGTGGGTGTCGTGGACACAACAGGGGCAGGGGACATCTTCCACGGCGCGTTCGTCTACGGTCTTCTTCAGGACTGGTCCATCGAGCGGACTCTCACGTTCTCGAACGCGGCGGCGGCCCTGAACTGCACGGCTCTGGGAGCACGCGGCGGGATAGCGGGTCTGGACGAGGTAGAAGCCTTGATCAGACGCGACGGCCGGCAGTAGCCGAGCACGAAACGGAGCACCAACTTGCGAACGGTAGACCTAATCATCTTCGATCTCGACGGCACCCTCTACTCGTCAACGGCGACGACCGTAGGCGCCCTCGAATGCGCCGTCCGCGATATCAACGAGCGACACGGCCTCAAGATCCCGCAACCGACGGAGGCGGAGGTCATGGGCGGCGTGGGGAACGCGCGCGAGGACTACGTCCACGGCGTACTGCCCACCGTCCCGGAAGAGCACGTGGACGAGGTGGCCGACCTCATCTGGCACTGGGAGCACGAGCTTATCGTGGGAGGGAAGGGCTCTCTCTTCCCCGGGATCCTGGGTGGTCTCGAACGTCTGAAGGCGAGCGGCCACGAACTTGCGGTCGCGACGAACGCCGGAACCTCCTACATGAATTTCGTGCTGGACTACTTCGACATCAGGAAGTACTTCTCAGAAGCCTGGTGCGCCGGCGAGCACCGTACCGGCGACAAGGGAGATCTCATCATGGGGATCATCCAGAGGCTTGGCGTCCTGCCGTGGCGGGCTATCATGGTCGGTGACCGGAGCTCGGACATCCGCGCTGCCCAGAAGGCGGGAGTCTGGTCCGTGGGATGCACGTGGGGATTCGCGTCGAGCACGGAACTTGATGGCGCCGATCGAACCGCCGGGAGCTTCCAGGAACTTCTGGAACTACTCAAGGAATGGCCGGGCAGAGATGCGATGGCTACACAACATATCGATGGTCCTTCCCAGGACTGGTGATCCCGAGAGACGCGACATCGCTGGGATCGACACCATAGTCCTTCACTGTACAGCCATGCCCGGCTGGAATGTCTGGGAGACCGCGCGCTACCACACGGGACCCAATCACATCTCCGAGGACGGGTGCCCTTCAATCGCCTACGCCTACTTCATAGAGCCCGATGGCCTGCTCTACCGCTGTCTGCCGCATGAGATACGCTCGTGGCACGTCGGGCCGTGGAACGAACGCTCAGTAGGTGTCTGCATGGCGTACGAGGCGTGCGACGAGCCGCCACCGCCGGTACAGCTTGCCGTGGCCGTCGATATCTGCGCCGATCTCGTGCGGAAACTCGGTCTCACGGCCGAGCGCGTCATGGGACACAGGGAGCTAGAGGGCACAGGCTTTGTGATCGAGAATGGTGTTCGAGTTCAGAAGAAGGAGTGTCCGGGGCGTGCCGTCGACATGGACGAGTTCAGGCGTGCGGTCGCGGCTGCGATCGAGCGACCCGGTGGACCGGAAGTGATGGAGGCATGATGCGACGTTCAATATCCGCTCTGTTCCTGATGCTGACGCTCGTTGTCGCGCTTGCTCTCTGTCCTTGCGCGGTCGGTGCCGCGGATGTGGCCACAGAGGAGGGCTCTGGCGCGGCTAGCGCCCGCTCCCTCGAGAGCCTCTCCTGGATCATAGACTCATTCCTCGCGAAGCCGCACCTGCGAGGTGCTGAGATCTCCATAATCGTCGAGTCACTGGATGCCGAGACGCCGCTCTACGAGCGCGAGGCCGACCGTCCGATGGTCCCCGCCTCGAACATGAAGGTAGTGACGGCCGCGGCAGCGCTCTCACTTCTGGGACCCGACTACAGGTTCGAGACTGGCTTCTCGACCGACAGCGACGCGGTCTCTCCGGTTCTTGCCGGCAACCTCCACGTCAGAGGAAGCGGCGATCCGTCGCTCGTCTCGGAGGAACTCTGGAAGATAGCGGACAGGCTTCGGACAATGGGAATCGAACGGATCACTGGGGACATCGTCCTCGATGTGTCGTATTTCGACGGTAATGCGACAGCGATCGATGCTCAAGAAGACGGTGATCGTGCCTACCATGCCAGAACGAGCGCACTCTCCGCGAACTTCAACACGGTTCGCGTGCACATCCACCCCGGCGCAAAGACTGGAGATGCCGCACGTGTTGAACTCTCGCCGGAGACAGGATTCGTCGACATTCTGAACGATGCCACGACCTGCTCCGCCCGCCGGAGCCAGACGGTCCAGGTGAGGCGCCGCTTTGAGGGTGGTCGGAACATAGTTCACGTATCAGGGCGGATACCCGTCGGTCACCGCGGTAAGGTCTTCTATCGCAATATCGATGACCCCGCGGGATCGTTCGGCGCGACGCTTGTGAGCTTCCTCAAAGGAGCCGGGATCGCGTTTGACGGCAATGTCGTCCAGGGTGCTGAACCCGATGACGCGCGTGAGCTGTTTGTTCATCGATCGAAGCCGCTCTCGCTCATCGTCCGGGACTTGAACAAGTTCAGCAACAACTTCACCGCCGAGCAGCTCCTTAAGACGCTCGGTGCGACAAACGGCGGCCAAGGTAGTCCCGTCCTCATGGACTATCTCGACGGGCTCGGCATCGATACGACCGAATTCGGGATCGTCGACGGCTCGGGTCTGTCACGCGAGAGCCGGCTGACCGTACGTTCCCTTGCCGTCGTCATCCGGGAGATGTACGCTGACTTCAGGGCAGCGCCCGAGTACCTCTCCTCGCTGAGCGTAAGTGGCACGGACGGGACGCTTGAGGACCGGATGGGTTTCGCTGGGCTGACCGGGATGATCAGGGCAAAGACGGGTCTTCTGGACGGCGTGACCGCGATCTCCGGTGTCATGGAGACCATGACGGGAAGAAGAGTACTCTTCTCCATCATCGTCAACGGTTGGTCGTGCGAGGCGTGGAAGGTCCACGACATGGAGCACGCGATCCTTCTTCACATCTACGAGAGTTGAGGGTGTGAGCTGATCACGCACTACAAGAAGAGGTGCAGGACGTGACAGAGGAGCGGACCCACAGATTCACAGCCAGGAGCTTCGGCGCCACGGCGCGGACCCTCATCCTGTGGGTTGTGGCTAACTCGCTCGCCGGCGCGCTCGTAGGTCTGGCGATCACTCTCTTCGCCGATCGCCCCGGTGCGCTCGAGAGTTTCGTTCCACTAAGCATCCTCTTCGCCAATGCCGTCGGCTTCGCAGCCGGACTAACCGCGCGGTTCATTCTGCCACGCTACAGCGCGCTACCGGTCTACGTCAGGATCCCGCTTGCCATCATCACGCTTCTTGCCGGGGGCGCGTTCGGATCGGTTCTGGTCATCTTCCGGAACCCCCTGTTCGTTCTCTACCAGGGCCGCCTGACCCTTCTCCTGGTGCTTGTCGACAGCGTCATCGCGGTCATAGTCGGCCTCATCACCTACAACTACGAGCAGATGAGACAGGAGATAGAACGAGGCTACAGAGAGCTTGCCGAGAACCGCGTGCGTGAGGAGAGACTGAGAGAGATGGCCACGCGGTCAGAACTCAAGGCCTTGAAGGCGCAGATTAACCCGCACTTCCTCTTCAATGCGCTGAACTCCATCTCGGCACTGACGGCCATAGACCCTGAGGCCGCCCGTCGCACGCTTGAGCGTCTGGCAAGCGTGTTCAGGAAGACCCTCCTGGCCTCGGAGCAGGGCAGTGTGCCGCTCACCCGGGAACTCGAGCTAGTTGACGCCTACCTCGACATCGAGCGTGCCCGCTTCGGAGACCGGATGCGTGTGGAGCACTCGATAGCACCGGGCGCCGGGGATGTGGAGATCCCGCCGCTCATTCTGCAGCCGATTGTGGAGAACGCCGTGCGCCACGGGATATCACCGAGTGTCGACGGAGGAACGGTGAGTATCGATGCGAGGATCACGGAGGGTCTTCTCGTAATCACGGTGCGGGACGACGGTGTCGGTGTATCGATCGGCGACTTGCACGACACGATGTCGATCGGCTACGGTCTCAGGAGCGTGCGCGACAGGCTGAACACGCGCTACGGCTCAGGCGACTGGATCACGATCAGAAGCGAGCCCGACCGGGGGATGAGTGTCCGCCTCACCATTCCCATCGGAGCGGGGGAGGAAGAGTGATGATCGACACAATCAGGATCCTTGTGGTCGACGATGAGGAACTGGCACGCGCGCGTGTGAAGGCTCTCCTCGCTGAGTGCGAAGGGTGCGAATGCGTGGGCGAGGCGGAGAACGGCCTCGTTGCAGTAGAGAGAATCAAGGAACTCTCCCCGGATCTTGTCATTCTCGACATACAGATGCCCGGCATGAGTGGCTTCGAGGTGATCGAGGCCCTGGACGATCCCCCTCTCATCATCTTCGCAACCGCGTTCGACGAGTACGCCATCAAGGCATTCGAGGTGAACTCGATCGACTACCTTCTCAAGCCGATCGAGAAGGAGAGATTCGCCGAGGCGATCGGGCGGGCGCGCGAGCTTCTCGATGGCGATTCGGCGCTGGGCGAGCACATAGAGCGTCTCGCGACGCTCGTTCGTCACGAGGGTATCAACCGGCTGCCCGTCACGAAGGGCAAGAGAATCGTACTCCTGGACATCGATCGAATCGTGTGGATCGAGGCGTCCAATGAGCTGGTCTTCGTCCACACGAAGGACGAACGCTATCTCGTCAACATGACGATGACCGAACTCGAACGACGTCTGGACGGGAGCGTGTTCTTCCGGACTCACCGCTCAAGCATCGTGAACCTGAACCTCGTCGTCGAGATCGTTCCGTGGTTCGGAGGGAAGTACAAGGTCGTCATGGACGATGCCGATCGCACGGAGGTCGTGCTCTCTCGCGCACGGGCGAAGAGCCTACGAGAGATTCTGCCCTGGTAGTAGGCTTCCATCTCACCCCGCCGACGCTCCAACTCACCTGCCAGAACTGCCGTTTGACGGACATTGCCTTCGCAAAGGTAGCGCCGACTCGCATTATTGCACCATGAGAGACACACGGGAGTTAAGCAGCGCGCCCGGCTGGGGGCGCTCTGGACACGGCTCATATCGAGCCGACAAAGGGGGGAAGGACATGGACGCGAAACGAAACATCATGGTGAGTGTTGTGGTCCTAGTGATCACACTCATGATGGGGCTCGCGACTCCTGCCGCCGCTGACGGAGTGGTCATTGGAAAGGCCGTCGCCAACGCCGCTAGTGGAGCGGTATCGAGCGCGGCAGCGGGCGCGATTCAGACGATCGATGCGTCGGTCACTGAGTCGAGTGGGACGGCCCTCACAATCGCCCACTCGATGCGAGTCGAGCAGACGGGCAGCTTCAATATCCCCGAGGGTGAGACGGAGTCCTACGATGTCTATATCTGGACTCAAACCTTCAATATCGACGGAACACTTGATGGCGACGCCATCGTCGGAGCGCAGTGGGTAACGATCAACGGTACTCTGACCGAAGACTTGCTCGCATTCGCTCAGGACATCACCATCAATGGCATCATCGAGGATGACGTCCGCATATTCGCCGAGAACGTCTACATCCACGGCACGATAAAGGGCGACCTTCTCGTTGGAGCCGCGAACCTGATCATCCACGAAGACGCCGTCATCGAGGGCAGCCTCCTCGTCGGGGCCGGTCGAATGACGCACCGCGGGACCATAATGGGCGACGCGAGAATCGGCCTGGGCGAGCTTACAATGGCCGGCGAGATCGGCGGCAATGCCGAGATCTTCACGGACGGCGGCATCACGCTCCTGGATGGAGCGCATATCAATGGGGATCTCATCTACGAGGGACCGTCGCAGATTGACTTCAGCAACGTCTGCTCCGGGTCGGTTACTTACAGAGAGCAGGTCAGTGCTGATGATGAGATCGCTGATGTCATCGGTTTCGCCGAGCGCTTCAAGACTATCATCCATCTGTTCGAGTTCATCGCTGCCATCATCGCCGGTAGCATCATAATCGCAGTGACGAGTGATCATGCGAAGAACACGGCCAACATCATCAGGACGAAGCCGCTCAAGAGCTTGGGGATCGGGTTCATCGCTTTCATCTGCTTGCCGATCATCATCGTTCTCTCGATCGTCTTCATCATCACGATCCCATTCAGTCTCATACTGTCGCTGGCCTATCTCATCGCGCTCTACATCGCCAAATTCTACGTGGCCATCTGGCTCGGCAGTGTGATCCTGAGAAGAGGTGATGCGATCATGACGAAGTCCCCTGTTCCTCCGATGCTGCTCGGTCTCGTCGGTGTCTACATCATCACCGCGATACCTGTCATCGGGACACTGTCCGGCATCGTCATCATCTTCTTCGGTCTCGGCGCGCTCCTGCAGCGCAAAGAGACCGGTCTGGCGAACGCGTTTGAGCCGGCGCCCGTCGTCGCCGACACAGGACTTCCAACTGCATTCCCCGGAACCGGTACGGAGGGATAACCGATGAGTCGAGGTACACACGGCACCTCATCTCAGGTACTTTCCCGGAGGCTCACCTTCAAGACGATCCTCCTCTGGGCGCTTGCAGCCAGCACTGCTGGCCTGGCGATTGGTCTGGCGATTCAGGTGTTCTCCGGGAGTGAAGGCGGGGTGGCGCGATCGCTCATTCCGATGAGCATTGTGTTCGCCAATGTTGCAGTCTTTGCAGCGGTGCTTACAGTGCGGTTCGTGCTTCCGAAGATGAGCGGATTCCCGGCGTACTTTCGCATCCCGCTCGCAGTCATCACGCTGATTGCGGCCGGCGTATTCGGGAGCGGCCTGGCCATTCTCATCAACCCGCTGGTCGTTCTCTACCAGATGCGGAATGCCCTCATGATCGTGACCGTGAACGGAGTCCTCGCGCTCGCGATCGGAGCCATAACGTACAACTATGAGCTTCTGAGGGAGCAGATTGAGATGGTCGTAGCTGAGCGAAGCAAGTTGGAGCAGGAGATGGAGATTGCACGGACGATCCAGACGCAGCTTCTGCCGAAGAGCTTCCCCGACCCGCCCGGGTGGGACATATACGGATTCAGCGTTCCCGCAAGGCACGTAGGCGGCGACTGCTTCGATGTCATCGATATGGCTGATGGGAAGTTTGCCGTCACGATCGGCGACGTGGCCGGAAAGGGAACTCCGGCTGCGATCCTCATGGCGAATGTACAGGCCGCAGTCCGAGCTCTGGCTGAAAGCGGGGTGGGGCCGCGGCAGCTCATGCGGCACGTCAACCGGATCGCCTACAGCTACACGGGAGACAGTGAGTTCATCACGTTCTTCTACTGCGTGCTCGATACGAGGGCTGGAGAGATCCGCTACGTCAACGCGGGGCACAATCCGCCGTGTGTTCTCCGCTCAAACGGAGAGAAGGAGTTTCTCGGCAAGGGTGGGCTGATCGTCGGCATCTTGCCGGACGTCGAGTATGAAGATGCAGTTATCACGTTGGGTTTGGGCGACAGCCTCGTTCTCTTCACAGACGGTGTGACAGAGGCGCTGAACCCGGACGAGGAGATGTTCGGAGACGAGCGGCTCGAGGCTCTTCTGGTTGAGCATCGCCATCTTGGCGCTCATGACATAGAAGAGCGCGTCTATACCGAACTCAAAGGTTTTGCAGCTGGGGCCGCGCAGGCAGACGACATCACGATGGTTGCCGTCAAGTGCCACGCGGACGCAGCTCAGATCTCGGATCCCCCCCGAGAGGCCAATGGTGGGCTCTCTGCCGCGCGAGGTGTTTCCTCCGGGAATCACCTTAGAGAGCCCGCCGAGGCTGCCGATTCGATGGAGATGCTTGTATCATGACCGGTTCCCGGGCGCTTCCCATGGAAGGACACATCTTGCATCAGAGAAAGCTGGTCACCGGAATCGCTGTTTCCGCCATGCTCCTGATTGCCACCGGACTCTGTCGGGCGGAGTCTATCGACCCGTACGTCGTGATGGAGGAACACATCGGGGCGCTCGGCGGGATGGATGCCGTCATGGCTGAGAAGACGACTCACCTCACGGCTTTGATAACCCTCCCGGGTCTCTCCGGCACGATTGAGCAGTGGACGATGCATCCCGGGATGGAGCGTCTTGAAGTCGACCTGAGCGTTATCAAACAGACGAACGGCGACAACGGAGATGTGATGTGGGCGCTCGACACCAATGGGAAGCTCCAGGTCGCGCGTGACGAGGCGGCTCTCACGAGGCGCATCGTGGATGCCGCACTGAGCGAGTACGAACACCTGGATCGTGATTCAAGTCTCTTCTCGCTCTCATACGACGGCGCCGATGATGTGGGTGGTGTTGCGTGCCACGTCCTTCGCGTGGAGAACGGCCTGAACGATGATGTCACGCTGTTCTACATCGACACATCCACGTATCTCCTGGTGAAGGAGAGCAGCATCCTCCCCGACGGCATTTCACATTCCATCTTCTCGGACTACAGGAATGTGGGCGGCGTGCAGCACGCCTTCCGCTCCGACACCGAGCTTCTTCCCATCGGTCAGACGCAGACCGTCATCACAACTACGTTCGATGTGAATCCTGAGATCGACCCATCGATCTTCGATCCCCCAACGGACGGCGCCGGCGACTACGTGTTTGCGGACGGCACGAGTTCGGAGAACGTCCCGATGCGCTTCATCGAGAACCACATCTACATGACCGTCAATGTCGACTGCCGTGAGAGCACGTGGGTTCTCGACACCGGTGCGAGCATGAGCGTGATCGATGAGGCTTATGCCCGCGAGCTTGGACTTGAGCCCGAGGGCCAGGTGAAGGGAGGTGGCGCAGGCAACACGGTCGATGTCTCGTTCGTGGATCTCCCGCCCTTCTCCATCCAGGGGATCGAATTCGGAGAGCAGACCGTGGCTGCAATCGATATCGCGGGTCTCTTCGAACGGACCGGGGACCTGGAAGTGGCAGGCATCCTGGGCTACGATTTCCTATCGAGGTTCGTGACTCGCGTCGACTACGCCAACGAGCTTCTGTCGTTCTACGATCCGTCGTCCTTTGTCTATGACGGCCCGGGCGTGACAGTCGACGCGCCCCTGAGCGGCAACACCTTCACCATCCCCTTGAGCGTTGATGATGTCTACGCGGGGAGATGGAGTCTTGACCTCGGGGCCAGCGGTGAGACCTTCCACTACCCCTACGCGCACGCTAACGGCTTGCTCGACCGTGACGGCGTTGACCGGATCGGATTCGGCGCAGGCGGCAGGTTCGCCGTGCGTGGGGTCCGGTTCGAAACGGTGGAAGTGGCTGGCTATGCGTTGGACGAGCCGCTGATCGGAGTCCCGACAACCGCACTCAAGGGAGCATTCAGCAGAAGCGAACTCATTGGAAACCTCGGGAACCGGCTCCTCAGGAACTTCGTCATCCACCTCGACTACGAGCGCCAGCAGGTTGTCTTCGAGATGGGTGAGGATTTCGCCAGGGAGTTCCCCCCGGACAGGTCCGGTCTGCAGCTCTGGCGGCCGGAGGGTGATGACGTGGTCGTACTCTTCGTCGCACCAGGTACGCCAGCCGACCGGGCGGGACTCAGAGAGGGCGACGTGGTTCTGGCGATCAACGACATAGGTGTGGAACACCTGGGCGGGCTCATCGCGCTGCGCGAGCTCATGCGCGCGGATCCCGGCACAAGGTATGAGATCGATGTTGTGCGGGAGGGCAGGCACAGGACGCACAAACTCAAGTTGGATGATCTGCTCTAGCGGCTGACGCAACGGGGCCCCGGAAGGGGCCCTGTCCCGTTCTGGCAGGTCATCCGCCTGGTTGTCGACTGAGCGCGGATTCATCTGTAACCCGGGCGGCAGGTGCGTTGTCTAAGAAGGCGTGGAATCTCCCCCTTGAGCTCGCGACCGCCCTGTCCTAGTATGAGGACAGGAGTCGGTCCGGGCTTGGAGCAGCAAGATGAGCAGGGAAGGAACGAGCCTCTTCGTAGTCGTGACCATCGCGGCCGTACTCGCCGGGGCGCCGCAGTGCGTACCGGCGCAGGAGCCGACGGCGACAGAGCCCACCGCGGTCGAGTCCACGGCGACCAAAGCTGTGTCCGCTGAGTCCGCGGCTCTCAAGGCCGCGTCCACCGAGCAGCTCTGTGATGTTCTCACCATGGACGCCCTGAGCTCCGCCCTGTGGCCCGACTGGGACATCTCCGCCACCCTTTCCGAGAGCTTGTCCCCTATGCCTGGAGGGAGCCTTCCCTTCGCATTCCAGACGGCCTTCTCCGCATACCAGTCAGGACAATGCCCCGAGATGAGCGAGCGGCTCGATTTCGGCGCTGGATTCCCCTCCATTCCGCGCAACCTGGTTCTCGTCGATATCGAATGCGAGCTTCTCGCCGCGGCTTTGGCGGCGCCGCCGGAATCACTCGATGCCATCGCCCGGGACTTCGTCAGTGTGAGAGGATTCCGACGCGCCGGGATCACGAGGCGCTTTGTGGACTATGAGCGCCACCGCGAGCACATCATCGGCACTGCGACCTACATAGGTATCACGTGCAGGGATGCGGCGCCACGTTACCTCGAGGACGGAGCTCTGCCTCCTCCCGAAGCTCTGCTTGGGACCTCTGAATGCACTGCCGACCTGTTCAAGGCGGCGCGTGACATCAACTGGTACAAGGGGAAGCGATTCAGGTGCACGGGCGCTGCCATCTGTCTTCTCCTGGACCGGCTCGAACCCGGTTGGAAGACGGATGTGTCCGAGCGCTGTCTGGACCCCTACGCAATCCTCTGGAATCATTTCTCCGGTGGGTCGCCGAACGTCACACGCCTTCTCGAGCAACATGGGTTTGCGGGTCGACAGGAAGCCGCGGTGGCGTTCATAGATGAAACCAAGTCCGGTCCCGAGAGGCTCTTTGAGGAGATCACTCTGCGCGGGGACTCGCTCTTCATCGTCAATACCGAGCAACTTGTGAGCACAACTGTCTCGTACGACCGTGAGAACATCTCAGAGGTTGACACACACCGGGCCGTCCACAAGCGGATCCTCAAGATCGAGTACTCAGGAGGGTCGCATGTCTACATTGCGGGTCGCCCCACTGCCGTCGTGCTCGGACAGGATGAATTCGACTTCCGGCAGCTCATACTCGCGGCTCCGGACGAGTACACGATCACCGTGGATGGGGAGCCGTTCACTCCCGTGTACGGCATAAACCACCTGAACGGAACTCTATCGGTCGTGGCCCAAGGCCTGGATATAGAGGTTCAGGACGCTGTCATAGTGGTAGCAGGCGGCAGGATCTCGTTCCTGCTGCATCGCTAGAGGGCCGTGTGTGCCCTAGAGGGTCGTGCGTGTCCCAGATGGCCGCGCACCACGGCCCCGACTAATACAACCCAGCTGAACGAGAAAGGCAGGTCACTTCCGTGACCTGCCTTCTCTTCGGACCTGCTTCCTGGGGGGGATTACAGTCCGTTACTCCTCGCTCCTGAAACGGCTCTTGATGGTCGTCCACGTCATGCGCTCGACCGGCGACGGACCCTGGCACTCGAGCGTTGTATAGATACTCAGATTGCCGGGGAAACCGTAGTCGTAGAGATCCTGCCAGCCGGAACCCCAGTCGTTCCACGTAATACACGGAAGACATGGCCCATCGTCGGTGACGAGAGCGGGCATCGCATCACAGGCGTCGAGAAAGCTGACGCTGGCGAAGAACGGCTCATCAAGCACGGGGCAGTCCTCAGGAAGAGGGATGGTGATCGCCCACAGTCCTGCCGGGCTGAACGGTCCTACCACGATCGGATCGGACTCCACGATGAGCGCACCCGGCATCGGACAGTCCGGCACACTCAGGTCGACCTCTTCGACGTCGACAGAGAGCGTCAGCTCACACGTGTTCTCCTCAGCCCAGTACAGATAGATCGTCACGCTGATCGGCTTCCATCCGCCGACACAGTCCGGGCACTCAGACGGGTCGCAATACGTCTTGTACGCCTCATTCCCCAGAAGCCACCCGTCGACCGTCCAGTAGTAGTTGTTGTTGCACGCCTCGCACAGGTCCCCGGGCGTACGGTCCGCCAGGGAGAAGGTGTGGAGCCTGTTTGTCGTGATGAGGTCAGCATCCAGCGTCGCCTCCCTGGCTGCGAGGGGAGACGCAAGGACAAGAAGTGCGAAGATCACAATAGTCGCTCTCATGTACATAGATTCCTCCATGTGGTGTCGGGCACATCGCCCGGTTATTAGCGAACATCACTCATAGAACGCGTTCCGCGTCGTTCCGGGTTGCGCTCGCCCTATTCCGGTGTTATCTGTATCCTCACGTCTGTGGAGGTTGCATAGAGTGTTCCGATAGTTACCGGGTAGGCTAGGGATTCGGAGGCGGTAGAAGTGGCAGAGAACGTGAAAACAGTAGCGCTCAGGAAGGGTGGGGATAAGCGGCTCCGCTCTGGGCACCTCTGGGTCTTCAGTAATGAGATCGAGAGCATGGACAAAACTGTCATCCCGAGTGACACCGTCCACGTCCTCGATGACGCCGGTCACGTTCTCGGAACCGGGTACATGAATCCGAACTCCCTCATAGCCGTGCGTCTGCTGGCGCGGTCGAGGGTCGAGATCACCCCCTCGTTTCTGAAGCGCCGCCTCAAACACGCGCTCGCGTTCCGCGAGAAGCTGTGGCCGGGCGAGACCACATACAGGGCCGTCTACAGTGAATCCGACCTTCTGCCCGGACTCATCGTCGACCGCTACGACTCAACCCTCGCCGTCCAATCGCTGACGGCGGGAATAGAGAGTCGCTTGAACGTCATCGTGGAGATTCTCGATGAGCTGCTCAAGCCCGACACGATCGTTCTCAGAAGCGACGCGCGCATTCGCGAGCTCGAGGGGCTCCCGCGCGAGAAGAGGGTCGTGAAGGGCAACGCAGATAGTCCCGTACAGGTGACCCTTGACGGAACGAAGCTCCTTGTCGATGTCGAGGGCGGCCAGAAGACAGGCCTCTTCCTCGACCAGAGAGAGAACCGTCGCGCCGCTGCCCGACTCGCCGCCGGGCGAGACGTGCTCGATTGCTGCAGCTACACGGGCGCGTGGTCACTGGCCGCGGCAGCACAGGGCGCCGGGAGCGTCACCGCTTTCGACTCCTCCGGTCCCGCTCTGGAGCTTGCCGACAGGAACGCAGCTCTGAACGGGCTCTCGGACAAGGTGGAGTTCGTCCGAGGTGACATGTTCAAGAGTCTCGCGAATCTGAGTCGGTCCAAGCGCAAGTTCGGGCTCGTCTTCCTCGATCCTCCGGTGCTTGCGAAGAACAGAAAGCGCATCAGAGAGGCTCTCCGCGCCTATCGCTCGCTCAATCGGCTGGCGATGCAGACGCTGTCTCCAGGGGGCTTCCTTGTGACATCCACGTGCTCGCATCTTGTGGAGCGGGAGGCCTTTCTCAATACGCTCGTGGCTGCTGCCAGAGAAGCCGGCCGGCACGCCAGGGTCGTCGAGGTCCGTGGTCAGAGCCGTGATCACCCGGTCATCCTCGGTCATCCTGAGACCGAGTACCTGACCTGTGTCACTCTGGAGATGTTGTAGATCGATCGAGCCTTCTACCGAACCGGCCCGCAAAGAGCGCGGATCGGGCTGTCGTGCACCCAATGGGAACCCGATGAACGTACCAGCCTACGTACTCGCGGCGAGGAGCGGTCTGCTCAAGCAGAGGCTCGAGCGCGCGCGAGAGATGCTCGTTGCCTGCAGGCTCTGTCCCCGGCACTGCGGCGTCGACCGCACGGCCGGCGAGCTGGGCTACTGCCAAGCTGCCGGAACGGCAGCCGTATACAGCCACACCGCTCATCCGGGGGAGGAGCCGCCCCTGTCCGGGACCAAGGGATCGGGCACCATCTTCTTCGGTCACTGCACGCTGTCATGCATCTACTGCCAGAACCATCGATTCAGCCAGGAGGGTGGCGGCCGGGATACGACCACGGGCGAGCTGGCCGAAATGATGGTCTCACTGGCCGAATCCGGATGCCACAACATCAACCTCGTCTCACCGACTCACTACACGGCTGCGATACTGGAAGCGCTCGAACTCGCGGTGGGGAGGGGAGTTAAGATCCCTCTTGTGTGGAACACGTCGAGCTACGAGTCGGCCGAGGTGCTGGCGCTTCTCGATGGCATAGTGGACATCTACCTGGCCGATATCCGCTACTCAGATCCGGAGGCTGCAGCGAAGTACTCGGACGCCCCGGACTACGTTCAGGTCAGCCGGGCGGCCTTGAAGGAGATGCAGAGGCAGGTGGGTGTGCTTGAACTCGATCCCGAGGGCATAGCCGTGCGCGGCCTGATCGTTCGGCACCTCGTGATGCCAAACGATATATCCGGCACTGGCGAGGCGCTCAGGTTCATCGCTCGTGAGCTGGGCGCCGACACGCACGTGAGCCTTATGGCCCAGTACTACCCAGCATATCGTGCGGGCGACTGCGCTCCTCTGTCACGCAGGATCACGGCGAGCGAATGGGCAAGGGCACTTCAGTCGCACGATGAGGCGGGTCTCACGAACGGGTGGGTACAGGACCACTTTGAGGAGGTTCCTCCGATAGCGGGGAGCAAGCTAAAGCCGGACGGAAATTGAGAAATTCCGTGAGCGGGTTGACACGGCTATGTACCAGGTACATACTACGCTGAAGGCGTGAAACACACTGACCCTACGAAGTGACGGCAGAGCATCGGAGATTAGTCGTGAAGCGGAGTGAGTTCAAGACGAAGACAGTAGCAGAGCTCAAGGCGGAGGCACGTTCCCTCGGGTTGGTTGGCTATTCAACGCTGCGGCGAGATGGACTTGTCGATCTCCTCGTGCGTTCCACAGCACCTCCGAGGAAGCGGAAGCCGGCGCGTGGCGGCAAGGCTCCGGACAGGACGCGTGGAGCGACCGGGAAGCCGCGCAAGGCTGCGGCCAAGTCGGCCGCGAAGCGCGCCCCGAAGAAGAAGAGCACCTCGAAGGCCGAGTCTCGCGCCAAGGTCGTCACGAAGCGGGCGAAGCCGAAGGCCACTGCGACGTCCAAGGGTCGGGCAAAGCCGAAGGGTCGGGCAAAGCCGAAGGGTCGGGCGAAGCGCGAGGAGCGGCTTCTCTCCCCACGGACCCGGCGCGCCTTCTCACTCAAACACGCGAACAGCTCGCAGCAGAGAGTCACCGCAGCCAAGTACTACATCGGCGCGGAAGATACTCCCGAGCTTGATGGGTCTTTCGTTCTGCCACAGGGATACGGTGAAGATGCCATCACGTTGATGATCCGCGACCCCTACTGGCTCTACGCATACTGGGAACTCACACAGGAGCGTGGGCGAGAGCTCAAGGACATCCTCGGCGAGGACGAGTTCACAACAAGCAGGCTCGTGCTGAGGGTCTACGATGTCACGGGAACTGACTTGAGTGCGCCCATCGAGCACTACGACATCGATGTCTCCTCGGAGGCGCGCAACTGGTACGTCAATGTGCTGCGTGTGGAGCGTGACTACTCGGTGGATGTCGGAGTCATCGCCCCGGACGGGTCGTTTCTTGTCATCGCTCGGTCCAACAGAGTATCGCTTCCACCGATCGGGCCCTCGTCTGTGATCGACGAGGAGTGGGTCACGGTTGACGCGCTGGGACATATCTATCAGCAGGCCAAGGAGCCACCGACGCCCGAGTCAAGCGGGTGGGGGCACGGTAGCGGCAAGCGGTGATTCTGTCCCGCTTCCAGCGGGGTCGCCCTCACAGCGAGCCGGTGCGATACTCCGATCCCCCGCATAACGCATGAGGAAACAGCATGGAGAAGGGCTATTTCAGCCTCGTCCTGCACGCGCATCTGCCATACGTGCGGCATCCGGAGTACAAGAGCTTCCTTGAGGAGTACTGGCTCTTCGAGGCCATAACCGAGACGTACATTCCGATCATCCAGGCGTTTCAGCGTCTCACGGATGACGGTGTTGATTTCCGGCTGACGATCTCCATGAGCCCGCCACTCGTAGCGATGCTGCAGGACCCGCTGCTCCAGGAGCGTTACCTCACACACATCACCGGTCTCATCGAGCTGACCGAGAAGGAGATGGATCGAACGAAGAACGATCCTGTGCTCTTCCGGCTCTCGGAGATGTACCACGGGCTCTTCTCGGACTGCAAACGAACCTACGCCGACGAGTACGGCCTCGATATCGTCAGCGCGTTTCGGACGTTCAGGGACGCCGGCAAGATCGACATCACGACATGCGGAGCGACCCACGGGTTCCTGCCGCTGATGTCGGATCATCCGGCCTCGGTACGAGCACAGATCCGCATCGCCGCGGAGAGCCACGAACATGCACTGGGAGTCCGCCCGGATGGAATCTGGCTTCCTGAGTGCGGTTACTTCCCCGGCGTGGACAAGTACCTCGCAGAAGAGGGCATTCGCTACACCTTCGTGGACTCCCACGGTGTGCTTCACGCAGATCCCAGGCCCAAGTACGGGACGTACGCACCGGTAGCCACACCGGCGGGCGTTGCCGTCTTCGGCCGTGACATCGAGTCGTCGAAGCAGGTCTGGAGTGCTGAGGAAGGCTATCCGGGCGATGTCGTCTACAGAGATTTCTACCGCGACTACACGTACGAGCTGGACTACGAGTACGTGAGGCCGTATCTCGGCCCCGATGGCTTCCGCAAAATGCTTGGTCTCAAGTACCATCGCATCTCCGGCAAAGATGTCGCGCTGGCTGACAAGGAGTTCTACGATCCGGACGTTGCACGCAGTCGCGCGATCGAGCACGCCGCGAATTTCGTGTTCAACAGGGAGCGGCAGTTCGAGCATCTGAACGACATCCTCGGAAGGAAGCCATTCATCGTGGCTCCTTACGATGCCGAGCTCTTTGGACACTGGTGGTTCGAGGGACCGATCTGGCTTGAGGAACTCCTGAGGAAGCTGGATGAGATCAAGGGTCCCGTACAGGCCGCGACGCCGATGGACTTCCTGAACTCGGGAGAGGCGATGCAGACCGCAGATCCGCATCTCTCAAGTTGGGGGTACAGGGGCTACTGTGAGGTCTGGCTGAACTCGACGAACGACTACGTCTACCCGCATCTCCACAGTGCATCGAAGAGAATGACGGAGCTGGCCAAGGCCTACCCGAACGCCGAGGGCTTAAGGCGCAGGGCTCTCAATCAGGCGGCACGGGAACTCCTGCTCGCGCAGTCAAGCGACTGGGCATTCATCATGAAGACGGGTACAATGACCGAGTACGCGCACAAGCGGACACGGGATCATATCTCGCGATTCACGAAGCTCTACGAGGCCCTGAAGAGCAGCACTGTAGATGAGAAGTGGCTATCGGAGATCGAGTGGCGCGACAAAATCTTCCCAGAGATCGATTACTCGGTCTACGCAGAGGACCAGCCACCCCAGGGATGATGCTTGCCGGGGGCATTCTTACGGAGCAGACATGGCCGGCGACAAACTCCCGATCGCAATACTCTGGCACCAGCACCAGCCTTTCTACCGCGCGAGGTGGGATGGGGACCCCCGAGGGTCGTACGTCCTTCCTTGGGTCCGCCTGCACGCCATCAGGGACTACTACTCGATGGCGGCTCTCGTCGGTGAATTCCCCGACGTCCACGTCACGGTCAACCTCGTCCCTTCACTGATCCTCCAGTTGGAGGATTACGTCGAGAACGGCGCGACCGACCTCCTGCAGGAACTGTCAATCAAGCCCGTGGAGAAGCTCTCCGGAGCGGAGCGCGATTTCATCGTCGCTCGTTTCTTCGATGCGAACTGGGAGAACGAGATAACCGTCCATGCCGGTTACGCCAGGCTGCTCCATATGCGTAGGGCGGGCAGGCACTTCGCGGACCAGGATATCACCGATCTCAGGATGTGGTTCAACCTCGCGTGGTTCACCGCGGAGGCGCAGCACGGTCCCGTTGATCTTCCGGATGGCTCGACGGTCGATGTGAGCGACTTCATAAAGAAGGGAAACGGCTTCACGGTTGATGACATAGCCGCCGTTCTGGACGAACAGCTCAAACTGATGCGAAGCGTCGTCCCGATTCACAAACAGCTCATGGAGGCGGGGCAGCTCGAGATCTGCGTGACCCCGTTCTACCATCCGATCCTCCCGCTTGTGGCCGACAGCGATCTGGCGACGATAGATGCAGAGGGGGCGATGCTGCCTCACCGCTTCTCGCGGCCCGAGGACGCGCGCGCCCAGATAGAGAAGGCGATTCAGTTCTACGAGGAACGCTTTGGGCGACCGCCGAGGGGCATGTGGCCGTCCGAGGGTTCAGTTGGACAGCACGTGGCGCAGCTCTTTGTGGATGCCGGGCTCAGCTGGATAGCGACCGACCAGGGCGTGCTCGCGCGCTCAGGCAAGTGGGGCTACAACACGGCCGATCCGGAGGTCCTAGCCCGCGCGTACCGCATCGGTGAAGAGGAGAAGAGCGTGAGTGCCTTCTTCCGCCACACGCAGCTCTCCGACGACATCGGATTCGCTCTTCAGGGATACGCGGACTACGATCGTGCTGCCGACGACTACCTGATGTGGATCAAGGACGGATACGCGCGCATCATCGACGATCGTGGCGAGCACATCCTCTCGATCATCCTGGACGGTGAGAATGCCTGGGGGTCGTACCGCAATAGGGGAACGGCGTTCCTGCGAGAGCTCTACAAACGACTCGCTGATGACCCTGACCTCGTCTCTGTGACGTTTTCCGAGTTCATCGATGGGAACGAGTCGCGCGGGATACGTCCACATCCAACCGAGTCGCGGGAGCTCGTGTCTCCGCTCTATTGCGCGAGCTGGATCGATGAGATGGGCTCCGACCCGGGCAACGACCTCAATATCTGGATAGGCTCACCGCAGGAGAACCGGGCCTGGGAGCTTCTCGGGAAGGTGCGCGATCACATGGAGGAGTTGGGTGCGACACCTGAAAGCCATCCCGACGCCTACGAGTCGATCTACCGTGCGGAGGGCAGCGACTGGTTCTGGTGGTTCGGCGACGATTTCGTGCAGCCGACGGGCGGGGAACTTGTCTTCGACTACCTGTTCCGCGAGCATCTCAAGGACGTCTATCGTCAGCTTGGCGAGGAGCCTCCTGCAGAGCTTGACTCCCCGATAGCCCTCGACATCGTTATCTGGACGCCGACCGACCCCGCGGTCTCCGTGGGAGCGGATCAGGTCCTGAGAATAGTGCTCGACCATCCCGGGACGATTCGTTGGACCAAGAACGAGTGGGCGAGGTTCGCCGAAGTGGTCCTGGTACCGGCCGGGGATGTGATGTCAAACCGGATCGGCTATGTTGCGACCATCGGGCCGTTTGGTGGCGGCTCCTCGGCCGTCGAGTTCCATCTCGTCGAAGACGCAGATGGAGCTTCCGGGCAGAAGGATGGCGGGACGGTCCTCCACCGCGTCCCGGTTGAGGACTAGGTGCGAGCCGGCCTCAAAACGCTTCTCATCATCATCGCTGTCATTGTTGTTGTCACCGTCGCCATGACGATGACGCCGCTCGGTTGGTCGTTGGCGCGATCATTCATCGAGCGTCAGATAGTCGGTGACAGCGATCTCGCTCTCACCATCGGCTCCCTCCGCGGGAACCTCCTCACACACGCAACTCTTGAGAGTATCACGCTGACCGCACCCGACGTCGGTGTCATCCTCTCAGTCGATGAACTTGCTCTTGAATACAGTCTCCCCGCTCTTGTGGGAGGCCGAACCGTGTCGTCCGACATTTCTATTGCGGACGCTCATTTCCTCGTGGAGATGGGGGAGGACGGTCGCCCGGCCGGGTGGTCGATGCTCGCACGGGGAGAAGAGCGCGAGGACGATGAGGGAATGGGTCTTGGAATCTCCATCAACATTGAAGCCTCCGATCTGTCAGGGATGATCGTCTCTGAGGCTCGTGGGTACGACATCAATCTTCGCGGTGTCGATGCCGATGCCGGCATCGAGATGGGCCCAAGCTCGACGGCCGATTCAAGTGTGGAGATAGGCTCCGCCGCCACGGCCGATGCGGAGGCCCTTGAGCATTTCGAGATGGCGCTCGTCGGCAGCACAAGTCTGGTGCTTCCCACGATGCTCTCTCCGGTCGACGCGGTACTGTCGTGCGTGATATCGGGCGACAGGTCGAGTGTCGTGGCGGAACTCGACCTTGAATCCGCTGCAATCGCAATTGGGGCCTCGGGTGGCGTGCGCGTCGGCGATTCTATGCTCGAAGGAATCGCCATCGAGTCCTCCGCGGAACTCGAGACCCTCGCTCTCATCTTGGGATGGGAAAATATGAGCGGTGGCGTTCACATCACGGGCAGTATCGATGGCCCGTTCGGATCCCCTGCGTGGGAGGCCAAGCTCACCTCCGGTGGAGCCGTCGTTCATGGAGTGGAGATAGAGCGGCTGGATTCGTGGCTCTTGGGCGAAGAACGCTCCATTGAGATCGAGAGGATAAGCGCCTCAGCCTTCGGGGGAGAGATCGAGGGAACTCTAGCCCTGACGATGCCGGGGCCGTCCGCAGACGGACTCTGGATCGATGCGCACATCGAGGCGACGGGAATCGATCTCAAGAACGCGAGCGATCATCTCCTCCCTCAGACGATTCTTGGTCTAGCCTCCATCGATGCGCGTCTGGCAATGAACCCCGCCGATCTTGCGACCATCTCCGGAGACTTCGACTGCGGTGTCATCGGGCTCAAGGTACGCGACACCGATCTTGGAGATATCGACCTGTCCGGCGACGCGTCCGGCGGTGAGTTCACCCTGTGGGGCAACTGCTGTGATGCCTCGCTCACGGCCGCCGGAGGGCTTTCCGCAAGGGGTGTCTCCGCCGCCGACCTTACAGTAGAGGTTTCGGACCTTGCCATGACCGCTGCCGAGTTCGGGACCAGCGATATCATGGGGGCGGCCACCGGTTCAGTTCATCTTGATGGACTGGGCGACACGCTTCGCTATGAAGGAACCATCGACCTGCGCGGGATCGAGACGCCGCGCCTCGTCGTTGGAGATGGCCACACGGCATTCTCGGGTGATCTTGCTCGTGCAGAGGCTGAGTTTGATGTACTCGGCGGCACGCTTGTCGGTGACGCTTCTCTCGTGTTTGGTGAGGCGTACCGCGTCGCGTGCGCGTTTGATTCGATGTCGCTCTCGGGGGATGTCGTCGCAGGCTCCGCGGGAGTGCTCGATCTGTCCGGACGGATAACCGGGACGGCCGTCATCACGGGGGATCTTGTTGCGTCCGGGCGCGGTGGTACCAGAGATGGTAGTACCGGGACCGGTGCGGATGCAGACAGCCGCGCTGCACGGCGGGCGGCATTCACCGTCAATGGCGGCGTCGAGGCGCTTTCACTCTCTGTGTCCGACGAGGACATAGAACTCACAAGCCCCATGACATTCGCGGCTCGTCCAGGCTCACTCTTCATCACGGAGACGCAGTTCGTCGGTGATTTCGGCCGCCTCTCGCTTGGAGGCGTGTTTGACTCCGATGGAGAGAGCCTCCTCACCGGCGGTCTCGACAGTCTGAACATCGCGGCGGCCATGCGGCTGGCGTCGGAGGGGGCCAGCCTCCCGGACGTGCGCGGTATTGCCACCGGGCAGGTTGTGATCGAGGGTCGCGCCGATGACCTCGGCGCCTCCGCTGACCTTCGGCTGGAAGATCTGATAGTGGAGGGGCTTTTCCTAGGCTCTGTCTCGCTCGATGCTGAGACCGCTTCCGACGATCTTCTCTTTGACGTAGAGGCGAGAAGCCCGTTCGGGGGAAAGATAGCGGCAAACGGGAGCTTCCCATATGTCGATGTCCCCGGCGGTTCCATCACACTTGATCCATCGCGCGAGTTCGCAGTCACCGCCGTCTGTTCAAGCTATGCGCTTGAGGGCGGGGTCGCGTTTGTTCCCACACTTCGAGGACGGAAGAGACTGAAAGCCAGTGGGTCGCTACTTCTCGTCGGCCGCGCCGATTCCGTGTCGAGTCTGAACGGCGCTGGCAGGTTTGACGAGCTGTCCGCGACACTCGATGTCGTCACGTTCTCTCTCGTTGATACGTTTGAGTTCACGGTGGCCGGCGGAGATCTTGATCTTCACGATCTCGATGTGGAAATCACACGACTGAGAGCCATCGGAAGGGAAGTGGGCGGTAGGATCGATGTGTTCGGAGGCGTAGGGAGCAGTGGTGACATCAGGCTGTCAGCTCGCACGTTCGGGCTCAAGGTTGGGCACGTCTCGAGGGCCTTCCTGCCCGGCAGGCAAGCACCCGTGCTGGGCGACCTCGATCTCGTCGCCGGGATCACCGGCAGCATCGACAACCCCACAGTCGAGTTTGCGTGGGAACTCAGTAGTCCGCGCATCTACGGGTTCGGGTTCGACGGGTTCAGGGGAAACGCCTCACTCACACGCGAATACGCCGATCTCGGTCACGCAGAGCTGACGGCGGGCGATGAGACGATCACCTTCGGCGGACGCGTCCCGCTTGGGCAGGGAGGTGCCCGGCCCGGCTTCGAGCCAGCCCCGTCGGGGCTGGATGAGCCGACCGTCCAGGAAGAGCCCGCTGCCCTGGACGCGTGGATTGCCGCCGACGGATTCGATCTCGGCGCCATCGGTCCGTTGCCGGAGGGAATGACGGAATTCGAAGGAGACTTGAACATCGACATGCGATTGACCGGCTCGGCTGAGTCACCGGTCCCTACCGGCTCGCTCATGGTGTCGGCGTGCGAGATCGACGGTTACGATCTGAAGGACCCGCTCCACGACATCGAGCTCAGAATGACCGCGGCCGAGGGTATGGCCGTGCTTGAGCGCGCCTCTGTCGGGCTTGGGAGTGGGTCGGTTACGGCCACCGGGTTCATCGCAACCGGCGTCTCGGACGTCCCTCATTTCATGATCGACCTCGACATATCCGGCGCTGAGGTCGGGATCGAGGAGATGATGGACGCCAGATTCGGCGGTGGCCTGAGATGGGTCGGGACAACGAAAGGCTCAGCGCTTTCGGGAGAGATAGACGTGGAGAGAATGGAGCTGACACCGCGTCTGGAACTGTCACAGCTCGTCACGCGCCGGCCCCGGCGCGTCAGTATGGTATCGACGGATGATCCACGCGCATCAGTACGTCTCGATGTCGACTTCGTCATCTCGGATCCCATACGAATCCTGGGCGATCAGGTTCGCACGGAGTTCACCGGAGGGTTCCACGTAGGTGGAAGTGCGCTTGTTCCGGCGCCGTCGGGTGGCGTTTCGGCTCCAGGCGGGACGTTCCGCTACATGAGAAACACGTTCTCTGTTGAGAGACTCGATCTCGTCTATGCGGACCCACGGCGGCGCGATCCCTATCTGGGTCTGACCGGCAACGCGATCGTGGAGAGCCGCTCGGGTGTCTCGTACGATGTAACGCTGTCGTTCGACGGCTTCCTCTCCGAGACGATGCCGGTGCTCGCAAGTTCACCACCCTTAAGCGAGCCGGATATCGCTGCGCTCCTGACGATAGGCGAAACCGTTGGTGTCATGGCTGGAGGAGGCCTGAGCGGAGATTCCGCGTCGGACAGCTTCAGCTCGCTTGCCAGGTCGGCCTTCGTCAGCAGTCTCTTCGGCATAGCAGAGAGCACCGTGGAGAGGTGGCTTCATCTCGACACCGTAACCGTGGACAGGGAAGCGCTCGATGACGGCGATCTGGCCGGGGCGGAGGTCTCACTGGGTAAGCGCATCGGAGGCGCCTTCCGGATCGACTACGCCACAGAGCTTGGTCAATTCGCCGGACAGTCGGTCTCGGCTTCGCTCGAGCTGAGTGATGGCGTCTCGCTCGTGACCAGGGCAAGTCAGGAAGGGAACCATGCGATCGGTCTCAAGTTCCATTTCAAGTTCCGGTAGGCGCCTGAGTCACCGGCCGTGCCGCATCTGTGTCCAGGTCCTCCTGGTCGCAGTTGTGATCGTGGCACTGGCTACCCATGCGGCGTCGCTCTGTCCGGGAAGCGGCTTGAGGAAGTTCGAGAGGGAGCGGTCGCTGCGAGACGGACCGGTCGTCGAGAGCGTGCGCTTCACCGGCGCGGATGCGATCGATGAAAGTACACTACTTGAGTACATGGCGATTCGTCCCGGTGATGTCATGGAGCAGGTGCGATTCGACGCGCGTCTCCTCGAACAGGACCTCGTGAATCTGGCTCTCTACTACAACACACGTGGGTACCTGGAGGCCGATCTCTGGGTAGAGGACGTCGCCCTGTCGGCCAATGCCACGCGGATGACCATTCTGATCGGTGTCCACGAGGGCGGCCGGTGGATGATCAGTGACGTCACCCTGGAGGGGAGCGCCGATATCACAGAGGATCATCTTCGATCGCTTCTTGTTGTGACGGAAAGTAGCCCCCTTCTCTCAAACCGCCTCGCGCGCGACCGGCGTGCCATTCTGGATCACTATGCGCGGCTCTCGTATCTCGACGCGCGTGTTCAGCTGCTTGTGACGCGGGACGACATCGCGCGAACAGCGAGTGTCAGCTACGAGATTGCTGAGGGGAAGCGAGCTCGTATCGAGGGTATCAGGATCCACGGCGACAACAAGACTCGGGAGTTCGTGGTCGCACGGGAGCTCACGTTCGAGGAGGGCGAGTACTTCGACGTGGACGCGATCGGTGAAAGCCAGGCGAATCTCTACAGGACGGGGCTCTTTAACTCCGTCTGGATGGAACCGGCAAGAGAGGACACCGGGAGGACCGAGAGGAGGCTCGATGTCTGGCTCAATGAGCGCCAGAGCGTCTCACTCGATCTCTCGATCGGATACGCGACGATCGATGGTCCGGAGGTGGCGGCACAGCTCGTCAACCGGAACCTGCAGGGACAGGCGACGCGTCTCGAGTTTCACGGACACGTAAGTACGTTGGTGCGGGAGGTCGGAACCTCGGTGGGGGATCCTTGGATCCTGGGTCTCCCGATTGCGGGTGAACTCTCGGTCGACTACTCCTGGAACGATGAGGAGGCATTCCTTGCCGAGACGGAGAGAGGCGCCTTTCTCCTGACGAAAGGACTCGGACCCGCACTCACTCTCAGGGGCGGCTACGAGTTCGAACGCAACGTCATTCTTGCGACGAACGATGACCAGAACGATTTGGGAGTCAACTACACGACCGACCTGCTCGCGGCTGTCACGCACGATACGCGGAACGATGTTCTCAACCCCGAACGAGGAATGCTCGCGGGCGTCGAGTTCAGGCTGGCCAGCTCGCGCCTGGGTGGCACGAACGACTTCACGAGAACTGAGTTCATCTGGCGTGGCTACAAGAAGGTCTGGGATCAGAGAATAGTCGCACTCGCCGGGCACGTCGGGTGGGTCCGCCCACAGGACAACGATGACGTGCCAATCAACGAGCGCTTCTTCGCCGGCGGCGACGGTTCGGTCCGTGGATTCGACCGGAACTCCCTGGGTCCCGCGGGAGAGGACGGGGAGGCCCTGGGTGGACTCGGGGTGCTCGAACTCCGTGCCGAGGCTCGTTTCCCGCTCTTGAGACGGCTCAGGATGGTGGCCATCCTCGACGCCGGTCAGGTGTTCGACGATTTCCGGGCGATCAGGCCATCCGACCTGGCTGTTGGGGCGGGAGGTGGTCTCAGATATCACGCCGGCCTCTGGATAGTGCGTCTGGATATCGTGGCGCCCGTCACGGATCCAGGCCCGACCAGGTTCTACTTCGGGATAGGGCAGGCGTTCTAGGCCCGTACTCCCTTCCCTGTCTTCTGTTTTGGGTTGCCCCTTTGATACCCTGAGCTTATACTATGGGTTCGTATTGTAACCGCAAGACACCTTGGTGCGTCTTGCGCACGGGATGTACTGTTTAGCAAGGAGTATATTTGATGGGAGCGAAAGATCTGCTGTACGGAGGAGAAGCCAGACAGGCGATTCTCAGGGGTGTTGAGCAGTTGAGCAGAGCGGTCAAGGTCACGCTGGGTCCGAAGGGTCGCAACGTGGTGCTCGATCGGAAGTGGGGCGGTCCAAGGATCACGAAGGACGGAGTGACCGTCGCGAAGGAGATCGAGCTGGACGATCGCTTTGAGAACATGGGCGCGCAGATGGTGAGAGAGGTCGCCTCGAAGACGAGTGACGTGGCTGGCGACGGGACGACGACCGCGACCGTGCTCGCAGAGGCCATCTACCGGGAGGGGCTCAAGGGCGTGACGTCCGGAGCCAATCCGATGTACATCAAGCGCGGCATAGAGAAGGCGACAGACGCGGTTGTGGAAGAACTCGACAAGATGTCCCGCAAGGTACGCGACCGCGGCGAGATCATGAACGTGGCGCGCATCTCCGCCAACAGCGACGTGGAGATAGGCAAGCTGATCTCCGACGCCATCGACAGGGTTGGCCGTGAGGGGACCATCACCATCGAAGAGGCCAAGAGCATAGAGACCACGCTCGACGTCGTCGAGGGAATGCAGTTCGATCGCGGCTACATCTCTCCGTACTTCGTGACCGATGCGCAGACGATGGAAGCCGTGTTCGACAACCCGTACATCCTGATCTTCGAGGACAAGCTGACGAACATGAAGGACCTCGTTCCGGTCCTCGAGAAGGTGGCGCAGTCCGGGAAGCCGCTGGTCCTCATCGCTGAGAACATCGAGGGTGAGGCTCTCGCGACGCTCGTCGTGAACAAGCTGCGTGGCGTGTTGCTGGCTGTGGCCGTGAAGGCTCCCGGCTACGGTGATCGCAGAAAGGCAATACTGGGCGACATCGCAGATCTCACGGGTGGGACCTTCGTCGCCAAGGACCTCGGTCTGAAGCTCGAGAAGCTCCAGCTCTCGGACCTCGGAGAGGCCAAGAAGATAGTCATTACGAAGGACGACACGACCATAGTTGGTGGACTCGGGAAGAAGACCGCTATCAAGGCCAGGATCGCGCAGATCAAGAGAGAGATCAGCGATTCGACGTCCGACTACGACAAGGAGAAGCTCCAGGAGCGTCTGGCGAAGCTCGCAGGCGGCGTCGCCGTCCTGAAGGTCGGCGCCTCAACGGAGCTCGAAATGAAGGAGAAGAAGGCGCGCGTTGATGATGCTCTGCACGCGACTCGGGCAGCGACGGAAGAGGGGATCGTCGCGGGAGGCGGTGTCGCTCTCATTCGCTCCCTGGTCGCGCTCGACAAGCTCAAGGTCGTAGGACCCGACGAGAAGATGGGTGTAGACATTATCCGTAAGGCGCTAGAGGCGCCGATGCGGCAGATCGCCGAGAACGCTGGTTTCGAGGGATCGCTCGTCGTCCAGCGCGTCAAGGACGGGAAGAAGAACGACGGCTTCGACGCGGACAAGGGCGAGTACGTTGACATGATCAAAGCCGGTATCATCGATCCCAAGAAGGTCGTTCGCACGGCGCTTCAGAACTCCGCCAGCATCGCGGCACTGCTTCTCACGACCGAATCACTCGTGAGCGAGGTGCCCGTTGATGAGCCGCCGATGCCGGCTGGTGGCATGGGTGGTATGGGCGGTATGGGCGGAATGGGTGGAATGATGTAGCGAGCTGAAGTGCGGCGCAGCCGCAGTTCAGCCAAGCTGATGCCGCTTCAAGCGGTGTCAACCGACAACTAAATAGCGGACCAAAGGCTGCGAAAGAGAGGAGTAGACCGGAGTGGCGCCCCCGAGAGAGGGACTCCATGGCTGAGAGAGTCCCGGGTAGCGCCGGTCGAAAGTCGCTCTGGAGCCGCCGGGTTGAACGGACCCGCGCGCGACGATGTGTTGCACGCCGAAAGTCCCAGTAGACCTGGACGGGTGGGCCCGTTACAGCCCCAATTGAGAGCCGGATCGTCCCGGAACACCCGGACGACGTGGGTCCCGGACGATAGGGGGCCCGACGGTGCAGGAGGCTTATGTCGACCGGCACACCGGAAACTCGGGATGGTACCGCGGGAGGATTTCACTAGGTCCTCTCGTTCCTGGGATGGAACGAGAGGACCTTTGTTGTGTGCCGGACAAGCGGCATGACATCTACACAGATGAGCGAGAGGACAGACGATGAAGCTCCCCAAGCGATACGACCCGAAGACCGCCGAACCGAAGTGGCAGCAGTTCTGGGAGGACAAAGGCCTCTTTCGCTTCGACCGGTTCCCCGACCGACCGATCTACAGCATAGACACGCCACCGCCGACGGTCTCCGGGAGAATCCACATCGGCCACGTCTTCAGCTACGTCCAGACGGAGGTCATCGCACGCTTCTGGAGGATGAAGGGCTTCAACGTCTACTATCCGTTTGGGTACGACGACAACGGCCTGCCGAGCGAACGCCTGGTCGAGAAGGAGAAGGGCGTCAGAGCCACCGATGTGGGCAGGGAGAAGTTCGTTCAGATGTGCCTCGAGCTCACGAAGGAGTATGAGGGTGAATTCAGCGAGTTCTGGAAGAGCGTGGGGCTGTCGGTCGATTGGAGTCAGGATTACTCAACCATCGACCCGAAGTCGCAGCGCATCTCGCAGCGGTCGTTCATCGACCTCTATCGGAAGGGTCGAGCGTACATGCGTGAGGCGCCAACCCTCTGGTGCCCCGAGTGCCACACGGCGATCGCCCAGGCGGAGATAGAGGACGCCGAACGCGACAGCGTCTTCTATGATGTCGCTTTCAGGCTGGGAGATCGTGAGCTCGTCATATCGACAACGAGGCCCGAGCTCATCCCTGCGTGCGTCGCGATGTTCGCGCACCCCGATGATGAGCGCTATGCGGAGCTCATCGGGAAGAAGGCCACCGTTCCCATCTTCGGTCATGAAGTACCGATCCTCGCCGACGAGAAGGCCGATCCCGAGAAGGGGACGGGTCTAGTGATGTGCTGCACATTCGGCGACACGACCGACATCGCGTGGTGGCAGGAGCACGGTCTCGAGACGCGGATCGCCATCGATGACCGCGGTCACATGAATGAACTGGCGGTGGGCTATGAGGGTCTCTACCTCAAGAAAGCACGCAAGAAAATCGTCCACGATCTTGAGCACGCTGGTCTTATGGTGTCACAGCGTCCCATCAGCCACGCCGTGAACACACACGAGCGCTGCGGAACCGAGATAGAGTTCTCCGTCGCACACCAGTGGTTCATCCGCGTGCTTGATATCAAAGACGAGATCATCGCGGCCGGCGCCAAGGTCACGTGGTGCCCCGACTACATGGAAGTGCGATTCCGAAACTGGGTCGAGAACCTGAAGTGGGACTGGTGCATATCCCGACAGCGCTACTACGGGGTGCCGTTTCCCGTCTGGATGTGCTCGAGCTGCGGTGAGGTCATCCTAGCTGAAGAGTCGCAGCTTCCGGTCGATCCAACAGTCACCGGCCCGCTTGTGGATGCGTGTCCGAAGTGCGGCAGTGGCGAGTTTGAGCCGGAGCGCGACATCATGGATACATGGATGACATCGTCGTGCACACCGTTTCTGAACGTCAGGTGGCGGGAGGACGATTCACGACTCGATCGCTTTGTGAAGAGCGAGAACAGGACGGAGTACGTCATGGACATGCGGCCTCAGGCGCACGACATCATCCGCACCTGGGCCTTCTACACGATCGTGAAGAGCGTGCTCAACGAGGAGAAGATCCCGTGGCGCACGGCAATGATCTCCGGTCATGTGCTGCATCCCGACAGGGCGAAGATATCGAAATCAAAGGGCGGCGGCAGCCACTCGCCGTCGGCCATCATCGAAGAGCGCTCGGCTGATGCCACTCGCTACTGGGCGTGCTCAAGCCGGCTGGGTACCGACACGGTCTTTTCATATGATCTCTTCGACGCGGGGAAGCGCTTCGTTGTGAAACTCTGGAATGCCTCGAAGTTCGCCATCATGCGACTCGAGGATTTCGACGCGGATGCGCCGCGAGACCTGGGCGCTCCGGACAGGTGGCTTCTCGCTCGACTCGCCGATACCGTCGACCGGGCAACGCGCGGCTTTGATGTCGGTGACTACAACGGGGCGGTCGAGGCGGTGGAGCGCTTCTTCTGGCACGACCTCTGTGATAACTTCATCGAGATCGCGAAGAAAAGGCTCTACGGGGACGACGGTTACGATGACAGAGCCAGACGCGGCGCGCAGTTCGCTCTCTATCACGCGCTTCTCGGCGTTCTCAAGATGGTTGCTCCCGTCATGCCGCACATCACCGAGGAGATCCACTCACTCTTCTTCGCGGAGATGGAGGGTGTGGAATCGATTCACATCTCGCTGTGGCCGGAATGTCCAGAGGAGTGGCACGACAAGGCTGCTCTCGAATCGGGGGAGCTTGCTCTGGCCGTCATCGAGGGGATGAGGAAGGTCAAGTCTACGAACAAGGTGTCCGTGGCAACACCCGTCGGTCGTCTCAAGATTGCCGCGAGTCAGGAGCTGTGGGGAAAGATCGAACCCTTGACCGGTGAGCTTCGGGATGTCTCGAACGCTGACGCCGTGGAGCATGTGCTCTGGAGCGGCGATGCCGCGTCTCCGCCGGGAGACGGCTTTGTGAGTACCGATATAGCAGGCATCATGGTCCTCGCAGAGCTCAAGGAGGTGCAGCCCTAGATGCCGCCGGAGACGATGACGAATCTCTCAGACCGCAGGATGTCCATTCTGCACGTCATAGAGGCCCCGATGTGGACGGGGGCGATGGCCCAGACGCTGGCCACGGTCATAGGTCTCAAACGACATGGTCACGACGTGACGCTGGCGACGACTCCGGGAAGCATCCTCTGGGACCGCGCGAACACTGAGGGGATCGACCTCGTCGGTGTCGAGCTTTGCTACGAGCTCAATGCACTCGCGGTCGCTCGTCTGGCTTCTGTCGTTCGCTCGAAGCGAACTCAGATCATCCACGCACACCGTGCTCACGCACACGCGATCGGGCTTCAGGTGGCATGGGTGACAAGGCGGCCGTTCATCGTGACGCGGCGCACTACGCTCGAACCGAAGTCGAATCTTGGAAGCAGGATCAAGTACCGCTCACGA
>CAZFRO010000020.1:0-46899 GCA_964521425.1 uncultured bacterium
AAGAGGAAGAGGAAGAGGAAGAGGAAGAGGAAGAGGAAGAGGAAGAGGAAGAGGAGTACGAGGAAGACGAAGAAGAAGAGGATGATGACGAAGAAGAGGATGAAGAGGAAGAAGAGGATGAAGAGGAAGAAGAGGATGATGACGAGGAAGAGGAAGAACTCTAGCGTCTTACTGATCGGGCGCGCGCTGGCCCTGCACCCGATCCCCCGTGCCGCCCTTCTTGTCGTTATCATAGTGGCGACCGCTTTGGCCCTGTGTGGCGTTCCCGCCCTTGCGTCTGACGCGGAGGTCCCTCACAGCGAGACCGCATCCGCTGAGGCTGAAGTCGTGCGAGCGTTGCTGGAACAGGTCGTGGAGAGCTACGCCAGAGCCGAGAGCTACACGATCGAGTTCGTTCAGGAGAGCTACTGGGCACTGGCCGATACAGTCACCGTGTCGTCGGCGAGACTCGTTCTCGTGAAACCGTCATCTCTGTCGGTGTCGTACGATGACGGTGGGAGGATCGTCTCGGACGGGGAGAGCCTGCGTGTATACGTTCCGGCCACCGGACAGTTCTTCGTGTCACGCATCGGCTCTGCTGGAGTCGTGCTTGACCCTGCGGCGATCCTTGAGAGCTATGAGCCGGACCCTCGCATACCTCTTGTCGAGAGAAGCGGAGAAGAGGGCGTCGTGACGATCGCCCTTCGTCCGGATGAGAGATTCGCCGAACCAGCCAGAATCGACGTCAACATCGACACGACAGCGTGGATCGTCGTCGGGCTCACTGCCTACTCGACCGCCGGTGATCGATCCTCATACGTCCTGAAATCAACGGTCTTCGAGGCGCCTGTGGTGGCTGACGAGTTTGTGCTCGTCCGCCCGGAGGGCGCCCAGCTTCTGACAGGCTCACCGTACGATATCGATCAGCTTCGCTGAGCCTCTCTCCTCGGAGTAGCACCTGATGGCTCGCGGGCGAGAGCGACGATGGCCTCATTCCAGCGACTCAACCTTGAACATCGCATTCATAACTCTCGGGTGCCCGAAAAACCTGGTCGATGCCGAGGTCATGCTCGGTCTTCTGGACAAGGCAGGGCACAGGCTTGTGAGTGAGCCTGACGGAGCTGATGTAGCCGTTGTTAACACCTGTTCCTTCATCGCCGCCGCGGTTCAGGAATCATCGGATGTCGTAAGACGTTGCCTGGAGCTGAAGGCTGCCGGCAGGCTTTCGCGTGTTGTGGTCGCAGGTTGTCTCTCTCAACGCTATGGTGACGAACTGTTCGATTCTCTGCCTGGTGTTGACGCCGTTGTCGGCTGCTCGCACTTCGAGTCAATAGTCGAGGCCGTGGAGCAAGCCTGGGCCGGCGAACGTGTGTTGCTCCTGGGTCCTCCTGTCGCCATCTACGATCACACCTCTCCGCGAATCCTGGGAACACCGTCACACATCGCCTACGTCAAGATCGCCGATGGCTGCGACAACGTGTGCAGCTACTGCACCATCCCGACCCTCAGAGGTTCGATGCGGAGCCGTGCTCCAGACTCGATAGTAGCTGAAGCCGTGGAGCTCAAGGCTGCCGGCGTGGTCGAGGTGAATCTGATAGCGCAAGACACGACAGCGTACGGCACGGACATTGCAGCTAAAGGCATGTTGCCGGAACTCCTTGTTGCACTCGCCGAGACGGGACTACCCTGGATCAGACTCCTCTACACACACCCGGCGCGCGTCACCGAGGAACTCATCGAGGTCATGGCCTCGATCCCGGCGATCGTCCCGTACATCGATCTGCCGATTCAGCATATCTCTGATGTCATCCTCAGGCAGATGGGACGCAGGACAAGCGGGGGTGAAATCGTAGAGCTCATCGAGCGGATCCGTTCAGTGATTCCGGAGATGGCAATACGGAGTTCGGTCATGGTCGGATTTTCGGGGGAGACGGAGGAGGATTTCGAGGAGCTTCTGTCGTTCATCCGTCGAGGCATGATCGATCACCTGGGTGTATTCGAGTACTCGCCGGAGTCCGGCACGAGGGCCGCGGCTCTCGATAAGCAGATATCGTCCGAGACGGCCGGCGAGCGCGCACGTCTCCTCGTCTCTGTGATGAACGAGCTGGCGCTCAGGCGTGCAGAGCGCCTCACCGGCGTTCAGATGCGCGTACTCGTGGACTCCGTGGCTGAGACGGCCATCGCGAGAACTCCCGGCCAGGCCTGGGAAATGGACGGTGTAGTCCATATCTCGCTTGATAGGGTGGCCGCCCAACCGAAGCCTGGGACCTTCGCGGATATCACAGTCACTGGTGGCAGCGAATTCGATCTCACAGGCGAACTCAGTGCCTGATGGACGTTCTCCGTGGGCGGGTTCTGGGGGAATCCACAAGCAGGCAGAACACGCCGAGAATCCGCTTGAAGATAGACGCTGGGCCGTGCTAGCGTAGCCGGGAGTTTGGGTGGAGGTGGTGGTGGGAGCATGTGAGAACTTGGTACGTGCGGACGTCCTGGAGTCTCTGGGGGAGCTTCCGCCGGTCGAACCGACTGACGCGGAGCTTCTTCGCCTCTTGGTCTCGGGCGGTACCGGCCCTTTCTCAGCCGGCGAGGTGTCCACAGCGCTTCTTGACACATTCGGTTCACTCGCCGAAGTGCTCTCTGAGCAGCCGTGGAAGCTTGCCACAGTGATCGGGGTGGGAGCACGCGTAGCCGCTCGTTTGCGTGCCGCACGGGAGATAGGCAAACGACTGCAGGTCCATGAGTCGCGTGCACCAAGGCTGCACCTGTGCGGACCTGAGGATGTCGCGGACCTGCTGACCGAGGAGATGTCCCGACTGGACAGAGAGCATTTTCGGGCGATACTCCTGAACACCAAGAACAGAATAATCGGAATACGAACGATCTCGATCGGCAGTCTGAATTCGTCGGTGGTGCATGCGCGCGAAGTCTTCAAGGCAGCTGTTGCCGAGAGCGCGCAGGCGATAGTTCTAGTACACAACCACCCGTCCGGAATCCCAGACCCGAGCCCTGAAGACCTCATGGTGACAGAGCGTCTCGCGGAGGCCGGCAAGATCCTGGGGATCGAGGTTCTGGACCATGTGATACTCGGGAGTCAGGGCTACGTAAGTCTGAAGGAACTCGGGCACCTCTAAGATGGCGCCTGTCGCTTTCAAAGAGAAACGGAAGAAGAGATAATGTTTCTGGACGCAATCCTCGGCCTCGTAAACGACGTGGCAATCGATCTCGGCACGGCGAACACTCTGATCTACGTTAAGGGCAGAGGGGTTGTGCTGAACGAGCCCTCCGTGATCGCCATTGAGACAGCGACCGGCAAGGTGGTTGCCGTAGGCACCAGGGCCAAGGAGATGCTGGGGCGTACTCCGGACACCATCAAGGCCTTGAGGCCGCTGAAGGACGGTGTCATCGCCGACTTCGAGGGTACTGAGGATCTCCTGAGGGAGTTGATCCTCTCGGTCCAGAGACGGCGGCTCCTGGTGCGCCCTCGGATAGTCATATGCGTGCCTTCGGGCATAACGGAGGTCGAACGGCGTGCGGTTCAGGATTCGGCTGAGCATGCCGGGGCAAGAGAGGTCTTCCTGGTTGCTGAACCGGTTGCCGCTGCGATCGGAGTGGGTCTTCCGGTGGACAAGCCCTCCGGCAACATGGTTGTCGACATCGGAGGCGGGACTACGGAGATCGCTGTGATCGCTCTCTCCGGCATCGTCAATCACACGTCAGTTCGCGTCGGCGGTGATGAGATGGATGAGGCGATTATGAACCACCTTCGCAGGAGCTACAATCTCCTGATCGGGGAGCAGACGGCTGAGCAGATCAAGATCGATATCGGTTCAGCATATCCTCTCGACGAGGAGATGGAGACGAATGTGAGGGGGAGAGATCTCGTCGGTGGTGTTCCGCGCACCCTCAAGATCACGTCGGAGGAGATTCGTGAAGCTCTCCAGGAACCCATCTCTGCGATCGTCGAGGGGCTGAAGCTCTCCCTCGAGGAGACTCCACCAGAGCTGGCCGCCGACCTTGTAGATCGGGGCATTGTCATGACGGGTGGCGGGTCGCTGCTTCGGGGGCTGGACGTTCTGCTCCGCGAGGAGACCAAGCTCCCCATCAATGTCGTCGAGAACCCGCTGACATGTGTGGTCCTCGGGACGGGCAAGATCCTCGAGAACCTCTCGCACTACGAACCTGTCCTCATGACATCAGCGAAGAGGTAGGAAGACTCCAATGCTATCCCCGCTGACCCGGCTTCTTCGCGGGAACCGGGATCTCACTGCAGTGGTTATCTGCGTACTGCTTTCGGCGATTGCCCTGGCACTCCCGCCTGCGGTCAAGGTCGTGATATCCACGATCGTGGCCACCCCCATACTCAGGCCGATCAAGCGCCTTGCGACGGCTGCGGACGGACTGACGCGACTTCGCGGAGAGAACGAGCGTCTGCGTAAGCTCGCCATGGAACTCGTGGAGGAGAGAGCGGCCCTCATCTCACAGGGACATAAGAACGAGCGTCTGCGCGAGCTGACGCACTTCATGGTTGGCTTTGCAGCGGAGGAACGGTTCGATCTGCTTCCCGCCACTGTCATCGGGATGCCCGGTGGCAGGATCATCGAAGGTCTCGAGATCAACGCGGGCGAAGCAAGTGGGGTAGCGGCCGGAATGCCGGTGGTGGTGCCCGATGGGCTGGTCGGCAAGATATCAAGCTCAGTGAGGGGGTGGTCGCTGGTAGAGCCTCTCACAAGCGCATCATCCGCCGTCGCTGTGACCATCGAGCGCAGCAGAGTGCGAGGTATGGTCCGCCCAAGGTATGGAGGAGCCTCTGAGCTCCTCGACTGGCAGATGGACTATGTGCCTGCAAGATCGGACATACGCGCTCATGACCGTGTCATCACGTCAGGTCTTGGGGGAGTCTATCCGGCCGGTCTGGTCGTGGGAGATGTTTCTTCGGTCCATGAGGGACCTCTTACAATGACTGTCCATATCGACATAGCAGTCAATCTGTCCACGATCGAGCAGGTCTTCGTTCTCAA
This sequence comes from uncultured bacterium, assembly GCA_964521425.1. Lineage (GTDB taxonomy): Bacteria > Joyebacterota > Joyebacteria > Joyebacterales > Joyebacteraceae > Joyebacterum. Next base: position 4,998 of record CAZFRO010000020.1, read on the forward strand.
GGGTCTAGCCGCTCCGTCACCGGAACGGGACGCGATGATGCAGGCTCTCCTCAAGGAACTTGTCCTCGAAGCTGCTCCTTCTGATAGCACCGACGGCGCCCCTTCCACTGCGTCGGAAGGGGGCGCTCCGTGAGGCTCCGGACTTTCGTGCTCATGTGCGTAGGCGCTCTTCTGCTCGATACCGCCCTCGCCCCGGAGATCGAGAACCTCGGAGCACGGCCGGATTTCCTGGTCCTCGCTATTGTCTACGGCGGACTTGGGCTCGGAATCAGAATCCCAGTCATCGCTGGGTTTGTGATGGGACTCATGGTGGACTCGGAACTCCCGGAGTACCTCGGTCTGAACGCACTGGCTCTCTCCATCACAGCATTCCTGTCCGCGTCATTGCTTGACCGGCTCGTCAAGTCTCAGGTTCTTGTGCAGTGTTCGGTGATTTTCGGCGCCACCCTGCTGCGCGACATTATCTTCTACGGCGTTTACTACAGGGGCAGCCTCGACATCTTCGGTCATTTCATGATTCGGTACAGTCTGATCGGAGCCGGCTATACGGTTGCCCTCGGTCTTCTCATCAACATAATTGCCCGGTTCGCGAACTGGAGAGTTATCACCGGTGCGCTTCGAAGGTAACGCCCCCGACACGCATGGGATTCCCAGACAACGCTCTCGGGTGCTCAGTCTCGTGGCCGTGACCGTGTGTCTGATCATGGTATCCAGACTCGGTTGGCTGCAGCTCATACATGGCCAGTTCTATCGCAATCTCTCAGAGAACAACTACGTTCAGGGTTTGCCTATGCCCGCGCCACGCGGCCTTATGCTCGACCGCAATGGCGAGATCCTGGCGGACAATCGCACCTTCCTGTCCATAACCATCACGCGGATGAAGCGGCGGGACGATGCCGCGCTCACATACAGGCTGAGCGAGCTGCTCGATCTCGATACGGCCTTTGTCGCTGAGAAACTCGAGGAGGCCGCCGGGCGTTTCTATGGAAACGTCGTCCTCATCAATGACGCCGACCTGGAGCAGGTCTCGCGGGTGGAGGAACGCCGTTCGGAGCTTCCGGGAGTCAAGGTCGAGGTGACGGCGATCCGCCGCTACCCGATGGGCTCTCTTGCGACGCACAGCATCGGCTACGTAGCCGAGATATCCGACGCTGAGCTCACGGATATGGCATCACTCGGCTATCGCTCAGGGAATGTGGTCGGCAGGACGGGGGTCGAGGACCGCTACGAGCTCATGCTCCGAGGTCACGATGGGGCAGAGTACTGGGTCTGCGACGCCTTGGGACGGGAGCTGTATCCTTTTCAGGACGGTCCTTCACGCACCGCGAGACCCGGAAGCAACCTGGTACTGTGTCTGGACGCGCCGGCGCAGGTCGCCGCGGAGGAAGCGCTGTCACGACACGACGGCGGAGCAATCGTGGCCATTGCTCCCCGGAGTGGAGAGGTACTTGTGCTTGCATCCATGCCCGCTCCGGATCCCAACGATCTAGTGGATGGTATCTCGAATGAGGAGTGGGCCACCCTCTCTCAATCACCGTTTCACCCTCTCTTGAATCGGGCGATCCAGGCGACGTACCCGCCAGGCAGTCCGTTCAAGCTCATCACGGCTGCGGCCGGACTCGAAACCAGGACGGTCAGCAGAAGCGAGACCGTAACCTGCGTCGGGGCATTCAAGTACGGTATCAGAACGTTTCGCTGCTGGAAGCGTGAGGGACACGGTGTCGTTGACATCATGAAGGGCATCGTCGAGTCGTGTGACGTCTTCTTCTACCAGCTGGGCGTGCGGCTTGGCGTGGCCGAGCTGATGGACTGGTCAGGCAGATCGGGCATCGGGCGCAGAACCGGCATCGACATCGCGGGCGAAGCCCGCGGAAACCTCCCGACGCCCGCCTGGTACGATCGCGCATACGGCAAGAGGAAGTGGAGCAGGGGGGTCGTTCTGAATCTCGCCATAGGTCAAGGGGAACTTTTGGTAACGCCACTGCAGATGGCATGCATGGTCTGTGGAATCGTGAACGACGGACCCGTCTACGCTCCCCACGTCCTCAAGCGGATCGAGACCTACTCCGGGCGTGTGATCGGGACCGTCAAGGAGTCAGTCTCGTACGAGCTTCCATTCAGCCGCTCCACACTCTCGTTCCTGCGGCAGGCCATGGTCAACGTTGTGGAGGCGCCCAATGGAACGGGGAAACTGGCCCGCGTACCCGGAATCCAGGTCGGAGGGAAGACCGGAACAGCGCAGAACCCGCACGGCGAGGACCACGCCTGGTTTGTGTGCTACGCCCCGGCCGATGACCCCGAGATCGTGGTAGCGGTCCTCGTTGAACATGGGGGAGGCGGCGGAGCCATTGCGGCGCCGATCGCCCGTGAAGTCGTCAAGGCCTATCTGAGACTCGAGGACCCCGAACCCGTCGCGACCAGCTTTGGCGACGAAGACGTTGCGGACAACGCGGAAGACATTCTCCCGGCCACCGATACAGACGTTCACCAGATGCACGAGGAGTGATGGATTGGAGCTTCTGAACCACAGGCAGCTCAGGGATTTCGACTACGGCATCTTCCTTGCCACACTGCTGCTCACCATAATCGGCATCCTGATGATCCACAGCGCGACCTATGAGGGTGCGGGAGGTCTCTCTCTTCTGGTCAAGAGGCAGATCGTGTGGGCCGTCGCGGGGTTCCTGTTGATGGGAGTGGCGATCCTGATCTCTCAGGACACGCTGGAGGGGCTGGCTCCCTTCCTCTACGGAGTCGCTCTTGCCCTTCTTGTTGCCGTCCTCATCATCGGTGTGGGCAAGATGGGAGAGAGGCGATGGCTTGAACTCGGTATGATACGAGTGCAGCCGTCGGAACTGGCCAAGTATGCGGTGATCCTGGTCCTTGCACGCTATCTGGCATCCAGGAAGACGAAACTCACTCGCCCGATGCATCTTCTTCTGCCGCTGATCATTGTTCTTGTGCCGACTGCCCTGGTCCTGCGCGAGCCCGATCTCGGCACGTCGATCATCTTCGCTCTCATCATCGTCCCGATGCTCTTCTGGGCAGGCGTAAGACCGATCTACCTCTTGCTTCTGGCGGCTCCGGTCCTCAGCATGATTCTAGCATTCAACTGGATCGCCTGGTCAGTCTTCATAGCGCTTCTGGGGTGGTTTCTGTACACCTCGAGGATGTTCATCTCCGACAAGCTGCTTATCTTCGTTACGACTATCGGGATGGGTCGCATGAGCCCCTTCCTCTGGAATCATCTCAAGGACTACCAGCGACACAGAGTCCTTGCTTTCCTCAATCCTGAGAAGTACCGTTTCAGCACCGGGTATCAGCTGATTCAGTCGAAGATCGCGATCGGCTCCGGCTCGGCGTTCGGGAAGGGGTTTCTGAACGGCACACAGAAGAACTACGCTTTCCTGCCGGAACAGCACACCGATTTCATCTTCTCGGTTCTGGCGGAGGAGTTCGGCTTCTTCGGGTGCATTGTGGTCATTGGGCTCTATCTCTATATCATCATCCGGATGCTCAGGCTGGCGGGGCTCGTGAGGAATCGCTTCGCCGGGCTTGTGATCGTAGGTGTCGCCAGCGCTCTCTTTATCCAGATGGCGGTCAATATTGGCGTCACACTGGGGCTCTCACCGGTCACGGGTATGACGCTGCCGCTCCTGAGCTATGGAGGGTCATCCTTGCTCGTAACGATGGCGTCGGTCGGCATAGTGCTCGGCATGAGTGTGAGGCGAATGGAGTACTAGGTGAGACCGGTTCTCTTCTACATAGGGTCGTTTCCTCTCAGGAGCTATGGCCTCCTGGTCGCGGCTGCGTTCGTTCTTGGCCTCTTGCTGACGCGCAGGCGTGCCAGGAAGCGTGGACTCGACCCGGATATGATCATCGATATGGTCTTCTTCGTGATCCTCGCTTCCATTGCCGGGGCCAGGCTGACCTATGTAGTCGCGCACTGGGGATACTACGCTAATGATATCGCCCGCGCCTTCAAGGTGTGGGACGGCGGGCTGACGCTCTACGGCGGCGTTACGGCGGGAGTCGTCACGGGGTTCCACTTCTTCAGGCGAAGAGGCATAGATCCGTGGCTTGGAGTTGATCTCGCAGCGCCTGCTCTCGCGCTGGGGATAGGAATCGGCCGTCTGGGCTGCTTTCTGAACGGATGTTGCTTCGGACACGAGTGCGATCTTCCCTGGGCCGTGACATTCCCCGCCGGGTCGGGGGCTGCAGATATCTTCCCGGGTATCGCGCTTCATCCGACACAGATATACGAGTCGTTGGCCGCGTTCGCAGTCATGGCGGTGCTCCTGGTCGTTGACCGGAGACGGCGGTTCAACGGGTTTCTGCTTACCCTCCTCCTGATTCTCCTCGCCACCTACAGGTTGTTCGTGGATCCCCTGCGACACTACCCGTCGATCTCGATGGTGATCCAGGACGGCATGCTCTCGCTCACGCGGAACCAGCTCTTCGGCCTTGTGGTGATCCTCGTGTCGTCAGGACTCATGATCTACCTCTCCAGGCGATCCGCTGTCCGAACTGATGCCTGAGTAGCCGCCCGAGTGGACGCCTGACTCTCAAGCTATTCCACTACAGCTGGATCATCGTGCTCCGGACCATCCCCTGGTGCTCTCTCCGTGACCCTCCGGAACTCATCACTTCGCGTCCTCCAGGCGCTCCTGGCGTTCACCTGCCCGGACTCCTGCATCGGATGTGGAGCGCATATGGAGGGCAGAGAGGTGCACATCTGTCCAGCATGCGCTCGTTCTCTGAGGCCGGCTCCACATCTCCTGCCGCTCTCGCGCGCTGCGATTGAGGGCGAGGCTGCTACCCATACCGATCCGGAGGGTCACGGCGATTCTCTCCTCTGTGTACGCTACGCGCTTCCGTTCGAGGGCGTTGTCCGTACAATCGTCCATGCGTTCAAGTATCAGGGTGCCGTCTCGCTGGCTGAGCTCCTGGCCTCGGCAGCCGCTACCGCCGCGCCATCAGGATGCGATCTCATCGTTCCTGTTCCTCTTCACTCCACCAGAAGGAGGGAGAGGGGATACGACCAGACCCTTCTAATCGCCCGCAGGCTCGGCACCCGCCTGGCTCTCCCTGTTCTATCGCACGCGCTTGCAAGGACCCGTGCGACCGAGAGCCAGGCACGTCTCGAGAGAGGGCTCAGATTCGCCAACACGCTCGGCGCGTTTCACGCACAGGGAGACGACCTCGCCGGCCGTCGTGTCCTCCTACTGGATGATGTGGTAACGACGGGTGCAACGCTCTCTGCAGCAGGGCTGGCCGTGCTGGATGCAGGGGCCTATTCCGTCTCCCTGGTCGCAGTTGCGGGGCCTCCGGAATGACCAAAACGGGTTGACAGCAAGCTCCAGCGCGACTATTCTCACTTAATTGTGATTGACTCACTAGGAAGGCACTCAGGAAGCTGTTGGAGGGAATCATGAAGGTAGGAATCCTGACAGGTGGAGGAGACTGCCCAGGTCTCAACGCGGTTATCAGGGCGATCGTCAGACGGACGATCGGCAAGTATGGTGGTGAGGTGATCGGGTTCAGATACGGTTGGGCTGGGGTCCTCAATAACGACCACCAACCTCTCGGTCTGGACGAGGTCTCCGGAATCCTCCCTCGAGGCGGAACGATCCTCGGGACATCCAGGACCAATGTCTACAAAGAGGAGAATGGTGTAGAGCTGGTCAAGAAGACACTCTCTGAACTCAACCTGAACGGCGTCGTGGCCGTCGGTGGCGAGGATACGTTGGGCGTCGCACTTAACCTCTGGCAGGATGGGTTCCCTCTCGTCGGAGTGCCAAAGACGATCGACAACGACATCAACGGGACCGACTTCACGTTCGGATTCGACACGGCCGTGCACATCGCCACAGAGGCGATCGACCGCCTCCACACAACGGCGGAGTCGCACAACAGGGTTGTGGTGGTCGAGGTGATGGGGAGAGGCACGGGATGGATCGCCGTCAAGTCGGGCATTGCAGGTGGAGCGGACCTCATCCTCATACCCGAGGTTCCCTTCTCTATTGACGAGGTCTGCGAGGTCATCCGTAAGCGTCACTCCAGGGGCAAGAACTTCAGTATCGTCGTTGTCTCAGAGGGCGCCGAGTATCCCATGAATCACGACGAAGAGGCAGAGCTGGTTGTCCAGTCCTCGGGCGTAGACGCGTTCGGTCACGTCCGCCTTGGAGGCATCGGAAACAGGCTTGCCAAGGTGATCGAAGAGCGCACGGGATACGAGACCCGCGTAACGGTGCTTGGATACACTCAGCGCGGCGGAACACCGACTGCGTTTGACCGCGTCCTCGGCACACGCTTCGGCGTTCTCGCAGCCGACCTCATTCACGCCGGGCAGTTCGGCAAGATGACGAGTCTGCAAGGGGACAAGGTAATTCCGGTGGAGATGGCCCATGCGATGGAGTGCATCAAGCGGGTCGATTCAGAGCTTTATGAGGTCGCCAGGACGTTCTTTGGATAGGAGTTCTCATGCCACTTCTCGACAACAATGAGCTGATGGTGCCCGCTCGTCTGGGCGGCTATGCAGTGGGCGCATTCAACACGAGCAATCTTGAGATCACGGCAGCCATCTTCGAGGCTGCCAAAGAACTGAATTCTCCCGTGATCATCGCCACATCTCAGTCGGCCATCAAGTACGCCGGCTACAAGAATCTGCACGACCTCGTCATGAACTTCTCGGACGAGACCGGTGTGCCGGCTTCTCTGCACCTCGATCACGGAACAGACCCCGATGTCATCCGCGGTTGCATAGAGAATGGCTGGACATCGGTGATGATCGACGGATCACACCTTCCGTTTGCAGAGAACATCGCGGAGACACGGGCGGTTGTGGAACTCGCTCACCCGATGGGCATCACTGTCGAAGCCGAGCTTGGCAGGCTGATGGGCATCGAGGACGAGATCGCCGTCGATGAGCGCGACGCAGCTATGACGGATCCCGACCAGGCAGCGGAGTTCGTGGAGTCGAGCGGGTGTGACTCGCTGGCGATTGCCATAGGAACTTCGCACGGCGCATACAAGTTCAAGGGAGATGCGAAGCTGGCCATCGATCGGCTCGAGAAGATAGCCGGGCTCGTGTCAGTGCCTCTGGTGCTGCACGGCGCCTCGGCAGTCCCTCCGGAGGTCCTCGATCTTGCTCGCAAGTACGGAGCGGAGCTGCCCGGCGCGAAGGGCGTGCCGCCCGAGAGCATCAGAGAGGCGATCCCCTTTGGAATCGCGAAGGTGAATATCGATACAGATCTGCGGTTGGCCTTCACGGGGTACACGCGCCAGATACTGGCCGACAGCCCCAAGGTGTTCGATCCGAGAAAGATCCTCGGAGCCGCACGCGAAGGCATGAAGGAACTCGTCAAATCCAAGATTGAGCTTTTCGGATCAGCAGGCAAGGCCTAGGAGGAAGCATGGCTCTCAAGTACGCGATCAACGGATTCGGGAGAATAGGTCGGCTCGTTCTTCGCTTCGCGCGACATAACCCCGATTTTGACATTGTGGCTGTGAACGACCTGACAGACGCGGCAACCCTGGCGCACCTCTTCAAGTACGACTCCGTGCACGGTGTATATGATGGGGAAGTCAGAGTTGAAGGCGGGAACATCGTCGTTGACGGCGAGACCATCCCTGTGTTCTCCGAGAAGGATCCAGAGAAGCTCGATTGGAAGAAGCTGGATGTTGATGTCGTGATCGAGGCGACTGGAGCTTTCCGCACTCGTGAGGGCGCCGAGAAGCACCTCAAGGCCGGCGCACGCAAGGTGATGATCTCCGCTCCCGGCAAGGGGAAGGGCATTGATATCTCCATCGTGATGGGTATCAACGATGGCCTCTACGATCCGGACAACCATCACATCATATCCACGGCCTCCTGCACCACGAACTGCGCCGCACCGATGATCGGTGTGTTGAATGACAACTTCGGCGTCATCAAAGGCGTCATGACGACGATCCACGCGTACACGAACGATCAGAGGATACTCGATCTGCCTCACAGTGACCTGAGGCGTGCAAGGGCCGCAGCAGTCAGCATGATCCCGACAACGACCGGGGCAGCAAAGGCGATTGCGCTCGTCATCCCGGAGATGGCTGGGAAACTCGAGGGAATGGCGGTCCGTGTTCCAACACCTGACGGCTCGCTTGTTGACTTCGTGCTGCACGTGGAGAAGAAGACAACCGCGGAGGAAGTGAACGCTGCTTTCCTCAAGGCATCGAAGGAAGGTCCGCTGAAGGATTACCTGCGCTACACCGATGAGCCGCTCGTCTCCATAGACATAGTCGGAGACCGCCACTCATGCATCTTCGACAGCGGACTTACGACTGTGACCGGGGGAGACCTCGTCAAGATCCTCGGGTGGTATGACAATGAAGCCGGCTATGCGTCTCGCATGGTCGACATGATGAAGCTCGTGGCGAGCAGGTAGGGGTTGTCCCTCATGGCTGTGAAGAAGCATCTAAAGGACCTCGATCTGAGAGGGAAGAGAGTACTGACGCGTGTCGACTTCAATGTCCCACTTGGGAGCGACGGCCGCGTTGCCGATGACACGCGCATCAGGGCGGCTCTTCCGACGATCGAGTTCATAAGGGAACACGGCGGGAAGGCGGTTCTCGTCTCTCACCTCGGGCGCCCCAAGGGTGCGAGTGTCCCGGAGCTGAGCCTGAGACCGGTCTCTGAACGGCTATCGAATCTCATCTGTCGAGGAGTAACTATGGCGCCGGACTGCGTCGGGGACACAACCGAGGGCGTTGTGGCCCGGATGAATGACGGGGATGTGACGCTTCTTGAGAATCTCCGCTTCCACGCGGGGGAGACGAAGAACGAACCGGATTTCGCCCATCGCCTGGCGCGGATGGGCGACGTCTATGTGAACGACGCTTTCGGGACGACTCACCGTGCCCATGCTTCGACCGTTGGGGTGACCAGGCACTTGAGCGAGTGCGCGATGGGATTCCTGATCGAGAACGAACTGCGAAATCTCGCCAAGGCAACCGCCTCGCCCGAGCGTCCGTACGCGGCCATTCTGGGTGGCGCCAAGGTCTCCGGCAAGATAGGCGTCATCGAGAACCTCATGCCGGTGCTCGACATCCTTCTGATCGGTGGAGGCATGGCTTTCACCTTCATGAAGGCGAAGGGTCTGTCCATCGGAGACTCGCTTGTCGAGGACGATCGTCTGGAGACTGCCACACGCATTCTTGAGCGCGCTCAGGCCGAAGGCAAGACGCTGCTCCTTCCGGACGACGTCGTCGTCGCGCGGGATATCTCTGAGGGAGCCGAGACCAGGATCGTTTCCGCCGATGGAATCGAAGCAGGATGGAAGGGACTCGATATCGGTCCGGAGACCATCCGTTCATTCTCAGAGGCTATCTCAGGAGCAAGGACGATCGTCTGGAACGGCCCGCTCGGTGTGTTCGAACTGGATGCCTTCTCACACGGAACAGTCGCTCTGGCCAAGGCGGTCGCGAAAGCGACGGACGCGGGCGCTGTCAGCATCGTCGGTGGTGGTGACTCGATCGCTGCTCTTGGTCGCGCCGGGGTTGCCGGCCGGATAAGTCACGTATCTACAGGTGGGGGAGCATCGCTTGCCGTGCTTGAGGGCAAGCCTCTTCCGGCGATAGAAGCTCTCACAGACGCCTGACAAGGAGTTATGACACAGTGTCGAGACGACCGATCATCGCAGGCAACTGGAAGCTGAACAAGACGCACTCTGAGACGCGTCAGTTTCTTCTGAAGCTCAGAAACGGAATCGCCGGAATCGACAACCCGCCGGAGGTGCTCATCTGTCCGCCGTCAGTCGCTCTTGAGACCGCGGTCGACGCAACTCGTGAAGGCGGCATAGCGATCGGCGCACAGAATGTGTACTGGGAATCGGCGGGCGCTTTCACCGGCGAGATCTCGACCGAGATGCTCGAATCACTCGGTGTCTCGCATGTCCTGATCGGGCACTCGGAGCGACGCGCCCTGTTTGGAGAATCGGACGAGGATGTGAATCGCAAGCTACTGAAGGTGCTTTCCGGCACATTGACTCCCGTTGTCTGCGTCGGGGAGGTCCTGGCTGAGCGCGAGGCCGACAAGACTGAATATGTTGTGGTGGAGCAGGTCAAGAGAGCTCTCCAGGGCGTCGCGCACGAGCACGCCCGGAGGATCGTACTCGCCTACGAGCCGGTCTGGGCCATTGGAACTGGGCTCAGCGCGACCCCTGACCAGGCGAATACGGTTCATGGCTTGATTCGGCGGTCGGTTGGTGCTATCTTTGGGGATGCCGTCGCAGACGAACTCCGGGTTCTTTACGGCGGCAGTGTCAATCCGGACAATACGGCCGGCCTCATGGCAGAGAGCGATGTCGACGGGGTACTCGTCGGTGGCGCGAGCCTTGATGCTGGCGCTTTTGCTGGGATCATCAGAGCCGCCGTCTAGGCGCAGCTATAGTCAGTGCCGCGTGGGCGCAGCTATAGTCAGTGCCGCGTGGGCGCGGCCATTGTCAATGCCGCGTGGGCGCGGCCTCAGACCGTGCGACGGCACGTGGGAGGTATCACTCGATGTACACTGTCATGCTGGCACTACATATCCTGGTCTGCCTGGGACTGGTCGTCACAGTTCTCCTGCAGTCCGGGAAGGGCGGAGGACTGGCTGGGGCATTCGGCGGCGGTGGCGGCGTGGGAGCAGTCTTCGGAGGACAGACGGCGGCGTCGTTTCTGACGAAGGCCACCCGCTATCTGGCCGTGATCTTCATGGTCTCCTCGCTCTCAATGGCTCTCATCGTCCGCACAAGGACGCCTGGGACCGTGGAAGAGGGACTCAAGGGAATGCAGCCCGCTCCTGCAGCGGCAACCGGCCAGCCGGTACCGCAGCAGTTTGAGGGGGGATTGCCGGGTGGTGATGAGGTTGCCACAGAGGAGTTGCCGTCAGGGGAGGAAATTCCGGTTGCCCCAGATGGCTCCGGTGAGTAGAATGCCTCTCTCACGATTATCGACGCCCCGTTGGAAGGGCTTGTAGGACTCAGGTGGAATGCCCGGATGGTGGAACTGGTAGACACGCCGTCTTGAGGGGGCGGTGGGCTTAGGCCTGTGCGAGTTCGAGTCTCGCTCCGGGCACCACAGAGACTTCTATATTGAATGAGTGAACAGGGTCCTTTGGGCCCTGTTTTCTTTTTCCAGTTGCGCGCTTGTCCGCCCGAGATGACCACGCTAGGGGGCTATACAGAGGGGGACGGGTGAGCGCCAGTCGCTTACAGCATCCATCCCTTGACAACGGAAGCCCACACCCTCAATCTGGAAGCAGCACATTCCCCTCAGCACCTGGGTCGACCGTCGGAAGGAGCTATGGACATGCACCCACGATTGAACAGGCCGATAGCTCTGGCGATTCTCTGTGCGGTCCTCGTGTCTGCAACAGCAGCGTCAGGGGCTCGATTCGAGCACACTGTCACGTTCTCACAGCAGGCGCTGGCCTTCTCGGACCTTGACGGATATGACCTGATCACACTTGAGGACTGCGATATTCTACGGAGCGTGGGACGGCCGCAGTTGCCGGTCTGCCTGCTGACGCTGGGTCTGCCAGGTGACGCGAGAGTACTCGGCGTGAGTGTCGTGCACACCGAGAGCTCGGAACTCCTGGATACGTTCCTGCCCGCCCCGGCACAGCCCCCGCGGATTCTTCCGATTCCGGGCAAGGACTTCCCGGAGAGAGGACCGACACCTCGCGACCCTGTCGTCTACAGTCAGAGCGAGCCGTATCCGGCGCTCGTTGTGGAGCACATCTCGACGGGGCATCTGGTCGGTAACACGATGGTCGGACTGGCCATTCACCCGCTCCAGTTCATCCCCGACAGAGGCAAGCTCCGGTTCTTCCGGAGCATCACTGTTTCGGTGGAGTATGAGGTCCTGGAAGAGGCGCCGTCCCGGAGCGCGCGCGAAGCCGCCCAAGACGTTGCGCTGGCACTCGTAGACAACCCGAGCCATCTGGTTCCTGTCATGCGCCGGCCACTCGATGGGGACACATTCCTCGAGTCGGACGACATAGAGTACGTCGTCATCACGGGCGCGTCTTTCGAGTCTGCCTTTGCGCCCCTCGCCGAGTGGAAGACCCGGAAGGGCGTCCCTGCCACCATCGTCACAACCGAGTGGATAGATGCAACGTACGCGGGCATCGATGGGCCTGCGCGGATCCGTAGTTTCATCGCAGACGCGCACGACACCTGGGGAGCAATCTGGTTCCTTCTCGGTGGAGACATCTCGACGGTTCCTGCACGCATCGCCTTCGCCATGGACTGCGAGGCCAACTACCAGCCTGACGACAACGACATCCCGTGTGATCTCTACTACGCAGACCTTGACGGCACGTGGAACGCGGACGGGGACGCCATCTTCGGCGAGATCGACGACGACGTGGACCTCTACGCCGATGTCTTTGTTGGTCGCGCGTCCGTCGGCGATGAGACTGATGCTCTGGCCTTCGTGGCCAAGCTCCTGGCTCACGAGCGAAATCCCGGGACTGAGTACCAGCTGGACATGCTGATGGCTGGTGAGATCCTCTGGTCGAATCCATACACGGACTCCGGGATCGGCCTCAATATGATCGATCGCGACTCCGTTCCACCGAGATACGACCCGATCCTCAAGCTCTATGAGTCCCTGGGCAACGAGACGAGACAGGCTGTCATCGACGCTCTGAACGAGGGGCTGTGCCACTTCCTCCACGACGGACACGCCTGGCACACGGTGATCGGATGTGGCGACGGGTATCTCGATCGCGCGGACGCATCGGGACTCACGAACGCAAGCGAGCAGCCTCTGCTCTACTCGATCGGCTGCTGGCCGGCCGCGTTTGACAAGGACTGTATCGCAGAGCGCTTCATTGAGAACCCCAATGGCGGCGCTGTGGCCTTCATCGGCAACAGCAGATACGGCTGGGGCTCCCCGGGCAACCCCGGCTACGGCTACTCGGATCTGTACATGGCCAGATACTACGAAATGGTCTTCCAGGAAGACCTGAGGAGGGCCGGCGAGGCGCTCGCTGCCGCCAAAGCCTCGTTCGCTCCGTTCTCAATGGCTGAGAACGTCTACCGCTGGCACCAGTACGAAGTCAATCTCCTCGGCGACCCCGAGATGCCCATCTGGACCGACATCCCGACTCAGATGATGGTCGCGCACGCCGACACGGCGGTTGCAGGGAGTTCAACATTCGACGTGGTCGTATGGACACAGCAGGGCACACTCGCTCAAGCCCTCGTTTGCATATCCAACGGCAGCGATGTCTATGAGCGCGCAAGGACGGCGGTCGATGGCACCGTCTCTTTCGCACTCGACACCGCACAGCCGGACGACATCACACTGACTGTGACGGCCCCGGACCGTCTGCCCTACGAGGCACTGATTCCGGTCAGACTCTCGGGCGCGTATCTTCGCCCGACTGCGTTCGAGATCGATGACGACATAGGAGGAAACGGCGACGGTCTGGCGGGGCCGAACGAGACGGTGTTCCTCAACATCACAGTACGGAACTACGGGACCACAGAGGCGGGCGGTGTTTCTGCCACAATCTCTACCAGCGACGCCTGGGTGACTGTTCTCGACGGCGTGAGCGCGTACGGGGACATCCCTGGTGGGGCCGAGGCCAGCGCAGTTGCAGCGTACTCAATCTCAGTAGCTGACGGTTGTCCGGATGGACACGTCGCGCTTCTCGGTATCGTCCTGGAGGCCACGGGCTACCGCGAGACCTGGTCGGGGGTTGTTCCTTTGACGCTGGCGGCGCCCGTTCTCCGCATTGCATCATACTCGGCAGACGATGCGCTCGGCGGCGATGGGGACGGTCTACCCGAACCGGGGGAGACGGTGCTGTTGATGGCGGAAGTGATGAACGACGGCCTTGCGGAGGCTCCCTCACCTGACCTCCATCTGTGGACACTTGACCCGGAACTCACCGTCACGAGTGCCACCGCCTATCCCGCGACCGTGCTTCCCTCTGCATCTCTGGAAGCTGTGTTTGAGATTGAAGTATCCTCCGACTGCCCGGTGCCGTACTTCCCTGAGCTCTATCTGGAGATGACCACGGCCGGAGTGACGCATCTCGACACGCTGGTCATCGCTGTCGGGACGACGGGTTTCACTCACGATTTCGAGAGCGGAGAGTCCGGCTGGACCCACGATGGCACCTCTGATCTCTGGCATCTTGGCTCACACCGTACGCACTCCGGAACCGCGAGTTGGTACTGCGGCCAGGAGAGTCTCTGGAGCTACAACAACGATATGGAGTGTCGGCTCGATTCCCCTGAGTTCACTCTCGGTATGAGCACTGAGCTGAGTTTCTGGTGCTGGTACGACGTAACCATATACGGCACTGACGGCATCTACGTTGTGCTCGTGACCAACGGAGAGCCAAGCGACACTCTGGACTTCATTGGTAGTGGAGGCGCCCTCGAGACCCTCGGGTCGATCGGCAACGACTGGCTGGAGTACACGTACCCGCTTGCCGGGACCCCAGGTGACACATGCATGGCGCGCTTCGTATTCGTCAGCGATGACAGTGATGTCGCCGAGGGTTTCTTCATCGACGACGTATCCATAGGCACGACGATCGGTTCCTCAGACACTGGGATCCCGAGCGATGACGAGCCGATCACAACCACGATGGAGCTATACCAGAATTGCCCGAACCCATTCTCGCCATCCACCACCATCAGGTTTGCCCTGGAGACCGCCGGACATACGACGCTCAAGGTCTACGGCGTCCAGGGTAGGCTGATTCGTATGCTGTCGGACGAGTATCGCAACCCCGGCGGTCATGCCGTGGTCTGGGACGGCAAGGATGAGTTTGGTGAAGATGTGGCGGCCGGCGTGTACCTGTACAGACTATCGCACGGGGAGTCTGAACAGACACGCAAGATGATCCTCATCAGGTAGTTGCGGGGCCCGCATGAAGCTTCGCGCCTCTCCGAGCGTCTAAGTAGGGTAGAGGCCAATCCCGTCCGCCTGAATACGATCACCTCAGACGGTGCGTAATCGCCGCAAGATGGCGTATCTTTTCGCTTTACAGGAGGGAGCGCCCCGTGCTACTAGTGGAACGAAAGGACTCTCGATACTCCCCTGAAGGCTGCAAGCCGTATGCACTCCGGCGGACTTGTGTGTCAGGGTGGAGGTTTATGTTTTTGATGCGATCCGCGATCCTTGTCCTGCTCGCCCTTCTTCTGATGGTGATGCCGGCTGGGGCCGCCAACAAGTACGCGGGTGAGTTTCTTACGCACGGGGTCGGCGCCCGGGCACTCGGAATGGGGAGCGCGTTTGTAGGTGTCGCCGATGATGCGACCGCGGGGTACTGGAATCCGGCCGGACTTGCCGGTCTCGATGGTGAGGCCGTGCATCTCATGCACTCTGAGACGTTCGGCGACGTCGTGAACTACGACACGGGAGCCTATGTTCGTTCACTGGGGCAGGGAAGCACCTTCGCGCTGACAGTAGTCAGGCTCTCGATCGACGACATCCCTTTCACTGACTTCGAGGAGTCGGACGGGCGGATATACTACGACGTCTCAAGGATAACGCTGGAAAGCGATTCCGAGGCCGCGATGCTTCTGTCGTACGCACGCCCGGTCTCTGAGAGAATCACCGTTGGTGGCAATCTGAAGGTTGTCAGTAAGCAGATCGGCCCCAATTCCTGCTATGGGCTGGGATTCGATCTGGGCGCCCAGTACGAGGTACTGGGAGGGCTCACGCTTGGGGCGAACGTGCAGGACGTTACGACGACCTTCCTCGCGTGGGACACGAAGGAGCGCGAGAAGATCATGCCGACCGCCAAGCTCGGGGTCGCATACGTGAGAGAGATTCCATCGATGGACGGCCGCATCGTGCTGGCGGCGGATGCAGATTTCAGGTTTGAGAGAAGATGGATGGCCGACGAGTACCACGTTGGCGACGTGACGTTCGACACGCACTACGGTCTCGAGTTCTCATATCGCGATCTCGTCGCGGTAAGAGGCGGACTGGCGATCGGGCAGTTAACTGCCGGAGCCGGAATCGGGATCGGTGGTTTCGTTGTGGACTACGCGTACGGGAAGCACGAGTACCTGGATTCGAGCCACAGGGTATCTGCAGCATATGTTTTCTAGGGGAAGGACGGATGTGCCCCTCGTGAAAGGAGTATCGTTCGATGCTTGGATCGAGCAGAAAAGCGCTATTCGTGATCGTCGGGATTCTCGCGGGTCTTGGTCTGTTCGTGTGGGCTGGATGTAGCACCGTAGAGCCTATGGGACCGGATACGACACCGCCGACAGGAACGACCGTCACGAATCCCGAGGCTGGCTCCGCTATCAACAGCGCTGAGGTCAATGTCAGAGGGCGGGCAGAAGTAGGAGCCACAGTCAGAGTATTCATCGACGATGTCGATGCGGGAAGTGCAGTGGCCTCACCTGCAGTCCCGAATGATGGCAGACTCGGTCGGTTTACGGTGGAGGATGTCGCTCTGGGAATCGAGGGACCGAAATCCCTTAAGGCAGTGGCGACTGATCTCTACGGCAATGAGACAGACGAACCGGTCGAGATCGAGATCCTGCTTGACATGACACCGCCGCCGATCGCCTTCGAGACCATAAACGAGGCCGAATGGGTCGAGGACCCGCCCGAGCCGTACGACGGACCGCATTGGCTGGCCGGCGTCCCGAGGATTCGTCTGGTAGGCAGGACGGACACGTTGGCCGCCGGAGCAAGGGTCCGCCACGGCGTGACGGAGTATCTGCCTGACTCAACCGATGTATTCCCTGCGGAGCCAGGGGAGCCGGATTCGATGAGATTCTGGGTCTCATTGAGCGTCCCCCCCCTCACAACCGCTGCTCCTGAGTCCCTCATTACCTACATGTTGGAGGCGTACGATGCTGCCGGCAACGTGGCGGGGATACCGGTGGACGTGCTGTGGAGCGCTGAGGGCAAGGATACAACGCTCAGCTGGCTGGAAATCGAAGAACCGTTCGCGTTCGATGACTACATCACAGGGCAGACGGGCATTCAGGAAGCGGTCATGTTCCAGGCGCCAGTCTGGGCCAACTACGTGATCGGAGCCAGATTCTTCATCGGCAATGACGGGATCACGGGTGCGCCCAACCCTGAGACACCGACAACCGAGCCATTCAGAATCTACGTCTGGCGCCCCAATCCCGACTCCACTCCAAAGCCCGGGGTCATCGCCAATGACGCAAACGGGATGAACACCGGTGCTCAGTATCCTGAGATGGACTGGCTTCAGAAGATACTGCCCAACGCGGTCGATATCAGCAACAATAACCACTTCCCCAACAAGCAGTTCTTCGTTGGAATGGCGTGGGACCACAGGAACAACCCACCTGTCGGAGTCGATGAGTTCGGTGAGGTAGACTACACGTCATGGCGCCTCTACTACGATCCACCTTGGGAGATGCTCCAGAGCGGTGATGTCATGATTGAGGCGATCGTCTCAGACATCCCGAACCTCGCCGAGGCCAGGATCGCCGTCATTGGAGGTGGAGGCAACCTCCGCGAGTTCGACCGCTAGACAGAGCGGCGAGGAGCGCCGTCAGGCGGTCGCCCGCGACGACAGACACAGACGCAGTCCCCATCAACGGGCGCGGGGCGGCTGAGAGAACAAACCAAAGAGGCTCCCAGGATTCGTCCTGGGAGCCTCTCTTATTGTCTATGATCTCATTGCGTATGATTCAGGGGGAGAGTCGGTCTACATCGGAATCCGTATGGTATCGCCCGGGTATATTCTGGAGTTCCAGCCCAGACCGTTGGTCCTGAGAATCGTCTTCGTGCTCTTGCCGTGACGACGCGCTATTGAGGAAATCGTATCGCCACGCCTGACCCTGTAGTGGGTGAAGTCGTCTCTGCTGGATGAGTACTCGCCGTAGCCCGCGGCACTACCCGGACCGATGGGGATGATAAGATAGTCACCAGGATAGATCCGGTGCGCACTCCTGATTTCATTGACTGACATGATGGCACTGATGCTCGTTCCGTACCCGCCCGCAATCTCGGAGAGCGTCTCACCTCGTGTGATGCGATGACGCTGCCACGTAACTCGTTCGCTCTCGGGCACGGCGGCAATGGCACTGACACAGATATCAACGGTTCCCACCGGGACTCTCACGGTTGTAGAACCAGCGGATGGTGGCGTACACCATCTACGAATTGCGGGGTTCAGTTCCCTGATCCGCTCTACCGAAGCACCGGCTGAAGTCGCGATGAAACTCAGATCAGTCGCCTCAGTCACTTCCATGGAGTCGTACTCAAGCGCCGCATCTCCCGCGTTGCTTGTCTCGAAGCCGTAGGCCTCGGGGTCATTTCCAATCAGAACAGCTGCCATGAACTTGGGGACGAAGTTCTCCGTCTCCGAAGGTAGATCGAGACACCAGTAGTCGGGACATGACGGCCGCTTGCGCTGGGCCCGCGCGACACGACCCTCTCCGGAGTTGTATCCAGCAAGGGCGAGCTCCCACGAACCGAACATCTCGTGCAGTTCTGTAAGATAGGCCGCCGCGGCCCTGGTCGCCTTCTCGGGATCGCGTCTCTCGTCGATCCACCAGTCGACCTTCAAGCCGTTCATGCGCGCCCGACTCGATATGAACTGCCACATGCCGGCCGCGTGAGCTCGTGAATAGGCCCGAGGATTGAGACCACTCTCGATGAGGGCCAGGTAGAACAGGTCCTTCGGCAGGCCCGCCTCCTGAAAGATCTCCTCCACCATCGGCTGATACCTCGATCTTCGATCCAGCCACTTCTGCATTACCGAATGTCCACGTCCCTGGAAGTAGTCGAGCCACTTCTCGACACGGCTGTTGACCACGATGGTTATCACAGGCTCGGCGGCCCCGGCGTCGACCTGCTCCACTGCGACGACCTCTGTCGGCGGCTCAACTACGATGTCGACTTCTAGGGGAGTGGGAGTGGCCTGAACGTAGCTCCGCTCATATCCATTCTGGATGGTCACAGCGAGGAAGTACTCGGCTCGCGATTTCAATGAGGCACGCGATGACTTCAGCTCGGACTCGCCGGCGGGGTCGATGACCTCGAGCTTGCGGACGGCCCTGTCCAGGAGCTCACCGGCGCTCTGCCACTCATCGACGACGTAGCGTGCCAGTGCTTCCCTGTAGAGGCTGTCCGCCTCAGCAAGAGAGTCAGCCCAGGCGTGCTCCCCGGCGGACCCCGATGAGATTGGCTCTGCGTCACGTGCGCGTACGCCACCGACCGATGAACAGCCGGTTGCGACAAGAAGCGAGCAGATGCCAAGAGCCAAGAGCAGTCGTCTCATAATGCGAGAGAATACCGATGAGGCCATAGCCATGCAAGTGAAATCTCGATCATTTACACTAGTGTGACAACAATTCCAGTTGTGCAAGCACGGTGCCAGACCACGCTGTTCCAAGTGCAACACGAGCATGTTGTGAGATCATGCACGATTCGTCTCCGAAGCCTGGGCAGCGCACCAATGTAACCGCGATTGACTCGTTCTTGACTATCAGCTATGATTGTTTTCATCATGACCGCTAGGAAAAGAGAACTCTCCCTTACTCAATTCGTGCGTAACCTCATCCCAGTCAGTCGCTTGGATGCGAGGGGGCTCGATCTGTATCGTGCCCTGAGCGGTTGTCGATCTCAGGAGCAGCTCGAGATGCGCACCGTCGACCTCCTGGAGCACCTGTGCGGACTTGGCCTCATGCGGCGGGTCGAGCGAGTCGAGAGGGACGGACGGATTCATCTCAAGTACCGCGACCTCATCGGCCTGGACGCCTTCTCTCTGAGTATGCGCGCAGGCAGACAGGAGGAGGCGCCGTCAACGGATCTCCAGGCGGCGACCATCACGAGTGCCGCCTGGCCTCCCAAGGATGAAGCAAGAGCGGACTTCGAGAGACGCCTTGGCCTCTCGGTTCCGCGGGCAATGCTCGATGTGGTCGCAGCCTCAAGCAGCCGCGCGGATCTTGCCGGGCCCTTCAGCTATCTGTATGAGTTCCTCCGGGAGACCATCGAATGCGATCGCATCGCCCTCTTTCTATCAGGTGATCTTCTGAGTTCACAGGCGAGTACCCTAAGCGAGCTAGAGGGGATAGCCCAGTGGGCCGAGGAGGAGCAGTTCTGCCCCAAACACGTCCGGAAGGACGTCGAGGATTCGGCGCATCCTCTTGTTGTGGCCGACCTCTCAAAGGACAAACGCTTCGTCGGCGACGGTCCCAGGAGGACCCACGGGTCCGTCATAGTAGT
Source organism: uncultured bacterium (assembly GCA_964521425.1). Lineage (GTDB taxonomy): Bacteria > Joyebacterota > Joyebacteria > Joyebacterales > Joyebacteraceae > Joyebacterum. Next base: position 25,215 of record CAZFRO010000020.1, read on the forward strand.
CCCATTGATATCGGAAGCATACGTCTACGGGACTCTGGAGGTGTGGAGTTCTGATACTGACGCATTCACGGCCGATGATGTGGCCCTCGCAGCTTTCGTGGGGGAATTCGCCGGGGGGCTGATCAAGCGCAAGCTCGAGATCGAGGAGCTGATCTTCATAGATCACACGACGCAGATCCACAACCGGCGCTACTTCGAGGAGCAGCTGGATCGAGAGATGGAACGAAGCAAGCGAAGCGGCGAAGCGATGGCCCTCCTCATGATCGACCTCGATGATTTCAAGCTGGTGAACGACGCGTGTGGTCACGCGGCCGGGGACAGTGTGCTTCGTCAGGTGGCACACGTGCTTGTGGAGAGCGCCAGACAGGTTGATATCGTGGCGCGCCACGGGGGAGAGGAGTTCGCGGTGATTCTGCCTGGAGTCACTCGTGAGAGTGCCATCACCGTCGCAGAGCGGATGAGAGGGAACGTGGCGCGATATGCATTCATTACTGGAACAAGCGACGAGGCGTGCGATGGGTTCGGACAGGTGACAGTGAGCATAGGCGGCGCGCTCTATCCGACAGATGCAAGATCCAGGAGCGAACTGATGGACAGGGCCGACCGCATCTGCCTCTATGACGCCAAGAAGCAGGGCAAGAACAGAGTGATCTTCTGGGAAAACGCAGAGTGACATCAGGACTGAAAGCCACCTTGGTCGATGCACTTGGCATCGCCGTCGGCGACGTCGTAGCGTTCACAGGCGGCGGTGGCAAGACGAGCGCGATTCTCTGCCTCACTGAGGAGCTTCGAAGGTCGGGCGTGAGTGTCCTCGCAACCACCACGACGCTCGTTGGAGAGCGATTCACCTCCTCGCTTCCCACTCTGACAGTGGACCCTGACCCCGACAGGAAGGACCTTCTCACGAGGCTCGAATCGCATCTGAGAAGAGAGGGGGCGACCCTGCTCGTCCGGCCTGTGGCGAACAACAAGTACGCCGGGCCGCCGGTCGAGTTCCTGAGAGAGATCGCATCCTCTGCCATGGCCGATGTCACGCTCATAGAGGCTGACGGCGCCAGGCAACGCCCGCTCAAGGCCCCCGCGGATCACGAACCAGTCATTCCCGCGTTCACGACGATCGTCGTACCAATGGCCGGCCTCGATGCATTGGGACAGTCTGTCTCCGCCCCGGCGGTTCATCGCCCCGAACTCCTGCTTGCGATATCCAGAGAGAGTACAGTTGGTCCAGGAGTGGTGGCTGATGTCCTGGCGTCCCCGGAGGGGGGAATGAAGGGCATCCCAAAGGGGGCTCGCGTTCGACCGCTCTTAAACAAAGCACGTAGCGTCGATCATGCTGACGCGCTCGCCACGGTCGACTCACTGGATGCGAAGCTCCCAGCGTGCGTTGACCGCATCATCCTTGCAGACATCTTTGAGAGTGTGTTCACAGCTTTTCACCGCGACCGATGTTGACATGACTGTCGTTTTGCGGCATTCTCAGGGAGAATCAGAGGAGGGACGCCAACACGGTCGTCCTTGTGAACAACGTGTCGCATTCTGAAGGAGGTTTGACGCGTGGCAAGAGCATATGTGAAGATCAATGCCGCGGCAGGGAAGGAGAAGGCGGTCCGCGATGCCCTTCTCAGCCGCCCGGAGATCAGGTCAGCCGATCTCACGAGTGGCGACCAGGATATCATCGCTCTCGTTGAGTCCGACAGCTTCGACGAGCTTCTCGATCTCACGCTGAACCAGCTTCGGACGATCGACGGAGTCACGAGCACCGTCACCAACCTCATCATCGACAAGGACGACTAGAGAGGACAAGGGAGGGACATCCTGCCATGGCCGTCGTCCAGGTGACCATCATACCGTCCGGTCCTGCGGGGGCGAGCATCAGCAAGTACGTGGCCCACTGCCTCGACGTGCTCGAGGAGAGTGGCCTCAAGTACGAACTGACGCCGATGGCCACAGTGATCGAGGGCGACCTCGATAGAGTAATGGAAGCAGTGCTTCGCATGCACGAAGAGACCTTCGGCGGCGAGGTGGTTCGCGTTCTCACGAGCATCAGCATCGATGACAGACGCGACAAGAGCGTGAGCATCGATGGAAAACTGGCAGCCGTGAGGCGGCACCGAGCCGAATAGGCGAGGCTCCTGAGGACGGGAAACGCGTCCCCCTCGGATATCATCCGACGGGGGCGTTCTTGGATTGAAGCGGGATCTGTGTCGGGGGCGTTCCTAGATTGGATCGGGGTCTGTGTCGTCAATCTCCCCGAAGAACTCCTCCGGGACGGTGAGCTCGACCGGCCGACTCATCATCCACGCGGCTATCGCGCCGGTGAGGAGAGCAACATCGGCCACTATGATGATGAACGGGACTGAGAGGCAGAATGTACTGGAGATCAGCACTGGGATGGCGATCCCAAGCGTTTTCGCTGTCGGGCTCAAGTTGGACTCCTTAGCAGTCTTTCTGTCTGACTCTCCTCAGCGTGCGCGGCAGAACCGTTTCCGAACACAAGCAGCCTTCCTGACTCACCTATTAGGATAACACAACTCAGACATGTGTGTCAAGGATGCATGGAGGCCACATCTTGCCCCAGAAGCCCTTTTCCGAGGCCTATGCTGATGGCGAGGAGTTCGGAGTGGAGCGAATAGCGGAGATCGTTCGGCGAGCTTCGGGGAGTACGGCTCGCGCTCTGGCCTCCATGCTCATCACAGAGGCAGACTCTCTTGCCGATCCCGAAGCTCTTGTTGATGATATGACGGTTGTTGTGACCAAGAAGCTCGCAAGCTAGTAGCACATACCTCGCGGGCTGGAGGCCGTAACCCGCAACCCTTAAGCCAGGAGCACACGGGCACACAAGATGCACATCTGCCACATGCACGGGAATCCTCACGCCTCATGAGCCCCCCCTCGAGTCCCTGACGACCATTGAAGCACCCGGACATTCCAGACACCAGACTCGGTCGTGCGCCTGCATTTGTAGTTGCCTGCGCCCTTTTCGCTGGAATGTCGGCCGGTCAGGCTCTCATCCCGGAGCACCTGCCTCTGGTGATCGCACTGGCGGTCCTCCTCGCGCTGCCGGCGGGCGCAAGCGCTGCTCTCTTCCTCCGCAAACATGCGGGCGTCAACACAGTTGACGTTTGCAGAGTCCTCGGGAGAAGGCAGGCGGCGCTGGCGGTGGACTGTGCCCTTCTTCTCTCCTTCGCGCTCTCGGGCGCTGCCCTTCACTGCTCGGCTCACTCCATGGTCGCCCCGGATGACATTTCGCTTCTGCCCGCCGAGATCGAGATTCACGCTGAGGTTTGCGTGTCTGAAGCACGCTACCCCGAAGAGGGGCGTCCACGGGCCGTCGTCGCCATGCGGCGCCTGCGAATCGGAGACGCCGAGATGCGCTCCGCATCGGGGCGCATGTGGGTAACACTTCCCAAGGGAGCGCCCGTTCTCAGCCGGGGGGACCTGGCGCTCATCCTGGGTGCACCCGAGATCCCGACGGGTAGTCGCAACCCGGGCGCCTTCGACTTCTCCTCCTACCTCCACCAGAGGCGCATCAGCAGAGTCATGCGGCCGAGATCGATCGAGTTCCTCGAGCGTCCTCAAGGGGTTGAGAGATTATCATCAGGGATAGAGCAGACCATTGAGAGACATCTCTCAGGAGAACCGGCGGCCCTCCTGAGGGGGCTCCTGCTCGGCCGCACCGACCGTTTGAGCGATGACCTTGTTCAATCCTTCAGAGAGTCCGGCACAGTACACGTGTTGGCCGTGTCCGGACTTCACACTGGGTTCATTCTACTTATAGCGTTTGCACTTCTGAGAACGCTCCGAATCCCGCCGAGGGGCGCTCGATTGGCGACGCTTCCGCTTCTGCTCATCTTCGTGATGGTGGTTGGAGGACGCCCGTCGGTAATACGTGCAGCTCTGATGGCGACTGTCTTCATCACAACGTGGTCACTTGAAAGACGACCCAGTTCGCTGAACGCTGTCGGACTCGCCGCGCTGATACTGCTTCTCACACGGCCAGGCGCTCTCTTCGATCTGGGCTTCAAGCTCTCGTTCGCTGCGGTACTCGGTATCATCTTCCTCCGGCAACCGATCCTCTCAGGCATGAAGCGCGGCCTGAGATGCACAACGCGCGGACGGAGTGGGCATTCGGGGTCGCGGGCAAGCGAGTTCCTTCTGGGAGCCCTCGCTCTCAGCGTCTCGGCTCAGGCAGGTGTTGCGTCAATCATCATCAGCTCCGGCGGGAACTTGTCGCTCGTGGCGCCGTTCGCGAACCTCGTCGTCGTCCCGCTCGCTGGAGCGTCGGTCGCCTCGGGTCTGGCCACAGTGGCTCTCGACCCTCTGGCTCCATGGGCAGCGCACTTCTTCGCCGCTGCGACCTGGGCCACTCTCAAGGCGCTGATTATCCTGGTCAGTACGGCGCGGGATCTGCCGGCGGCATCTATTGCGCTACCCACGTCGCTCGCTCTTCCTCTTGCGCTTACGGTGATTACCCTTGCCGTGGGCGCACGGACACGCCGGCGGAAGGTGGTGATCTCTATGCGGGTGGCCACCGTGGCGCTCGTGCTCGGCGGTCTGGCCACGCTCTTCACGGGACCGGGGTTCACGAGTACGCGCGTGATCTTCTTCGACGTGGGGCAGGGGGACAGTGCGCTTGTCGAGATCCCGTTCGGTCACAGGGTACTGATCGATGCGGGGCCGGCGGCGCTCGGCTGGGTCGGCCCCGATTCGGGACGTGATGTGATAGTGCCCTATCTCAAGAGGAGAGGCATTCGCTCGCTCGATGCAATCGTGATCACTCATGGCCACGCTGATCACTACGGAGGAGTCTCCGCCATCCTTTCTTCGGTCAGAGTGGAAAAGCTCATCGTGACGGAGAACTTCGTCGAGGCCGGGCTTGTTCCGAGGCTGCTTGAGCAGGCGCAGGACGTGGGAACTCGTGTCATCACTCTCGCATCCGGGGACACTTTGCACATCGGCCCAGGCTCTGCGTTTGTCTGTCTCTCACCCTCGGAGTCCATGGCATCACGCGCGCCCACGGAGAACGATCGTTCGATTGTGCTCTCTGCGCGATTGGAGGGACTCCGGGTGCTGTTCACAGGTGACATCGAAGCACCAACGGAACGTATGCTCAGTGCGTCCAGCTCGGCGATCGAGACAGACATACTGAAGGTGGCACACCACGGCTCATCAACATCCAGCACCGATGGCTTCCTTCGAGCGTCCTCCGCGAGAATGGCTGTCATCTCCGTGGGCGAGAAGAACCGGTACGGCCACCCGTCTGCACAGGTGGTCGATCGCCTGAGCGGAATGACACAGGAGCTCTTCCGAACGGATCTTGATGGCGCCGTTGTTGTTGACATGGGAAGGGAAGGAGCGATCGTGTGGTGTGTGGGCAGCGGTCGCAGGACGTATCTCGATGGTCGCGGAGTCGGATCACATGAGCTGCGAGGGGAAGTCGAATCGCACGAGCTAGGAGGTGGAATCGAGACCGGAACCCACTAGAACCAGCGACAGGAGATCAGGGTGAAGAACCCGCCGTGCTGCCGCGAGCACCTGCGCAGATGTAATGGAGCCGATGATATCGGGATACCTCTCATCGTAGTCAAGACCCAGAGAGTACCGTTCGATCGAGATCGCCCGGGCGGAGATCACCTCTGTGGTCTCGCGGTCCGCTAGATGCTGCCCCAGGAGATAGGCGATCGAGGACTTGAGTTCCCGCTCTGTCGGCTCCTCGCTTCGCGCCCTCTCAAGCTCAGAACGGATGCTCGATATCGCCTGCTCGGCCTGCGATGGTAACGTCGCCGTGTATACGCAGAAGAGACCCGGATCAAGCCCCGCTGACCCAGCGACGTCGCTCTCGATAACATACGAGAGCCCCTCGTTCTCTCTCAGGCGCATCGCCAGGCGGGATGCGAAGCCGGCGCCATCACCTAGAATCACATCCAGAACCCTGAGGGCATAGAAATCCGGATCCGCACGCGTTATCCCCAGATGACCGAGCACTATGTGTACCTGCTCGCGTCGCATTTGGATGTCGGTCCGCAGCACTATCGGCAGGTCGGGAAGCGCCGGCTCGGTCTCCACTGATCTGTTCCCACTCCAGGACGCGAACGAGCCTTCCGCCAACGCAAGTGCTCTCTCCGGATCGAGATCGCCGACGATCGAGAGCACGGCGTTCCCAGGTGTGTACCTTTGAGCGAAGTGGTGGACGATGTCCTCGCGTCTCAAGAGTGCGACACTCTCACTTGTTCCGTTCGTGGGACGACTCCGTGGATGGCCGGCGAAAACCCTCGCAAACAACTCACGCAGGGCAACGTGATACGGATCATCGACCTCCTCCGCGATCTCTGAGAGAAGGGCCCTCTGTGAATCCTCTATTCCGGTCGAGTCGAAGAGCGGCGCTGAGACGATCTCATGCAGGATTTCGAGGGCATCGGCCACGGAGCGCGAGAGCCCTGTGATCGAGAGAACCACGGTCTCGTAGCTCGATACGATATCAAGGGTGGCGCCGATGCCGTCGATCGCCTCCGCTACCTGAGTTGCACTCCGACTGGCTGTACCTTCGGCAAGCGCGCTCGCTGTCAGCGCAGCGATGCCGGCGACGTCATCGCGCTCGTAGCGAGAACCGGCCTCGATGGAGAGAGTAGCGGTGAACAGAGGCTCCTTGCCCTCCCTGGACGCGAGAAGCACGAGGCCGTTATCAAGGACCCTCCGGACTACTCCGGCGTCACGAGCCATCCGCTCGTCCTCCTCTCGGGACGAAGATAACGAGTCAGCACTTCTGTCAGTGCACCACCGTCCTTTCTGAACAGCGATCCCTCGAACTCCTCACCATACTCAAGGGAAGCCAGGCTGTCCCAGAGACCGAGCGTGGAGGTCGCCCCAAGCACCGTCTCCCGAGCCAGCATGGTATCAGCTGCGACCAGCCTCCTCGCCGTCTCCACCTGGAGCTCCGAAATGCCCGTCTCACCAAGTTCACGCACGAGTTCCAGAAGGGCGCCCTCGGCTTCATCGAGGCTGGAGCCGGGGTGGAGCGAGGCAGTTATCCAGAAGAGCCCGGGGTCCTTCTGCAGCAATCGAGTCGCCGACACCTCAGTCGCGATCTTCAGATCACGCACGAGTCTGCGGTAGAGGACGGAACTGCGGCCGGCCGCGAGCACCGTCACGAGAAGCTCGAGTGCGGCGCTGTCGGGATGCTCGGCCGCCGGTACGTGATACGCCAGAGTGAGACGTGGTGTCGCGTGGTCTGTCTCGACTCGTGCGCGACGCACCTCGTGCTGCTCAGGCTCCACTGACGGAAGCGGCGCCCTCGCATCGCGCGAGTGGATTCCCCCGAACTGTCTCTCCACTACATCGACGACCTCAGCGTGGGTCCGTGGACCCGCAACCACGAGAGTCGCATTGGACGGCACGTAGAGAGCATCGTGAAACGCCCTGAGATCATCCACCGCAAGAGCCTCGATACTCTCACGCCGTCCTATCACCGGGTTTCGATACGGGTGAACCGTGTACGCCACATCATCCATGGCCTCATCCAGTAGGTACTCGGGATCGTCGGCCGCCATCCTGTGCTCCTCGAGCGCCACGCGACGCTCCGTCTCAAACGACTCACCACCGAGGGGACAGTTGGCCATCCGATCTGATTCTATCTCGAGTGGAGTCTGCCAGGCAGACTCCGGAACGACGAAGTAGTAGGCCGTGTAGTCCGCGGTCGTGAGTGCATTGTTCCATCCACCGAAGTGCGCGGTCACCTCATCTATCGCACCTTCCGGGAAGCGCGCTGTCCCGCGGAACATCATGTGCTCCATGAGGTGCGCCAATCCAGTTTTCCCCTCCGGCTCGTGCAGCGACCCGGCACGGTAGATAAGCGTGGATGCAGCAAGCGGTGAGCCTGCTCTCGTCGTGGTGATGATGGAAAGACCGTTCGAGAGAACGGTCCGTGATGGATTCAGGCTGTTCATGGACTGAGGTCTGTTCCTGCGTTGTGCCGGGCCGACGCCGACAGTCGCCCCAACGTCTCGTCCTTGACTTGGTGACCCAAACAAACCTATTCTCCCAGGAGTGGCGCGTCAAGCCGTGAGTGCCCGAAATAGCTGCCGGCGGGACGCTCGGGTCCCCTGAGACGGAGGGAACAGGTTTGGAGAAGCTCAGAGTAGGGGTGCTTGCGTCGGGCAGAGGCTCAAACCTCCAGGCCATCCTCGACCGCTCGATCGCGGGTGAAATCGATGTCGAGGTCGCCATCGTCCTGAGCGACGTAGAGGACGCACCTGCACTCAGCCTTGCCAAGACCGCGGGAGTCCCGGCGATCCACGTGCCCCCCGGCAGATTTCGAACGAAGCTAGAGCCTGAGATCGAGAAGCAGTACATAGACATTCTGTTTGCCCATGGTGTGGAGGTAGTGGCACTGGCAGGCTTCATGAGAGTCCTCCACGATGACTTCCTGAGTGCCTTCCCCGGGAGGGTCGTGAACATACACCCCTCGCTCCTTCCGGCGTTTCCCGGTCTCAATGTGCAGAAGAAGGCCATCGACCACGGCGTCAAGTGGTCGGGGGCAACGGTGCACTTCGTGAACGCCGGTGTCGATTCGGGGCCGATAATCCTCCAGGCGGCGGTCCCGGTCCTCGATGACGACACGCCCGATACACTTGCGGCCCGCATACTCGTGGAGGAACACAGGATCTACGCGGAGGCGCTCCAGCTCATGGCCGAGGGACGCATCAATCTCGATGGCCGTCGTGTAAGGGTGGGACCCGCTCTTGCTGAGGGGGAGTCGCGGTGAGAACCGTGCTTCGGACGCTCTCTCTGGTCCTTCTGATGATCTGTTCGCACGGTCCTGCCGGATGGGCCGCACCGACATCGCCGGAAACCCCAATGACGTTCGTCCACCCTCCGTTCGGTCACTGCCTCGGGATGCACAGGGTGGGCTCGCTCCAGTTATTCATGTACCTCGGTACGCGGACCCGGTTTGAGAACCCCACGGGGATCGCGGCCGTGAAGCTACGCTCCGAGGATGATCCTTCCACCGAGCAGGACGACGACGAGCTGACGGTCTTCGGGCTCAACACGGGACGATGCGAGATCATATACAACACCTCGCTCTACAACGTGAAGGTGTTCGGTGCGTGCGGAGACCGGGATGGGGAGTTCCGAAACCCGCTCGGAATCACGGCGGACGAGGATGGCAATGTGTTCGTCGCAGACAGCGGCAACAACCGGGTAGTCCGCCTCCTCTACAGGAACGATGAACTCGTCTTCGTCAAGTCGTTCCGGATCACCGGTGACGGGGGCAAGGGACTCTCGGGGCCATCGCAGATCGCGCTCGGTGCATCGGGAACGCTCTACATATCAGACACCGGTAATGACAGGATAGTCCTGATGTCTTCAGTCGGAGAGTACCTGGGAGAGATCAACGGATCCCAGAGACCGGATGCGGGTCCCTCCCTCGACGGTCCCGTGGGTCTTGCGGTAGTCGAGAAGGGGGCCGTTTGGACTAGCAGAGCTCAGGATTCCATCGTCGTCGCCGACCGGGACGGTACACGCCTGCTTCGCTTCGACCGCAGTGGGAAACTCCTTGCAGAGTTTGACGGGGCAGAGCTTTCTGGAACCGCATCGTTCGGCTATTTGGCAATCGACTACTACGGCAACGTCTACGCCACCGATCGCACCAGCTCGCGTATATACAAGTTCGACCGCGGCTTGAATCACATCACCTCGTTCGGAGGGTCCGCTGGTGGTGACATTGAGCTGGACGAGCCACGCGGGATCACGCTGTGGCGACGCTTCGGACAGATCTTCGTGACCGAGAGGGCGGGCGCGCAGTATTTCTGGATAGGAACCGACATCCAGCGCTTCTCCGTCAAGCCTGATGTCCTCGCTGGTGGCACCGGCAAGAAGATCCGCGTTTCCTACTTCCTGACGGAGGTCGCACGCGTGACCCTGGAGGTGCTGGACCGGGGCGGCAACGTCGTCCGGACCATCGTGGACGACCGCCGGCGGGCGATGGGGGAGAACGTGGAGGTCTGGAATCCCGCCATGGCGCGCCGGAAGAACCCGGATAGCCCACGGGGAGAGCGGCTCCCCGAGACCCAAGGACCGCTTCAACCTGGGCATTACTCGGTTCGCCTTACGGCCACGGCAACCTATTCCTCCGGTGTCTATATCAGCGATACCGCTGAATCTCCTCTAAATGTGACCAAGTAGACGGTCCAGTCGCCTCCAAGAGGCTTGCGCGCCTCCGTCGAGTCTGCTAGTTTGTCCGATTAGCTCCCCCACGATGTACGAAGCAACGGTGCCAAGGGGTATGTGCGTGTTTGAGAAGCTCGTCACGAAGTTCATGGGAACGAAGGCGGAGCGCGAAGTGAAGAAGCTCCTGCCTGACGTTGCCCGGATCAACGAGATTCACGAAACGCTTGAGGGCTTAAGCGATGATGAACTCCGCGCCAAGACCGATGAGTTCAGATCTCGCCTCACGAACGGCGAGACCGTCGACGACCTGATGCACGAGGCTTTTGCCGTCGTCAAGGAGACATGTCGTCGGCTGGTCGGTACGAGCTGGGACGTCGTCGGGCACGAAACGACCTGGGAGATGGTCCCCTTCGATGTACAGCTGACCGGCGCCGTCGTTCTTCACCGCGGCGATATCGCTGAGATGGCCACCGGCGAGGGCAAGACGCTGGCGGCCACGCTCCCGCTTTATCTGAACGCTATCGAGGGGAAGGGCGCTCACCTCGTCACCGTGAACGATTACCTGGCTCTCCGTGATGCCCAGTGGATGGGAAGGCTCTACGAGACGCTTGGGCTCTCGGTGGGATGCATCCAGACCGGTATGACGCCACAGGAGCGTCGGGAGCAGTATGCGGCCAACATAACCTACGGCACGAACAACGAGTTCGGTTTCGATTACCTCAGAGACAACATGGCGGTCCGCCTTGAGGACAGGGTGCAGAGGAAGCACCACTACGCGATAGTGGATGAGGTTGACAGTGTTCTCATCGACGAGGCGCGAACGCCTCTCATCATATCGGGCACGGTCGAGCACTCGACACACATGTTCGACAAGCTCAAGTCCCCGGTAGAACGCCTGATTCGTAAGCAGGCCAATCTCATAGGCACGCTTCTGGACGAAGCGGAGAAGCTCCTGGCCGATCCTGATACGCGTTACGAGGGCCTCGTCAAGCTCGTCCAGGTCTCCCGCGGATCTCCCAAGCACCGAAGGCTCATGCGACTCTTCGAGGACCCCTCGCTCAAGACTGAGGTCCAGCGCGTTGAGGGTGAAATGTCGCGCGACAAGATGCTTCCCACTCTCGACGAAGAGATGCTCTACGCCATGGACGAGCGTGGGCACAGTGTGTCGCTCATGGAAATGGGGCGTGACGCGCTTTCGCCTGCGGAACGCAGCCTTCTTGTTCTGCCGGACCTCTCCGTACAGATAGCCGCAGTCGATACAGATGAGACGCTGAACGACACGGAGAAGGCGGAACGAAGGGACAAGCTTCACCTCGACTACGCCAACACGAGCGAGCGGATCCACAACGTCCACGCGCTTCTCAAAGCATACGCGCTCTTCGAGAAGAACGTCGACTACGTCGTCCAGGACGGCAAGGTAATGATCGTCGACGCATTCACGGGGCGCCTGATGCCTGGGCGCCGCTGGTCGGACGGGATCCACCAGGCGGTAGAGGCCAAGGAGGGTGTCACGATCGAGCGCGAGACTCAGACTCTCGCCACGATCACGCTTCAGAACTACTTCCGCATGTATGAGAAGCTCTCCGGGATGACAGGCACGGCAGAGACCGAGGAGGGCGAGTTCGGAGAGATCTACGCTCTCAGCGTTCACGTCATTCCCACAAACGAACCGATCAGGCGAGCCGATTACGATGACCGCATCTACAAGACGAGACGAGAGAAGTTCGCCGCGGTGATCGATGAGATAGCCAGACTCCACGACCGCAAGCAGCCGATCCTCGTCGGGACCGCGTCGGTCGAGGTCTCTGAGATAATCTCACGACTTCTGAAATCACGGAAGATCCAGCACAACGTTCTCAACGCGAAGCACCACCAGAAGGAGGCCGAGATCGTGCGCCAGGCGGGCGCAATCGGCGCGGTCACGATCGCGACGAACATGGCAGGTCGCGGCACGGATATCAAGCTGGCGCCAGGAGTGGTTAAGTGCGAGCGGTGCTGTCTCAAGTGTGTCGAGAAGAACTGCGCGGACTGTGAGAACGACCACGACCTGACCGCTGAATGCATGGCTGACATGCCTTGCGGTCTCCGGATCGTGGGTACCGAGCGTCACGACTCGAGACGTATCGACCGCCAGCTCAGAGGGCGAGGCGGACGCCAGGGAGACCCGGGTGGATCCGAGTTCTTCATCTCCCTTGAGGACGACCTGATGCGGCTCTTCGCGCCCGAGCGCATCTCCAAGGTCATGACGACACTTGGGGTACCCGAGGGCGAGGTCATCCAGCATCCCATGGTGACAAAAGCCATCGAACGCGCGCAGGTGCGCGTCGAGGGGCACAATTTCGACATCAGAAAGCACCTCCTCGAGTACGACGACGTGATGAACCAGCAGCGCGAGGTCATCTATGCGCAACGCCTCAACATCCTTGAGGGCGGAGATCTCAGCGGTGAGATCAAGGAGATATTCGAGGACATCGTCGGTCGAAGGCTGGATGAGCACATCGACATCGGCGACATTCAGGAGAAGTGGGATCTCGCCGGACTCCGCAATGATCTACTCCGTATATTCATGGTCGACGTGAACTTCTCAGAGGTTGACGTGACCGGTCTAACGCGCGACGGACTCGTTGAAAACCTGAACGGTGCAACGCGCATGGCGTACGAGAGGCGCGAGGAGCAGTTGGGGTCGGACGTCATGCGGCGCCTCGAGCGGCTGGTTTTCCTGCAGGTTCTGGACCGTGGCTGGCGCGACCATCTCTATGAGCTTGACCGGCTGAGGGAGGGCATAGGCCTTCGTGCCTACGGCCAGAAGGAACCTCTCCTTGAATACAAGCGTGAGGCGTTCGACCTCTTCATGGGCATGGTGGAGACGATACAGGAAGAATCGGTTCAGCTCCTGTTCCGTGCACAGATACAGAGACCACCCGAGCCTGTTGATCGGGTCCGGGTTGAAAAGGCAAGCCACGCCGATGCACAGAGCGCATCTCAGAGTGTTGCTCCTCGACCCACGTCCACGATGCCGGTTCCTGAGTTCGGGGCACCGACTGCCAGGCCGACGGGTCCGGGTCCCACGGCGGCAGTGAGTGGAAGAAAGAAGGCGGCCGATGGGAGTGAACGCCCGCGGCGGGAGCCTGTACACACCGAAGAGAAGGTCGGACGCAACTCCCCGTGTCCTTGCGGAAGCGGGAAGAAGTACAAGAAGTGCTGCGGACGTGACAGCTAGCGCCAGTGCCGTTCTCCCAGCACGACTGAATCCGAACGCACGCCACATGGATTGCAGGCAGGAGAGAAGATGGGCAGATCTCTCGTCATAGTCGAATCGAAGGCGAAGGCCAAGACGATAGGCAAGTTCCTCGGCAAGGGGTACTTCGTCAAGGCGTCGGTCGGTCACGTTCGCGATCTGCCGAAGAAGAAGATAGGCATCGACGTCGAGAACGGGTTCGCTCCAACCTACGTCACGATTCGCGGCAAGGCAAAGGTCCTGAAGGAACTCAAGGACGCGGCGAAGGGCGCGGACATGGTCTACCTTGCATCCGATTTCGACAGAGAGGGAGAGGCGATCGCCTGGCACATCGCCCAGTATCTCAAGCTGCCGGAGGGGAGAACGAAGCGCGTCGTCTTCAACGAGATAACGAAGACCGCGATCCTCGGCGCGATCGAAAAGCCCGGCGCCATCGACATGGACAAGGTGGACGCGCAGCAGGCACGACGCGTGATGGACCGTTTGGTCGGCTACGAGGTCAGCCCGGTTCTGTGGAAGACCATATACTACGGGCTCTCCGCCGGACGCGTCCAGTCGGTTGCTTTGAGGCTGATCTGTGAGCGCGAAGACGAGATAGAGGCTTTCGATCCGGTCGAGTTCTGGACGATCGACGCCGTCTTCGCAAACACCGCAGGCACTGAGATAGAGGCTCGCCTCGAACGTATCGACGGCAAGAAGGTGGATATCAACGATGGCGAGCGAGCGGGCGCCGTAGTTGCGACACTCGAGGGAAGCGACTTCGCGGTCTCGTCCCTCAAGAAGCGAGTGCGCAAGGTCAAGCCGCTTCCTCCCTTCATCACGAGCACTCTCCAGCGCGAGGCGGCGAACAGACTCAGATTCTCATCGAAGAAGACCATGATGCTGGCGCAGCAGCTCTACGAGGGTCTGCCGATCTCAGACAAGGACGAGAACGTCGGACTCATCACGTATATGCGAACCGATTCGGTCAGGGTGGCGGATGAGGCGATCTCCGAGGCCCGCGAGCATGTCTCCGCATCCCTCGGCAAGGACTATCTCTCCGACAAGGCGCGGCACTTCAAAGCCGCCAAGAAGGCACAGGACGCGCACGAGGCCATTCGGCCTACTTCGATAGAGCTGACCCCGGAGCTGCTTCACGCACACCTGTCAGTGGACCAGCTGCGGCTCTACAAGTTGATATGGCAGCGATTCGTGGCCACCCAGATGGCGGACGCGATCTACGACAACACGACTGTCGACATCGAGTCGAAGGGGCACACGTTCCGCGCCAGCGGATCGGTCGAGCGCTTCGCCGGCTGGACGGCCGTCTACCCTCTCATCCGCAAGGACCAGAAGGAGCTTCCTCAGCTCGAGGAGGGGGAGAAGCTCAAGCTCATCGCGATGACACCGAATCAGCGTTTCACGAAGCCCCCGCCTCGCTACTCGGAATCGTCACTCATCAAGGAACTCGAGTCCAACGGGATAGGCAGACCGAGCACCTACGCGGCGATCATCGATACTCTCAAGCGGCGCACGTACGTTGCCGTCGAGAAGCGCCAGTTCACACCCACAGAGCTCGGACGAACCGTGTGGGCGCTCCTTGGGAAAGCCTTCCCGAGTATCTTCAACGTCGAGTTCACGGCCGGGATGGAGGATGAGCTGGATCGGATTGAGGCAGGAGAGGACACCTGGATCAAGGTCGTGGGTGATTTCTATAGCCCCTTCCGCTCCCAGCTCGACGAGGTTGAGGGGCAGATAGCAGATCTCAAGAAATCGCTCATCAAGGCCACGGACCTCTCATGCGAGAAGTGCGGCTCGGCCATGGTCGAGAAATGGGGCCGTAACGGCCGCTTCCTTGCCTGTTCTACCTACCCGAAGTGCAAATTCACCTCGCCGCTCGAGGGGGAGGAGCTTCCCGAGTTCGATATCAAGTGCGACGAGTGTGGTGCACAGATGGTCGCGAAACACGGGCGCTTCGGTGAGTTCCTCGGGTGCTCGAAATACCCCGACTGCAAGAACACGATGCCTGTTCCAACGGGAGTCTCCTGTCCCCAGGACGACTGCACCGGTCTTCTGGTGCAGCGCCGTACCAAGAAGGGGCGCGTGTTCTTCGGATGCAGCAAGTACCCGAAGTGCTCATACGCGATATGGGACAAGCCCGTGCCGGTGACCTGCCCGTCGTGCCAGGCCAGTTTCATGGTCGAGAAGAAGCCGAAGGGTGGTGACAAGGAGCTGCTCTGTCTGGAGTGCGGGGAGCGCACGCTACCCGGCTCGGAGGGCGTCGGCGATGAGCCGAGCTGAGGCAACCGCTGTCACGAAGAAACGCCGCCCGAGGGCGAAACGACTTGAACCGCTCCTGGGTGACTTCCTCATATCGCTTGAGCAGCGTGGTCTCTCGAGACATACGATTGCCGCCTACGGCCGCGACGTCAGGCAGTTCCTGGAGTTCCTGAGTGAGATAAGCCACAACGACGAACCGACCACCGCGGATCTGAAACCCCGCCTTGTGAGGAGGTTCGTATCGTTCATGACAGCATCGCGATTCGCCAGACGCTCCGTTCGTCGCAAGCTGGCATCAGTGCGGGCGTTCACGCGGTTTCTGACCTCAAGGAGGTTCCTGTCGTCCGACCCGACGGCCGGCATCTCCGCCCCCAAGGTGACGAAGAAGCTACCCACGTTCCTGAGCGAGCGCGAGATGAGCCTTCTCTTTATCGTTCCGCCCGAGCCCGGTATCATTGACTTGAGGGACAGAGCGGTCCTCGAGACGCTCTATGGGACAGGCATACGCCTCTCCGAGCTGCTCTCACTCAAGACAAGCGATATCGACCACCGCGGCGCTACACTGCGAGTGATGGGAAAGGGACGGAAGGAGCGCATCGTCCCGCTCGGACGGGCCGCAGGTGACGCACTCAGGGAGTATCTCGCGGCAAGAGAGGGAGCGCCGCGAGCGCCTCAGGATCCCGTCTTCGAAGGGCGAAGAGGCAAGGCACTGAGCGAGCGTACGGTGCAGCGCCTGGTGAAGCGACGGCTGGCGGATGTGTCGGAGGCGCGCCGCATGAGTCCTCATGTGCTTCGCCACACGTTTGCGACGCATATGCTGAACGCCGGTGCGGACCTTCGGGCTGTACAGGAGCTCCTGGGCCACGCAAGCCTGTCCAGCACGCAGATATACACGCATGTCACGACGGAGCGACTGAAGGAAGTCTATCGGAAGGCACACCCGAGGGCCTAGTATTCGTGGAGACAACGGAGGGTTAGATGCAGGACTTTGTTTCGATAGCTGATATCGATCGCGGCAAGATGGATGATCTCCTGAAGCTCGCTGCCGAGCTCAAGCGCACGCGGGGTCAGAGGAACGATCTCTCCGGGAAGACGGTCGCCCTGATATTTCACAAGCCGTCGCTCAGAACCAGAGTGAGCTTTGAAGTCGGAGTGGCGGAGTTGGGGGCGCACGCGATGTACGTCACCGATGCGGAGATCAAGATGGGGCAGAGGGAATCGACGTACGATATCGGGAAGGTCCTCTCGCGGTACGTGCACGGCATCATGATCCGGACCTTCGCGCACTCCAACTGCACCGAACTCGCGGCTGCCGCTGATATCCCTGTGATCAACGGTCTGACTGACCTCAATCACCCCTGCCAGATCATGGGCGACATACTGACATGCATCGAGCAGGGCAAGAGCATGGACGACAGCGTGATCGCGTTCATCGGAGACGGCAACAACGTCGCTAACTCCTGGGTGAATGCGGCCGGCAACATGCCCTTCGAACTCAGGATCGGCGGACCTTCAGGGTATGCGCCGAACGAGGCTCTGCTTGAGGCTGCTCGCGCTAAGGGCGCGAACATCAAGCTCATCAACGACCCGGTCGAGGCGGTCACCGGAGCCGATGTCATCTACACGGACGTCTGGACAAGCATGGGGCAGGAGGATGAGGCAACAGATCGTCGACGCCAGTTCCTGCCGTATCAGGTGAACGCCGAGCTTGTGGCCCACGCGAAGGACGACGTAATCGTGCTTCACTGTCTGCCGGCTCACAGGGGCGACGAGATCACGGACGAGGTAATGGACGGAAGCCACTCCGTTGTCTTCGATCAGGCCGAGAACAGGTTGCACGCGCAGAAGGCAGTCATGGTCGATCTTATGGGAGAGTAGGCGGATGAGAATCGGCTGCGGCCGATCGTCAGGAGTGATTGGCGCCATCGTTGGTGGCCGGTCGATGCGAGTGGCTGTTGCCGCTATCATCGCCGGCGCGACGGTTTGGGGATGTGCACGACCTGGTCTTCCACCGGGCGGCCCTCCCGACACCACGCCGCCTGAGGTCATCTCCGCCCTCCCTTCGGCGGGCTCGCTCCTGGTGGAACCCATGACGGCAATCGAGATCCGCTTCAGCGAGGAGATGGAACGGCGCTCCGTTGAGAAGGTCTTCTCAGTGACGCCTGACGTTGATCTGAAGAACCTGCGCTGGCATGGAGCGGCGCTCGAGGCCCGTCCGGCCACCGGTTTCTCAGACTCCACCACATACATCGTACGCATTGGTGAGAATGCCAAGGACTTCCACGGCGTTGCGATGGGGATACCGTTCGACTTCGCTTTCTCCACCGGGCCAGTCATCGATGACGCCTGGATAGGAGGGCGTGTGATTCTGATGGGAGAGGCGGTCTCCGACGCGACCGTCTGGGCGTGCCGTCATGTCCCGGAGCCCGATTCAACCGGGGCGTATTCACGTTGTGGGTACGAGGCTCGTACCACCGAGGGCGGCGAGTTCCTGATCGCACACGTCAGACCCTCCGACGAGCCCTATACGATGCTGGCTTTCATCGACATGGACTTCGACGGCCTCTACGTGCCGGGTGAGGAGACCGGAGGCATCTTCGAGTCGGGAGCGCTCGTCAGCGCTTCCGGAGACAGCATCGTCGAGCTGGACCTGCCGCTTGATCCTCTTCTCACAGAGGAAGAGCCACCGCGCGATGCAGCTGAGGAAACAGAGTAGGGGGAATACGTGGAACTCGAGTTCGCGAAGATGAGCGGCGCGGGGAACGACTTCGTCGTCATCGACAACCGGCAGGGAGCCATAGGCCAGGATGTCAGAGAGCTTGCAAAGCAGCTCTGCCGGCGACGCATGTCGATCGGCGCGGATGGACTGATCCTGGTAGGAGAGAGCCGGGACCATGCATTCCGGATGAGGTACTTCAACGCAGACGGCAGCGAGGCGGACATGTGTGGCAACGGCGGTCGTTGCGTCGCGCGATTCGCGAGCGAGCTTGGGATAGCCGAGCGGGAGATGAAGTTCGAGAGCAGGATAGGAATTCATAAGGCTGAGGCTCGCGACGACGGCAATGTCAAGCTCGGTCTGCCCGACCCACGTGCCGTGCTCCTGAAGACGGCGCTCACGATCGACGGGGAGCATCTGACGCTGCACAGGGTCAACACCGGTGTGCCACACGCCGTCATCGAGGTCGATGACGTGGAGACATACCCCATCGTCGAGACGGGGCGTGTCATCAGATACCACTCAAGATTCGCACCGGAGGGCACGAACGTGGATTTCGTCACCGTGAAGCCCGACGGCACGTTGAGACTGCGTACTTACGAACGTGGCGTTGAGGACGAGACCCTGGCCTGCGGAACAGGAGCAGTTGCCACGGCACTCATGATGGCGGCGCTCGGCAAGACCGAGTCTCCGGCGGTTGTGATGACCCAGGGTGGGGCACCTCTCGTTGTCAGCTTCTACATGAGCGAACACGGCTTCTGCGACGTTTCACTCCTGGGCGACGCGCGTATCGTCTACTGGGGCAAGCTGCAACTCTCGGAGGATTGACGATGTTCTCTGGATCACTGGTGGCGATTGTCACACCCATGAAAGACGGTTCTCTTGACGAACCGTCGCTCAGGCGGATCCTGCGCCTGCACAAGGATGCCGGCACCAACGGAATCGTGCCGGCGGGATGCACTGGAGAGGCCGCAACCCTGAGCCTTGACGAGCGTCTCCGCCTCATCGATATCTGTCTTGAAGAGGTCGGTGATTGCATGCACGTCATACCCGGCACGGGATCGAACTCGACCACCCAGACCATCAAGCTCACGGCCGCTGCACAGACGGCGGGGGCTCACGGAGTTCTCATTATCACACCCTACTACAACAAGCCGACTCCGGAGGGACAGTACCAACACTACTCTGCCGTCGCAGAGGCGGTCGATATCCCGATCGTCCTCTACAACGTGCCGGGACGAACCGGAGTGAACATGCTGCCCGAGACAGTCGCACGTCTCTCCGAGGTGAGCAACATCGTCGCGATAAAGGAGGCGGCCGGATCGGTGGATCAGGTGAGCGAGATCGTGGAACTCTGCAACATCACGGTTCTGTCCGGAGATGATCCTCAGACTCTTCCGATGATGGCCGTCGGTGCGAGCGGCGTAGTGTCGGTCGCCGCGAATGTCGTTCCGCGCATGGTACTGGACATGGTGAGCGCGTGGCCCGCGAATCCTGAGCGAGCTCAAGAGCTGCACCATCGCCTGAGGCCGATCGCCAAGGCGCTGTTCGTCGAATCCAATCCCGGTCCCGTGAAGTACGCCATGCATAAGCTCGGCCTGATCGACAGCCCTGAGCTAAGGTCCCCTCTTGTCGTGCTGAGCAAAGAGGGGGCAGCGAAGATGGAGCACGGACTCGAACTCATGAGACAAGCCATCCGGACCTGAGAGGAGACTTGGAATGCCGTTGGTCGAGATCTCTCTGATCGAAGGGCGCGATGCCGATACGAAGAGGCGCCTGATAGCCGAAGTAACCGACGCAGTTGTGCGTACGACCAATGCTCCTGCCGAAGTCGTTACGGTTATATTGCGTGACGTACCGAAAAGCGACTGGGGGAGCGGGGGCGTGCCGTATTCCCTCAAGAAATAGCCAGTCTTCAGGCATCTTGCCAACACTGCTAACTTAGGACTAGACAGGCATGCCGTCTGCGCCTAGTCTGTCCTTGATGACTAAGCGGTCGGCTACCGCGGTGCACGTTCGGTCAAAGAACCGGGCGAGCGGCGTGGTATGTTTTTGAAGGGTGGGGAGTACCCCTTGCCACAACAACCTCCGGGGAGGACAACATGAAGCACAGAGACGAATGGAAGAGGGACTACGAGCGGGTCGTGATCAACGAGTCCGACCTCGAACGGGTCGTCAAGCTCTCGGGTGGCGAGAAAGAGGCGGTCGAGAATCTCAAGACTGTGTACCCAATCAAGATATCAAGACACTACCTGAATCTGATTGATCCTAACGACCCTGACGATCCGCTGCGGAAGATCGTGATCCCAACATTGGATGAGATGGTTACGCGGCCTGGCGGACACGCCGATGATGTCCATGCCGACGAGGCACGATTCCAGCCCTGCCCGGGGATCGTCCACAGGTATCCGGGCAAGATTCTACTGATGCCCACGCTTGGCTGCCCTTCACACTGTCGCTTCTGCTTCAGGAAGGGCCACAAGGTCCAACACCTGAGCCAGAACGAGGCTGATGTGGCGCTTGACTACATCAGGAACGATGACTCCATACGGGACGTAATCATCACCGGCGGGGAACCGCTCTTCCTCAGCGATGAGGAGCTTGAGTTCTGGGTCTCGTCGGTGCGCGCGATAGAGCATGTGCAGATCATCAGGATCACGTCACGCGCGCCCATTTATGTCCCGTCCAGGATCACACAGTCTCTCGTTGATATGCTGGCTGAGCACAGGCCCATCTACATGACCTTCTCATTCGTGCATCCGAGGGAGCTGACTCCTGAACTCGAGAAGGGGATCAGGATGATGGCCGATGCCGGCCTCATCATGCTGCAGCAGGGCCCGCTCCTGAAGGGCATAAACGACGACCCGGAGATTCTGAGGGAGCTCTACGAACGGCTCGCTGCCATCCAGGTGCTTCCCTACTACGCCATCTGGGGCATATCCTCACCGGGAACAGAGCACTTCATGATCGATGGGCAGCGTGCCAGCGAGATAATGGCGGCTCTTGAGAACAAAACCTCCGGCTTCTGTGTCCCGCATCTCATAACCATCGCGCGTGGAGACAAGGTCCGGATGATCGGATGGTCGCCTGACAAGGCAGCGGCCCACCTCAAGAATCGGCCGCGCGAGGGAGTCAGCACGCCGATCAGTACCAGCATACTCCACGCTGCTCCACACAAGTAGTGGGTCCACCTTCGGCTGAAGACCCACTATTGAGAGACGGCGGCCTCCCGGCCGCCGTCTCGCGTTCTGCCCCCGTCAGAGGCTGTTCAGCCCCTGATCACCATTCCACCCCGATCATCATCC
>CAZFRO010000021.1:0-45607 GCA_964521425.1 uncultured bacterium
CAGGTCAGTACAGATGTCGGATTGCATCAGGCTGTCCATTTCGAACCCGCCAAGTACTTGTGGGCCCTTCTCTATCACTTGCTCGGGATGAGAGCCTTGCTGTCCATCATAGCCGCCATCTACTTCCTTCCAGTTCTCTACGTGCTTGCCATTGCACCAGGTCACGGACCCCAAGCCTTCGGTTTCCACCTGATCTTCGTTCTGTGCTACAGCCTGTATCCCTCCGTCCTTGAGGCGGCAAGCCACGATCTCAGGCCGTTTACGCTCCTACTGCCCTTCTTCAGCTTGGCTCTGTTCTCACTACTGTTCAAGCGCAAGCGCTGGGAAGTGCTTCTTTTATTCAATCTCCTGTTCACTGCCAGAGAAGAGGCTCTGGTGCTCGGGCTCGGCATCGTGCTCATTGCGTTTGTAATGCGTGGCAGGTGGCGCACGAGCAACTTGAATTCCCTGCCCTGGGCTCTGCTGCTCAATTGGGGAGCATGGATGGTCGCCACGATGGCGTACTACCTGTGGACCGGCTACGAGACGGTCCCGCCTGCAGATCTACTGCGGTACATCGCGAAGCTGAGCGCCTTCCCCATATGGTTGGCTGCGATCGCGGTGTTGGGCGGAGTGGCTGCTTTGCTCCTTCTGGTGAGGAGACGGACAGCGGACTACGGGCGCGTGGTCCTGGTACTACTTGCGTTGTCATGCATGGCTCTGCTACCGGCACTGCGCGACTTCCGTGGTATGTCTCCCGGAGCAGTCGGACTTAAGGTGCTGTATAACCAATGGCACTCGATCGCTCCACGAATCGCACTCCTCTCGTTGGTTCCGCTCTGGCTTGGCACGACGTCCGCGATACGCCAGAGACAGATCGTGTGGGGCCAAGCAGCACTTGCGCTCGTGTTCCTGATCTTCAGCACACTGCCCTTCCCGGATGCAGCGACAAGTCGAATTAAGCTGTTTCGCCAGAGACAGGCGAACGCCGCGAACATCCTCGCGTTCGGAAGGTCAGTCGACCCGTACGAGACGGCGGTCCTGTGTGATTTGGACGCCTACCAGGCTGTCTGCCATATCGACAAGGTTCGTGTCTATGAACGCTGGCCGCACTGGATAATCCCGGGCGAAGCGAGGTTCTTCCCTGGGAATGCGTCTCACGTTCCGCAGTTTGTCGATGAGGAGGCGGACTACGTTGTTATGGGTACCGCGAGCGCTGACGTGCTCATCCCACTACTGTCGCGGAGCAGCGCTCGCCTCGACACGCTTTCTGTCAGTGACCTGTTCCTTATTCTCGAGGTCAAGAGAGAGTAGAGCACGCACTCCACCTAACGACACCCACCGTCAGCCGGTTGGGCTGCCACGACATGTCCTCTCGCATCCCAAAGTAAAGGGGGTCGGCATTCAAGCCGACCCCCTTCTTCGTGCTTACGAACTGCCTCGTCTCCCGAAGGAGGCGCGACCTGTTCGTGTATTCAACTACTAGCCTACGGAACCCATGTCCAGCATCGTGTCGGCGACCTTGAGGAAGCCGGCGATGTTGGCGCCGTTCACGTAGTTGCCAGGAGTGCCGAACTCTTCGGCAGTCTCGTACGCGGACTTGTGGATCGCCTTCATGATCCCCTGAAGCCGCTGGTCAACTTCCTCACGTGTCCAGGAGAGCCTGAGACTGTTCTGGCTCATCTCCAGACCGGAGACCGAGACGCCACCGGCGTTCGCGGCCTTACCAGGACCGTAGAGGATGCCCTTGTCGATGAAGATCTCGACGCCCTTCGGAACCGTCGGCATGTTCGCGCCCTCGGAGACAACGTAGACGCCGTTGTCGACCAGATTCTGGGCGTCCTTGACGCTGATCTCGTTCTGCGTCGCGCTCGGGAAGGCGCAATCGGCCTTGTGATTCCAGAGCGGGTTGTAGTCGAGAGACCTGTCGCTCGGTGTGAAGACCGCCTTCGGGTACTTCTCGGCGTACTCCTTGATGCGGCCGCGCCTGACATTCTTGAGATCCATAAGAAACGCCAACTTCTCGCGATCTACGCCCTCTTCATCGTAGATGTACCCGCCCGAATCGGACAGGGTCACAACCTTGCCGCCAAGATCCAGGAGCTTCTCGGTCGTGTACTGAGCAACGTTGCCACCACCGGAGACCAGGCACGTCTTGCCCTTGAGTGTCTCGCCACGGGTGTTGAGCATCTCGGCCGCGAAGTAGACGGCGCCGTAGCCTGTCGCCTCGGGACGAATGAGGCTGCCGCCCCAGTTCCTTCCCTTGCCGGTCAGGATACCGGTGAACTCATTCTTGATCTTCTTGTACATACCGAAGAGGTAACCGATCTCACGTCCACCGACTCCGATATCACCGGCAGGAACGTCAGTGTTCGGCCCGATGTGACGGAAGAGCTCGAGCATGAAACTCTGGCAGAAGCTCATAACCTCGTTGTCGCTCTTGCCCTTCGGGTCGAAGTCAGAACCGCCCTTGCCGCCACCCATCGGGAGCGTCGTCAGGCTGTTCTTGAAGACCTGCTCGAAGGCCAGGAACTTGAGGATGCCGAGATTGACGCTCGGGTGAAGTCTGAGACCACCCTTGTACGGACCGATTGCACTGTTCATCTCGATGCGGAAGCCACGGTTGACCTGCACCTCACCCTTGTCGTCGACCCAGGGAACTCTGAACATAAGGACACGCTCGGGCTCACAGATGCGGTCAAGGATCTTGGCCTTGCGATACTCGGGACGCTTCTCGAGGACGGGCCAGAGTGACTCCGCCACTTCGAGAACTGCCTGGTGGAACTCAGGCTCCGCTGGATTCTTCGCCTTGATCATGTCCATGAAGGCGGCAACGGATTCGGCCATTCTTCTTCCCTCCTACTACGTGTGAAGTGCGCTGACATTGACAAGCCGGGCGGGACGCGCCCGGCCACCCAAACCAGAGAATGACTCGTACTGCAATCAGACTGAGGATTCTAACATGCTTTGGAGCATGTGGTCAACGGAGAAAGAGGGGTTCTGTAGGCGAATTCGGCTAGATAGTGCGCTCCGAGACGAGCACCACGTACTTCCCGTCATCGGCTGCTATGTCACAGTTGCCGAACACCTTATGCATGTGTCGCTTGAGGCCCGCATACCGCATGAGCACCAGATAGAGGCGGCCGTGGATACGCAGGTGCCCGTAGGCCTCGTCGACCAGCGGGAACAGGACGTCGTTTCCGGCGTGGAACGGCGGGTTCGAGACGACCCGATCGAAGCGCTCGCCGATGACCGCATCGAACCGGTCGCCGAGAATCGCCTCGACACGAGGTTTGCCGTTCTTGCGAGCGTGGTTCAGATGGTGGGCGCGGATGTTCGCCTCGGCGTACTCGACCGCGCGCGCGTTGCAGTCGACCATCACGATCCTTCCGACTGAGGCGGCGTGCGCAGCCGCTATACCGATCGGCCCGTAACCACAACCGATGTCGATCACGCTGTGTCTGGGTCGAACATCAAGTGTTTCAACCAGAAGCCTCGTCCCATCGTCGATCCTGCCGCGCGAGAAGATGCCACTGTACGATTCGAACTTGTAGCGCCGCCCGCGAAGCTCGGTCTCTATGGTGTGCTCGTAGCGGGAGAGATCGACCGCATCGGGGGAGCAGATGGCGCTCCGCTCTGCGCGCATGACCCAGTAGCCGCCACTGCGAATCACGACCTTGGCAGGACCGATCGTCTCTGTGAGTTTTCGCATGTAGCTCTTGGCGCCCTTGCGCACTTTCGCCACGAGGAAGAAGCTGCCGCCGTGCCGCATCTTCGGTTGCACCCGCTCGATCATCTCGAAGATCGTCTCGGTGCCGTCCTCGACCGGAGGATTGAGAGCGACGATATTGAACTGCCCATTCCGGAAACGGCTCAAGGTGTGATCAAGGACGACGGAGATGTTCTCCACCGCGTTCGACCGGATGTTCTGCTGCGCAAGACGAACCGCGCGAATGTCCAGATCGACCATCTGGATATCGAGATCCTGCGCGGTGCCGGCCAGTGCGATGCCGACGGCGCCATAGCCGCACCCGTAGTCGAGGATCCTGTCGCCGGGGGCGGGTCGGATCGCCCGTACCAGAAGCTCGGTGGACTTGGCTATCTTGTCCTTGGAGAAGAGACCGCCGACCGAGTGGAGGGTTCTATCGGTTCCGCCGAGGGCGGAGCATATTTCATAGGAGCTCTTTACCATATCAGCAAGAGTGTGCGCACCATGGGGAGTGAGACGGCTACCCGGCGCTGTTCCTGAGACCAGGTCCGCACATACGTCGCGTGGGTCCTCTTTGGATTGTCCAGGCTGCTTCGCCTGGTATCCTGAAGCCGAGAATGGTCTTCGGCTGGGAAGGCTCACTTGAGCGACAAGCGAGATCAGGCAACCACCGTGCGGGCGCACATAGTCACACCGGCGATCACTATCTCCCGCTGACAGTATTCGGACTATACGGTAGGAATTGTGAGCTGGTCAAGGTGTTTCTAGATGCTCCGGGGAGTCCTCGGGGCCGGCGCCGGCTCTGCCTCGGCCTGCGAATCGGATCCGCTTCGCAACCAGGAGCCCACCCATCGACATCGGGAGGAAGTAGAGGGTGGTGCGCCACATAACAAGCGCGATTCCGATAAAGTGTGAGGGAAGATAGGCAGCGAAGAATCCGATATACCCACCCTCACCGACGGCCACGGACCCGGGCGTCGGAGAGGCACTCAGGATCGGCTTCAGAAGGCACTGGAGGATGACCGGTCCCGTCGTGGGACCGCCGTAGCCGAAGCCCCGGAGGATCGTCAGTCCGACCATGAACTCCGCGATGTATGCGAGCACAACGAAGATAGCGCCCCACGCAAGCACCCATCGCTTCCGCCTGCCAAGAGTTGTGAGCGCCTCACGGAAGATGTGAGACTCGTTCTCCATCTCGACTCGAAGCTGCTCCACTCTATCGGCCGCCTTCCCTCTGAGGCGCCGCGCGAGGAACGCTGCGATGCTGTCGACGAGCCGGTCGAAGAGTTCTGGGAACTTGAGCATGATGACGAGAACGGCGACCACGAAGAGTATGGGGAACGCCGAGACCGGTCCGACCACCTTGAGGAACGTGAGCGATGCGGCTGAGCCCTTCCATCCGGTAGCCGCCACGATGATCGTGCCCATGAGCATGAAGAAGAAGAAAACCGAGGGGATGAATCCCTTCACAAGAACGAGAGCGGTCGCCCACCCGGCTCTCACTCCCTTTCTCGTGAGAAGAAACGCCTGATACGGAACACCGGCCGCGCTGACGGGAATCAACTGGCCGATGAAGTAGCCCTCGAGTGTGAGTTCGAGCGCCTCGATGAGGGTGATCTTCTTGTCCTGAGTACCGTTGACAAGAACGAGAAGCCCGAGTCCCTCGAGAGACATTCTCAAGAATTCGAGGACAATAAGGAGCCCCAGCGCCCATCCCCCGAAACGCGCCACTCCCCGCCAGGTCTCCTCCCCCGTCGTCATCGCCAGAGTCACGGCGATAATGGCGACGCTACCCAGCACGAAGATCAGGCCTGCGTTCTGGATCTTCGAACGCTCGACACGTGGGGCGTCCGCACCGGTGGCGTCTGCACCGGTGGCTTCTGACCCTGTGACCTTTGCTCCGGTGGTCTCCGCTCCGGCGGAGGCCCCTCCGCTGCCGGTGTTCCTAGGTGTCGCAGGCTCCGTACTCAGAACTCCCCTCCCAAGGTGGGTCTTAGTCAAGTCGCTGACCCTGCGCGCCTGAGCGTCCGGTCAGCATGTGGGCTCAACTATAGGACCCATACATGTGGCGGTCAAGTCGAGCGATGACTGAAGCGGCATGGGGTTGATACGGGACTGCATGCCAAGTCCAGGGAACGCTTCTTGCAGTCCTGAACATATATCGCTATGTTGTCAAGCAGTCAAGGAGAGGCGATGAGGAGTCCAACTCGCACGACCATGTTCACCTTTGCGGTGCTTGCCACCTCGGCCCTCATCTGTGTGGCGGTGAGTGTTGCCGGGGCCAGGTACGATCGTCCGCTCGAGGGATTCGGCGCCGACACGCCGGGGGGCTCGGGCGGCGCACCGTACGAAGTCACTTCTCTCGGCGACTCCGGGCCTGGGACACTGCGTGACGCCGTGTCCGTATCGAACCGCGACGTCTCGTTCTCGGTCGCGGGCACGATCGAGTTCGAGAGCACTCTCAGGATCTCCGGAGACCACATTACGATCGACGGCTCGACCGCCCCCGATCCGGGAATCACGATAACCGCTGCACACTCCGGCGTCACAGGGGCGCTTCTCGATATCAAGTACGCCAACGACATCATCGTGCGCCACTTGCGCGTTCGCGACGCGCCTGACACTAACACCGGCGACAACCTTCGCATATGGAGCGACGCCCATAACATCGTGATCGACCACTGCTCGTTCAGTGGTGCGGGCGACGGCAATGTCGACATCTGCTACGACGCTCACGACGTCACGCTGCAGTGGTGCATCCTCGCCAACACGGTCAAGAACTCGCTCATCCCCCAGGGGTGCTACAACATCTCACTTCACCACAACCTCTACACGTGCGGAGACGAGCGCAACCCACAGATCGACCGCTCGACATTCGTCGACATGGTCAACAACGTGATCCATGGATGGGCCGGCAACTACGGCACGAGAGTCAGGAACTCAGGAAGCGCGAACATCGTGAAGAACTACTACGTGGCGGAATCGTGGAGTGACCTGTCGGACGCCATCGTTATCGATGCGTCTGCGGGACCCGTTCATATGGCGGGGAATGTCATCCCGCCCGAGTGTCCGGCAACCGGGACGGCAGATGCACTCCTCGCCGCTCCCCCAGTAACCGAGATGGATGTGGAGGATGCGCTCGTCGCAGTGATCGCCGAGGCCGGCGCCTTCCCCAGAGACGCCATCGACGAGGCTTGCACCTCAGCTGTAGCGGCAAGCCCCGTCAAGCCCACCTCGTGGGGCCAGATCAAGGCCATGTATCGCTAGGACCCACGTACGCCCATAGACCTCCCCAAGAGCCGCATAGCTTCCAGGCCTACCCGGATTCTCGTGGGGCCTGAGGAGTCTCCATCGAACCTACGCCGATTCCGGCGGGGCCTGAGGGTCCTGTGGAACGTTCGAGAAGTGACGGTAGAACCCGATCGTAGCGACGGCTACGATGCCAAGGAATATGCCGAGCGCCCAGAAGAAGGGGGCGCCGATCGATGGAACGGCGGCGTCTGTAAGATTGGCGCGGAATATCACCTCCGCCATCGCGAGCAGGAATGCGAGCGCCAAAGCACCCATCCCCAGCGCATAGACCGACACCATCTCCCACGTCGCCTCCCGGCGCCCCTCTGCGAACCAGTGGCCGCGGTGCGGTATGTTGATGGCCGACGTTGGGATCTTCTTCTGCATGAAGACGAGCGCCAGTACGATGATGAGCATGCCGATCGCGACGAGGGGATAGGTCGTGAAGAACGAGCCTTTCGCACTCCACCCGTCCGCCTGCATGTTCGCCCCGAAATGTACCGCCATTTGATCCGGCATCAGAGGATAGTAGTGCCTGAACTGAAGTGCGCCCCCGATGAGCAGCACGAGGATAACGAGAATCAGGATGGTCGTGTTCTTCATGGAGTTCCTCCAGTTCGTTCAACCGGTCTATTCAAAGAGAGAGGCAGGCCTCGGCAGCGAGCCAGAAGAGCTTTGCCCGGATCGATTCCCCCGAATGCCACCCCCGAACGTCCCACTCGGCGCCACTGACATCGTCCGCGCCATAGAGAGCCTGCGCGAAGACCACCCCGCGGAATTCCGCCACCGCAAAGAAGCCGGCCGCTTCCATCTCGACCGTGAGGCAACCCTCTGATCTTCGTAGTGCGACCCTCTTCGGCGTCTCGCGGTAGAAGGCGTCGGTTGTCCACGTCTTGCCGGTGAGGAATGGGATGTTGTGTTTGTCGCACGTGGCCTTGATGGCCGCGACGCCGTCCGGGTGCGCCACCACCTCCCGGGATGGGGGCGCATAGTGATAGGAGAGGCCGTCATCGCGGACCGCCGATTCCGGGATGACGACGTGGCCAAAGGTGATCTCCGGACCCAGCACGCCGGCGCTTCCGCACGCGATGAACTTCCTGCACCCGAACGCGATCACCTCCTCGAGCATCGCCCCCGCGAAGGCGGACGTGATGCCCGGGAGGAAGACGGCCAGCCGCTTCCCCTCCACGTCAAGTTCGTAGACGGGATGGCGTCCCATCTCGGAGCCCATGCAGGCGACCTCCTGAGCGCGCCCACTCTCAACGAGTTCGTCGATGACCTCGCGGAAGAAGCAAGGGACGCAGTGCTCAGGCACGTCGCGCGCCTTTATGTGCTCCGACGGCTCGATCAAGGCCGGCAGCGTCGGGTCGAACTCGAGGATGGGATAGTCGCGGCGGTCCACAGGAAACCTCCTCGGAGCAGTGCTGCGGTCATCGAGTCAGCTCGGACTCTTGAGCAGCGTCCAGCGTCAGCTGGAATGCTCATACGATAGCGTTTCCACGTCCTGGGCGCGAGCGATTCCGGGGAGATGATGAGAGATGTTCAGCAAGAACGACGACTCCGTACACCTTGCCGACTGCCCTCCCGGGCGGTATCATATAGGGTCAAGCAACGATGACCATGGGAGCTGTATATGCCGGCGAATCTGCCACCTCCATACAAGAAAGCGGAACAGCGTTTCCGCCAGGCCGTGTCGACCGCGGACAAGATCGCGACCCTCCAGGAGATGATGGCCCTCTGCCCGAAGCACAAGGGCACCGACCATATCCGCGCGTACCATAGGAAGCAGCTGTCCAAGCTCCGCCAAGAGCTGCAGCAGGACCGGAAGAAGGGACGATCCGGTGGTCCCTCCTATCACGTTCCGAAGGAGGAGAACCCTCAGGTCGTCCTCATCGGAAGTCCGAACGTTGGGAAGTCTCAGATCGTCGCGGCGACGACGAACGCCTCGCCCGAGGTCGCGAACTACCCGTTCACGACGAGAGCCCCGCTCCCGGCCATGATGCAGCACGAGGATGTCTTCATCCAGCTCGTGGATATCCCCCCCATCTCGCCCGACCACACGGACACATGGGTCCCGGAGGTCGTCCGAAACGCCGACGCCGCGATCTTTGTTGTCGATCTCTCCAGGGACGACTGCATCGACATGTTTCAGTTCGTGCGAGGAGCACTCCTCGAGAAGGGAATCCGGCTGTCCGCGTCCCACGATCCGGGCGAGGATGAGCCACCGAGAAACGTCAAGCCAACGATCGTCGTCGCCAACAAACTCGACAGTCCAAATGCGAACGACAACCTTGAGTTCCTTCGAGAAGTGCTAGGTGACGAGTTCGTGATCATCCCGACGTGTGCGGAGATGGGTAAGGGCCTTCCCGAGATGAAGAAGGCGCTCTACAAACTCCTGGACGTCGTGCGAATCTACAGCAAGATCCCGGGCAAGACCGCGGACATGAAGAAGCCGTTCATCGTACCTCGGGGAAGCACGGTCATGGACGTGGCCGGCAAGATCCACCGCGAGTTCAGCGACCACCTGAAGTCGGCGCGCGTGTGGGGTTCCGGCAAGTTCGACGGCCAGGTAGTGGACGTGGAGCACGTCGTTGAAGATGGTGACATACTGGAGATACATGTAGACATCGTGGACATTTAGCCTCTACGGATGGGAACAGGGGCGGTGAGGAGAACTGTATGAGTGGGAAGCAGCTTGTTTACGGACCGACCTTTGAGGAGATGCTCCATCCGGACCGCATCGATCCCGAGATTCGCGCGAAGGCCTTGAAGGCGGCGAAGGACGATCCCTTAAGCCCCTGGAACCTCTACAACATCACGTGGCGGAACCCGGAGGGTGGGATCTACCACGTGGTACTCCCGAAGGAGCTAACGCAGGTCGACGCCAACATCGTCGTCCTTTACAGCAAGGATTTCCCGACGCGGAGCCACAAGGTCGGCGCGACCTACTCGGTCTGCATGGAGCACCAGCTCACGGGGGACATCACACCCGGCGAGCACACGCTCGTCTGGCCGTCGACCGGCAACTACGGCATCGGGGGCGCGTACGTTGGGCCACGGATGGGTTTCGACTCGCTCGTGCTCCTGCCGGAGCTTATGAGTCGGGAACGGTTCGAGCAGATCGAGAAGTTCGGCGCGCGCCACGAGAAGACTCCGGGCTGCGAGAGCAACGTCAAGGAGATCTACGACCGCGCCAACGAACTCCGCAAGGACCCGAAGAACCGCATCATGAACCAGTTCGAGGAGTTCGGTAACTACCGCTTCCACTACCACTGCACCGGAAACTCGTGTATCGAGGTGGCGCAGGAACTGAACGCCAAGAACATCGGTAACGGCCGCATCGCAGCGTTCGTCTCCGCCATGGGCTCGGCAGGCACCATCGCCGCGTCCGAACGCATCAAGCACGAGTATCACGAGTCACGGATGGTCGGCGTCGAGCCGATCCAGTGCCCCACCATGTACTGGAACGGCTACGGTGGACATGACATCCAGGGTATAGGCGACAAGCACGTCACCTGGATTCACAACGTCCTCAACATGGACGCAATCATGTGCATCGATGACATCGAGTCCAAGAAGGGTCTTCAGCTCCTCACTGAGGAGCCCGGCTGGAAGGTGCTGGCCGACCGCTACAACGTGCCCGAAGAGAGCATCCGCGAGCTGAGCGAGATCATGGGCATCTCCGGTGTCTGTAACGTGCTCGCCGCCATCAAGACCGCGAAGTTCTATGGCCTCCGCGACCACGAGTCGGTCTTCACGATCGCGACCGACACGATGGACCGGTACCACTCGGTCATGAAGCAGCTCGATTACACCTACGGGACCATGGATGAGATGGAAGCCGCTGTTCGCATGGGATCCATCTTCCACGGCGCCAAGCTCGACTGGATCAGCGAGGCGACGCAGCATGTGAAGCAGAGCTGGTTCAATCTGAAGTACTACACGTGGGTTGAGCAGCAGGGTAAATCTGTCGAGGAACTCGACGCTCAGCGCGCACCCGAGTACTGGATAGCCCAGCAGGAGCGCGCGCACGAGATTGACGGAATGCTCCGTGAGGCGCGGGGGTTCTGATCCTCCGGCCGCGCCCGTGAGACAGGCACGGCCCACACACATAGTCCGGACGCACTCGGCAACCCCTGGCTCGGTGTCACCGCGAGGAGGAGATAGACATGAACAGATTCCTGCTGGCTTTGCCTGCACTCCTGATGCTCGCCGCAGTTCCGCCGGTTGCCGCGGTCATCACGGTCGATGACGCGGGCGGCGGTGACTACGACACCATTCAGGAAGGCCTCGACGCGGCGGCCGGGGGTGACACCGTTCTCGTCATCGCCGGCACGTACACCGGCGACGGCAACCGCGACCTCACCTTCGGCACGAAGAACCTTGTGCTCAGAAGCGAGTCGGGGGCAGCAGCCACGATCATCGATGGCGAGACCGAGAATAATCACCGCATCATCGACTTCAGTACCGGCTCGCAGGACACGACGTGTGTCGTCGAGGAATTCACCATAACCAACGGGAGAATGGTCATATCCGGCAGCGACGGCGCGGGAATCCAGTGTGTCAGCACGAGTCCCCGTTTCCTCAATTGCGTCTTCAGCAACAACACGTGCTCCGGACAGGATGGTGGTGCAGTATCTTGTGTCGACGCGTCACCTGTATTTCGAAACTGCACATTCAATGAGAACCAGGCGTCGCGGGGTGGGGTCATCTTCTGCGACTTCACGTCACGACCCAAGTTCTTCGACTCGACATTCACGGACAACTCCGCCGGCGAGGATGGTGGCGCTGCATCTTCTCTGACAACGTCACGGAGCTGGCAGGCGGAGCAGTGACGTGCTCACAGTCTGCACCCTGGTTTCTCAACTGCACATTCATCAGGAACATCGGAGACGTCTGGGGTGGCGCCGCGCACATCACCAACGGTTCCACGCCCGTCTTCATGAGTTGCACGTTCGTCTCGAACAGTGGGTCGGAGGAAGGCGGCACGCTTCACGTTAACACGGGCTCATACCCGAACACGTGGAACTGCATCTTCGCCTTCACGGCCGAGTGCGACGACTCAGTCATCTACGTCGACGGCGGGAGTTCCGTGGACATCCAGAAGTGCTGTTCCTACGGCAACGCCCCCGGCAACACGCTGCCGGGCACCCTGACAATCGAGTACTTCATTGCCGATCCGCTCTTCTGTGACGTCACGATAGACGATCTGACGTTGGCGTCGGACTCCCCCTGTCTGCCAGGCGGTAACCCCTGGGTGGATACCATTGGTGCGTACCCGCAGGGTTGTGTGGAATCCCCCATCCGGAGGACATCCTGGGGAGCGATCAAGGCGATGTACAGATAGCATCAGACTCCGCTCGTTATCGGAAGCCACGAGGACGTCGCGAGAATCGAGGCTCTTCTCAGGGAAGCGTGCCCGAGTTAATCACCCACTATACCACCACTTACAAGATATTTCCCCTCTCCCGAGAATCCCGTCTGTCGCATGACGGTGCGATTCGATTTGACAGCAGGCACGCAAACTGCTAAAGTATGAGTAGGCTTACTTTCTGTGAGGACACATGCTCTCCGTCAAGGCGACAGACTATCTTGAGACGATATACCTTCTCTCTCTGAGGCACGACACAGTCGGAGTCTCGCAGGTTGCCGCTGAGAGGAGTGTCACGATTCCGACGGCACGCTCCGGCGTCGACAGGCTGAAGAGGAAGGGTCTTGTTCGCCAGGAGCATTACGGCAAGGTCGTTCTCACCGAGCAGGGACGACTCCGGGCTGCGGAGATCTACAGGACGCACACGCTGCTCTTCCATTTCCTTCACGATGTGCTTGGCGTTGAACGTGAGAGAGCGGACACAGAAGCATGCAGGCTGGAGCACGATCTCAGTGCGGACACTGTTGCCAGACTCACGAGATTCATGGAGAAGGAGCGGTAGGGGATCATGCAGGCACTCGCGCTAGGAATCATCCTTGTCGGAGCCGTTACGTGGCTCGCGCACCGTGTGTGGATATCGACCCGGCCACTCGACGGCGCAAACGACGGGGCTCACGGAGGAGCCCCTTGCGCGGGTTGTATGCATGCATCGTCGTGTGATTCTGCCACCGACGATCCAACCGAGAAAAGAGAGGATTGTGATGAGTCTGAGTAGACCAATATCTCTCAGCAACCTCTCCCCCGGTGACGGGGCGCTTGTTGTGGATGTCCGCCGCAAGGGAGCGTTCCGCCGCAGGCTTCTTGATATGGGGTTTGTGAACGGGACCTTTGTTCGTGTTGTGAAGCGTGCCCCACTTGACGATCCTATCGAGTACTGCATCGGCGGCATTCACATCACGCTTCGGAGGACGGAGGCAGAGCAGATTCTCGTCCATCCACATGAGACCCCCGAGTGCCGGCACAAGTCAGCCCGTAGGCGACGCCGGCGGCGTGACGGTTCGGGACCTTCATGTGACCGGGACGGCCAGGGGCCTCGCCGCAGAGACGGCTCCGGACGTCGCCGCGACCGTGATCAGGCGGGGCGTCGCTCCACTCCGTCGGGATCCGGACAGGGTCCTTCCAGTTCCGGGTTCTGGAACCGCTTCCGCAGGCGAGGCGAAGTGAAGCGCGATGACTGATCGCAAAGCTCTCCGAATAGCCCTCGCCGGCAATCCCAACTGCGGTAAGACCACCATCTTCAACGCCATGACCGGCGCCCGCCAGAGGGTAGGCAACTACCCCGGTGTCACTGTCGAGAAGAAAACGGGCCACTTCGAGCGAAACGGGTACTCGATCGAGCTCGTGGATCTTCCGGGAACCTACAGCCTCACGGCCTACTCCGTCGAGGAGCGGGCCGCCCGCTCATTCATCATCAACGAGCATCCCGACGTCGTCATACACGTCATTGACTCTGGCAATCTAGCGCGCAACCTCTATCTCACCGTGCAGCTCATGGAACTCGGTGTTGATCTCGTTCTCGACCTCAACATGTGGGATGAGTTTGAGAGCACTGGAACAGAACTCGATATCGAGAAACTTCATACGCTCACGGGCGCTCCAATTGTGACTACGGTCGGACATCGCGGTAGCGGCGTCGAAGAACTCGTGGATGCCGCGATCGCGCTTTATGAGAACCGGGAGGAACACCACCGGCACGTCCCGGTCTCATACGGCTCGCACGTCGATGATATTCTCGTCAAGCTGACTGACCTCCTGGAGGCCAACCCGGATGTCACGGGCAACTACCCAGCGCGCTGGATGGCGATCAAGTTCCTGGAGGGTGACCTGAAGGTCCTTGGGAGACTCAAAGAGGACTCAGAGGCAACGCGTCAGATCCGGAAGGCGGTGACGAAGGCCGGGAAACACATACGAACGGCCACAGGCTCCGATCCCGAGAAGGTCATCTCTGAGGGACGCTACGGGTACATTCAGGGCGCGCTCAAGGAGGCGCTCACTGAGTTCGAGGCTCCGATCGACCGCATGGAGCTATCGAGACGAATAGACGACGTTTTCACAAACAGGTTTCTCGGCTACCCGATTTTTCTACTCTTCATGTGGCTCTTGTTCCAGGCGACGTTTTCGCTAGGCGCGTACCCGATGGGTTGGATCGAGTCGTTCGTGGGATGGCTGTCGGGCACGGCTACGAGCATTCTGCCTCCATCTCTTCTGACCGACCTCATTGTGGATGGCATAATTGGAGGCGTCGGTTCTGTCATTGTCTTTCTCCCAAACATCATGATCCTGTTCCTTGGCATCGCGGTTCTCGAGGACACCGGGTATATGGCGCGGGCGGCATTCCTGATGGACAGGCTGATGCATGCACTCGGCCTCCATGGGAAGTCGTTCATCCCACTCCTGATGGGGTTCGGGTGCTCAGTGCCGGCCATAATGGCCACGCGCACTCTCGAGTCGAAGAAGGACCGTATTCTCACTGTGCTCCTTGTGCCGCTCATGTCCTGCAGCGCCAAGCTCCCCGTCTACATCCTCATCGCGGGAGCGTTCTTCGCTGAATCCGCCGGGAGTGTCGTCTTTCTCATGTACGCGGTCGGGGTTGTTCTCTCTCTTCTCATCGGCCGCCTCTTCTCACGTACGCTCTTCCGGAGCGAGGTGGCCCCGTTTGTGATGGAACTCCCACCGTATCGCGTGCCGACCGGTAAGGGGCTCCTCATCCACATGTGGGAGCGTGCGAGGATCTACCTCCAGAAGATGGGCGGCATCATCCTTGTTGCCTCTGTAATCCTCTGGTTCCTCGGCGCCTTCCCAAAGACCACGGATTTCTCGCGGGACTATGATGCGGAAGTGGAGACACTTCTTGCCCTTGGTGGTTCTGAATCGATCGAGCAGATCGAAACACTCGCGGCGATGCGCGCGGCCGAGGAGGTTGAGAACTCATACATAGGGAGAACCGGGAAGGCCATCGAGCCCATGATACGACCGCTCGGGTTCACGTGGGAGATGGGAGTGAGCCTTATCACGGGCTTCGTGGCGAAGGAGGTTGTCGTATCAACCATGGGCGTGCTCTACCAGGTCGGCACTGAATCGGACGACTCCCTCGCGACGGCGATCAGCGCCCCGGAGAGCGGCATAACTCCTCTCGCCGCGTTCGGCTTCATGCTCTTCGTTCTTATCTACACGCCGTGTGTCGTGGCCGTGATGGCCACCCGACGCGAGATCGGTGCGCTGTGGATGTGGTTCTCCATACTCTACCAGCTCGCGCTCGCCTGGTTTGTGAGCTTCGGTGTCTATAGAATAGGCCTCCTTTTCATCAGATAGCATCATCGGAAGGACACAACTCATGAGGAGAAGAACCTCTGGTCGATTCACCTCGGTAGCCGCCATGGCAGCGCTGGCCATTGCAGCGCTCGCTGTCCTTGGCCCTCTGGCCGGAGCACAGGCTTCCGACGCACCCCTGCCGCCCTCATCCTCCGAACTCCCAGCTCCGCCTTCGCTTTCGACGCTTCCGATACTACCTGTAACTCGCTCGGTGGATATCACTGACACCGTTCATGGCATCAGGATTCACGACCCCTACCGGTGGCTGGAGGACCTCGAGTCAGAGGAAGTCCAGAGCTGGGTCGATGCTCAGAATGCCCGCACGGACATCCTCCTCTCTCAGGTTCCCGGCCACGATGAAATGTACGAGCGCCTGGGAGAGCTGTTCGAGATCCCAGCGATAGGACAGCTGTGGCTGAGAACTGGCCGGCTCTTCTTCACCAGGCGAGACCCCGAGAACGAACAGATGGTGCTCTATATCCGTGACAGCCCCGATGCGGACCCTCGCGTCCTCATCGACCCCGACCTTCTGGGGGATGAGATCCCCGTTCACCTCGACTGGTGGCGCCCGTCGATCGACGGACGGCTTCTCGCCTACGGAACATCCGTCGGCGGAAGCGAATTGAGCACACTCCGGATTCTCAACACGGACACGATGGAGCACCTCGCGGATGAGATATCAGGGACGCGCTCGGCGAGCATTGGGTGGGAACCTGATGGTCTCGGTTTCTACTACACCCGCTTCCCCCTGGCCGGCGAGGTACCTGACGACGAGCTCTTCTACCACAGAACCATCTACCACCACACACTCGGTGATGATCCCTCACTTGACCCCAAGATCTTCGGTTACGAGAAGGACATGACAGCGTGGCCATCGCTCTCACTATCGCGCGACGGTCGGTTTCTTCTTATCTACGTCTATATGGGAGGGGGGCGAAACGACATATACGTGAAGAACCTGGATCTCGGAGGCGACTTCGTCCCTGTTGTAGAGGGGCTTGATGCTCAATCGTACGGGTTCGTCATCGGCTCTGACTTCTATGTGCTGACCACACTGGACGCCCCGAACGGCAGGATTGTGCGTGTCGATCTCGATGATCCCCACACCGCCGACTGGACCCCGGTCGTTCCGGAGTCTGAACACGCCATCCAGAGCTTCTCAGATGCAGGCGATGTGCTGATGGTTCTCTACATGGAGAACGCGCAGTCGAGACTGCGTGTCTTCTCCATGGACGGTGACTACGTCTCTGACGTACCACTTCCCGATCTCTCATCTGTGGCCGATTGGACCGCCGACTACACCGAGGATGACGTCTACTTCAATGTCACATCGTTCCTCATTCCTCCGACCGTCTTCCGCTACACGGTCTCGACAGGAGTCGTGTCGGAGGTGATGACTGTCGACGCTCCCATAGACGTGACGCCGTACATCGCGAAGCAGGTGTGGTACGAATCGATTGACGGTACGCGGGTCTCCATGTTCCTGATCCACAGGAAAGATCTCACGCTTGATGGAACCAACCCCACTCTCTTGAGTGCCTACGGTGGGTTCTCGGTTCCAAGAACACCGGGGTTCACGAGAAACCGGTTCCTCTGGCTTGAGCGTGGAGGGGTCTACGCCTCTCCCAATCTCAGGGGCGGCAGTGAATATGGCGAGGACTGGCACCGGGACGGGATGCTCGACAGGAAGCAGAACACATTCGACGACTTCATAGCCGCGGCCGAATGGTTGGCGAGCGAGGGCTACGCCAACAGCGACCATCTCGCTGTGTGGGGTGGGAGTAACGGCGGCCTTCTCATCGGGGCCTTCATTACTCAGCGGCCGGAACTGGCAACCGCCGCTATCTGCGACGTCCCGCTTCTTGATATGGTCCGCTACCACACGTTCTACGGGGCCCGTATCTGGACCTCCGAGTACGGAGATCCGGACAATCCTGACGAGTTCAACTACATCTACAAGTACTCGCCGTATCATCACGTTGACGACGCGGCCGCCTACCCGGCCGTCTTCTTCACTGCCGGGGAATCCGATATGCGGGTTCATCCGTCTCACGCCATGAAGATGACCGCAAAGCTGCAGGCTCTTGCCTCGCCGGACCGACCGATCCTCCTGAGGCTCGAGCGCAATGCGGGACACGGCCTGGCAGCGAGAATGAGCAGAATGCAGGAGCAGTACGCGGACTACTACTCCTTCCTCTTCATGTCGCTCGGGGGCGAACCGGACTGAACCACCACCACAAGACCGCGCCCCCATAGAATCGGCGCTACACGACCGCGGCCCCTGTCCAGGGGGTCGCGGTTTTGTATTCCCACTCCTGCTTGCACTCAGCGCCATGCAACAGTAGAATAGCGATCGGACCACGATCTCCGAATCTCCCTCTGAGAGACCCCCGCTTCCACGGCGAGGGCGCACGTTTGGACACGCCCTGGCCTTTCTAGAGGGGTGTGTG
Source organism: uncultured bacterium (assembly GCA_964521425.1). GTDB lineage: Bacteria > Joyebacterota > Joyebacteria > Joyebacterales > Joyebacteraceae > Joyebacterum. Next base: position 18,173 of record CAZFRO010000021.1, read on the forward strand.
TTCTTGAGATACGCGCAGGTTGTATTCGACAACGTCGTATTCGCTCGTGGCTTCAAGTCCGGATGGGGCTTCGCTGCGATTATCCACGGATACTCGAAGACGGTACTCTTCGACACCGGCTCCGTGGGTGACACGCTACTCTCTAACATGCTCACTCTGAATGTGTCCCCCTCTGAGATCGACGCCGTGTTCATATCACACACGCACGACGATCACACGGGAGGGCTCTTTGCATTCCTTCGCGCCAACCACAGGGTTGAGGTCTTTCTCCCTGAGGACGTGTCGATAGGAACCGTTGTGGCAATCGATGAAGCCGGCGCCATCCCGACCGTCCTCGGTTCTGGAGGAGAGATCGTCCCCGGCATCGCCACGACGGGCATCGTGGGGAAGAATCCCCCGGAGCAGGGACTGGTGCTTGCCGGTGACGGCGCCGCAACGCTCATCACGGGATGCGCCCACCCCGGTCTGGGTAAGCTGGTTGATGCCGCAGGGCGTCAGTTTGATCTTCCGGTTAAGCTCGTCATCGGAGGCATGCATCTCGATCAGAGCAGCAGAAGGAAGATCCTCGCACTCACGAGACAGCTCAAGGAGCTGGGTGTCAAACAGCTTGCACCGTCGCACTGCACGGGAGAAGCCAGCATGCAGATTTTCTCAGAGGTCTTCGACGGCGGATTCATAGACAGTGGGTTGGGGCGCCGGATTCAGCTGGCTTAGTGCCTGGATCGGGCTCCACGGGACTGCTGGAACGGGCGATGAGCCACGGGTAACCGAGTGAATTGGAGGCACGCTCTATGTCGAACGAACTCTGTCATTTTGAGCTTATGGTCAGCGATGTTGACAAGGCAGAGGCGTTCTACGGTAAGATCTTCGACTGGAAGTTCACCGAGTCGGGCATGCCGGGATATACAATGATCGACACGGGCAAAGAGCCGGGCGGCGGCATGATGAAGAAGCCGGACGAGGCCCCGGGATTCGCTCTCTCTGTGTACTATCTCGTCGAGAGCATCGATGAGACAATGAAGAAGGTCGCGGACGCCGGCGGGTGTATGCTGGTTCCGAAGATGGAGATCCCAACGGTCGGCTGGTGGACCCTGTTCACGGATCCTGATGGGATCCCGGTGAGCATCTTCGAGAGCGCGGCTTGATCGGTTCATCGGTTTGGGCCTCGATGAGGGGCCTGTTATCCGCCAGATATGGGGCCGGGGGCTCTCCCCGGCCCCGCATACGAGGGAGAATCGATTGCCTGGGATCAGGTTGAAGCGAGAGTTGACGCTCCTGGACACCTTCTGCATAGCGTCAGGTGCGATGATAAGCTCCGGGCTCTTCGTGTTGCCCGGAATCGCATACGCCGCGGCCGGTCCGGCGGTTGTTCTCGCATTTCTCCTCGCGGGCATCCTTGTCATCCCGGCGCTCCTGAGCAAGGCCGAGCTCTCGACAGCGATGCCGAAGGCCGGGGGAACCTACTTCTTTATTGAGCGGAGCCTTGGTGGCGCGTTCGGCACAATCGGCGGGATGGCTTCGTGGCTGTCGCTGACACTCAAGTCGGCATTCGCCCTCGTCGGCATGGGCTCCTTCGCAGTCCTGCTCTTCCCCGATATCAGCATATGGCAGATCAAGGCCATCGCGTCTGCTCTCTGCCTGGTTTTCGTGGTCATCAATCTCATGGGGGCACGCCACGCGGGGCGCTTCCAGTCGGTCCTTGTAATCGGACTCCTCGCCGCGGTGGGGTACTTCATCGTCCGTGGCCTTCCGTCCGTGAATGTTGAGCACTACGCACCGTTTATGCCACACGGTCCCACTTCGCTCTTTGCCACAGCCGGACTCGTCTTCGTGTCATTCGGTGGCCTCACCAAGATCGCCGGAGTAGCCGAAGAGGTCAAGAATCCGGGGCGCAACATCCCGCTCGCCATGGTCCTTGCCTTCACCGTTGTGACCATTGTCTATGTCCTGGCCGTCTTCACGACCGTAGGCACACTCCCAGCGAGCTTACTCAGCGGCTCGCGGACTCCGATCTCTCTGGCGGCCGGTGCCTTCTCCGGACCCATCGGACTCATCATTATGACCATCGCGGCCCTCATCGCCTTCACGACGACGGGCAATGCCGGCATCCTGTCGGCATCAAGGACCCCCATGGCCATGAGCCGTGACGGCCTTCTGCCAAGCGTGCTCGGACGGGTGAACTCACGTCACGGCACACCTCATGTGGCCATTCTCGTAACCGGCACCTTCATGGTGGCCCTGATAGTCCTTCTCGATCTGGAAACGCTCGTCAAGACGGCATCGACCATGATGCTCCTTCTCTTCCTGTTCGTGAACGTGGCCGTCATCGTGATGCGGGAGAGCAAGATGCAGGGGTACCGGCCGTCCTTCCGCTCCCCTCTCTATCCCTGGATACAGATCATCGCCATCGTCGTGTACGGCTTCCTCGTTTTTAAAATGGGAACTCTGCCCCTCACCATCACGGCCATCTTCTTCATGGGGAGCATCCTCTGGTACGTCGCCTATGTCGGCATCCACGGGAGGCGGGACTCGGCTCTGATCCAGGTCGTGCGGAGAATCACGTCTCGCGAACTCGCCACATCTTCGCTCGATGCGGAGCTCAGGGGAATCCTCAAGGAACGTGATGAGATCGAGGAGGACCGCTTCGACGGACTCGTCAAGGTCTGCACGGTCGTGGACATGGATCACGGGGAACCCGTTGAAGCATTCTTCGGGCGGATTTCGAAGGTTCTCGGCCACGAACTCGGGATGGGGGCTTCTGAAGTACTGGACCTTCTCAGGAAGCGAGAGGCAGAATCGACCACGGCCCTTCGACCGGGGCTGGCCATTCCTCACATTGTGGTTGAGGGAGAAGGCGTGTTCAGCATACTCCTCGCCCGCTCCCGACAGGGCATCGTCTTCTCTGACGACGTGCCGCCCGTACACGCTGTGTTCGTGCTGATCGGCTCTCGGGATGAGAGGAACTACCACCTGCGCGCGCTCATGCACGTCGCCCAGATCACGCAGCACTCCGATTTCGACAAGCGCTGGAAGGCCGCCCGCGGCCCCGAGGATCTCCGGAACATCGTCCTTCTGGGCGAGAGACGCCGTGACAAGCGGGCCGCTTAGGCGGCTCCATAATCGGGCGTGCAATGCACCGGCTACCTGAGCCGAGGTACAACTCCGACCTGCTGTAGGGCTCGCAGGAAGTCTGCGACCGCCAGTGGGCGTTCCGCTATCTTGCCGCCGCGGAAGCGCCAGATGTCGATTGCTCTGAAACTGACACGCTTGCCTGTAGGCGGCATCCCCCACAACTGGCCTTGATGGGTCCCTTTGATGTGAAACGCGCCCACGACAGTGTCACCTTCTGCTATCAGATGCTCGACCGTGAAGTGAAGGTCGGGGAAGGCAGCGCGCATTTCGCGAACCTGTTCCTTGATTGCTTCTATGCCGCGCAGCTGTGCCTCTCCCTCCATCATAGGTTCTGCGGCGAAGTCCACCGAGTACAACTCGTCTGCAATGTCGAGGTTGCCGCAGTTCCATCCCTCTTCAATCCAGCGGCGGATGATCTCCTTGTTGTACTCAGCGCTCATGGTCTCTCCCGTGTGGAACCGACGGTATGTGCAAGCTCGTCTCGATGCCCTTGATCTGCCACGTCTGGGACGCTCTGTCAGATATCACCTCGAACTCACCGTCCACTCTCGCTCCAGAAACCTGATGACGCTGTCATCCCGGCAGGGTCCGATCACCTCGTGTGCAAGCGACTTCAGATCAGCCGATGCGTTCGCAACGGCAATGCCTCTATCGGCGAATTGGAACAGTGGAACGTCGTTGTCGCTGTCGCCGAAGGCCACGACCTCTGCTCCACCCAGACCACCAGCTTTGAGCAGCTCGGCGAGCGCCTGATCTTTTGTTGCCCGAGAGTCGTGAACGGTGAGCTAGTCCCACCCGCTGAAGTACTCGTTCCCGAATCGGCGCACTGACAACACACCTGCGAACTCCGTCGCCAGTGTTTCGAAGAACTCGTCTACGACCGCGGGTCGCTCGATCACAGTCAAGCACACCACCTGTTCACACAGTCTGGCTGAGAGGTCCTCTGTTCTGTTGAGTCTGTGATCTCTGCTCGCGCACCGGTCATCTATGTACCATTGCATGCCTGGGTTGGTGGCGCCTTTGTAGTGAAGCCGATCAGATGCTCCGTCGAATGAGGACACGAAGGGGTGGCAGGTGGCCGCTCGGATGAGTTCATATGCACGCGTCACAGCCATCGAATCCATCGCGTTGGTGACAAGGTGTTGCCCCGTTGCCAGATCCGAGATGAATCCCCCGTTGAACTCGACTACCGGCCGCTGACTGCCATCGCAAAGCACACACGACAAGAAGGGCCCGCATGGCCGGCCCTTCTCATTGCGCGCATCCACTGTGCTCCGGAGTCGGAGCCGCCAACAGCCTCGACTAGACCGCCTCGTCCGTCGACACTGTTCTTTCGCCCACTGGTACTTCCTGATCGTCAGGTGTCTCTGTGGCATCCGGCTGCGGATAGCTGCACGACGTCGGATGCGTGTTGAGGGCCTGCTGCAAGCTCGACGCCGGCATTACTCTATCGCCGTCGTTCAGCGCTACCTGGTTTCGCCCGTGCTCCTTCGCATAGTACATCGCACCATCGGCGCATGCGACAATCTCCTCCGGCGTCGACGCGTGAGCGACCGGCCAGGAAGCCACACCGAGGCTGATCGTGATCGAGAGTGTCTTTCCGCCCCACTCGACGCACGATGATTCGATCTGTCTCCTCAAGCGCTCGGCCGATTTGGTCGCATCATTGAGGCCCATGCCTGGAGCCACGATCAGGAGTTCGTCTCCGCCGTACCGGCACACGACATCACCGGCCCGCACGCTCTTCTCGAGAACGGATGCCACTTCTATAAGAGCGGCGTCGCCCGCGTCGTGGCCGAACGTGTCATTGAGACCCTTGAAATCGTCTATGTCCAACATGATCACGCTCAAGGGCACTCCGTGCCTCACGGAACGCGAGAACTCCTCTCCCAGTCTCCTCAATCCAAACCGTCGATTGAGAAGACGCGTCAGATCGTCAACGGCCGCCAGGTCCTCAACCTTGCGATGCATGATCGCGGTGGCCAGATAGGGCGCCGCCTGTCTGCGCACGGTCTCCAACAGACCCCGCTCCGTCTGCGTTATCTCATCTCCAGGACAGGCCATTACCACGAGCCCCACCGTCTTTTGCTCGGTGGTGAGAGGGATGAGTGCAATCCCCGCCGGCCGCATTTTGCCGAGCGGCGTCGATGACGCGAACCATGTGTATCCGTCTTTCTCCGGCGACACATGCACGACTTCTCCGTTGCTCAGACACTGGGCCGTCAGGCCCTGATCTACATCCAACGTCTTCGGGAGATCATCACCCGTGTCAACGGCGAAGCTCGTCATGTACTCGAGCCTTGTATCCTTGCTGACATAGATGGCACCTGCCGAGGCCGCACAGATCTCCGACACGCCCTCGAGGATCTTCCGCGACGTCTCAGTCAGATCTACCGTGGTGGATAGTTCTGCCAGAAGGTGGCGGGTTGTCGACTCGGTCTTGATGCGGCTGCCGATAGCCATGGTCATGCTGTTGAACGCTTCAACTGTGTCGCCGAGGAGATCGTTGCTCACGACCTCGAGCAGACAATCGGACGCGCAGCCGGAGCCGGTGTTCTCAGCGACGGCGACCGCCTCGTTGATGTGCCGCATCCCCATCACGATTCTCATCATGTGCCGCGAGACGACAACTCTGAAGAGGAAGTAGTTGGCCACGCCAACCGTTATCCCGGCGCCCATGCACATCGCGAAGAAGTGGGGCGACACGGCATCAGGAGTCTTTAGCACGGCAGCCGCGAACGGCGGAAACACCATGCCTATCACGCTGCCGAACAGCAGCATCGAAGTCAGTAGTTCCCTGAAGACGCTCCGTCTAGGACGGGCGCGGATACCCTTCTGCATTATTGAGCCTCCGGTCATTTCCCCCTGTGATTGCACCCTTGAGCCACCCGCACTGCAAGACACATACCATAAGCTGTGTATCAGATTAGGGATGTTCATTGACTGAGCACTCACCCTGCAGACCAGGGCCATCCCACGGCCAGTTGCCGCTGGAATGCCCTTCGTTCAGGCGTTATCATTTGAATCTGATCTGTCTCAAGAACGTGGAGGCTGCCATGAAGATCGCGATGGCCCAGCTCAACTCCACCGTCGGAGACTTCGACGGAAACCTCTCAAAGATCGACAACGCACTCGCAAGCTCGAGTGCCGCCTCGCCCGATCTCCTGGTTCTTCCAGAGATGTTCCTGACGGGCTATCCTCCCCAGGACCTCTTGGAGAGAGGTTGGTTCATCGATGCCGCGGATGCGGCGCTGGAATCGCTGGCACAGCTCTCCACACGCTATCCGCGCACCGGGATTCTCACCGGCACCATTCTGAGAACTGGACACATCATCGGAAAGGGACTCGTCAACTCCGCGGTGCTTCTTCTCGACGGACGTACCGTGGCAGTCAGAAGCAAGTCTCTCCTTCCGACCTACGATGTCTTCGACGAAGCCCGCTACTTCGACATCGCCGAATCCGTCGCGTCTCTCGCGTTCGCGGGCGAGGAACTTGGCATAACCATATGTGAGGATGCGTGGAACGATCCGTCACTCTGGCGGACGCGCATCTATGGCACGGACCCGGTTGAGGAACTCGCCGGAGCCGGCGCTGGAATCCTCATCAATCTCTCCGCCTCCCCGTTCTACGTCGGGAAGGAAGAGACCAGGTACCGCCTGATGTCGGGACACGCCAAGCGTCACGGCATGACCGTCGTGCTGGTGAACCAGGTTGGAGGAAACGACGAACTCATCTTCGATGGCCACAGCATGTGTGTCGCCCCCGACGGTTCCCTTCTGGAGTATCTGCCCGGATTCGAGGAGTCCGTGCAGGTGGTGGACACCGAAAGCACGGCCGGGGTGGCGTTCGTTCCCGACTCGCCGGTCGCATCCATCCACTCCGCTCTCATTCTCGGTCTTCGGGACTACGTGAAGAAGTGCGGTTTCGCCAAGGTCGTGGTGGGTCTCTCCGGCGGCATAGACTCGGCCGTGGTGTGCGCTCTCGCTGCAGAGGCTTTCGGAGCGGGGAACGTGCTGGGTGTCACGATGCCGTCCCCCTATTCCTCCGATGGCAGCATCACAGACTCCCGCGCGCTCGCGTCGAACCTCGGCATCGAATTCGAGATAATCCCTATCGCCGAGATGTACTCATCCTATCTCAACTCACTTGACAGTCACCTGAGCGGAGGCAGCGTCGGGGTCACGGAGGAGAACATACAGGCGAGGATTCGCGGGAACATCCTGATGGCACTGAGCAACGAGCATGGCCGATTGCTTCTGTCCACCGGCAACAAGAGCGAGGTTGCTGTCGGCTATTGCACCCTCTACGGAGACATGAGCGGGGGGCTCTCTGTCATCTCGGACGTCCCGAAGACGATGGTCTACGAGCTGGCAGGCCACATCAACCGAGACCGGGAAGTGATCCCGCAGTCGACCATATCGAAGCCACCATCGGCCGAGCTCAGACCCGACCAGACAGATCAGGACACCCTCCCCCCCTACGATGTACTGGATTCCATTCTCGACCAATACGTGGATCGAGGTCTGTCGCCGAGTGAAATCGCGGACTCGGGACTCAGCGCCGAGACTGTTGACTGGGTTGTAGATGCGGTGAACAGAAATGAGTACAAACGCCGGCAGGCCGCCCCGGGTCTCAAGGTAACGAGCAAGGCCTTTGGGATGGGCCGGCGGATGCCGATTGCAGCGAAATACAGACCGTGAGAAGACGCGAACATGGAGGCCAGACAACGTGAAAGACGCACGCTACGAGAAGTTCGCCAAGGTCCTTGTGCACTACTGCCTCGACATGCAGAAAGGCGATCTGTTCAGAATCAATACGTCCGCCCTGGCCGAGCCTCTGGTGAAGGAGGTCTACGCCGAGGCTCTCCGGGCGGGGGCGCACCCCTTCACCAGGATGACTCTCCCCGGGCTTGACGGCATCTTCTACGAGACTGCGAAGAAGCACCAGCTCTCCTTCGTGAACCCGATCCACAAGTTCGACATGGAGACGATCGACAAGATGCTGTCCATTCTGGCATCAGCGAACACCAAGTCGTTGAGCAATGTCGATCCGAAGAAGCAGTCGGGGGCGCGCAAGGCTCAGCGCGACATCTTCAGGACATTCATGGAGCGTTCGAGCGCGAAGGAGCTTACGTGGAGTACGACGCAGTTCCCGTGTCAGGCGTCGGCACAGGATGCGGAGATGTCGCTCGCCGAGTATGAGGACTTCGTGTTCAACGCCTGCATGCTCCACAGACAAGACCCCGTGGCGGCGTGGAGAGGCGTTCACAGGAAGCAGGCGAAGCTATGTAGATTCCTGAACGAACGGAAGACGATCCGGATCGTCCGGGAGGGGACGGATCTCTCGATGCGGGTCGCGGGAAGGACGTGGATCAATAGCGACGGCCGAACCAACATGCCGTCAGGTGAAATCTTCACAGGCCCGATAGAGGACTCGGTCGAGGGAACGATTTCGTACTCCTTCCCCGCGATATGGGGAGGACACGAAGTCCACGGCGTGCGACTGACATTCAAGAAGGGCAAGGTCGTGAAGGCGACGGCGGACAAGGGTGAGGCCTTCCTTCTCTCGACGCTCGATACGGATGAGGGATCGCGCTTCGTTGGCGAGGTTGCCGTGGGAACGAACTACAACATCCAGCGGTTCACGAAGAACATCCTCTTCGACGAGAAGATCGGTGGCACCATGCACATCGCCGTCGGAGCCTCCTATCCGAAATCCGGAGGCCTCAACAAGTCGTCCGTACACTGGGACATGATCACCGACATGCGCGATGGAGGAAAGATCTACGCCGACGGGAAGCTCTTCTACAAGGACGGCCAGTTCGTCATCGACTAGCAACGCACCGGAGGAACCATGAGAGACGAGAGATACGCAAAGCTCGCCAACGTACTGGTCAACTACTCGGTTGGGGTCCAGAAGAACGACCTTGTTGGGATCAACGCTCCACATCTGGCCGAGCCGCTCATAAGGGAGGTCTATAGCGAGGTCCTGAAGGCAGGGGGCCATCCCTATCTTCGCGTCTCCCTCCCCTCACTCACGGGGATCTACTTCAGAACAGCTAAGCAGCACCAGCTCAAGTATGTGAGTCCGATAACGGAATTCGCCACTGAGAAGGTCGACAAGGTTATATCCATCTGGGCGGACGAGAACACGAAGGCTCTTACGACGACCGACCCAAAGAAGATGGCAGTGGCCAGCGGCGCGAATCGCAAGGTCTTCGCGCGCTTCCTCGAGCGGGAGGCGGCCGGCGAACTCAAGTGGGTCGGAACGCAGTTCCCCTGCAATGCATCCGCCCAGGATGCCGAGATGTCGCTCGAGGAGTACGAGGACTTCGTCCTCAAGGCGTGTATGGTGCATGTCAAGGACCCCGTCGCTGCCTGGAAGCGTGTCCATAACAAGCAGGAGAAGGTCTGTAAGGTCTTGAACACAAAGAAGAAGATCCGTGTTGTCGCCAAGGACACCGACCTGACGATGAATGTCGCCGGGCGCAAGTGGATAAACTGTGACGGCGGCACAAACATGCCCGATGGCGAGATCTTCACGGGGCCCATAGAGGACTCGGTGGAGGGCAAGATCTCCTTCTCCTTCCCCGCGTGTTATGCGGGCCGTGAGGTACACGGCGTCACGCTGACGTTCAAGAAGGGCAAGGTCGTCAAGGCGACCGCCGACAAGGGCAGTGACTTCCTGTTGGCGACACTCGACACGGACGAGGGGGCAAGACGTGTCGGTGAGTTCGCCATCGGCACGAACTACGCCATTCAGGCGTTCACGAAGAACACGCTTTTCGACGAGAAGATCGGCGGGACGATACACATGGCCGTCGGCGCTTCGCTCCCGGAATCCGGCGGAACAAATCAGTCGGGTGTACACTGGGACATGGTGAACGACATGAGAGACGGCGGGGTGATCTATGCCGACGGCAAGGTCATCTATCGCGATGGCAAGTTCACGTTCGCGTAGCTGTACGCCGCCTATCGCGCGCTCGTAGCAGCCCACCGAGAGTTGCACAGGAAGCCCTTGGAAGGAGAAATCTGTGGATTGGTCCCAACTACTTGACATGGAGAGCGTAGTTACGTGGGCAACAACGGCGGGGCTCCGCATACTCGGCATTGTGGTTGGCGCCTATGTCGCTGCCCGGCTCACGGTGATTGTGACTCGCAGAGTAGAGCGCGCCTTCGATGACGACGACCCATCGACGATGAACGAGCGAGAGAAACGCGCCGCGACCTTGGGGAAGGTCCTCAGAAACATTCTCAGAATAGTCATATGGTCTGTGGCGCTTCTGATGGTCTTGAAGGAACTCAAAATCGACATCGGACCCCTTCTCGCCGGCGTTGGAATAATCGGGCTCGCCGTCGGATTCGGCGCGCAGTCGCTCGTCAAAGACATAGTCGCAGGGATGTTCATTCTGGTAGAGAATCAGTACGACGTTGGAGACGTCATCAAGGTGGCCGGGGCCTCGGGCAAGGTCGAGAAGGTGACGCTGAGATCGACAAGGCTCCGCGATGCGGAGGGCAAAGTCCACATAATCCCAAACGGCAGCATGGATGTCGTTACGAACATGACGAAGAGGTACTCCCGGTTTGTGCTCGATATCGGTGTCGCGTACAAGGAAGATGTGGACGAGGTCATGGCGCTTCTCACGGAGATCGGCGCCGAACTCCAGGCGGACCCCGAGTACGGCGGGAAGATTCTGGAGCCTCTTCAGGTTCTCGGCGTGCAGGACTTCGCCGATTCCGCAGTTGTCATACGATCACTCTTCACGACGAAGCCAATGGAGCAATGGGGAATCGGACGCGAGTTTCGCCGCAGGATCAAGAACACGTTTGATGCCAGGGGCATCGAGATCCCGTTCCCCCACCAGACCATCTATCTTGGCGAAGCTGAGCCCGCGGGCGGGCGGTTGAAGGTTGAGCTGGTTCCTGATGGGGCGATCGCAAAGAGGCCGGCCTTGAGCTCGGCGTCACATCGTGCACCTGACACACGCTCTCACCAACCGGACCCATCCGGTGGATTGATCGACTCGGAAGACTGATACATCATCAGGAGGAACTGATGTTCAGAAGCATTCTGGTGGCGATAGATGGTTCGACCAACGCGGATCGCGCTGTCTCTGCAGCGGCGGAGATAGCTCGTGTCCATGGATCAAAGATGACGATCTGCCATGCCTTCTACATCCCGGAACACTACCGCTCGGATATGAGCGGACCACTGCGCGAGTCCGTTCGCCATGACGGCGAGGAGATTCTCGCTCATGCAGCAAGGGTTGCGGCGAAGGAAGGTGTGGAAGCGGATACGAAGCTCATAAGCGAAGGGCACCCCGCTGAGGCCATCATCCGGCTCGCCGAGGAGTTGGGGGTCGGGTTGGTCGTGGCGGGCGCCCGTGGACGCGCGCAAGACGATACGCGGCCGATGGGCTCGATCGCCACCGCGATTCTCCTTGGCGCCCCGTGTTCGGTTCTTCTTGTGAAGAAGGACAAAGCGACTGACTAGCGGCGGGCGTCAGCAGCCTGGGAGAGTGCCGACAGGAACTCGAATACCTCGTGGGTGTCTCGTAAGAAGAGCGACGCGACTGACGGCCGGGGTTTGTCTGCCACGAGGATGGTGATCGCGCCCGGGGCCCACTCGTCATCATCACCGCTAACCATGAACCAGGGCTCCATGCCGGCGTCCTCATCCGACCACAGCTTGACCGCAGCGAACGCATCTTCGTCCGTCACATCGTCCCCCACGTAGATGGTCAGCTCCATATCCGGATCCGCATCCGTCAACATGAGAGAGAGAGCATCCCCCTTACTCCAACCCGCGATCCGTGCCTCTACGATGCCGTCTCCATAGAGCGTCTCAAGAATGCGCAGCGTATCGAGCCGCTTGACAAGCTCGGCGAACTGCCGCACCGCTTGGCTCCCGGCCTCCCTGCCCAGGCCGCGAGTGTGGAGCACGAGGCCGTAGCCACGGTTCTCCAGACATACGTCGGAGGCAGAATCGAGCCATCCCGACATCTCCAGCTCTATGCGGTGGATGAGCTCTGAGGCGCCGCCCATCTCAATGGGGTGGTATACAGGGAGTCCCGGCATCGCTATCTCAAACCCTCGCTGTCCTATCAACCCCAAGCCGGGAACATCAACGAGTGTCTTGAGCTCTGCGACGGACCGACTGCTCATGATGAACACAGAGAACCCCTCTGCGTCGCAGAGTTCCCTGAGTTTCTCGATGACATCATCTGATGGCCAGACGGGTGCGTCTCTTGTTCCCGAGACGAGTGTGCCGTCATAGTCAAGAAAGAGCCTGATGCGAACGGCTCCACCCAGTGCGAGGGATAAGAGGTCGGTCTCTTCGGAGAGATGTCTCGGGTATTCCAGCTCCACAGTCTTCAGCACAGCTCTACTGCTCCGTTGGTGGGCAAAGAAAAACCGGGGCGGCTTGGTTGCCGAATGCTAGCACATGACTAGCCGCCCCGGTATGTTCAACATCTACTTGAGAAGAACCATCCTCTTCTCGACCACTCTGTTACCGGCGTTCACCCTGTAGAGGTAGACGCCACTCGCGACCTTCTGGCCTCTGTCGTTGGTGCCATCCCAGATGATCGACTTGTAGCCAGGCTCCTGATGCTCATCAACAAGCACGCTGACACGCTTGCCGGCGACATTGTAGACCTCAACGGTCACACGCGCCGACTCCGGCAGCTGGTAGCTGATGGAGGTCATCGGATTGAACGGGTTCGGGACGTTCTGCAACACAGCGAACGTGTGAGGAATGACAGGATCCTCAATGCCCGTACCACTGCCCGAACTCGTTATGTTGACGTCATCGACGTACCAACCCTCTTCCGTGACATATCCGTCCGATGCGAACCGGAACCGGATCTGAACGGTCTCGCCCTCGTAGGCCGAGAGGTCGAACGTCTCCTGCTGCCAGCTGATGTTTCCTGACCAGCACGGAGTACCCGTCGGGAGTGGATTGGCGTCATTGTTGTTCGCAGCGTGCGAGTACCCGCCAGCTGGGGTGAGCACATCCCATACAGCGCCACCGTCATCGGTGATCTGAACGAGAGCACCGTCCCACGCTGAGGATGAACTCTCCTCCTCAGCGTCCAGCCAGTGCCACATGGTCATCTCTCCGCTGGCGCCAACGCAGAGCTCCTGCGTGTACAGGGCGCCGTCGGCCGAGTCCGCGTAGTTGCTGGAGCCGGTTCCGCCGAACTTCCAACTGTGGCTCGTCGTGTGGCTCCGGTATGTATCGATGTGCCACTGATCCACGAATCCGCCGGTCACAACTCCGTGCGTCCACTCACCCTGGCCGGACTCAATGTCATCCACGAACTCACTGCCGGCCGTGGAGATGCTGAAGGATGTACTGCTCGCGTAGCCCCAGTCACCCACGATATCCACATCGAAATCGATCGTGTGATAGTCGGGCGTGCTCGGCAGAAGCGTGATTGAGAAGTCAGTGAATTCTCCCACCTCTCCTGCGTTGATGAACGGAAGACCCTCCGTCCCATCGTTCATCTGGATGTACGGGTCAGTCGTCGAGATGGTGACCGTCAGACCGGTTGCCCGAGCGCTTCCGTCGTTCAGAAGCGACACTGAGATATCAACGGTCTCACCCGCCTCAAGACACCCATTGCCGTTGCTCGGAGCATCGCTCGCCTCGTGGGCAGCGTAGACCAACTCCGGAGCTGAGACCTGGACGCTCAGACCAGACAGCCAGCTCATCCGTGCATCGTCGGACTCAATGGCGAGGTCGAACGTGATGATCTCGCCGTCCGGAGCGTCGGACGCGATCACGACACAGTAGTCGTCGTACGACAGCGCCGTGGCCGCAGCCGCGATGTCGCCATACTCCTCGTAGTCGTCCGTGATCGTCGCGTAGCTGTTTGCTGTGCTGAGAGTCGCGCGTACGTTCGTGGCGGGGTCACTGCCGACATTCTCGAGCGTGGTTGGCAGCTCGACCGTCTCTCCAGCGTTCGCGATCGCGTTGTCGTTACCGTTACTCTCGCCGGTCGTGTCGTCGTCCACCGTGTTGTCGTTGTAGACAACGTACGGACCCGATGCCGGGGCAACCTCAAGATCGCCCGTCCAGACGAGCCGGTCGTGCGAGTTCACCTTGATGTAGAGCGTTCCCGGAACCTGTGGATCAGGACTCAGTGTTACCTGTCCGGCCGCATTGGTGACACCGGTGGCATAGACGGAGTAGTCGTCATAGTAGGCCGTGACGACAGCGCCCTCGACGGCTGCTCTGCTCCCGTCGGAGACAGTGACCGAAATATCCGGCTGACCGACGACCATGCCGCTCGGGTGCGAGACACTCATGGCTATCGGTGACGCGGTCCAGAGATCCATTGCCGGGTCACCAAAGAGGTTCAGCTCGTAGTAGCACCACCTGTTGGCGCCGTAGTTGATGTTCCAGATGACGTCTACCTTCGAATCGCTGTTGACGAAACCGAGTGGGTAGATGTTCTCGGCGAACATCGCATCGTAGAACTCACGGTCGAAGAACTGCGATGAACCGTTCGTTCCGCCCGGGTCTCCCCAGCCGTACCGCGAGTTCGTGACGCAGGCGACCGCCCCGTCGTCGTCACAGTTGAACGCCTCGCTGAAACAGTCACCCGTGTAGCCGCCAACGCTAGTAGTCCGGTTATCGAACGAACCGTTGTAGCAGCCCTGTGAGTAGAAGAAATTGTACGTGTGGACTGTTCCATCGTTGTCGAAGGATGGAATGTCGGAGTTCGTCATCTTCGCCGAGTACTGAACATCGCAGTGCCCGAGGTGATTGACGATGTTCATGCCGTTCTCCATCAAGCTGATGAGTGTGCTCTTGCTCCACGTGCCGTTCATGTCGTAGAGCGTGCCCACAGTCATCGTTCCCGGGAAACCGACGGTTGTGTAGCCGTTGGCACTCGAGCCGTTCTTGACCTCGTTCTTGTACGTTCCGCCGTAGGTGAGCGGACTCGACCAGAGAAGCTCGCCGACCATCAGCGCCTCGTCGCTCTCGGATACGATCGGCGAGTTGACGTAGCGCATCACCTTGGTGACGAAGTTCTGAACGTGGGTGGAGGTGCTGGCGCAGGCACGACCGACGCCGATCTCAGGATAGAGATCGTCCTCGCCGGGCTCGCCCCAGTACGCATCACCGTCGGTGTTCCAGTTCCCGTCCAGGCAGCTGTAGTAGAGATCAGCGGGAATGTCCGCATCGCTCTCGCCGTAGGCGGTATTGGAGTAGAGACCCCTGTGTGGGATGCCGTTCGCGTCCCTGGCATCACCAACCAGAAGCACGTACTCAACGTCCCACGTGGCGTACGCATCGATGATGAAGTTGCGGATCTGGTCCTGCTCATCGACGCCCGTGTAGTTGCTCTGAATCCACGAACTCAGGAACACGTTGGCCTTGCGTCCCATCGTCGTCTGGAAATCGACGAGCGTGTCGAGATAGCCGTCCCACGACTCGGTCGTGATGATGAGATACGTGTACGCATCGGCCGGATCAAGGGCGCGGCTTCCCGAGTGCGCGTTCTCCAGGCTTCCGTAGGCGAGCAGATCGCTCGTGTTGTCGACCATCCGCTCCACGCGGATCATGGTCGACTCATCGTGTCTGATCATTCTCTCAGCGTCGTGCCGCGCATCCATCTCTGGCGCCGTCGTCACAACGACATCCATGCTTGAGTAGTATGAGAGGGACCCTGTCTCCGGGATGTACTCCACAGGGTGAAGCGCGATATTGGCAATGCTGTAACCGCGGAACGACCCGACGATCTCCTCGTCATGAGTCCGTCCCGGGTACGCGCCGCGAATGTTGTAGATTTCGGAATTCGGAACGATGGTGTTGATAGGACCCGTGAAGCTAAGCGGATACTGCATCTGCCCCGGCTCGACAATGAAGCCATCGCCAAGAGCCAGCTTCTCACCGGGGACAATCGTCACATCGGTGACAATCTCACCCGGCGGCAGCAGAATCCGCGCGCCCATCATGGGCAGAATCGGGGCGCCAGGGTCACCGTAGTGCCACGCGCCGGCAATCTGAACGCTGACGTAGTCGCCAGCCGACTTCACCACGGGCTCGTTGAACTCGTAGCGCTGCGTAACAACACCGGCGAATGCGCTGCCGGCCACGAGGAAAGCACCTACGATCGCGACTGTAGCAATCGGGGCCATCCGGATTCGCGCCAAAACCATCTCGTCCTCCTCCGACGGTGGGTCTCCACGCCGCTCTGGCGTAGTCTCCCTTTCCATGGGTACAGGCAGATAGCTATGCCATCGTCTACAGGACACTCTCAAGCACAGGCCCGCGACAACGCCGGAAACACACCGGTCCAATCGCGGGTCAGTATGATGTCGCCTCCACCGTGCCGCAATATGGGCGGAAGCGCCCTAATCCATAATAGATTATAGCACTTAGCAAGTCCGTATTCAAGTGGGAACGGTTCCTGTGTTATGATTCATTAACTCAGACGCGGCTCGGATCGGGGATATATTGAATGCGCTTCGGCATCCACATACCCAAGCAGGGCAGCTTCTCGGCTACCATGAGGTATGCGAGGGACATAGGGTGTGAGACGATGCAGATCTTCTCGGGCAATCCGACTGGCTGGCGAATCGGATCTCTCAAGCCTGATGATCGCGACGGCTTCGTTCGCATCAAGAAGAGCGCCGGCATCGATCCGGTCCTCCTGCACAGCCCATACATCACAAACCTGGCGTCGTCTGATGAGAGACTACGCGGACTCTCCACCGGCACGCTCATAGACGCGATGGTCAGAGCATCGGATCTTGAGTCAGGGCCCGTGGTCGTGCACGCCGGCAACCACAAGGGCAGAGGGGTTGCGGCCGGCATCGGCGCCGCGCGTTCGATGATCGAACGTGTGCTCGCCTTCTCTCCGCCGGAAGCCACCCTCGCCATCGAGAATGGAGCCGGGGCTGGAACGGCCATAGGTGTGACTATTGACGAACTCGCGGAGATAGTAGGACCGTTCCCCTCCGAACGTGTGGGCATCCTCCTGGACACGGCCCACCTGTGGGCCGTCCGGTATGATCTGAGACATCCGGATGAGGTTGAGCGTCTTGTTGATGACGTCCGGTGTGGACCGGGACTTGAACGCCTGTGGGCCATTCACGCGAACGATTCGCTGAAGGAGCTTGGATCCAGACGGGACGTCCATGCGATGTGGACGGACGGCAGAATGGGTATGCGCGCCATGAGGAATCTCATCCGCTCAACTGAGTTGGAAAGGCTTCCGGTCATCTTCGAAGTGCCCGGAGAAACGGCCGAGTTCGACCGCAAACGTCTTACTGCGATGAAGAGACGCGACCGGCGATACGGACGCCGACCGGCTCGCTCTTGAGGCCATCCCAGCGGACCAGGTGGGAGTAAATGAATATCGCCTCAGTCCCTGGCCGCTGCCGTTTCACCCTCGAACCGACCGGACTTCCACTTGCGAAAACGTATCGCTGCCATGTACAATAGCAGTCGTCCCTTAAGAATCGAATTGACTAATGCCCCGTCGGCTGGACCGTGACCAGACGCGCCGCCGGTTCTTATCAGCACGCGTACACGACCATCCGATGAAATCACCCCACCGCCGGCGTCGTCTCATCGATGGCGCCGGCGAGCGGTCAGATGGGAGGCATAATGCCCACGCATCTCACAACCGGCAGGAAGGCCCCGGCATTCTCCGCCAAGACCAGCAAGGGTAAGACACTCTCATTGAAGGACTTCGCGAAGAAGAGCTCGCTTGTTCTCTATTTCTATCCTCGAGACAACACGACCGGCTGTACGCATGAGGCGCAGCTCTTCCGCGACGCCATTCGCGAGTTCAAGAAGCTCGGTGTCTCAGTGGTCGGCTGCAGCACGGACAGCGTGAGCACACACTCCCGCTTCATCGCGAACGAGGATCTCCCCTTCCCTCTCCTCGCGGATGACGACGGCAAGATATCCAAGACTTATGGCGTCCTGAAACCGAACGGTAAGACAGCTGAGCGTGCCACGTTCTTCATTGACCGAAAAGGCATCATCAGGAAGGTCTGGCCGAAGGTGACTGTTACAGGACACGCGCAGGATGTTCTGGATTCAATTGCCGCGCTCGAAGACTAGACCGGTGGCCTCCAAGACAAAGAAGCTGGTCATCCGCCCGGCGCGACGCGCAGATCGCGGTGCGATCCTCGCGATGTCGAAGGAGATTTGGGGCGGAACCGACTACCTGCATCTGATCTGGGACAAGTGGCTCGCAGATCCAAATGGCGGGCTCCTGACCGTGACTCTTGACGGAGAACCCGTCGGCGTCTCGAAGGTCACACTACTTGGACCCGGAGAGGTCTGGCTCGAAGGGCTCAGACTTCACCCCCGACTTCACGGCCGCGGACTCACAAAACAGATCAACCACTACTCGTTCCAGGTCGCTGCGAAGCACCACCCGAGGAGTATCCGCTACTCGACCGGCGCCGGGAATGCCGCCTCTCGCCACCTCGGTGAAATCCGTGGGTTCTGGCTGATCGCAAGATCCCGATGGATGTGGGGCAAGGCAAGGAAGCGAGGCAGTATGAGTGGTCGACCTGCCCGGCTTCGCGAACTCCCTGCCGTCTTCAAATTCATCGCGAACAGCGACTGCTACAAGGCTACCGGCGGCGTCTACGGCCGCGGCTGGAAGTTCCCCGAACTCACACAGACCCGCGTGCGGGACCTGATCACCAAGAAACGCGTGCTGCGATATCCTAAGCAGGGCCGCCTCACGGCCGTGGCCATCTACGACATCGGCCTGATCGATGGTGACGTGTGCCTTGGGTTTGTGGACGGACCCGACTCTCACGTTGGCGCTCTGGCACGTGATGTCCTGCGCATCGCAGGAGAGCGTGGAGATGATGACGCAAGCGCCATGCTGCCGGATGGACGGCAGGCCGACCTCGCGTTCAAGGCCGGCTTCAACATGATAGAGCCGGCGCGGGCGGTGGTATACGAACTCGGGGCCAGGGGATTCTCTGACAGCGGGGAGTCGTTCGAGGAAACGATGTGGAGAGCCCTCTACTCCAGAGAGGAAGACATCGCCGATGCACTTACGGATCTCTTGGCTGGGAGCGTTTCCCGCGAGCTTGCCGAACAGAACGTCCGCGACTTCGTAATGCGACATCTACTGCCCGGGACCCAGAAGGATGTCTATGGGAAGCTGGAGCTACTGACGACCAAGCTCCGGACCTACGAGCTTCGCAACATCGCACGCGCGACCTTCGAACATCTCATGACCGTGTATGGCATGGCGGGAGAATTCGTTCGCTTCGGCAAGACCGCGGTCTCGTTCATGTACTGCGGGAAGAAGATCGCTTCGATGCGCTTCAACTCCCGTTCGTTCGATCTCACTCTCGGCCCGGGCGCCGGACCATGCTTCCCGCGTGGATTCAACCCGCCAGTTGACTCCGTCCGCCTGGATGAGCGCCACTTCCATCCCGGCACGAAGATGTACGAGTCTGTGACGCTCCGCATCTCGAAGGAGGAGCACGGGCCGAGCGCCGAGCTGGCGATAGACATGCTGATGCGGCGCGCCCTGGGCAATGGCGCGTAGGCGCGCCCTGGACAATAGCGCGTAGAGGCACTCTCAGCAGTGGCGCGCGAGCGCGAACGACGCAACACGTAAGAAGGGGGTGCTCCGTCAGCCGGAGCACCCCCTGTTTCATCTTCTTCCCAGTCGCTACTTCCTCTTGGCTGCCCGGCGCGCCGCCTTCTTCTTCGGCTTCACGACGACCTTCTTCTTCGGTGCCGCCTTCTTCCTTGGCTTCGCCGCAACCTTTTTCTTGGGTGCAGCCTTCTTCTTCGCCTTCGCCGCGACCTTCTTCTTGGATACCGCCTTCTTTTTCGGCGTGGCGGCAGTCTTCCTCGGTGTTTGAGCGCCCCGCTTCTTCATCTTGAGATCGTAGAGCCTCTTGGCCTCAAGAGCGATGTGCTCCGCGGAAACCTCGAACTCCTTCACGAGTTCCCATGCCGCTCCCGACTCACCAAAGCGATCCTTCACACCGATCATGCCGACAACAATCGGCTTGCCGTAGGCCTTGGCGCTCCTCGTGATGGCAGCCGCCACCTTGTTCCCGAACCCGCCGATCTGGTGCTCCTCGGCAGTCACGACCACGCCCGTTTCCACGGCAGCCTTCACAATGGCGGTCGTGTCGAGTGGCTTGATAGTGTGTACATTCACAACCCTGGTCTCGATACCGAACTCAGACTTCAGGATCCAGGCGGCCCTCATTGCTTCGGGCACCGAAGGTCCACACGCGATGATCGAGATATCCTCGTTCTCGCTCTTGTACTTCGACGCGAGAGTGTGATCAAAAGCATCCTTGAACTTCGCCTTGGTGCCACGGAAACGAATAACGTTGGCCTTGCCGTACTTGTACGGTGTCTTCATGTCCGTGACGACTGGAGTCGCTTCCCGCGCGAATCGCACGTACTTCGGACTCTTCACCTTGAAGAGCAGGTGCTCGGTCGCCCGCTTCGTCTCCACAGCATCACTCGGAGCGACAACGTGCATCCCGGGAATGCCGCACATCTGGAAAAGCTCCTCGAGCGCCTGATGAGTCGCACCGTCAGGACCAACCGAGACTCCCCCGTGCGCTCCCGCAATCATGACATTGAAGTCACCGTAGGCAACCGTTGTGCGAAGCTGATCGAGGTTTCGCCCAGAGGCGAACACCCCGTACGTTCCGAAGACGGGGAGCTTGCCGTCCTTGGCCAATCCTGCCGCAACTGCAGTCCCCGACTGCTCGGCGATGCCCATCGAGAACCAGCGATCCATGCGCTCAGGATAGCCATCATAAAACTGACTGATCGTTATCGATCCGGAGATGTCAGCTCCCAGGCAGACGATGCGCTTGTCATCACCATGCTCGGCGAGAGCCCGACCGAATCCCTTCCTCGTGGGATCCATGTCGACCTTCATGTTCCGGGTCTTGTTCCAGAAATAGTTCTTTGAGAACTTCGGCTGCTTCGCCGCGAGCTTCTTGTCCGCCTTCTTCTGCCAGTCGGCGGCCTTCTGAAGCATGCGCTTCACCGGGATCTTCTTCTCAACACCAAGCTGCTTCAGACCGCTCCGCATCTCTTCCCTGTTGGGCGCCTTGCCGTGCCAGCCGGCCACATCTTCCATGAAATCGACGCCCTTACCCTTGACCGTGTGGGCGAGGATGAGCGTCGGCTTGCCCTTGACCTGCCGCGCCATACCGAATGCGTCGACGATCTCCTGCATGTCGTGGCCATCGCACTCAACAACCTCCCAGCCGAAGGCGCGGTACTTCTCCACGAGACATTCCACATCCATCACATCCTCGACCCAGCCATCAATCTGGAGCCGGTTCTTGTCAATAATGGCGCAGAGATTGTCGAGCTTGTAGTGCGCCGCCTCCATCACGGCTTCCCAGACCTGGCCTTCCTGTTGCTCGCCGTCACCCATGATGCAGTAGACGCGGTTGTCGCGCTTGTCGAGACGCGCCGCAAGAGCGAGCCCTATTGCCACGGAGAGCCCTTGTCCGAGAGAGCCACTGGAGACCTCAACACCGTCGAGCTTCAGCCAATGCGGATGTCCCTGGAACGGCGAGTAGAGCTTCCTGAGCGTGACGACATCTTCGATATTGAAGTACCCGGCCATGCCGAGACCTATGTAGAGCGACGGCGCCTTGTGTCCGGCCGACCAGATGATGCGGTCGCGGTTCTTCCAGAGCGAGTTCTTCGGATCGTGGTTGGCCTCGTGCAGATAGAGCGCGGCCGTGATGTCCATGATCGAGAGCGTTCCGCCGGAGTGACCCGACCCGGCCGCCGAGAGCGTGACCAGGTTGTATCCCCGCATGAGGCTCGCGGCTTCCTCCAGCTGCTCAACCGTATACTGCTTGCGAATCGTGCCGGCCTTCGAGTTCATGATTGGCATGCTCGTCCTCCCTCTCCTCGTCCACTGGATGTAGCCCTGATTCCTGTACCTGTGATCTGTGTGTTACAGAAAGGCCCTTGATTCGGGCTGATTCCCAACAGGGGAGCGTAACACGCACGCGTGATGGGTGTAAAGAGAGATAGCCGGGGGCGATCAAGGTAGCTACATACGGTCTCAGTTTTCCTCCCTTGGCGGGATATAGTGAAGTGTGTCATAGTCCGCTTGTCGCCGGAACGCGCCCCCGCAATAGGTGGTCGTTGCGGCGTCCTCTTTGCCCACGTCCGCCCCCGCAAAAGCACTACGAAAGGAGTCACCGCATGCGCACGGGAACACGTGTCGTGCTCGCCTCTGTAGTAGCCGCGATTGTCATCGCGCCGGTCATCTTCGCCTCATCCCGAACAGCACTGCCGACATCGCGAGACATCGATTGGTACGGATGGTGGCACGACGACGGTGAGTTGGTCCTTCATGTCAGCAACCTTGGCATCCTGGGAACGTTCGGTTCCGACGATGGAGCGTCGGGTGAGTGGCCGGACGGTAGTGGTTACGAACACCTCTATGTGGCCGGGCTGTGGGTAGGAGCAAAGATTGATGGGGATCCGCACGTTACTGCTGGCGCTTACCAGACTGAGTTTCGCCCAAGGCTCGAAGACCCGATCTTCCACATCTACACGGGTACCGGATACGCTCCTCCGGGGTTCCGGTTCCATGACGATGACGGTGATGGTCTGATCGATGAGGAGCGCCTCGATGGCATCGACGATGACGGCGACGGTTTGATCGATGAGGACTACGGCGGCATCTCCAGAGAGATGTACGCACGGACGTACTTCGACACCGTTGATCTCGGGGAACTACCCCCGCCGGAACCGCACACGCCAATAGGCATCGAGGTGCACGAGGAAACATTTGCCTGGGGCGAGGATGACCGTGATGACTTCGTCGGCTTGAGATACCACATCACGAATATCTCCGGAACTCCGATTGACGACGTCTTTGTCGGCCTCTTGGGAGATCTCGATGTGGGGTTTGGTGAAGCCATGAACTGGGTCGATGATACGGCCGGGTACATCGACACGGTGGCCGCGCCGGGGCTTGAGGGCCACTACCCTCCAGTGAGGATTACGATGGTGTACGCGGCGGATGCCCCGGGTGGCGATGACGGTGATTGGGACGGTCTCATCGGCCTCGTGCTCCTTGGCCACCCGACCGACCCGGCCGGGGTGAACGCCCCGGTCTCTGTTGAGCCCCATGCCGTCAGAGCTTGGTGGCAGACGGGCGGATATCCCGGCGATCCATCCAACGATGCGGAGCGGTACCTCTTTCTCAGCGAGCCCGGCATTCATGTGGACCACCTTGAACCCAAGGATTGGCGAACCGTGATCTCCGCCGGGCCGTTCAGCGACGTCCAGGATGGCGACACCTTAGTGGTCGATTTCGCTGTCGTGTGCGGAGCCGGTATGGACGACCTCCTTGCGCACGCCGCAACGGCCGCCACGATCTACAGTGGGTACTACCACAAGAAGCTCGGTCGCCAGGTCCGCTGGGCCTTGATCGACGACTACATCCCTACCTGGTGGCAGTCAGCGGGAGGCTCGTTGCTTGCGGCTGAGGGACGAGGCGGAGTGGACATCGATGGGGCCGTCTATCTGGCGCCTCCGGCTCCGAACCCCTTCCGGGACGCATGTCACCTTGGATTCTCCATCCCCAACCGAGCACACGTCGAATTAGCCGTGTACGATGCGGGAGGACGAAGGGTCGCGACGATCATTGATGCAGTATTGTCCTCGGGAATGCACGAGGCTCAATGGAATGGTCGTGGCATCAGTGGCGAAAAGGTTGCCGCAGGCGTCTACTTCATTAGACTCCATACTGCGGACACGGAGGTTTCCTCGAAGATAGTGGTTCTCCGCTAGCGGTCACCCGCACACTTGGTGGCTTGACTGTGGTGTGGTGGCGGCGAGCACTCTCGGCACAAACAGACAGGGCCCGGGCTTCAGCTCCTCCGGGCCCTGCTCTCTTGTGTACGAGGCGAACTGGATCCATCAACACGTTCAACGCCCAACCACACCGATCTTCCTCAGGCGCTCCGCCTCAGGTTTTGAGAGGCGCACGCGCATCACGGTCGATTCATCCCCCACTTCTTTCGACAGCACCTCGCCCAGCTCGTGAAACAGAGCCATGGTCCTGCCGTCGCTGTTCGACACGGTCGCCTCGATGATCTCCTCCAGATCCTCCACGAAGGCGCGGATCGCCTCCCGTACATCATCGAGCCCCGAGCCCTCTGTTGCGCTCGTAAATATCGCGCCCGGATACATCCTCCCAAGACGGTCGAGCGCTCCATCGTCATGCACGCGGTCGATCTTGTTGAACACGATCCGAGTCGGCTTGCCGCGCGCCCCGATCTCCGAGATCACGCTGTCCGCCAGGTCCAGATAACGCTCGCAATGAGGCCGCGAGACGTCAACCACGTGTAGCAGGAGATCCGCGTCCGCGACTTCCTCAAGTGTCGCGTGGAAGCTGCTGACGAGATGATGTGGCAGCTTCTTGATGAGCCCAACGGTATCGGTCAAGAGCGCCGCATGTCCGCCCGGCAGGTCGATCTTGCGCGTCGTCGCATCGAGCGTCGCAAAGAGAAGATCCTCTGTGGGCACGCTCGCTCCGGAGAGCGCGTTCATGAGCGAGGACTTGCCGGCGTTTGTGTAGCCCACGAGCGCCACACGCGTCATGGTGCTTCGCTGCTTGCGTTGCTCCGCTCGGTCCACCTCCACGCCCTTCAGCGTCTTCTTCAGTACTTTCACGCGCTGCCGGACGAGGCGGCGATCACTCTCGAGCTGGGTCTCTCCCGGACCCCTCGTGCCTATCCCACCGCCAAGACGCTCAAGGTGATCCCACAACCGTTTCAGGCGAGGGAGTTCATACTCGAGCTGTGCAAGCTCAACCTGCGCCCTAGCCACCTTCGTCTGCGCCCGCCTGGCGAAGATGTCGAGGATGAGTTCCGTCCGATCGATGACCTTTATCTCAGAGGCCGCCTCAATCTCCCTGCCCTGTGAGGGCCTCAGCTCGTTGTCGAATATGAGCAGATTGGCATCGTGGACGTCAGCCGCTCGTTTGATCCGTTCAATCATGCCACTTCCAACATACGTCTTGCCGTCTATTCTCGTCCGGTTCTGGACGAAGCGATCGATGATGGTCGCCCCGGCTGTCCGTGCAAGCTGCGCAAGCTCGTCCAGCGACTCGTGCTCATCCTCGACCGATGTGTCGGGCAGGCTGATCCCAACAAGGATCGCCCGCTCGTTCTTTGGCATGTATTTCTTCTTTATGGTGAACCTCCAGACCGGGCCGCCGCGCGGCGCCTCTATAGATTCGTCAGTCCGGAAGGCGTGTGTATCGTCCCACTCTCCGAGAACGGGAAGACCTTCGTAATGGGACCCTTCTTGAGCTCCACACTGCCCTCGAACTGCCATTCGTGCTCACTGTCATCGAACATGCTATCGAGAACGATCTGGCCACCCTTCCATCTCAGAACAAAGGGTACCCTGACCTCGACGCTGCCTCGCGCAGGAACGGGAACGCTCTCGCTCCACTCCCCCTGGGCCAGCTCGACTCCGTCTCCGTAGATCCTGTACTCTACTTGCTCGATGCTTGCACTGAAGTCGTTCGGATTCTCCACACGAGCCATCATTTCAAACCTGAGCCCGTCACTCGAGATCCCTGCGAAGTCCACATCAACCAGAGTGACATCCGGCTCCTTGAAGCTCGAGCACGACGACAGCGCCATGGCGATCGCCAAGATCACTACGAGAAGACCGCTACGATATCCCCGTGTCCTCATGGTGCTAACCTCCGTGCAGGCCAAGAATCTGTAACAGCACATCCGTCACTGTTCCGATGGCGAGCGTCACCGCAGGCGTCAGCTCTCCGTCCAATGCTGTGTTCGCTGCCTGGATCGCGATGAGTTCCGCCCTATAGCTCGTGTCCTCGGAGAGCGCCTTCATAAAGAGCCCTAGAGGCGCCGAGTGCGTTCCTATCATGAGACCCCCGATATCGTCAGGGGTTACAAGCCGTATCTCCCCCGGTGCGCCGCCGAAGTCAGCGGCGTCGACGAATATCAGCGTCCCGGCTTCCGCCCGGCGAATCGGACCGATGTAGTTCTCGGGTGTCTGTCCGACATCGAAGGCGCGCTCCGGATGGAATTCGGCTAGGCGGCGTGCAACAAGACAGCCGGCTCCGTCATCGGCGCGCATCGTGTTACCGACGCCAAGAACGAGCACATCTCCATCTATCACTGCCTGGAGCTTTTCGAATAGCGCGTGCACTGTTCCCTCGCGTCGACAGTGAAGACTACTCTCGGGGTGTGTGACCACCGATGGGTGTTGCTTGCGTCGCTCGATTCAACCACATAGGGGTCGGCTGGCCAAGATCAGATGGCCTGGCACCGTGATTCCGGGGGATCTGTCAGTCGAGGACTTCTCTGATTGTACCGAGGAGATCGACCAGAGAGTAGGGCTTCTGAAGGAAACGAAGCCCCTTGTCGTTGATGGTCGTCCATTGGGCTTTTTCGTCGGTATAGCCACTGCTCAGGAGAATACCAAGTCCCGGGTCGAGAGAAAGGAGTTCCTCGACAAGCTGGACACCGCTCTTCCCGGGAAGCACAACATCGCTAAACACAGCGTCGAACTTCCCGCTCTCCTGCTTGTAGACTTCGAGACCTTCCTCAGCACTTCCGACATCGAGCATATTGTATCCCCTGTCACGCAGGACCTTGCATGCAAAGTCCCTGACCACATCCTCATCCTCCACAATGAGAATACGCTCGTTGTGCTCGGAGAGGTCCTGCTCGATCGGCGCGTGCTTCTCCTGCTTCTCGCTTTCACACTCCGCGATCGGCAGATAGACACGGAACTCGGTTCCCTCCCCCGGCTCACTGTCCACGTCGATCCAGCCCTTGTGCTGCTTGACGTTCCCGTAGACAACCGACAGGCCAAGGCCCGTGCCCCGCCCCTTCTGGGAGTGTAACGTTCTTTCTGTAATTTGGGATGAGCCGGAGAGCAGGCCGGCGGTTTTGGGTTGAAGAAGTGGGCCACATCCGCTCTTCTTGTAGGTGATGTTTTCGAGGACACCCACCAACAAGGAGGTGCGAGAGATGACCCACGGAGTCGATTCTAATGCAATCGAGCAGGTCGTGGAAGTACTGATTGACGAGGGTCTGGAAGGGATGTCGAGAGCGTTCGCGATCCTGATGAACGAGGCGATCGCGGAGATGTACGTTCAGGGTGTATCGACCCGTCGCGTTCAGAAGATCACAGAGAAGCTGTGCGGGCTCGATGTGAGTTCGAGCGAGGTGAGCCGGGCTGCAGCGCTTCTTGACGACGAGCTCGAGTCGTGGCGAAGTCGGCGGATCGACGAGA
>CAZFRO010000022.1:0-39641 GCA_964521425.1 uncultured bacterium
AACCACATAACCATTGTAGCATATCAAGCTACGGTCTGCAACCACAATTGCACCGTAGAGAGGGGCTGTGACTGGCTCCTGGTGCACAAGAGAAGACGGGTGGCATAGAGATGCCACCCGTCAACACATCACATCTGCATGTCTCGATGATGATCGAGAAACGACTACCTGTACAGGGCCTTGATGCCACCCCAGGAGCTGTTCTCGACAGGACTACCACACTCGCAGTCCGGATCGCCAGCGAGCGGATCCTTGGCAACACCACCGTGGGTCAGCACACAGTAGAAGTCGACCTGGTCGTTGCAGTCAACAACCCACCGCGGGAAGTCGGGGTGGTCGACGATCATGATGTCACCAGGCAGGTTGAGGTAGAAGTAGTGACCGACAGCAACGACAACCGGCTCAGCTACAACACACTCAGAAGAAACAACCGTTACGCCTGTCTCGAATCCACCAATTGCCAGTCCACCAGGAAGAAGGGGTTCGTAGGCAGCCGGTGACGACATGCCGGGCGTGTTCTCAACCTTGAACGAAACACCCGTGATACCACTGAAGCAGTCAAGCATGAAGTAGGCATCGAACGCCGTGTACATCACAGGATCGGCTCTGTGGACGTACATGTCTGGATCGAAGTCAACGTACAGACGGACGTTCGGGTTGCCGCCGGCAAACGCCGGAACGGCGATAGCGACAACCAGCAGGAAAGCAAGAAGTGTACGCATTGTCTGTTCTCCTCCCAACAGGGATGTTCTCCAAAGAGGGGTAGACAATCCCAGTTAGTCAATAGTCATTAGCTCGGGCATCACGCACTGTTGCGATGCTGCATTGACGATACGTTCTGTTCCTGAGTCGGGAAATAGAACGAAAGCCTCAATGCATCCGCCCACCCATCACCTCACCCGTGCGAGATACAACAGCTGCAATCAACTCCAACTACGGGTGCACCAGACCGAAGTGAGCAGCAAACTTGACGAAGTCGATAGGATCGATGATTCCACCGCTCCAGTCAAAATCGCTTCGCTCACGAATCGGCTCTACATCCGAGTCTTTATTGAAATCGGCAGCGAACTTGACGAAGTCAATAGGATCGACGACGTCATCAAGATTGTAATCTACCGTGTTGCACGTAAGCGACACACCGTATGTCAGAGCAACCGTGTAGATCTGCACGTCGATGTCGATCGGCGTTCCGGTGATTGGATCGCCGTCAGGATGACAGATGGCTTCGTCGGCCACGATCGAGAACTCGATCTCGCCGTTGACATCCGTCTCAGCAGGGGAGCTCTCACACGTGATTGTGACAGCGCCGCCTGTGACCGTGAAGAAGAAGCTCGTGTAAGGAATCCCCTCGATCGGGGTCGTATCGGCTCTCTTCGCGGTGACCTTGATCATCTCAAAGCCTGGAGCATCGCCGTTGTAGCAGGTCATCAGACCTGACTTGGCCTGCACCGGCACCAGGACGATCGTCGAGTTATCGGGATCTGGGATGCCAGCTCCGGCAACGCCAGCTAGGGCGAGGATCAGGCAGCCTGCCAACACACCCGCCAGTATTCTTGACATTCTCTCTACCTCCTTTAGGACACCATTCGTGCTGGGATTGCACGCACTTCCGAGCCCTCTATTTGGACCCAAAAAGATCGCCAACTTGGCGCTTCCGCCCTCCTTTCGGACTATAGTCCCCCCTTCGTTGATAACCTCTTCTGCCACCAACACTAATCATTGTAGATGTTAGCACAGCTTGAACTTCTTTGCAAGCATGAATTGCAGGCCAAGTGCCCTGCCGCGCGCTGATCGCTCCTCCGAGCTCGTTCTCCGGCCGGTGCACACGTTTTGACGCAATTGTGCCTGTTCTATTCACATAGTAAGCAAGAACTAGGCCCGCAGATGCGTCTTTCAGGGTGCCGGCAACCACCGCAGCTGACCGGCATGGCGCGGTTACAGCAGAATCGGGCGCGCCACGGGGGGCGGGCCCGATTCCTTACGACAGCTTCATCTTACCACTTTATGCAAGCTCATGCAAGTCAAATAGGTTCCAAAGGTCCCTGGATCTTACCTGTACAGCGACTTGATTACACCCCAAGTGGAGGCCTCGACTGGCACATCACCGAAGCACTCCGCATCACCCGGGGTCGGATCCATGCCCACTCCACCGTTCTGCCAGAGACAGTAGAAGTCGACCTGGTCGTTGCAGTCAACAACCCACCGCGGGAAGTCGGGGTGGTCGACGATCATGATGTCACCAGGCAGGTTGAGGTAGAAGTAGTGACCGACAGCAACGACAACCGGCTCAGCTACAACACACTCAGAAGAAACAACCGTTACGCCTGTCTCGAATCCACCAATTGCCAGTCCACCAGGAAGAAGGGGTTCGTAGGCAGCCGGTGACGACATGCCGGGCGTGTTCTCAACCTTGAACGAAATGCCTGTGAAGCAGTAGTAGTCGAGAAGGCCGAAGTATGCATCGAAGGCCGTATACGCGACCGGGTCGATCCGGCGACCATCCTCGATTTCCTGATAGGTTGCTACCGTGGAAGTATCAGCGAAGGTAACGAACATCTTGCTGTTCAGATTCTCACCCGCCATCGCGGGCACCACGCCCAGGATGACAACCAGGAGCACTGCTACCATGTATCTCATCGTGCTTTCCTCCAGTCATAGCGACCGTTCCCGATCGGTTCACAAGTTCGAGAGTAGCATCCGATATCTAGCAATCTACTCTGCCTCACCTCCTCGTACCTGAGCAATCAGCTCGTTCCTTCAGATTCCTATGGGGATGTCCGGATTCACAACCGTGCTGGTGGGCGAAACAGGACTCGAACCTGTGGCCCCCTGCGTGTAAGGCAGGTGCTCTAACCAACTGAGCTATTCGCCCGTCACTTGTCGCTACCCTTGGGTCGATCGCCGGTCCCTTCGCCGCCTGCCATTATGGCTACCGGAATCGCAACACAGTAGCCGGCGACGAGCAGTACTGGAGCCAGGGTAAGCGACCCGCGCGAGAGCCACCAGAAGCCCATTGCGATCATGATGGTCGCAACACTGAAAATGGCCACGGTTCTCACGGTCACAGGACTCTGTCTCCCGGTAGCGGTATCAGCTCAGAACGACACACGCGTTCGGCCACGCGACCGAACGACCCTACCTGACGGTGCACGCTATCACTCGTCGGGGACAGCGTCAAGCGAAAATTGAGCCCGCTCCTCCCGCTCACGCGCGATCCTCTCTCTTGCCGCGGAGTGCTCACGAAATGTATGGGAGAAGCTGTGTGTACCATCCCCGTTTGCCACGAAGAAGAAGTCCTCGATTCCCTTGAGCGGGTGGAGAGCAGCGATGATCGATGCCGTCCCCGGGCTGCATATCGGCCCTGGCGGAAGACCCTTGTTGCGATAGGTATTGTAAGGCGACGTGTCTCTGAGGTCACTATAGAAGAGCTTCCGGTGATAGACGCCCTTCGCGTAGCGCACCGTGGGATCCGCCTCCAGCCTCCAGGAACTCCTGAGACGATTGTGGTACACGGCGGAGATCCTGGCTCGCTCTCTGTCGAATACTGCTTCTGATTCGACTATGGAGGCAAGCGTAAGGATCTCATGCATTGTCATGGAGAGCGATTCGGCCGTGGAGAAATAGCGCTCCATGATCCGCCTGGTGCCCCAGGTCATCATCTCGATCGCCTCGCCGACAGTCATGTCGAGTTCAACTCGGTAGGTGTCCGGCATGAGATAGCCTTCGAGTGATGGCGCGTGGAATCCGAGCCTCGCAACCGTGGCGGGGTCGTGCACGCGCCTCACAAACTCCTCAGGGTCCATGCCGACAGCCACATCAAAGAGCGCCGCTATCTGCTCAGCCCGGAATCCCTCGGGGACCGTCACTGTCCGAACTGCCACCTCCCCACGGCTCAGGGCCGCAAGGACATCCATCTCGGAGAACCGCGGCCCGAACTCATACGATCCAGCCTGAAGGCTTTCCTCGTGCCCGAGAACCCTCGCGGCCAGAATAAACCTGCGTGGCGCAACCGTGAGCCCTTCGTTCGCCAGCATCGTTGCTATTGTACCGACGCTCGCGCCTTCGGGAATCTCCACGACAACCCGGTGCTCGATCTCACGCGTCGATCTGAATGCGACGACGTGGCCTAGCGCAAAGAGAAGAAAAGCACCGAGAACGACGATGAGGACAAGCTCGCGGATGAACCATGCGCGGCTGCGCCGCGGCAGGCGTGGTTTGTCACCTCTGTATCGCTTGCGCATCGAGATAGCCCTGAAGGATTATTGACGCTGCGATTTGATCGACCCTACCCTTCCTCCCCCGCTTCCGCTCCCCCTTCTCCTTCATAACACGTTCAGCCAACGCACTCGTGAGACGCTCATCGTGAAGCACAACACGGCAACTGCAGGCGTCCTCCAGTTTGACCGCGAGTTCGCGTGACCGAAGGGCGCGGTGCCCGATGCTCCCGTCCATGCGGATCGGATAGCCCACTACCACAGTGTCGGCACCGTGTTCACTCACGATCTCCGATATGCGCTTCGCGGCCGCGGAGTCGTCGAGCTTCTCAAGCGTTTCGAGTGACGACGCGAGATATCTCCCCTCGTCGCTGAGAGCCACGCCAATGCGTGCCTCTCCCGGATCGATTCCGACCACGCGACCGGTCTCACCCTTGGGATAGCGAAGAAGAGCAAGGAGATCCGCGAAGTCGTCGGGCATCGGTGTCGCGAGTTCAACAGGAACGCCCGTAGCGGGATGTGTAAACGCAAGACGGCGCGCGAAGAGAGCCTGATGAGTCGCTCGACTGCTCATCCTCTCTGCCTGACGACGGTAATGTGGCGGGACGTCCCCGAACGACGAGCGGACACCCCCGTAGTCCGCGTCTCCTATGACCGGACGGTGGATGTGCGACATGTGAACCCGGATCTGGTGTGTCCGTCCGGTCTTGAGATCAATCTCCATGAACGCGGCGTAGGGAAACTGCTCACGCACACGCCATCCGGTCGTCGCCGTGCGACCGTCCGGCACAACACCCATCAGCTTCCTGTCTGATCGACGCCTTCCGATCGGGGCCTCAATCGTCCCCGTGGTCTTATCAAATACACCCCAGACGAGTGCCAGGTAGGTCTTCTCCATCTCACGAGCCTCGAACATGGCCGACAGCCGGCGGTGTACGCTATCCGTCTTCGCGACGACAATGAGACCTGACGTGCCGCGGTCGAGACGGTGAACGATGCCCGGGCGAAGGCTTCCCCCCAGCGAGGACAGCTCGCAGCCGCGCCCGACGAGCGCGTTCACGAGTGTGCCTGAGTAAGAACCTGGAGCGGGATGAACAACCATGCCGGCGCACTTGTTGACAACAAGCAGGTGCTCGTCTTCGTAGCAGATGTCCAGCGGGATGTTCTCGGGATCGGCTGCGAGATGGTCAAGCTCAGGGATATCGCCCTCTATCCGATCACCCGGAAGGACGATGTGCGACGGCTTCACTCTCTCGCCGTTAAGAGTAACGAGGCCGGATGCTATGATCTCCTTCGCCCTCGTCCGCGACAGATCCGTCGCGTGCACACCGAGGTAGTGATCCAACCTGTCGGAAGGAGCATCATCCGGAACGACCAGCGCAATGCATCTCTTCATCAGCGCTCCCGGTTATCCGCCGGTGCTCATACGGGGTGCGAGTGCGAACGGAAGACGAGGTAGAAAGCGAGAATGGAAACGCCGATCGTTATCGCGCTGTCGGCGACATTGAAAGCCGGCCAGCGGGTCGAACCGACGCCGATGTCAAGAAAGTCCACGACTGCACCGACACGAACGCGGTCGATCAGATTGCCCACAGCACCTCCCAGAATGAGGCCGAACGACATCTGTTCCCGGGACCGCATCTTCGCGATCTCGCGCCTCAGGAGAATGATGGCGAGTGAAGCCACAGCGGAGATGATGATGAAGGCAACGCGCCCGTCCTTGAAGAGCCCGAAGGCAGCTCCAGTATTCTGCGTCCTCGTGAGACGCACGACCGAGCCCAGGATATTGATCGAAGACCCCATCTGCATGGAGTGGACAACGATCGCTTTGATGATCTGATCGAGCACGACGATGACACCGGCGATCAGGAACATGATCCTGGTGCGCCCCGTCTGCCTGCCTAGAGCGTCCGCTATGAGTCGCCTCCCTCGTCAACGATCCGTGAACCCGTCTGACGTTTGACGGATCTACTCGTCGTCGTGATTGAGCTCCCCGTTCTCCTCAGCCTTCTTGCACTCGATGCAGAGCCGAGCGTGCGGGACAACCTCGAGCCGCGGCTTCCTTATCACCTTTCCGCACGCCATGCACTTGCCGTACGTTCCGTCGGTGACACGTGCCAGAGCCTCATCGATATGATAGAGCAGGCGGCCCTCTGTTGACGCCATCTGGTAGGCCTGCTCGCGCTCCTGCGCGTCGCTGGCCTGGTCGGCCATGTGAACCGAATAGGCCGACAGGTCACCCGCCGCCTTGCGCTGGGAGTCACTGAAGATCTTGTCCTCGAAGTACCCGAGCTCCTTCAGGAGCTTCAGACGCTCTTCGATGAGCCTATCCCGGAAGTGTACGCTGTCCTTCTTGTTCAACTCATCACCTCCACCGTGCGAGCCCCAGGACCACGTCTACTGAGCTTTCTTCACTCGTTCGACTGCGATCCAGGCTTCCTCGCCGTTGACATCCCACTCCCGTCCGAGCTCGCCTGCTTCCCTTCCCTCGGTGAGACACTCTGCCAAGGTCTCCCGTGCTATCCTGGAAGCGAAGCGCTCCACTGCTTTTCTCAGACGCGGACCAGCCTCGTAGTAGACGTTGATCCTGTCTACCACCTCGAAGCCGGCCTCCTTCCTCATGAACTGTATCTTGTTGACCATCTCCCGCGCGAAACCCTCGTCCATGAGCTCCTCCGTGAGCTCAAGATCGAGGCCCGCCGTCAGCGTGCCTTCCGCCTGCACGGCCAGTCCCGGCCGCGGTTCGGTCTCTATTTCCACATCGCGGGGCTCGACGATGACCGTCTCCTCACCCAGCGCCACGCTGACATTCCCGCCACCCGCGAGGATACCCGCATCCTCCTCGGGAAGGGCCCGGATGGCCTCAGCCACCTGGTTCACATTCTTTCCGTGCTTCGGTCCGAGAACCGGGAAGACCGGCGTTGCCTTGAGCACAGCCAACGTGCCGGCTTCCGCCCACTCGAGGCTCTTCACATTGAGTTCAGCCAGAATCAACTCCTCGAGCTCCTCGACACCGGATCTGGCCGCCCCGGGAACACCCGAGACGAGGATCTTGGAGAGCGGCTGCCGCACCTTGATGCCGGAGACGTTCCTTGCGGCGCGTCCGAGAACAACGATAGATCTCGCGAGCCCCATGTTGGCCTCGAGCTTCTCATCTATGACATCATCAGTCGCGGCAGGAAACCCGCTCAAGTGCACGCTCTGGTCCGTAACCAGAGCGCCTGCTCCTTCGCGGAGACTCCGGTAGATGGCCTCCGAGATGAGTGGGGCAAAGGGAGCCATCGTCCTCGCCGTCGTCAGGAGGACGTCGAAGAGCGTCGCGAATGCCGCGCGCTTGTCCTCATCCATCTCTCCCTTCCAGAACCTCGCTCTGGAGAGTCGCACGTACCAGTTGGATACGTCCTCAAGCACGAAGTGCTGCAGCCGTCTGACGGCCTTCGTGATGTCGTAGTTCTCCATGGCGCGCGTGACTTCCGACACGGTCGAGTGAAGACGGGATATGATCCATCGGTCCGTCATCGGGCGCTCGGAGAGGGGTACATCATGCTTGGCGGCATCGAATCCGTCGATGTTTGCATAGAGGGAGAAGAAGCCGTAGGTGTTGCGGAGCGTCCCTATCACCTTGCTCGCCGTCTCGGTCACACCGGTAGAATCGAATCGTGTCGGAATCCATGGCGGGCTGGTCGCCATCAGGTACCACCTGAGGGCGTCGGCGCCGTACTTCTCCATTATCGCCATCGAATCGACGATGTTGCCGATGCGCTTGCTCATCTTCTTGGCGTTCTTGTCGAGCACCATGTCGTTCACGACACAGCGCTTGAATGACGAAGTTCCGGAGACGATCGTTGAGATCGCCAGGAGCGAGTAGAACCAGCCTCTCGTCTGATCAACTCCCTCGGCGATGAAGTCAGCTGGGAAGTTCCTGTTGAATTCCTCTGCATTCTCGAACGGCCAGTGCCACTGCGCGTACGGCATGCAGCCTGTGTCGAACCAGCAGTCGATCACCTCGGGTGTTCTGGCCATTGAGCAAGAGCACTTCGGACACTTAAGATGCACACTGTCGATCATCGGCTTGTGAAGGTCGAGTTCTCCCTCGGGCAGGTCGACGGCCCTCTCCTTGAGTTCCGCGATGCTGCCCATGGAGTCCATGGCTCCACACTCATCGCAGATCCAGACGTTGAGGGGCGTGCCCCAGTACCGGTCGCGCGAGATGGCCCAATCCACATTGTTCTCAAGCCAGTTGCCGAGACGGTTCGAGCCGATCTCCTTCGGGTGCCAGTTGATCGCGCGGTTGTTCTCCAACATCGCGTCCTTGAACTGTGTCGTCCTCAAGTACCACGAGTTCCGGGCGTAGTAGATGAGAGGGGAATCACACCGCCAGCAGAATGGATACGTGTGAACCATGGTGCTCCGCTTGTACATGAGCCCGCGCGTCTCGAGGTCACTCATGATGAGAGGATCGGCATCCTTGATGAACATGCCGGCCCACGGCGCTATCTCGTCAGTGAACTTCCCGGCGCCATCCACCGGCTGGAGAAACGGCAGAGTGTTCTCCTTTCCGGCGCGGCTGTCATCCTCACCGAACGCCGGAGCGATGTGCACGATGCCGGTTCCGTCATCCAACGTGACGAAGTCACCTGCAATCACGTAGTGGCCTCGCTCATCGAACGGGACGAAGCTGTAGAGCGGCTCGTACTCGGTCCCCACGAGATCCGCACCCCTCTTCTTTTGCACGACCTTCCACGCCGTGCCCTCACCGGCGGTTCCGCCGTCGTTCTCCTGGTCCTCTCCGTCCGTGCCGTCGCCACCCTGCAATACAGACAGGAGCGCCTCAGCGAGGATCAGCTTCTCCTCGCCGTTGTCGACCACGACGTAGGTCTCGTCAGACGCGATAGCTACGGCCACGTTCGAGATGAGCGTCCATGGCGTGGTCGTCCAGACCAGGAACGATGTCCCCGTCTCACCCTTGAGCTTCATCCTGACGAAGATCGAGGGGTCCTCCGTGTCGGCGTATCCCTGTGCCACCTCATGGCTCGACAGCGGTGTTCCGCACCGAGGACAGTACGGGAGTATGTTGTGCCCCTGGTAGATGAGATCACGATCCCACATCAGCTTCAGGATGTGCCAGATGGACTCGATGTAGTCATTTGAGCACGTGATGTACGGATCGCTCATGTCGACCCAGTACGCCATCCGTTTTGTGAGTTCCTCCCACTCTTCCTTGTAGGTGAACACACTCTCGTGGCACTGCTTCACGAACTCGGCCACGCCGAGTTTCTCGATGTCTTCCTTGCTCTCGAGGTTGAGCTGCTTCTCCACCGCGATCTCGACGGGCAGGCCGTGCGTGTCCCAACCGGCCTTTCGCTCGACCTGATAGCCGGACATTGTCTTGTAGCGACAGATTATGTCCTTGATGGTCCGGGCGAGTACGTGATGAACTCCCGGATGCCCGTTGGCGGTAGGAGGACCCTCGAAGAAAACGAAACGTTCGGCGCCCTCGCGAGCGCTCACGCTTCGTTCGAATGTATGATCGTCATCCCAGAACTCGAACACCTCGTGCTCGACCTCGGGAGCCGTCATGCCTTTTGGAAATTCTCTGAACGCCATGTGTGTCCCTTGCCCCCGGCGGTTCGTCCGGGATGCCCCGGCACGTCCGCGCGGAGCTTCTACATCTTCTCAATAAGCCTGAATACGAGCTGTGTCAGCTTGGGCTCGGTCGCTCTCGCGACCTTGAGAATCTCCTTGTGGCTTGCCGGCTCCAGTGCGTCCGGAAGACATATGTCCGTGACGACGGCGAGCCCGACCACCCTCATCTTCCCGTGGATGGCTACGATGTTCTCGGCGACCATCGACATGCTCACGATGTCCCCACCGATCATGTGGAGGAAGCGATACTCGGCCGCCGTCTCAAGACACGGACCGGCCACGCCGACGAAGACGCCCTTCTTGAGTGGAATCTGCTCCTCAAGAGCGATCTCCTCGGTCAGTTTGACATACTCCCTGTCGTACGGCTGCGACATGTCCGGGAAGCGCGTCCCCAGCGAGTCGTCGTTCGGGCCGATCAACGGGTTGTCGCCCGTCAGGTTGATCTGGTCGACGATGGCGATGATGTCACCCTTCTCCTGGAGAGGGT
The DNA here is from genome assembly GCA_964521425.1 of uncultured bacterium. Classification (GTDB taxonomy): domain Bacteria; phylum Joyebacterota; class Joyebacteria; order Joyebacterales; family Joyebacteraceae; genus Joyebacterum. Next base: position 10,348 of record CAZFRO010000022.1, read on the forward strand.
TCATGCCGCCACCCGCACAGGTGAGGATCAGCTTCTTCGCTCCGAGCGCACGCAGCACGCGGATCGGGAAGGTGACCTCCTGCATCGTGTAGCCCTCGTAGTAGTGAACACGGCCGTTCATCAGGGCGACGCGCTTGCGACCGATCTTGCCGAGCACGAGTTCACCGGCGTGTCCCTCGACACCCGACTTCGGGAAGTACGGAATCTTGTCGAACGGAATCACGCAGTCAACGGTCATCAGATTGGTGAGCTTCCCAAGGCCACTTCCGAGAACGACTGCCACCTGCGGCTTGATCTCGCTCTTCTTCCTTATGTACCCGACGGCCTTCTCGATCTTCGCGCTCTGTGTAAGCTCCCGTGCCATGATGCTTCCTCCGATGCTTGGGTCTTTCGCCTGAATGCCGAGGTCTCTCGTTGCCGAGAGGTCTCTCGCCTTTGATTACTGAAGACGCTCTGCTGCCCCAAGAAGCGTCGATACTATGAACATCCTGACAAGCCCGATTCCGAAGAAGACCACGAGAGGGGTGAAATCGATGCCCGACTGATACAGAAACGGAATCGCGCGGCGTATGCGGTAGAAGAGCGGTTCCGTTATGCTCCTCAAGAACATGATGGCGGGATGCGTCGCGCGCGGCGCCACCCAGGAGATTATCACGACCGCGAGCACGCAATACGAATAGACCCTGAGGACCATATTCAGGACCGTTGCGACCGCTTCCAGGAAGTTAGCAGCAATGAACACGCGTCTATCCTCGCTCTCCGAAGATGGCCCTTCCGACCCGTACGATCGTTGCGCCCTCTTCGATTGCCACCTCGAAATCGTTCGTCATGCCCATCGAGAGGTGGTCCATAGCTACACCAGGGATCACCCGCTCCTCGATCTCGTCCCGGATTGCCCTGAGCATCCTGAAACAGGGCCTGACGTCGTCGGGGTCCGAAAGGAAGGCCCCCACAGTCATGAGTCCCACCACCCTAAGCCCTGGTAGCGTGGACATGTCATCGAGCGCCTCGAGTACGTCACTCGGATCGAGTCCGAACTTCGACTCCTCACCGGAGGTGTTCACCTCGACGAGCACACTCGCCTGAGACCCGGCGGCGGTACATCGAGTCGATATCTCCCGGGCCAGACGCACGCTGTCGACCGACTCGATGATCTCGAAGAGCTCAATCGCGGCCTTGACCTTGTTCGTCTGTAGGTGCCCCACGAGATGCTTCTCGACCGGAGGCAGCTCCGGGAACTTCCGCGCTGCTTCCTGGATGCGATTCTCACCGACGCAGCTGATTCCGGCCTCTATGGCCTCCACGATGAGAGGAATCTCGACCGTCTTCGTGACGGCCACGAGCTTGATGTCCCCTGGGTCCCTGAGAACCCGATCCGCGGCTCGCGTGATGCGCTCCCGCACATCAAGAATGTTGTCGCGTATCGCCATGGTTCCAGCCCTGTAAGCGGCCTCAATGCCGAATCATAGAACCGTCTAGTATATTCGGCCGGAGGCCGCCGGGCAATGCAAAACCGCCGCATCTCTCGTGAGCGACACGGCGGCAATACTGGTGAGCTGGGGCCCCATTCACTCTATGAACGCTCTGGCTCCGCCTCTTCCGGGTCGAAGCAGACCCTGCACCGCGCCTCGTACGTCTCGGAAGCGCCGACTATTACGCGTTCATCGCTCCTGATGATTCTCTGCGTCCGGTTCGCGGGCCTGCCACACTTCATGCAGACCGCGAGCGTCTTCGTTATGTACTCCGCGACCGCGAGGAGTTGTGGAATCGGCTCGAACGGCCTCCCGAGATAGTCCTGATCGAGCCCTGCAACGATGACCCGGATACCTCTGTCCGCCAACTCTTCACAGACGACGGGGAGTTCGGCGCCCATGAACTGTCCCTCATCAACGCCGACGACGTCCGTGGTCTCGTCCACATGGCTCAGTATCTCGCGGGCGCTGTTCACCTGGATCGATTCGATCCTGCGATCGTCGTGAGATACGATGCTGTCCTCATCGTATCTGTCGTCCATGACCGGTTTGAATGTCACGACCTTCTGCTTGGCGATCTTCGCTCTCCTCAGACGGCGGATGAGTTCCTCGCTCTTGCCTGAGAACATGCTGCCGCAGATGACCTCAATCCAACCCGTGTCGTGAAGATCTCTCATGTCATTCCCCTGGATACTCGAGCGCCTCTTCCTCACCTCTCAGGACACGCAGGCAGCCGAGCGCCAGTGCCTCGAGCTCATCCTCACCAGGTTCCACCGTGATCTTGCCGATGAAGCCGATGCGACGGGCGAGTCGCTCCATGATGTACGCGGAGTTCGCAAGCCCCCCGGTCATGATTACGGCGTCGACCTTGCCCTCAAGCACGCTCGCCATGGCTCCGATCTCCTTGCCGATCTGATAGATCATGGCGTCCAGAACGAGCACTGCCTTCTCGTCGCCCGCGTGGATCCTTTTCTCCACCTCGCGCGCATCGTTCGTGCCCAGATACGCGACAAGACCGCCGCCGCCCATGAGCTTCTTCTTGACCTCGGCCTTCGTGAAGTCACCGGAGAAGCACATGTCGACGAGTTCGAGCGTCGGGACGCTTCCCGCGCGCTCAGGCGTGAAGGGACCAGCCGATATGCCGCCGCTGACGTCCGTCATCTCACCGTGCCGGATCGCCACAACGCTCGTGCCGCCTCCCAGATGCGCGACAATGAGATCAAGCTCGGAGAGTTCGCATCCCATCTCACCAGCGACGCGTCTGGCAATCGCTTTGACATTGAGGGCATGGGCGATACTCACGCGAGGAAGTTCGGGCACACCTGAGAACCGGGCCATCGGGTTCATCTCATCCACGACGACCGGATCCACGACGAATGCAGGTACACCCGCTTCACACGCGGTCTCGTACGCCAGCACCGCACCGAGATTCGATGCGTGCTCTCCGAGATAGCAATTCTCAAGGTCGTCGAGCATCGCCTGGTTCACGGCGTAGGTCCCGCTCTTGATCGGCCTCATGAGCCCACCCCTGCCTACCGTCCCGTCGAGTGAATCGAGGGGTATCCCGTGCTCTGAGAGAAAGGCGAGTATCAACGATTCCCTGTAGTCTCGCTGCTCGGATATGTGCTCGAACCGAGCGAGATCCTCCTTGCTGTGTCTGATCGTGTCTTCGAGAACGCATTTCTCGCCCTCGAAGATCGCCAGCTTCGTCGTCGTTGACCCCGGGTTCAGAACAAGGATTCTCTCGCTTGCCGACATATCATCTCCTGTTTGCCGTCCACCACCGTCCTGAGTAGAGCGAGGCAGTCGGCCGCTCACGACCATCAATCCGGCAGCTCGTCGAAACGGAATTTCCCATCCTCCACCTCGACCACCCGACCGACCGCTCCGTCGGGATCGTGGTCGAGGATCAGGATCCAGCCCTCACGCGCCGCCGCTTCCAGAAGCTGCATCTTCTGCTCGACGACATCCAGAGGGAAAAGATCCACGCCGGCGACATACGCGGCGCGGAAATGATGCCTGCTTGGAATGAGATCCGCCGGATAGACGGCGGTTCCCGAGGATGTCTCCGCGACAACCATTATATGGCCGCGGCAGTGCCCGCCGGTCAGGACCGTCGTCACTCCGTGGCCCAGGTCTCGCTCGTCGCCGATGAGCTCAAGGACGCCTGCCTCCATGAGAGGCACGTAATCATCACGCCTATATGCGGCGGCGCTCATCACATTCGGCTCGAGACCGTCTTCCCACTCAAGCTCGTGTACAAGATACCGTGCGTTCGGAAACGCAGGGACGAGTCTGTCGCCATCGCTTCTTGTCGCCCCACCCGCGTGGTCGATGTGAAGGTGTGTCAGGACAACCGTGTCTATCTCCTGGGGCTCGACGCCCACCGCCCCAAGCGCCGACTCGACATCCCTGCCTTCCCCCAACCCGAAGATCTTCCGCTCCTTCTTGCTGAGGCGTGTCCCGAAACCGGTATCGATCAGGATTCTGGAATCGGGGGTAGTGATGAGGAGTGGCGTGACGGCGAGCTTGATCCTGTTCTCAGCGTCGGGCTTCAGAAGTCTGTCCCAGATAACGCGGGGCACGACACCGAACATCGCGCCTCCATCGTATAGAAACGTCTCCGCATTGAGTACGGTCAGTGTGATGTCACCGAGACGCATTCATATTCCTTGAACGAGACCTCATCTCTCCGCCGTCTTCCCGGCGCCGTCTCCTTCTTCTCTGCCACTTCCCCCCCGAAGCCGCTCGTCTCGCTAAACGCAGCCTCTGTAAGCGGTTGGGGCGACTCGCGCAGCCGGCAAGATCGCTACCAGACAGGGAAGACCATCAATGTGGATGTTATCACGCGCGTAGAAGCGGGTCAAGGAGCGCACGAGCCGCGCCGTTCACACAACCGGGCGCCAGTAGGATGATCCCGAATCGGGCCGCTAGAGAAGGCTCTTGACGATGGAGGGCTCGGTGGTATTCTTGGTTTGTATTCAAGAAATCTAGAGACTGCTCTTTCGCTGTCATTTTTCACATATGGATGCCAGTGCGTTCGCGTGGCGATCGACTAGGAGGTGACAATGCGTCGGAGACTTAGCACCTTCGGTATCCACGCAGGTGGAGTTCTGTTCTGTGTGCTTATGCTATTCGCCGCGTTGATATTCCCTGTGCCACACGCACACGCGGGCGACAGCTTCGAGACGTCGCCGAAGCGGGGCGTCAGTATCGTCGGGAAGCATCTCGTCGAGGCGCGAGAGCTATGGACTATCGCGTGGCCAGAGCAGGCTCAGGAGTGCGAGCGGCGCGGTGGGATGAAGATGCGTGTCGAGATGCGTGAGAACTGGGATGACTACGTTCTCGCTGTCCTCTATCTCGACGACGGTGTCTGGTTCAACCTGACGCGGACTGATACGCTCGTGCTGTACTACGGCGACACAGAAGTCACGAGTTCGGAGTGTCTCGCGGCGGGAGACGCGACAGAGACGGAACTGTTCAAGGCGTCGAGGAACGAACTGGTCTTCGGCGATACATGGGAACCCACTACAAGGTCCGGCGGGTATCTGTTGGCGTTTAGGTTCAACGAGGACTCACTGCCACGCGGCGGCCCGTGGGGATTCGAGCGACCTGACGAGGCGTATATCGAGAGGGGTACACAATAAAGGCGAGACTTCTCACACTTACACTTCTGGCGTTCGTAGCAATTCCGACAGTCGCATCAGCGGGCGGCGCGCTCAGTGATGTGTGGTGGCTCTGGCTCGTTCGCTGGCTCACGAACTGGTCCGGCGGATGGTACGGTTACTGATAGGTCTATATAGTGAGAGCTAGGACGGTGCAGGTGCGCGAGCCAACCCAGAACATCATCGTCGCCGAGTCCGTCGAGGCCATGCAGGAAATGGAGACAGGTACAGAGGAAAGGATGGAGGATCATGAGGATACTCGCTATTGCTCTTCTCGTCCTGGCACTCGCCGTGCCTGTCGCGGCACGCGACATCGCCAACGCCACTGTCACGCTCCTTTCACCGACGACTGTCAGTCCCGGGAACACCTACATGTTTGTGTTCTTCGTTCAGAACGCATCACCGGACGCCGAGTGGATTACGAACGTTGAGATCCACTTCCCGTTCGGCATGGGTACTTACGCCAATCAGGCCACGATGGGCTACACGCTGATCGCCATCGGTCGTCCGAGCTGGACGATGAGCGTCTTCCCGACGGTCCCAACCTGCGTCTGGGCCGACAACAATGGCGGCTACGGTGAGATCTACAGCTCTGAGGGAACGGACATCTGGGTCGACGTCACTCTTCCCGCTGTGATGACCAGTACGCAGATTCAGTGGGAGCTCTGGGGCGACAATTTCGGAGCAGATCCTCACTACGTGACCGGCTACATCAATGTCATTGTCACGGCCGCCGAGGAGCAGACCTGGACCGCGATCAAGTCCATGTATCGCTAAACCCGGTCCTGTGCGCACTACCAGAGAATGCCCCGACCGCTTGGCGGTCGGGGCATTCTCCATACTTGGTGGAGGCGGCGGGAATCGAACCCGCGTCCGAAAACGGCTCCACTCGGATCTCTACATGCTTGTCCCTTTGTTTGGATCTCACCCGTCCAGTCTCCAAAGGGCAGGATACCGGTCGAGCCAGTCACTGTGAAATCTCGCTTCTTCACCCAGCGACACAGTTCGGAAGCCAGCTCGCGTGAGCGACGCCCCATCCCGACCCCACGAGCAAAATCGGGTGGGACGACGTCTACCTAGTTAGCAGACGTATGCCGGTGTGTAATCGGCAGTTGAAAAGTTCCCGCCTGTTTTACGAGGCAACGGGACCTCGGCATGCCACCCGGGCTTCTCTCGTCCCCGTCGAAACCGGATCGCCCCCAGTTTCGGCTCTCAATCAGTGAGGCCTGATCAGGCCTCACTTCCCTCAATCTACTCACGTCCAGGCATCCTGTCAATGATCACGCTTAGCGACTGCCTTCGCGCCTGCCCGCGTGAGAGCGCGAGCCCGCTACTCCCTCGCCTGGAACAGGAAGTACTCCTCGCCCTCGTGCACTATGGGCCCTTCGAATGCCGTCTCTATCTCGACCGGATCCGTGAGCGCAGGATCATACTCCACAATCGCGGTGTTCGTGCGGACGTACGTCGTGAGGCTGACGACGCCCTCGACCTCACCGATCATTCTGGCGAACCCGCCCGACTTGCCGCGACACGTCAGTCCGTCGACGATGTACTCCACGCTCTCCACGACCGCTGGTCGCTCCTCGACGAATTCGACCTCAAGTGTAGGGACACGGTATGCGCCCGTCGTAGCGAAGGCCACGAGGATGAGAAGGAGTACGGCCGCGGGAATGACAATGACCTTCTTCATAGGATACCTCTTGTCAGTTGCCTCCGGTCTCTGCCCGGAGAACCAAGCCCCTGCTACTTGCCGAGCAGTGTGAGTTCGAGCGCCCCCTTCTCGGGGCACACTTGCACGCATTCCAGGCAGTTCGTGCAGTTGCGTGCGGTCACCTCATGAGCGGTCGACACCGGGATTCCGTGATGACACGCCTCATCGCAGACTCCGCAATCGGTGCAGGCGCCGGGATTCCGCCTCAGTCTCAGGAATCCCGCTCGACTCATGGGATCCATGACGGCACTGAGCGGACACAGGTAGCGGCACCATACCATCGGGAGGAAGAACGCGGCGACCAATACGCCGATACCGATGAAGACGCTGAACCAGAGAGTCTCATGCCCCTGGAACCCCGTGAAGAGAATGTAGAAGGGATCGTACGCTCTGAAGCCCAGATCGCCCTGCCACACGGTCCAGGTGAGACCGAGCACAAGGACAAGGACGACGTACTTGAGATTGATCAGAACGCGATCGACGGCAACAGGCGGGCGGACATAGCGACCGAAGAGCTTGCGGCTTGCCTTCCCTATCCACTCCTGAACCGTCCCCAGTGGACAGACCCATGAGCAGAACGACTTCTTCGTCACAAGAGTCAGAGCCACGAGCGAGACGAAAAGCGCGACGTGGAGCTCATTCATGGCGCACGTGTAGGTGTTGTAGCGCAGAAGAGGATAGAGCGCCACGAGCCCCGCGAAAGGACAGTATGTCTCACAGGTCGACGTGGTCAGCCCCATGATCCCCCGCACCAGAACAGCGACAACGCCCGCCAGGAAGAGCGTCTGAACGATCGTCCGCAGTACTCGCATTCATCCTCCGTTTCTCTCCATCGGACCGCACGCGCACGCGACCCTCATGCTTCTCATCTGGTGATCGTCCCATAGAGCTCGACGAGGCGCTCTGCAACGCGCGAACCGAGAAACCGACCGACTGCGTAGCTGTGCGAGGCGGCGCTCATCTTCCTCCAGAGTCCCTCATCGCCCGCGAGCTTCCGAATGAGTGAGGCAAGCGTCGACGCGTCCATACTCTCCATCAAGTACCCGTGCTCCCCGTCAATGAAGAAATCGCGGAGCCCTCCCACGGGTCTGGTGATCACGGGCAGGCCCAGTGCCATCGCCTCGAGAACCGAGGCCGGCATTCCCTCGCCGTACGTGGGCAGAACGTAGAGGTCGCTCTTCCGGAACGCCTCCATCTTCTGATCGCCGAGGACGAAGCCGAGGAAGGTAACGGCTCCCCCGAGCTTGTCGCCGGCGATCTTCCTGGCGTTCTCCAGCTCCGATCCGTTGCCGGCGACGGTCAGGTGAATGGGGAGACCCTCACCAATCAGTCGCGAGCACGCCTCGATTGTCTCGTAGATCCCTTTTTCCTTTTCGATTCTCGCCAGAAAGAGAATCCTGATCGCAACGTCCGGGGAGTACTCGCGCAGTTTTGTGTCGATGTCGAATCCGTTCAGGAGCCCGTTTTCGACAGCGGTTGTTCCGAGGTGAATCGGCGCATCGATCCCCAGCGAGACGAGCTTCTCTCTGAACTCCTCGGCGAGAACAACGTAGGCGTCTCCCCGACCGAGTGTCCGGCGGAAGAACCACCCGAGCGGACCGCCCTCGATGCGTTCGGCCGTACGGTGCTCCCATCCGTGGACGTGAACGAGAATCGGCAGTCCCTTCTGCTTGGCCCACAAGAAGAAGAGGCCATCCCTCAGAAAACTCCGCATCTTCAGCGATGGGTTCAGGTGAACGATATCGACGTCGGAGTTGCCGAGCGCTTCACGAAAGATGAGCTGATCGCGGATCAGATGGAACGAGCTGGATGTCAGCGAGCCGATCTCAACAGGCACGATCTCGGCAGCATTGGCGATGTGGCGCTCGACGGCCCTGTAGAAAGCCGAAACGCCGCTCACCGCCGGGAGCGGAGGACGTGTCAGGAGAACTCGCAGCACTAGTTCCTCCGTAGAGGTACGACTACAGAACCAGCCGACGCCTCGAGCGGAACGACTCGACGGCCTTGAACGTTGCCAGCATCACCGCGTAGATCTCCTCGAACGGAATCGGGGCCGGCAGGCCCCGGCGCAGCGAGTCGAGGTACGTCGTCATCATCTCGGGCTGCCCCTTGTTCTGCGAGAGGAGTCGCTTCACCGTCGGCTTCCCGCGTCCGAAGAACTCGAGCTGCTTGAAATCCGAGAGGATACCCGTCTCCCCGGCCCGGTAGATCTCCACATACTCTTTGGGGACCTTCGCCGAGCCATTGGCGAAGTAGGACACCGTTCCGATCGAGCCGTTGGCGAAGCGTAGACTCACATTGACGGTGTCCTCAAGATGGTCCGGCTCCTCCATTACCGTGGCGGAGACCTCGACCGGCAGCGATCCGTTCACAAAGGTCAGGTAGTCAATGAAGTGACAGGCCTCTCCGATTATGCGTCCCCCCCCCACATCGGGTATCTGCATCCAGTGATCGCGATCCATGGAACCGGCGTTGACCCGGTAGATCATCGCCATCGGGCCCTCACGCATCCGCTCCTTAAGGGCCGCGGTCAGGGGAGAAAACCTCCGGTTGAACCCCAGCATGAGCGACGGAGCCTCGCCTCGATCAGCAAGCCCCCGGCACGTGTCTGAGATCTCTTCAAGCTCCTCGAGTGTGAGTGACAGTGGCTTCTCGACGAAGATGTTCTTTCCAGTCCCAAGGGCCTTGAGAACGTACTTGGCGTGCGTATCGTGTCGCGTAGTGATGAACACCGTGTTCACCTCATCGTCGTTCCATATTTCGTTCTCGTCCGAAGTGCACGCCTCGAACCCATAGCGGTCAGCCACCGAGCGCGAACTCGTTCCGTGTGCCGTCATCACGGTCTTCAGGGCAACGTCGCCCGTCTTGAGGTTCGGCAGGAGGCTCCCCATCGCGTAGCTCCCTGCGCCGATGAACGCTGCACCGATCTTGCCGCTCGTCGAGACGGATCCGGTCACTATCTTCTTCCGCTCAACCATGGACTGGGCGTCGTATCTTATGACGACACCAAGGCTGGGCTCGTCGCCCTTGAGGATAAGCTCATAGGCCCGCGGCGCATCATCGAGATCGAAGGTGTGTGTGGTAAGATACTCAATGTCGGTCTTCGACGAATGAACAAGTTCCTGGAAGGCACGCATGTTCCTGTTCTCCGTCCAGCGCACGTACGCCGCGGGGTAGTCGCACCCTCCCTCCTCGTAGCTCGAATCGTAGCGACCGGGACCGTACGAGCAGGACATCCGGAGATCCAGTTCCCTCTTGTAGTACGTCTCGAACTCGAAGTTCGTGGGCACTCTGCCGAGAATGACGACCTTGCCGCGCTTCCTGATGAGTTCGCCTGCCAGGTTGACCGGCCCCTCGCTCTTGCTGGCCGCGGCTATGATCACGGCGTCCGCCCCGATGCCGTCCGTGGCCTCAAGAACCTCGTTGACGAGGGCTGCATCATCCGGCAAGAAGGCCGCGTCTACGCAGTGCTCTCGCGCGATGTCCAGGATCCGGCTATCGATATCGACACCGATCACAGTCACCCCGGCGGTGCGAAGCAAGAGGCACGCGAGCTGTCCGATTGGTCCAAGCCCGATGACGACGCAGGTCTCCCCCAAACCAAGCTCTGCCTGCCTCACACCCTGAAGAGAGATTGCACCGAGTGTATTGTAGGCGGCCAGATCCAGACGGGCGTCCCTGGGCAGCTTCACGCACAGATTGACCGGCACGGCGACCAGCTCGGCGTGGTTCGCGTAACCCGCGCCCCCGCACGCTACTATGTCGCCGGGCCCGAACTCACTCACATCAGGCGCCACTTCGACGACCTCTCCCGCACAGCTGTAACCCAATGGCGAGTATGCGTCGAGCTTCTTCATGACCGCGCGATAGGTTTGAGCGATACCCTTCGTCTTCATCGAGTCGACCACCTGCTTGAACTGCTGCGGCCTCTCCTTGGCCTTGCCGACGTATCCCTTCCGACCCGTGCTCACCGTGCTGCCTTCGGTTCCCCCACTGATCACGGAGAAGTGGTTCCGCACAAGAATCTGTCCTGCCGACAGCAGAGGAGCCGGGACCTCAAGCACGTCGAGTTGGCCGTCCTTCAGCTTGTGTGTGAGCTGCTTCATCGCGATTCCCTCACCTGTTCTCTGTGTAGGCGGACCCCCCAAGCGGATGCCCGCAACCCAATCCCACCAAGCAGGAACCATGCCCCAGCCCTTAGGCCAGCGGCACGAAGGTGCTCAGCACGTCCTCGTAGTAGCTCTCGATAGTCTCAACGATCAGCGGCCACGCGTAGTTCCCGAGAACATCGTTCCGATAGCGGGACGTCGCGGCGTCCTCAGAACGCCATTCCAGCCACGCGTCAACACAGCGCGCGATGGCTTCGGACGTTGTGTCGCTGGTCAGGAGGCGTGGATCGATGGCCCCCAGGATCTCGGGTGTCGCGCCCGCCGGCGTCCCGATCACCGGGAGGTTAGTCGACAAAGCCTCGACGGTAGAGATGCCGAATCCTTCCATCGCCTCCGTCGGCAGGACGAACGCGTCGGACGCCTGATAGTAGCGAACCAGATCCTCGTCGGACACTCTCCCTGCAAGCGTGACCGTGCCGGCAAGGCCGTGTTCCTGGATCCTCGCCTCCAGGCTATCCCTTAGCGGGCCTCCGCCACAGACCACTAGGCGGACATCGTCGCGGGTCGCCGCGATCGCGGCCATGGCGTCGACGAGGTTTTCCAGTCCCATCCTCGGCATCAGGTTGCGGACAGTAAGCAGGTAGGTGGCGGCGTCGAAACCCAGCTCCCGTCGAGTTGCCTCGCGATCCGGTGCGGGCGCGAAGCGTTCGGTATCCACGCCCCCGGGGATGACACGCACCTTGGCCAGGTTCACCGCTGGGAAGCACCTCTCGATGTGGCCCTTGCTGTACCGGGACAACACAACGACACCGTCGGCCAGCTTGAGCACACCTTCCTCGAAGCGCCGCTGCCAGTACTCGAGCGCGCGCCCGGCTAGATGCAGTCCCGCCCTGCGCGTCGGTGACGGTTCGGATTCTATCCGCCACTTATTATTGAGCCGGAACTCAAGAAAGCCCGGCGCGTGAAACGTGGGAATCTGGCACACCGATCGCCCGAGCGGACTCCTCGCGGCCCGAAGGCCAAGCTGTGCGTCGTGAACCGACAGCACATCGACGGGGCGCTCCTTCGCAAGCGTCTCGAAGATCCCCGCAGTGCGCCTAAGATGCTGCAGTGTGCTGTAGATGGGGTTGATCTTCTTGAACGCGTAGGTGTGGATGGTCATCCCCTCGAGATCGTAGGGCGGCCCGGCATCCCGCTTCTGTGTACTGGCGATGACATCCACATCGTGGCCTCGCGCCACCAGGCCGCGGCCAAGCTCGTATACGTAGCTGTACGTGCCCCCTATCCTCTCGGGGATCATCCCTCTGTGCACTAAGACGATTCGCATAACATACCAGTCTACTGAAGCCGTGCGCGTGTGTCAACGAAGCCGCGACCATCGAGGATGTGCCCTCTTGAATCCGCGAAAAGCTGCAGAGACAGCAGGCAGAGCCACTGCTGCGCCATCACACACACCGAGCGGGCGCTGAGTTCATAACACACCGCCGCACACATCGCCGCTACAAAGATGGGGGTCGGGATGAGAACCCCGACCCCGTTGTGGTACGCCCTGAAGGAATCGAACCTTCAACCTACTGATTAAGAGTCAGTTGCTCTGCCTAGTTGAGCTAAGGGCGCGCTGTGCCACATCTCTATCGTCTAGAACGGCAGGTCGTCATCCTCGATCTTGGCGCTCGATGCGGCGGCGAATTCGGGCGTCTCGGAATCGCTCGTTCCGGCTCCGCCCTGATCTCCTCGTCCACCCAGCATCTGCATGTCGCGCGCGACGATCTCAGTCGTCTTCCTCTGGACACCCTGCTTATCTTCCCAGGACCGCGTTGTGAGACGACCCTCAATGTAGACCTGACGGCCCTTGAGCAGGTACTGCCCACAGATCTCCGCCAACTTACCCCAGGCGACGATCCTGTGCCACTCCGTTCTCTCCTGCTTGACACCATCCTTGCCCGTCCACGATTCGTTCGTGGCCAAGGTGAACGTCGCGACAGGGGTTCCACTCGGCGTGCTCCGAAGCTCGGGATCGCCACCGAGATTTCCGATCAGAATGACCTTGTTGATTCCTCTACCGGCCATGACGCCATCCTCCAGAAGGGGTCCACCTTATGTCGTCTTCCACCCGATGCCCTAGAGGGCTGTCGATCAGGGGAGGCTTCTCTTGAGGGGACGAACCCAGTCCGCTCGTGTATGGGGTGGAAGACGGGGCTTGAACCCGCGACCACCGGAACCACAATCCGGGGCTCTACCAACTGAGCTACTTCCACCGTTTCAGTCTATGGTACGCCTGGCTGGACTCGAACCAGCGGCCTACGGATTAGAAGTCCGTTGCTCTATCCAACTGAGCTACAGGCGCGATTTGGTCGGGGCGAGAGGATTCGAACCTCCGACTTCCTGCTCCCAAAGCAGGCGCGCTAACCGGGCTGCGCCACGCCCCGGTGGCACGCAACAGACACTTATAGTATCCACCGACGCGCGCCCTGTCAAGTCGGAGGCGAAGAGCCCGGTCAGGCATCCGCACCCGGTCAAGCAATCGCACCGCGTGAACAGCGGAGAATCCCACCGTAGTGTACTGTGGCCGCGGCCCAATGGGAGGCCCGCGGCCACCTGAAGACTTGACCCCCAAGAGGAGGCCAAGTCGGCCAGAACAGTCAAGATTGGGATTCTACCACGGCCCCAATCCCGACGCAAGCGTTTGTGTAAGTGCTGTACTGTGAGGGTGTTACGAAGCGGAGTGGGGTAAATTCTCGGGCGCTCTACATCTCTCTCGCTATGAGCGCGCGTGCCTTTTCAAGCGCCCTCCCACGATGACTCACAGTGTTCTTTTCGTCCTGCGACATCTCGGCGTAGGACAGCGTGTGTCCGTTCGGCAGAAAGATGGGATCGTAGCCGAAACCCATGTCACCGCGTGGTTCCCGCAGGATGACGCCATCGGTTCGCCCCTCGACGGTCGCCACTTCACCGCTCGGCACGGCCAGCGCCACGACACAACGGAATGCCGCTTTGCGCTCTTCATCCGGAACGCTTTCGAGTTCAGACATGAGCTTGCGGTTGTTGTCATCGTAGCTACACGCCTCGCCGGCGTAGCGTGCTGATATCACACCGGGGGCTCCACCGAGAGCCGCAACCTCAAGACCGGTGTCGTCGGCAAGCGCGGGAAGACCTGTCGCCTGGGAGACCTCCATCGCCTTCTTGACAGCATTGTCTTCGAGAGTCTCACCGTCCTCCACGACTTCCGGAAGATCCGGAAAATCGCGGAACGAGAGGATCTCCACATTGAGATCAGACAGCATCGCGGAGAGTTCCTCTATCTTGTGCACGTTCCGAGTCGCGAGAATCAGCTTCATGCTTCCCCTCTGTGTTCCTCTAGGTTCCGGTGGCCGTGAGTTCGTCTATGGTCACGACATTCACATCCGGTAGCTCCGCACCGAGGAATCGTTCGGCCTGCTCCCTGAATCGATGCGGCACGTCGCTCACGAAGAACCGATGCGCGGGTTTCTCACCCCCGTCATTCACGATGTCGAACTCTGCCAGGATCTGTGCGACGTCTCGCGCCGTCTCCTCAGCGGAGTCTATGAGCTTCACCGCGGGACCGAGTACTTTCTGAACCGTCTGCTTCAGTATCGGATAGTGCGTACACCCGAGCACGACGACATCGACGCCGGCGTCCCTGAGCGGCGCCAGATACTCATGCGCCACAACGAGAGTGACCTCGCGATCGGTCCAACCCTCTTCCGCCAGTGGAACGAAGAGCGGGCAGCTCTGCTCGACGATCTCTATCTCTCTGTCGAGCCGGCGGATGCTCTCGCGATAGGCGTGACTGGCAATGGTCCCCTCTGTTCCGATCACTCCTACCTTCCCGTTCAGCGTCGAAGATACCGCGGCAAGCGCCCCGGGCTCTATGACACCGACGATGGGAACGTCGTACCGGTCTCGGAGTTCGCCAAGGGCGGCGGCAGATGCCGTGTTGCACGCGATCACGATCATCTTCACATCCTGGCGAAGAAGAAACTCTGAGTCCTGGATGGCGAATTGAATGACCGTCTCGGTGGACTTCGGACCGTACGGCAATCGCGCCGTGTCTCCGAAATAGACTATCTCCTCATTCGGAAGCTGCCGCGCGACCTCCGCGACAACGGTGAGTCCCCCTATGCCTGAGTCAAAGATGCCTATGGATCTCGGTTCCCTGCTCACGTCTCTCCCTTCCCACACCTAGCGGTAGCCCTCTACCAGGAACGCATCGCTCGCGTCGTAGTGTCCGGCTATGGTCTCGATCTCTCTGCCCTCGACAAGGAATTTCACACTGCGGACTTCGGGGAAGTTCTCGGCGAGCGTCGCAACAACGGACCGGATTGTGAAGGTCTCCCCTGCCGATCCGCCCGGGTGATTGTCAATGAGTTCACGGCTGAAATCAACGTAGACTCCTCCGGCGTCATCAAAGACGACTGAGATCACTCTGGTCTGCCGTGGAATCGTTGCCACACCTCGCTTCCGGGGTCCAAGAGCAAGTTCTTCGAGAATACGACGGGCGCGTCCCGGTCTGTCGTCCGGAACGACTATCTCCCGTTCCTCCGTCACGATCCTGCTCGCGGCCCTGTCGGCGAAGGCGAGCTTGACCGTCTGCACGCCCGGCCCCATCTTCTCTTCGATCACGCCTGTGCTCTCGACCTCATGAACGGGGTCGCCTCCTGATACGAGAAGTAACACGCCCACCGCGACAACAACCACTCCGAGGAGGATCATCAGTTGTACTCGGGTCATCGGTTCCTCCCAGGTCTAGTCTCTTGCGAAATCCGTGATGCCGCGAGCAATGGCGCCGGCCACGGTCCGGAGGTGGTTCTCGTCCGCAAGAAGAGCGGCCTCATTCCCATTCGTGATATAGCCCACTTCGACCACTGCCGCGGGCATGGCGCAGCCTGACAGCACGATCAGTTCCTGCCCTCGCGTGCCCCGACCGGGCACGTCGAGTACTACATTCAGACGTTCGTTTATGTGGGCCGCAAGCGTTCTACTCTCGCTCAAGTACGTGGCCTGAACACGCTCCCACAACAGGTCGGCCACCTGAGGCCGCGGCGCACCGGGTCTCATGTAGCGGAGTCCGACCGCCGAGCTTCGACCGACATGTGACTCCACATCGTCCTTAAGCGCATAGTATGACACCGAGTGTCCGGCGGCGACTGATGAATGGTACGCCCCGCACTGTATGCTCACGAAGACGTCGGCCGCAGCCATGTTGGCGATCTCTGCGCGTCGCTCCAGAGGAACGAAGGAATCGGAGCTTCGAGTCATGAAGACGTAGAACCCCTCCCCACGCAGAATGTCTGCAAGAACGTTCGCCAGCTCGAGGGCCACGTCCTTCTCGAGAAGGCCACCCAGGCCCACCGCGCCGAGGTCTCGACCACCATGCCCAGGATCAATGATCACAGTCTCGATACCATCGAAGCCGGCAAGATCCGGTGCACCGGTGGCGACGCCCTGCTCGGATCTGAGATTCGGCATCGGCACTGACGCGGTTCTGTCTGCGGCCCCAACCGACTCGCCGCGAACGAGGACTTCGATCCTATGCGGGTGGCTTCGTAGCGCCGCCGAGTAGGTGCCGACGCCTCTGGAGGTCGATATCCTCGCGAGAACACCGCTCGGGAGTTCGCTGAAGAACACGCTCGATACCATGCCCGCACCGTGCTCGATCGCCAACGTATCCGGCATCCGCGCGTCGGCAACGTAGACATCAATCTGTCCTGATCTCACGCTCTCCACCCGGAATTCGGCGCTGTCGTTGAGCCCGATGATCACGGCCGTTCCCTCAGCTTGCGACTCGATCGCCGCACTCACAACGGCTGCGCCCAGATGCGTGACCCATACTCCATCATCACCCGGCGACCACGTCACCTCAGAGTTGGTGATCTGCCCGACGATGTCCCTAAGAAACGCCGGCGGGACCCAGAATCCCCCATCGGCAATGTGCACCGGATGGTGAACATTCATCACGGTCTGATCAACAGTGATGAACGCGTTGTCCGCAGATACGGTCACCCTGTGTTCGCCGACACTCAGCACTATCTTGCGCGATCGCGCGTTCCAGTGTCTGGCGGCCCCTATGGCACGAGCCACATCGGCGAGGCTGAAGTACGTGACACCGTCTCGCTCGGTCGTCTCCACGCGCTCGCTTCTCCCGCCGTCCGCGAAGACGATACGAACAGCACCCGCCTCCGCCGGCCCCGGAAGCAAACCCAGAACCAGAGCGAGCACGCCCAGCGTGAACCAGGTCCTATGTCGCATGAGTCGTCTAGCCATCACTCGACAGCCTATGTCCTTTGCGGGCTCTGTCGATGTCCCGCTTCGCATCCCGCTCGGCCAACACTCGACGTTTGTCATAGACACGCTTCCCTCGGCAGACACCAATCTCCACCTTCACCCGTCCATGCTTGAGGTATATGTTGATGGGAATCAGAGTCATGCCCTTCTCCTGGACCTGCCGGTGAAGCCGTCTGATCTGCGCCTTGTGAGCCAGGAGCTTCCGCTTTCGAAGAGGATCGACATTCGAGCGATTGCCCTGCTCGTATGGGCTGATGTGAACACTGTGGAGGTAGAGCTCGCCGTCTTCGATTCTCGCGAATCCATCTATCAGCTGGACCTTCCCAAGACGAACCGACTTGACCTCGGTCCCCTTGAGAGCAATTCCCACCTCGAGGGCGTCCACAACATGATAGTCGTGGAGTGCCCGCTTGTTCTTCGCGATGATCTTGACTCCGTCAGCCACTCGAGCAACTCCGATCGCTGTCACTACACGCAAAACCGGACAGGCCATGAACCCTGCTGCGCACGCAAGGCGTGCCTTAGTATCCTTCAACGGATGCTATCAGAGCACGTTCGGCAAGGGCAAGCGGATTGAGGGGAATGGGGCCGCGCGTGTGATCCACATGTCTGAGAGCGCCACTCGAACGTGCGCAGAGCGCGGGCGAACAGTGGGCAGAAGCAGACAGGCGGGGAGATATCTCCCCGCCTGAAGTTCGGACTGATCCCCACCATCTGATTCCTGGCCGGCGACGTCGGAAGGAGAGCATCCAAACCAACGCTGCTGTGACAACAGGATGCGCGCCATTTTCGCTGGTTCCGTGGTGTCTCCAAGTATCGGGCGCCAGCCGACCAAGTCACAAAGGCACACTATTAGAATACCACAGGTTCTCGTATGTGTCAATAGCCTGGTGAGGGTGACGGCGCCGCTTCCGTGCGAGTTGTGGAGCAGCCGACGGCTCCGGTTGCATCCAAACCACACGTCGCGTCAGTCTCGGGAGACCCGGGCGAGGCCCTTTCTGGTTGACTGAGACCGGGTGTAAGACTAAGCTTCAAGTTCAGATGTAGCATGCCGAAGTGGTGGAATTGGTAGACGCGCTGCGTTCAGGGCGCAGTGGGGCTAGTCCCTGTGGGGGTTCGAGTCCCCCCTTCGGCACCAAAGTCAGCGGAGGGCGGCGTGCCGATGGCAGGCCGCTTTCGCGCGAATGGCCCCGACCGGGCGGCTAATGGCCACTGATTGAGCGGCCGTCGAGTCTCGACAAGGGAGCATAATGTGGCGAAGTCGAAGGTAGCAGTACTCCGGACGAAGCCCGATACGGTGCTTGAGGACTACCAGAGGCTCTGTGAACTCGCTGGGCTCAGGGATGCCCTCGACCAGTCCGCCACCACGATCATCAAGGATAACATCAGCTGGCACCTTATGTATCCGGGCTCCAACACGACCCCGTGGCAGCTCGAGGGGACGATCCTGGGCCTCAAGGGCGCGGGATTCGACGATCTGGTCGATGTGCACAACAAGACAGTCGTTACGATCGCGGACCTTGGAGACCGCTACAACAAGTTCGGGCCCGTCCTTGAGAAGTATGGGATCCCAAAGAAGTACAACTTCAAACCGGAAGACATGTCGTGGATCAAGTACGAGCCCAAGGCCGAGATGGCGGTGCTCGGCAAGGTCTTCCCAGACGGCATCTACCTCCCGGACTATTTCTTCGGGAAGAACATCGTCCATCTGCCGACTGTCAAGACGCACAGCTACACGGTAACGACGGGAGCCCTCAAGAACGCCTTTGGCGGGCTACTGAACGTGAACCGTCACATGACGCACACCTGGATCCACGACACGATCGTCGATCTTCTCGCCATCCAGAAGGAGATCCACACGGGTTTGTTCTGCACGATGGACGGCACCACCGCCGGGAGCGGCCCCGGGCCGCGGACGCTCATCCCCCACCAGAAGGACGTGATCCTTGCGTCGGATGACCAGGTGGCCATCGACGCGGTTGCGGCACAGATGATGGGCTTCAATCCGATGGAGATGCGCTACATTGCCCGCGCCACTGAGCGCGGCCTCGGGCAGGGAGATCCCCGGCAGATCGAGATCGTCGGCGATCCTGAACTGGCCGATGAACGGTGGGGCTTCAAGGTAGGCGTGAACCTGGGGACCGGCGCCGGCATGCTGCTCTGGCGCTCGCCTCTCAGGATCTTTCAGAAGCTCCTCTTCCAAACGCCCCTCGTCAAGATCTTCATCTTCGCGAGCGAGTTCTACCACGACAAGTTCTGGTACCCGACGAAGGGCGTCCCCGTGGTCGAGAAATGGAAACGCGAGAGCCCGTGGGGAGAGCTGTTCGAGAGCTACCCGGAGTAGGGATCCTACGCTCAGTCGACCCTTCTGTCGGCACGGGCGGCGATACGGAACATGGCGTAGCCTAACCCTGACTCAGTGCACAATCTCTGGTATTGTAATGAGCGCGTGACTGCCCCGCAGAGCGTGGCTGTTCCCGCGCGTAAACACGTGCCGAACGGAGGAGATGATGAGAGCTGAGAGATTGCTCGTCGTTGTCAGCATGGTGGCGCTTCTTGCCAGCTGGGCAGGAGCCGTGGAGCCCCACGAGGAGTGGGTCGCCAGATACGACGGCCCCGACCACCTGCTGGATTCTGGAACGAGCGTCGGTGTAGACGCCCTGGGCAACGTCTACGTCGCCGGCAACAGCAATGTCCCCAGTGGCTCCTTTATCAGTGACTATGTGACTATCGCCTATGGATCTGGTGGTGTCGAGTTGTGGCTGGACAGGTACGACGGACCTGCCGGCTATCATGACTACGCCAGGGACATGGCCGTAGACAGCGCCGGCAACGTGTACGTGACAGGCGAGAGCGCGGGCCTTGGCACGCTGAGCGACTACGCCACGATCATGTACGACGCGAGCGGTACTCGAATGTGGGTGGCAAGATACAACGGTCCCGGCGGCAGGGGTGACGAGGCCAAGGCTGCTGTCCTCTACGTCGGAGGAGGCGTAGTTGTGACCGGTCACAGCTACGGGAGTGCAGCCACCGACTACGACTATGCCACCATTCTGTACAACTCGGACGGAGATGAACTCTGGGTTGCGCGGTACAGCAACGAGCCCCTGCCTGGAAACGACCACGCCTCCGCTGTCGCGGTCGGCACGGATGGCAGCGTGTACGTGACCGGCCACAGCTGGGGTGACGGAACCGCGGAGGATTTCGCGACGGTGAAATACGCTCCTGACGGTCACGAGGAGTGGGTGGGGCGATATAATGGCCCGAGCGATGGCGATGACCGGGGTGAGGCTGTTGCCGTGGACGACCTGGGCAACGTGTACGTGACGGGGCGCAGCTGGGCGGACGCCTCTGAGTATGATTACGCAACCATCAAGTACGATGCTGACGGTAATGAGGAGTGGGTCGTTCGCTACAACGGACCGGGCAACTTGTGGGACCTGGCCTGGGACCTCGTTCTGGATGGTGATGGAAGCGCATACGTCACCGGAAGCAGCCATGCGCACGGATGAGACAACTCCGACTACGCCACCATCAAGTACGACACCGACGGGAATCAGGTTTGGCTGTCACGGTACGGCGGGACCGCCGGGTCCCTCGACTCCGCGCGGGACGTCATCCTCGACAGCTCAGGGAATGTGTACATCACCGGCTACAGCACCGACTACGGGATGTGGGTCTACGACTTCGCGACGGTCAAGTACGACGTGACCGGTGCGCAGGAATGGGTGGCTAGATACAACGGCCCGTCGAACGAATCGGACGCGGGCGCGGCGATCGCGGTTGACGATGCGAATGTGTACGTCACGGGCAACAGTTGGAACGACGGAACCGATTTGGATTGTGTGACCATCAAGTACTCATCGGACCTCACGCCGGTCGAGGGTATCTTCTACGCCGTCGTCGTGGAATCGGATGCGGTGATGCTCCGCTGGACGGTTCCCTGTATCTTCGGAATCGAGGGATTCAACGTGTACCGGGCGACAGACCCTGACGGTCCTTTCTCCAAGATGAACGCCGACCCGCTCCTGCCCATCTCCCCCGGGTCCTACGAAGATACTGCCGTCTGGCCGCAGACGACCTTCTGGTACGAACTCCGAGCAATCGTCGACGGCTCCGAGGAGGTTGTGAACTCGGAAGCTGCTTCTGTGACGACGGGCGGTGAGCTCTCAATCCGGCTCTACTCCGCCGCTCCAAATCCCTTTGTTGAAAGCACGAGGGTACGGTTCAACATCGCGGCTCGTGTAGACCGCGCTTGGGTCGCCGTGTACGATGTCGCTGGCAGACTCGTCAAGACCCTGGTTGACGGGCGCGTCACACCTGGCCCCCACGAGGTACAGTGGGATGGAACGGATGATGCGGGGATCCAGACGGCATCGGGCGTCTATGTTGTGAGACTCGATACGGGTGAGCAGAGGCGGACGAGCAAGGTCGTCCGCGTTCGCTAGCCGCCGGCTTCTTCTTCTGCGGGAACAGGACGAGCCCGCGAGCACATGCGAAGTCGAAACGAGCCCGCCGGGACATTCCGGTGGGCTCGTGCTCCTTGGCTATTCTCCGGCCACTCTCCGGTTACTCTTCGCTCTTCGCGCTCTCAAGCATCGCGAACGTCACGCCGGACGGATCAGTGAACAGACATATCCATGAGCCACTCGGAATCCGCTGTGGCTCCTCAACGATCATGCCGCCGGCCCCGACAACGAGCTTCGCCTTCTCATGGATGTCTTCGACCTGAACGTAGATGGCCATGAAGGGAAGGCGAGCGCGTCGATGATCGTCATCGTCGGTCCGCCCTGCGAACGAAGCGTCATGGGGCCGCCATACAACAGCACGGACTCGCTGTAGATGCCGGGCGCCACAATGACGGTGTCACCCACGGCCGCCGCGTTGACGCCGGCCTGGATCGTTGGTTGCTCGGACGGAACGTAGATCACGGCACACGTCCCACCGGCCGGAGCAAGGACCAACGCACCAAGAACCAGCAGCACTAGCAGTCTCTTCACGACTCACGCTCCTTCCGATGCACCGGCGGCAAGAGCCGCCGTGCTCCCGTGAATCCGCAGTCTTCTCATCGAACAGATCGTGTCGTCCTGACGCTCACCCTAGAGCTTGCACTAAAATAGTATCATGAGTGCTATATCGTGGTCAAGACCGGCGTTCGCGCGTCGCCTGTTGCCGAGGGCGGCATTCACCCCTTCCAGGCGGTGCAGCCCCATCTTTCTTGCCAGACCCGCTTCAATTCCCTAGACTTGTCGGGCGTTCGGGAGGAACCACAACCCGAGCCGGAGACCAGGCCGCAATGTGAGGACAGCAAGGAGCAGGCAGTGCTACAGACCTTCCTCGGCGCAGGGATACTGGCGCTCACGATTCTCGCCTTTCTTGACCGACGCGCGCGGGTTCGTGGTCGCAAGCTTCTCCGCGCCCCTGCGGTCACGCCGGCAGTGTTGCAGGCCGCGACGATCGTCGTAATCGTGCTCTCTGTTCTCCTTGTCGCACCTGCCATCTTCCCAAGACTCAGAATCGGCCTCTTCGCCTTCTGCTCGGTCTGCCCCATCGGGACCGTGGCACAGGGAGACGCCATTACCCTGGGTGAGTTCGCGGGCGCCTTCCTGCTCGCGTGCTGGTATTACGCGGCCACTGTCATCCCGGTGTTCATCGTAGCCTCTCTCCTCTCCGGCCTCCTCATCGCCAAATCGCATCGCGTCAAGGTGCGTGGGATTCTCGGTTCATTCGCTCTCGCGGCGATTCTTCCTGTTTGCTCATGCGGGGTGATTCCTCTCGCAAAGACGATCATCGATCGCGGAGGCACCGGCCCCCGCGACGGGTTGATCTTCCTGGCAACCGCGCCTCTCCTGAGCCCCATCATCATCCTTCTCGGCATCGATGTTCTTGGTGGAGGCTACGTCCTGGTGAGGATCGTGGCTTCACTGATACTCGCCGTCATCATCGCGTTCGTCGTACGCCCGTTCCTCTTGCCCGCGACCGCCGGGCGCACACAACGGGGCGCGGCGGGGTCCTGTGCGGTCGGAGTTGAAGCGGTCGGGACTGGAACGGCCGGGGCAGGGACAGTCCTCGCGATCGGGGCCGGTGACCACGGTGGTTCTGTGCTCGCTGCCGGCCGGAATATGTTCACGTCGCTCATCGTCTACGTTCTTTACGGCATCGTCCTTGGTTCACTGGTCGTCACTGCCGTTCCCGCCGACTACGTCGGCACGATCATCAAGTCCGGCGTGCTCTCGCTTGCGGCAGCTGCCGTCGTCGGCGTGCCGATCAACATGTGCGCGGGTGAAGAGATCCTCCTTGTGGGACCACTCGTCGGGATGGGTCTCTCGATGGGACACGCCATCACATTCTCGCTTGCCAGCACAGGCATCTGCGCAGGATCGCTTCCGCTTCTGAACGCGGTGCTTGGTAGACGCGCGACAATCGTAATGGTAGCAGTCTACCTGGCTCTTCCGTTCCTGCTCGGTCTTCTGATAAACGCGCTTCCACTTGGAGCAGCGATAGGTCCCCAGCCATTCTGACGGAGGAACCGTGAAGCACTTCTTGAACCTGGTCATCGCTGTGTTCTTCGTGACGACACCCGTACGCGCCAACGTCTTACCCATCATTATGAACGTTGCGGTTGAGCGTGAAGGAGACGAGCTGGTTGTCTCCTACGACGTCACGGACCCGGACAATGAGACCGTCGACATCGTGCTCAGGATCGCTGGGACAGAGCTCAGGATCGAACCGTCAGCTCCCGGCGTCTCCGGAGACATTGGCCGAGACGTGGCAGATGGTCCCGGGAAGGTGATCCGGCTTCCGCTTTCAGCCCTCCCCGATGAGTTGCCGGACGGCTTTGTGCCGCGCATCCTCGCGTACGATGGAAGGGGATACGGCGGCGAGATGATAGCGGTCGACTCGACGACGGGGCCGGATTTCCTGGTCGGCCGGTTTGAGCTGACCAACGAGGAGTTCGCGGCGTTCGTTGGAACCGACGGCTACGAGATGATGAAGTACTGGATCATAGAGGACGGCACATTGGAGATCGAAGAGACAGGCTGGAACTACGCCGGGAAGTTCCAGTGGCATGCCCCGCGACACTGGGATCTTCAAGCAGATCCACCGTGGTCCTCCGACCCCCACTCCAACCGTGCCACGTCGCCGGTGCTTGGGGTGTCGTGGTTCGAGGCGTACGCCTACTGCAAGTGGGCCGGATACCGCCTCCCCTCCTCCAGCGAGTACCTTGAGGCGGCGGGGCTCTACGAGGCCGCGTACCCTTGGGGGGACGACCGCATGCCCACGGAGAGCGCCCCGGACTACCCGTTCGCCAACCTCAAGTTCGGCTACAAGGGCTATGAGCACTCGGGCTTCCGGTCCGATGGTTCGGAATTCGCTGCCCCCGTCGGAAGCTACAGCCCAGCGGGTGACAGCCCGCTCGGGTTGGTCGATGTCCTGGGCAACGCCTGGGAATGGTGCAGCGACGTGGTGGCCATAGTCGACTATGGCACGTTCTCATGTGCGACCCGCCCCATAAGAGGCGGCAGCTGGGCAACCGATATGGCGAATCTCGATGACGCCACGAAGGACCTCTGCCCCCTCTATCGTACCGACACGGCCGGCTTTCGCTGCTACAAGTGATTCGGCTTCCCCCTGGTGGTGCCCCGGGCCGTGTGCAGATGCACCTGGACCCACCCTCCCCATAGACAAACTCAACAAAATGTGCTAAAATAGGATCCACGTGGGAATTACGCTCGAACCCGCCGGCCCGGCGGACGTTCGGGCGTGCTGGGTATTCGCATACCCAGTCTGGAGGAATGCAGGTAGATAATCGAAGGAGATCGCGCAGCAACCACCCTTAGGGAGGGAACGATGCGTGGAGTGCGCTTGTGCAGTTACGCCGTAGCGATGTTCGCCGTCGCCGCGCTTGCGGTGCCGGCTGCGGCCGTCACATTCAATGTCATCGAGTCAGATGCATCACACACTCTCATCGAGATTGAGGTGCCGACGCCGGAGATCAAGTCCATTGTGCTCGACGGGCGTTCGTTCGATCTGGTTGCGGTTGAGGGCGCAGGTGACTGGGGAGATATGGGAGACCCGACACTTGCGGTCGCGGCAACACTCATCGCGATCCCACCCACCTCAGGTGTCGAGCTCAGGATCATCGAGGAGCAGTACGGCACGATGCACTGCTCCGAGCTTCTCCCCGTCCAGCCGGCCGGCCGCCTCAAGGGAGACCCGCTTTCATACAACGAAGCCACCTACAACGGAAGCTCCTTCAGTCCGGCGAACTC
Organism: uncultured bacterium; assembly: GCA_964521425.1. Lineage (GTDB taxonomy): Bacteria > Joyebacterota > Joyebacteria > Joyebacterales > Joyebacteraceae > Joyebacterum. Next base: position 35,884 of record CAZFRO010000022.1, read on the forward strand.
CGTTCTCGTCGGTGACCCGGCAATACTCAGGGACTACCGTGTCGTACCCCTCAGGGTCTACCCCCTCGCGTACAACGCCTCCTCCGAGGAGCTTCGGTATGTGAAGCGTCTTGTGATTGAACTCGACTACAGCACGGCCGGGACGATCAACCTCAAGACGCGCAACAGGCCGACATCTGCGGCGTTTCGCCCTCTCTACGAAGAGACGATTGCCAACTTCGATTTCGTGAAGACGCGCTACGAGAGCGATGAGCGAGGCAAGTACCTCATCATCACCCACGACAACTACTACGCCAACATCCTGCCGCTCGCGGAATGGAAGCACAAGCGCGGCATGGAGGTCGAGATAGCGAAGCTCTCGGTGATCGGATCAAGTTCTTCCGCCATCGACACATACATCACGAATGCGTACAACAACTGGGATGTCCCACCGGACTACATCCTCTTCGTTGGAGACACCGAGTATCTGCCAACCCACTCGTCGTCGAGTGGTTCGGATGACGGTTACTGCCAGCTTGCCGGCGGTGATCCACTGATCGACGTATTCTGGGGACGGCTATCATGTGACAACACGACCCAGGCAGATCTCATCGTCGCAAAGACGATGGGCTACGAGCGAACTCCGTACGTGGCAGACCAGTTCTGGTTCAATAGCGCCTGCCTCATCGTCCGTGACGACTACGACAGCTCGGACGCCGACTACTACGATGACACCTGGCATGCGTATGACCTGATGGAGGGCGCGGGGTTCGCCGTCATCGATACGCTCTTCCGGAAGCACGGCGCTGACAAGAATGACATCGTCTCCTCCGTGAACGGCGGCCGCGTCTTCGTCAACTACAGGGGCCAGGGTATCTCCAACTGGTGGTCGCCCTTCGACGTCGATCCGAATCAGACGAGCCCGGGTTACAGACTCCCGGTCGTAATGTCTGCGACGTGCGGAACAGGATCGTACTCGTCGGACGGGTATTCGTGCGAGACCTGGATGCGTGCAGGAACCGTGGTTAATCCTGAAGGTTCGGTCGCGTTCTGCGCTACCAGCAGGATTGTCTCACACGGCGCGTACCTCAGAAGCATCGTCAATCAGAACTTCTACTCGGCCATCTTCAATCTCAAGCTGCACACGGTCGGCGCTGCACTCGCTCACGGCAAGTCCTACGTCTACACGATGTACGGTGACGAGTACGAGTACGAGGGGTGGAGCGTGCAGGGGGATCCCGAACTCGACGTATGGACCGCGTTCCCAACAGTGCCTGACGTAACGCACTCATCGACCGTGCCGGCCGGGTCGAGCACTTTCGTGGTCACTGTCGAATCAGGCGGAACACCGCTCGACAAGGTCCTCGTCTGCGCCTACGCGGAGGGCGAGGTCTACGAGACGGCTCTGACCAACACAAGCGGCCAGGTGTCGCTCGGCATCAGCCCCGTCCTCGCTGACACGGTCTGGGTAACGGTCACCGGGCACGATCTCTACCCGTACGAGGGACACGCAATAGTCACGGTCGACGGACCGTTCCTCGAGTACGACAGCCACGCGATCGATGACTCCGGGGAAGGCAACAACGACGGGATGCTGAGCCCGGGTGAGACAGTTGATCTCACCGTCACGCTCAGGAACTCCGGTCCGGACGCCGCCGTCAATACGTACGGCATCCTTCGCACGACGGACGCGTACGCGACACTCGTTGATACGATGTCATCCTACGGCACGATCCCCGCCAGTTCGACGGGGACAAACTCATCAACGTATTCCCTGAGCGTCGCAGAAGGCTGTCCGAACGGGCACGATCTCGCGATCACCGTCTACGCAACGGCTGATGAGAGCCGAGCCACCTGGACGATCCCGGTGCCAGGAGTGACGGTAGCCGCCGCTGATCTCGCCGTTCAGAGCATCGTCATCGACGACAGCGGCACCGGCGACGGAGACGGTGTGCTTGAGCCTGGCGAGACGGCCTGGCTCAACATCACTCTCGCAAACGACGGGCTTCTGGGGCTTCTCGGTGTGGCCGGAACGTTGACTACATCTGATACCTACGCCGTTGTCACCGACGCAGAGGCTCTATTCGGCGACATCGGTATCGGAGGCACGGGATCAAACGCAGGGAACTCGTTCCGCGTGAGCGTGAGCCCGAACGCGCCGCCCGCCCACGAGATCCTGTTCGAGCTCGCGGCCACGGGCGTCGGCGCCACGTACAGTCACAGCCAGGATCTCGATGTCGGGGTCACGCTTGGTGGGCTGTCATCTGAGGGGCCGACAGGACCGGATGCGTACGGCTACTACGCGTATGATTCCACGGACACGTGGACCGGTCAGGCGCCTGTCTACGACTGGGTGGAGATCACCGGAGTCGGCTCCATCATCTCCGCGATCACGAACTCGGACGCGGCCACGACGGTTCTCTCACTCCCGTTCACGTTCAAGTACTACGGCGTGGACTACACGCAGATCTCGGTCTGCTCGAACGGCTTTGTTGCACTCGGATCGGAGGACTACCGGTTCGGCGACAACTCCGGTATTCCCGATACTCATGGCCCGGAAGCGATGGTCGCGCTCTTCTGGGACGACCTCGATCCATCGGCTGGTGGTGACATCTACGAGTACAACGACACCGCCAACCACCGCTACATCGTGCAGTTTGACGCCAACGTGCACTACGGCGGGGCGAACCCCGAGACCTTCGAGGTCATCCTGTACGACCCGGCCTACTATCCGACATCGTCCAGCGACGGCGAGATCGTCCTCCAGTATGAGGACGTGCGAAGCATAGGCACTGCAACAGTCGGGATCGAGAACCACGCGGAGACTGACGGCATCCAGTACGTCTACAACGGCAACTACGAGGACAACGCGGCGACGATAGACAACGGGATGGCCATCAAGTTCACGACCGAGGCTCCCGACCAGGCCGATGTGTGGCTTGCGGTCGACGCTCAGACAATCGATGATTCGACCGGTGGAGACGGGGACGGGGTTGCGGAGCCCACAGAGACGTTCGATCTTATCCTCACACTCATAAACAGCGGCGCTTCCACAGCCACTGGTGTGACGGGTACGATCTCGACGACAGATCCTGATCTGACCATCGTCGACGGAACGGCCAACTTCGGGAGCATCGCAGGCAGCGCATCCGGGGATAACGCTGCTTCGCCGTTCGTTGTCACGGTGTCAGGCTCACCGGCAGATGAGACGGCAGAACTCGACCTGCACATCTACTCGGGAAGCCGCTACGACGCATACGACATCGTGACGATCACGATCGATCTCACGGGAACCGGCGTTGAGGATCCCGAGATCCCCCTGGCGTTCGCGCTGAGGCAGAACTATCCGAACCCGTTCAGGGGCGGCACAGCGCTAGCGTTCGCTCTCCCCAGACCGGCTGAGGCGAAGCTCGACATCTACAACGTAGCGGGCCGGAGGATTGCGACGGTCGTGAGTGGGAACCTCCCGGCAGGCAATCACCTCGTGACGTGGAACGGCACCGATACACGCGGCGCCAAGGTCCCGGCCGGCATCTACTTCTACCGCTTCGAGGCCGACGGGTTCGAGAGCACGAGGAAGATGATTCTTCTGAAGTAGCAGGATCTGCCGAACGGGGATCTCGCAGTAGGGATCCCTGATCGGCTCACGACAGCAGACGTAGAAAGGGGCCGCCCGAATCAACCGAGCGGCCCCTTCTGTTTTCCAATACTAGCTGCCAAACGTCTAGACCATATGGAACGGTCGGGCTCGATCCTTTATCGTGGGTTGGCCGTTGCCG
>CAZFRO010000023.1:0-39170 GCA_964521425.1 uncultured bacterium
GCTAGGACTACCAGGGTATCTAATCCTGTTCGCTCCCCTAGCTTTCGCGCCTCAGCGTCAGCTGTGGCCCAGAAGACCGCCTTCGCTACTGGTGTTCTTCCTGATATCTACGCATTCCACCGCTACACCAGGAATTCCGTCTTCCTCTACCAAGCTCAAGAATCGCAGTTTCGACCGCAGTTCACCGGTTGAGCCGGTGGATTTCACGGACGACCCACGATCCCGCCTACGCGCTCTTTACGCCCAGTAAATCCGAATAACGCTAGACCCCCCCGTATTACCGCGGCTGCTGGCACGGAGTTAGCCGGGTCTTTCTCTAGGGATGATGTCAGACACCCACACTATTTGCATGGATGTTTTTCTTATCCCCTATGACAGGACTTTACAACCCTAAGGCCTTCATCGTCCACGCGGCGTCGCACCGTCAGGCTTTCGCCCATTGCGGATGCCTCTCGACTGCTGCCTCCCTTAGGAGTCTGGGCCGTATCTCAGTCCCAGTGTGGCTGACCACCCTCTCAGGCCAGCTACCCATCATCGCCTTGGTAGGCCGTTACCCCACCAACAAGCTAATAGGACTCGGGACCATCCTTGAGCGGTACCTTGAATCAGAGGGCACCTTTGATCTCCCACACATGCGAGCGGGAGATGTTATGTGGAATTTACGTCTTTCGGACATGTTCCCCACTCAAGGGCAGGTTTCCCAAGTGTTACTCACCAGTTCGCCACTCTACTCAGGTTTCCGAAGAATCCTTTTCGCGTTCGACTTGCATGCCTAATCCACGCCGCCAGCGTTCATTCTGAGCCAGGATCAAACTCTCCGTTGTAGTAGTTTATCCTGTGAACCACCCACACCGTGGGCGGCTGCTATTCGGATATCAAAAAAATTGAAACCCCGTGGGTCTGCGTTCGCACGCAATCCCTACAGGGCCCACGTCAAACTTTACCGACTTAGCACGCTATTCACTTGTCAAAGATCTGTCTCGCCACGCCTCTACTAATCTGTGGCGAACATGGTAGTGTAGTCGACCTGGCTGGGGGTGTCAAGCGGTTTCTTTGCATTCCCACCACTTTTTTTCACCCAACCAGAAGTGCCTCCTGAAAGGCTCTCTCTCAGCCCTCGTGACCGTCGTAGGTCACTCGTTCCGGGAGGATCCTCGCGAAGCGCCGCTTCCCCACCTGGAGAAGGTGCGGTTCATCCAGAGGAACTTCGGAGTCTACATCAGTGACCGGACTCCCGTCAAGCTTTATTCCACCCTGCTTGATCAGGCGCCTGGCATCTCCGTTGCTCTTCGTGAGACCCGCACCCGTGAGGAGAGCGACTATCCACGCGCCTCCCCTCTCGCCCGGTCCTCCCTTGAGGACCACATGCGGCTCCGGGATCTCATCGGGGAGTCCGCCCTTGGCGAAGATGCGATCAAACTCCTGCTCGGCCATCGCGGCAGCCTCGTCGCCATGGTAGAGAGACACGATCGCACGAGCGAGCTTGCGCTTCGTATCGCGCGGCTTCGCGTCGAGACCTTCTAGCTCGCGGCGGACTGCGGCAAGCTCATCGGTTCCGATCGCGGTTGCGAGTTCGAAGTAGCGCACGATCATCGTGTCGGGAATCGACATCGTCTTCCCGTACATCTCCTTGGGTGATTCATCTATGCCGATGTAGTTCCCGATGCTCTTGCTCATCCTTCTCACGCCGTCGGTGCCTTCAAGAACAGGAAGAAGCATGACGACCTGCTGCTCGACTCCATACGCCCTTTGCAGCTCGCGCCCGACGAGACAGTTGAACTTCTGCTCGGTCGCGCCGAGTTCCACGTCGGACTTGATGGCAACGGAATCGTAGCCCTGCATCAGTGGATAGAAGAGCTCGTGGATGCTGATCGGCTGCTGGTTCTGGAAGCGGTTCGTGAAGTCGTCCCGCTCGAGAATGCGAGCAACGGTGTAGCGCCCGGCAAGATCCATCACCTCGGCGAATGACATCTTCGAGAACCAGTCTCCGTTCATCACCACTTCGGTCTTCACCGGGTCGAGTATCTTGTGGAGCTGCTCCGTGTAGGTCCTGGCGTTCGCCTGAACCTCGGCGTGCGTGAGCTTTGGTCTGGTCTCCGACCGGTCGGTCGGGTCTCCGATCATCCCCGTGTAATCACCGATGATGACGATGACGGTGTGACCAAGATCCTGAAACTGCCTGAGCTTCCGGAGACCGATCGCGTGCCCGAGGTGAAGATCCGGCGCACTGGGGTCGAACCCCTGCTTGATCTTGAGCGGGCGCCCCTCACGGACCGACCGCTCGAGCTTGGCCTCGAGTTCCTCTTCCTTGATGATCTCGACGACACCTTCCCTCAGTATGTCGAGTTGCTCCCTCGCACTCAGCACAGCACTTCCCCTCTCTCCCACACCCGTGGCATAAACGTCTGTCAGCGAAGAGCCGCAGTGTCTCAGAGCGTCCTAAGAAACGACGTCACTTCCGCCTCTACTTCTGCCTCTGCGTCTGCACAGTTCATACCAAGCGGGGGTGGATGTCGCAAGAGAAAACGCGCGCTGGCGCTCTCTGCCCCGGGCAAGCCCCCTGCCCAGAGCGGCAGGTTGACTTCACGGTCCACCTGGGATAGCTTTGCGTGATGCAGAGTGCTGATCCAGCCGGCTACACGGGGGATCACGCGGATGTCCCGGAACTTGAGGAGTGCTGACACGTGAGACGTTGGTTCGCAACATTCACAGTGACACTGATCACCATCGTCGTGGCCATGGTTGCGGTCATCCTGTGGCTTCAGAAGGACCTGCCCTCACCTTCGCTTCTGGAATCGATCGAGCCATCGATCGGCACAACCGTCTACGCACGCGATGGGCGGGTCATCCACGAGTTCTTCCGGGAGAACCGCATTGTGGTCCGGGTGGCGGAGCTCGGCGAATCCCAGATTATCGATGCCGTCCTCGCCGCCGAGGATCAACGATTCAGAGAACACTGGGGTGTCGACATCGCCGGCATCGCAAGAGCCACGATCATCAATATCCGGGCTGGGAAGGTCGTGCAGGGGGCGAGCACCATCACCCAGCAGCTTGCCCGCAATCTGTTTCTGACGCCGGAGGTCAGCCTCACTCGCAAGGTGAAGGAGGCGCTGTTAGCTCTCAGGATCGAGCAGACATTCTCGAAGAACAGAATCCTCGAACTCTATCTCAATCAGATCTACCTCGGCCACGGGTCCTACGGCGTTGAGGCGGCGGCTCTCGATTTCTTCAACAAGCACGCTTCTGAACTCAGCCTGCATGAGTCCGCACTGATTGCCGGGATCGTACAGAGTCCGAACGGCTACTCGCCCAGGCGGCATCCTGATCTCGCCTCGCGGAGAAGGAGCATCGTCCTCAACATGATGGTCACATACGGCGCCATCACAAGTGAGGAGGCTGCCGTCGCCGACACGATGGATCTGAGCGTTCTCGACAGAGAAGACGTGGTTGCTTCGGGCGCCTACTTCATCGAGCATATCCGCCGTGATGTGATAGCGCGCTACGGCGCGGAGGCTCTCTATTCGGGCGGGCTCAGTGTCTACACAACCATGGACATAGGTCTGCAGGAGGTAGCCGAGACAGAGGTCGAGACAAGGATGTCGCGTCTCGAGATCGAGTATGACTTCCCGATCACGAAGCAGGACGAGTTCGATCTGGACACACTGGCCTTCATCCCGTACGTGCAAGCCGCCCTTCTTGCGACGGATGTCCGCACCGGCGGGATACTCGCCATGGTGGGCGGAAGGGACTTCGCCGACAGCCCGTTCAATCGCTCCACGCAGGCGCCGCGACAGCCGGGATCGGGGTTCAAGCCGTTCCTCTACACGGCGGCCATCGACCACGGATACTCACCCGCGGACACGATTCTCGATGCGCCGCTTCTGATCCCGGGCGCCGGGGCGCCGATCAAGTTCGGAGACGCCGCACCCGACTACGAGGAGCCGACCGACTGGTGGCCCGTGAACTACAGCCACGAGTTCAGCGGAGAGGTCAAGCTTAGGTACGCTCTCAAGAAGTCCATCAATCTCGTCGCCGTGAGGCTCGGGCTCCTGGTCGGCCCCGACAAGGTTGCGGACTACGCGAACAGGATGGGGATATCAACCCACCTCGCACCGGTGCCGTCGTTGCCGCTCGGAAGCCGCGAAGTGACGCTCATGGATATGGTGACGGCGTACGGCGTTCTCGCCAACCAGGGAGTCAGACTCGATCCGTACGCCATCGACCGCATCGAGGACAGGAACGGTCGGATACTCGAGCAACACTCCGGAATGAGCCAGATGATCGTGCCACCGGAGACTGCCTACATCGTCACGAACATGATGGAGAGCGTCATGTCGAGCGGAACGGGATGGGCCGCGCGAGCATGGGGATTCCAACATCCGGCGGCCGGCAAGACGGGCACGACGAACGATTACGCGGACGCCTGGTTCGTGGGGTTCACGCCGAGCGTCATCTGCGGGGTCTGGTCCGGCTATGATGAGAGAAGACCGCTCGGGCGAAGCATGACGGGGGCACGCGTCGCTCTTCCGATCTGGACCGAGTTCATGAAGGCCGCACACGTTGACCTGCCGAAGACGCCGTTCGAACGTCCGGCGGGGATCGTTGTGCGGACCATATGTGAGGAGACGGGACTTCTCGCGGCAGACGATTGTCCCAAGATCATGGAAGAGGTCTTCGTCCAGGGGATGGAACCGGTGAGGCACTGCGAGCGGCATTCGCCCCAGGTCGAGGAGGAGACGCGTTCTCTTATTCGATTCCTGCGCTGATCAACGACGGATCTCCCGCCCGATCTACTGCCCCACCTGAAACATGATCGCCCGACCGACTACTCCACCTGAGATATGATCTCGAGGATACGGCCCGTCGGGGTCAGTGGCTCATCCACAATGTGGATCGCCGCAAGCACGCGTAGGGCGGCGGACGCGTTCGCGGAGTCGTTTGAGGCGTGTATCCTGGCCACGGGACGTCCAGCCTCGACGTGATCACCGACCGACACCAGGAGCTCAATACCGACCGCCGGATCGATGCTCCCAGCCATCGTCAGGCGTCCTGCCCCCAGCTCCACCGATGTGAGGCCCATTTCGAGAGCGTCGATCGAATCAACGTAGCCCTCGGCGGGCGCCATGGCATCACGGACCACCGGCGCTGACGGGAGAACTGACGGGGTCTCAATAAACGCAGGATCTCCCCCCTGAGCGACGATGAACCGTCTGAAGGCATCAAGGGCCCGGCCCGAGTCGAGAGCCGCCACGGCGCGTATTCTGGCCTCTCCAAGGTCGCTCGTGAGACCTCCAAGGTGAATCATGTGCGCGGCAAGCTCGATGCTCGTCTCGCGGACGTCAGTCGGCCCCTCGCCCTTCAGAACATCGACCGATTCCATCATCTCGAGAGCGTTCCCGATCGCAGCGCCCAACGGAGCATCCATGCTCGTGAGGACGGCCGTCGCCTTGAGCCCTATGGAGGCGGCCGTGTCGACAAGGTGTCTGCCGAGGTCCCTCCCACGCTCCAGGCTGTCCATGAATGCCCCACGTCCGACCTTCACGTCCAGAACCAGCGCGTCCAGCCCCGCGGCGAGCTTCTTCGACAGAATGCTCCCGACTATGAGCGGGATGCACTCCACTGTGGCAGTGACGTCGCGGAGCGCGTACATCTTCCTGTCGGCTGGGACGATCTCTGACGACTGACTGACTATCGCCATCCCCACCTCGCCCACGAGATCGCGGAACTCACGCGGAGAGAATGCGGTCTTCATGCCCGGAATCGACTCCAGCTTGTCCAGAGTCCCTCCCGTGTGCCCCAGCCCCCGTCCCGAGATCATCGGAATCAGAATGCCCTCGGCCGCGGCGATCGGAGCCATGATGAACGAGAGCTTGTCTCCGACTCCTCCGGTCGAGTGCTTGTCCACCTTCGGTCCATCGAGGGAGGACGTGTCGACCGTCTCGCCGGACGCCAGCATCGTGCGGACAAGTGTCTCCGTCTCGCTCTTCGTCATTCCCGTGAAGAACGTGGCCATCAGGAACGCCGACATCTGATAGTCGGTGACGTCTCCGGCGACGAATCCCTGAATGAGGAGTTCAAGCTCCGCTCTCCCAAGCTCACCGCCGTCACGCTTTCGCTTGATTATCTCGTAGATCGTCACCGTGTGGCCTCCAACTGGAAGACCGGCGATAGCGCCGGTCCTCACACAAGAGTTTCTTCGGGTACACCGTGTCAGCAGCCGACGATCTTCACACTCGCGCTCGCCCCGATGCGCGTAGCGCCGGCCTCGACCATCTCCTTCGCTGTCTCAAGATCTCTGATTCCACCGGCCGCCTTTATCCCCATCTCACCACCGACCGCGGCCCTCATTAGAGACACATCGTGGGCAGTGGCCCCGCCGGGTCCAAAGCCCGTGGAGGTCTTCACGAAGTCCGCTCCTGCAGCCTTCGCCAACTGGCAGGCCTTGACCTTCTCCTCATCCGTCAGAAGCGCCGCCTCGATGATCACCTTCGAGACCGCGATGCTCCTGCAGGCCCCAACGACGGCTCGTATGTCACGCTCCACGAGTTCGTAGTTCCGTGACTTGAGCGCTCCCACATTGATGACCATATCGATCTCCTGGGCCCCGTCTGAGATGGCTCGCTCGGTCTCAAACGCCTTGACTTCAGGAGTGTTCGCTCCAAGAGGAAAGCCGACGACCGTGCAGACCTTGACGTTCGTCAGTCGCAGCAGTTGCGCACAGATGGAGACATGTGTCGGATTGACGCAGACCGAAGCGAAGCTACAGCGCCGGGCCTCGTCGCAGAGCTCGGTGATCTCCTCGGAGGTCGCCGCCGGCTTCAGTATCGTGTGATCGATGATCCCGGCCAGCTCACGCCTGACGTCATCGACGCCGCACGTCGAGCTTATGCGTGACGCCCCCGATTCGATGATCGAGTTGATGTCGTTGGCGCTCTCGCATGAGGCGTCGGGTGCCTTCAGTCGAGCCATCACTTGGTCGGTCACTCGCGCAATCAGCTCTTCGCGTTCCATTCGCTCTCCAAAGCCAGGATCTTTCTGACCCTGCGCTCGTGTCTGTCACCCCCGAAGGGTGTCGTGAGCCATACCCGGACCATCTGTCTCGCAAGCCCTCTGCCGACGACGCCAGACCCCATCGTCAGGACGTTCGCCCCGTTGTGCTCCCTGCTGTTCCTGATCGTAGCGATATCGTGACAGCAGGCGGCGAGGACGCCCCGAACCCGATTCGCTGCCATGGCCGAGCCTATGCCTGCGCCATCTATCATGATACCGCGGACGCACTCCCCGCTCGCCACAGCATGCGCCACTGCCGCTGCATGGTCGGGGTAGTCGCACGATGATCCATCGAGAATCCCGACGTCCTTCACACGATAACCGAGTTCCTCAGTCAGGTACCTCTTCAGTGTCTCCTTGAGCTCGAACCCGCCGTGGTCGGAACCGAGGGCGATGCTGCCGTCAGCCGGAGTGACACCGGCGCGGTGGCCGGCCAGGCAACACGGAGAGGCAGAGGAAGCGCCAGCGGCTTCACTGCTTGGTGCGTTCTCTGGCGCACGCTCTGACGCGCCGACGATCTCCCGCACTATTCGCTCGACGTCGTTTCGCTCGACTGGCATGGCGTCCTTCTCCGTCGGTGATCTCGGTCTTGTCAGTGGCCAAGCGCTCCAGGCCTTGGGACCTAGGTCTCTCAGCCGGACGGTTTGTAGGTTGTGAACGGGCGCGGGAAGAGCTCCGCGATGGTCGTTGTCACGAACGACCCGTCGGCGCCACCGACGACTATCCTGAGATCCTGTGCGAACTCCCACAGAACCTGTCTGCACACACCGCACGGCATAGTCGGCTCGGGTGAGTCGGTCGCTATCGCCAGCGTCTCGAACTCGCGTGCGCCCTCCGAAACCGCCTTCGCTATCGCGTTTCTCTCGGCGCAGACCGATAGACCGATAGATGCGTTCTCCACATTGACCGCGGTGAAGACCCTTCCATCCCGGGACAGAAGCGCTGCGCCCACGGAGAAGCCTGAGTACGGTGCGTACGCGCGTTCCTTGACGTCCCTGGCCTGACTCAGCAGCTGTTCGTCGGTCATCTCGCCCTCTCCCCTTCCATCTATCCCGTCATTCCCGCCGGCCACGGCGGAACCACTCCACCCAGTATGTAGTCGGCATAGTAGCATATGCTGAAGAGCACCTTCAAGGCCATTCAGCTTGCCGTGCCCCGCCGGGGGCGCTCGGCAAGGGCTTGATAACTCGCTTCCCGCGTACAACAGAAAAGGGCGCGTCGCACGCGACACGCCCTCTTCCGGGATTACAGATGTCGATTCGAGGCCGGCTAGTCCCCAAACGCCATCGTGAGTGAGATCCTGTGAGTCGCCTCAAGATCCTGGTAGTCGGTGTAGGTGTAGTCGAGCTGGAAATCGCTGTAGGCGAAGCCCGCGCCGTAGCCCAGGTTCCCCATGTCCGAACCGGTCCTGTAACCGGCTCTGAGTGCCAGCATCTCGTAGATCCAGATCTCGCCACCCACGCCCAACTGAATGTCCTGATCCTGCGGCATGATCGCGTCGACTCCGACCAGGATATCCACACTCTCGTGGATCTGGTCGGGGAGCGTCGCGTAGGACACGCCACCGACGTACGTCATCGTCTGGCTGTCCTCATCACCCTCAAACTTGAACTTGGTGCCCATGTTCTTCACGGCAACGCCCAAGTGGATCTGGTCGTCCATCATGCCGTAGAGCAGTCCAAGGTTAACACCTATTGCCGTCGAGGTCTGCTCATCGAAGTTAGCCTGGATGACGTGACCCGAGATACCGGCTGCAAGCCCGCACACGTTCGGCACGTCGAAGCCGTAGCCACCGACGAAACCGAAGTTGTAAGCCTCTGCCGACTCGTTCATGTTCGTTCCCTGCTCATCGAAGACCTCAACACCGCCGAGATTGAAGTACGCCAGACCCATCGCGAGTCCACCGTCGCCCCGAGGGAGTCCTACACCGAGGTAGCTGTAGGCCGTGTCCTCGAGCCACTCAATCTGGCTCACACCGAGCTTGAGCCGGTCGATATTGGCCAGCCCGGCCGGATTGTAGGTCAAGCTCCAGATGTCACCAGGCGCGCCCGCGTAGGCCGCCATGGCGCTGGGGCCCGCCCCAACACCGATAGCAAAGACATCAAGATAGGTACTTCCAGCCTTGCCACCGTCCGCGCATGCAGCGCTCGACAGCAGCATCGCGGCGATGATGATCAAGGCAGGAAGACCGAGCCTCTTAGTCATGCTTTAGCCTCCTTACTTCGCAAGGGAGCGACGGCGCCGACCGCCGCTCCCCGCGAGTAGAGTGTCTTACTTGATGACCATGATCTTCCGTGTAACAACCTCGTCGCCGGTATCGATCGTCACGATGTACATACCGCTCGCAACGGCCGTACCTTCGTCGTTCGTGAGATCCCAACCGTCCTCGCCGTTGCCCAAGTCAGCAACGAGCACACCGAACATGTCGTAGACCATCACTGCGAGGTCATCACCGACATCGCCAAGCGCGATCGTGATGCCGCCGTCCCCATACTCAGACACACGGTACGGGTTCGGGTAGATCGCAATCGCATCGCCGCGCTCGATCGTGACGATGACGTCAATCTCATCCATGTACTCACCGTCGAGCCAGAGAGTCAGTACACCCTCGTAATCCTGACCGAGGAGACCCTCTGGGACATCGATGTGCAGGATGAAGTCTTCCGTCAAACCGTCCGCGATCGCGGCGGTTTCAGGATCGAATGTGACGTTCGCAACTGGAATCATCGAGCCGGTCGTTCCGACCAGATCCTCGATTGTGAACGCGAGACCGGACTCGATGTCGACGTTACCGGTGTTCTCCACCGTCACCGTCGCATCAACCATCTCACCGGCCACACCAGTCACCTCAGCATCACCGGAGTAGAACGCAACCGACGGAAGCGCCTCGACAAACACGCGGACTGTAAACACGTCCGAGAGTCCACCGGCACCTGTGATCTCCACCGTGCCCTCATAGAGCCCGGTGACGACATCAGGATCGCTCCAAACCACGTCGACCGTACCAATGATGCTGTCATCCCAGTCACATGTAGCGCCGATCGTAACAGTGGCGCTGACACCGTCCGGGAGATTCCTGACGACGAGCGCACCAGCGATACCCGCGATGTCATCGTTACCGATGTTCTCGAGCTCGAACTGACCCGTCACCGGAACTGCATCCGGAGCAGGAGCCAGATCCATGATGTTACCGACAACGTTGTAGCCGTTGTCGACAACGTCCAAGGCTGTATAGCACTCGACGTTCAGTACGAACGTGTCAATCAGTGTACCGTCCGTGACGGTCACAACACCCGAGTACTCGCCTGAGAGCGTCGCGTCGGTCCAATCGACCTCGACAACTCCGACCAGACAATCATCCCACGGGAGTGTCCCGTCAATCGTCACGGTGCCGCTGAGGCCGGCATCCAGGCCGTCCACTGTCGCGACAAGGTCCTCGATCGGGCAGTTACCCAGGTTGCAGATCTCAAACTGGGCCGTCCCGGTGCCACCGACGCCGGCGACGTAGTCCATCACGCCCGCCACGAGGTCGTAGTCCGTATCAGAGATCTCCATCTCCGGAACGCAGTTGACGACCATGTTGACTGTGATCTCGTCAAACTGAGTCTCACCGTCGGCAAGAAGGGCAATCGAACCAACGTACGTGTCCGCCCTCTGACCAACCGGTATGGCTGCGCAAACATCAACGTCATCGGACTCACCAAGCGGAATCGACAGGCTCGGAGGAGCGAAGTCAAGGACAGCGCCAATTACGGCAATGCCCGTGTCGTCGCCGATGAGGTAGGCCGGAGCCTCGAAGTGAACGTCGTCGGCAAGGTAGTTACCGATGTTGTCCACTGTCGCCGTGTTGCAGGCCTCATCGCCCGGGTCGCCGGTCAGAACGACCAGCGGACTGTCGAACTCCACATCGATCACGGCAGCGACGGTGACCGTCAGATGGAAGTAATCCATCAGCTCGGCAACTGCGTCGATGTCGGGATCGTAAACAACAGCCGGACCGAACTCACCAACAAGCCAGCCCATACCACTGGCCCAGCCTCTGCCGCAGATCGGTACCGTGCCGTCGCCCGGCGCCCAACTTGCCGGGTGATCCGTCCTGTACGTGCCTGCCGGGAGGTCGGCCGGAACCTCGGCGACCCTCAGGCGGTAGAGCTTCGACGGTCCGTCCAGCAGGAGCGTGTCGCCCATCACTCCGTCGACAAGAATCTCGATGGAGTAATCGCCTTCCGGCGAGTAGACCCAGAAGCTGACCGGTGTCGAAACACCGTCGGCCGGGATCTTCGTCAGCACGTCAGTTGTCGGATCGTAGTACTGGAGATCGAGAATGCTCTCGGTACCGGGACCGTCCCAATCGTCGACATTGGTCATGGCACCGGCCGCGTAGACCTGGAACTCGCCGATCATGATATCGACGTCACCAGGATTCACTTCAATCCCCATCTCGTTGCCGGCAATGTTCAAGTAGTCATCGTCGATGTCGATGTCCGGCAGCGCGAGGTAGAACTTCAGTGTGAACGTGTCGAATGTCTCATCGGCCTGCCAGACACCGTCCGGCGGGTCACCGATGAGGATTCCGTGCACGTCCTCGAACACCCTGACAGTACCCACATACAGTCCAAGCGGGAGCGTCGTGGTGTCGATGTAGACGTAGCCCGAGTCGACCTCGCTCAGGTTCAGGTAGTCCGAAAGCGGCGTATCGAAACTGATAGCCGTTGTTGGATTCGCTGGACCACTGGCCCACTCGTACTGCGCCTCGATATCGTACGTCAGGTTCACGTTCCCCTGCGGATCAAGCGTGTTCGTGTCCCAGGTCCGGTTGACATACGGCGTCGCCGCGAACCCGTTGTAGTCGTTGATCAGATCAGGGGTGTGTCCTGGATATGGCCACAGACCGTCAGGGTTCGTGTTCGGGTTTGCATACCTGAACTGACCCGTGACGTTGCCCGGGTACATCGGAGCACCCACCAGGTGCATCTCCGTCAGCGCGGCGGGATCCGGGAAGTCGTATGGATCGGAATCCAGACCAACTCCGAGAGGATCGTTATCGTCGTCGCAGATGTCGATGTCCTTGAGAGGAGCCACGTACAGCAAGACCTCGACCCAGTCGCCCGGGAGCTCCTGCTCCAGGGTGCGCTCGGTCGCAACCTCAACGTAGCCACGATAGATACCAGGCATTGCGCCCTCCGGAACGTCGATCGTGACCGTGATGGTCACTGACGTGCCGGCGGCGAAGCCATCGATATCATCGTCGTTGAAGCTGACCTCGCTGTAGTGGAACCAGTGCGCGACACTCGTGTCAGGCACGCTGTACGTCACGCCGGCAAGCACATCGTACCAGTGGAACGACGTCGCGCGGACCATAACGTTATCAAGCAATGCGGCCGTTGAAGGACCGTCGCCCGCGTCGGGGTTGTTCGCCCCGTCGGTGTGCCAGAGCACGAAGTCTCCGGTTCCCATGACACCAGGCTCGATACCAACGCCGGGCGTCCCGATCGTCAGGATGTTGCCCGAGACGTCGCCGTCGTTATCATCGATATCGACGTCCCAGTCACCCACGGTGTTGAGGAGAGGATCCGTGAGGAAGACCAGAACCTCGTCTCCATCACTTCCGCCTCCACGATCCGTATCCCACTCGTTCGGATCGGTCTCACCAGTGGTGGCCCAGTCCGAGTTCGTGTCGTACGGGTCGTTACCATCGCGGAAACCGTCTCCGTCCTGGTCCTCGTCCCCGTCAATGAGCCCGTCACTGTCCGTATCGCTGTCGTCGGGGTCGGTCATGTACGCGCCGTCCTCGACTGTGTCGGTACGGTTGCTCGCACACGGGTTCGATATGCTCGTATCGTTACCCATGTACGACAGAAGACCAAGCTCAAGACCGTCGGACAGACCGTCAGCGTCGGTGTCGCAGTCCAGCGGATCTATGCCGTACCAGACCTCGAAACCGTCAATCAAACCCTCGTTGTCGGTGTCGTCGTCCTCCGGATCCGTCTCGAGGCCGCCGGTGATGTCCAAGTCGTCACCGTCCATATCGGCATCTTCATCGAAATCCGAGAGACCGTCGTAGTCACCGTCGTAAAGGTAGACGATCGAGTTAGATGTACCATCAAAGTCCCAGATGCCCGGATCGGGAAGCGTTCCGCCCCAGACCGGGTCGACCGGAATGGCCAGCATCTTGCCAACCTCGAAGCCGTCGTGCAGACCGTCGCGGTCCGTATCGAACAGCTTCGGATCCGACGCCATGTAGCCTACTGCGCCGGTGTGGGGCTGATGGATAGCCTGATAGTATTCGTCTCCGTCGAGGACACCGTCCTCGTCGAAGTCGCGGTCGTTGTCAGAGAACATGTGCCAGGTGTCGAGTCCCATCTCCTGGCGATCGGACAGATTGTCGTTGTCCGTATCGTTATCCAGGATGTCCGGGACACCGTCAGAGTCTGCGTCGTTAGCACCGGCGCAATCCTCACTGCCATCACCGTCCCAGATCCAGTCGTTGTCACTGTCGACGTCCATGGCGTTGTTGATGCCATCGTTGTCCGTGTCGGCAGTGGCGTTCTCCAGATCACCCGGGTCGGTATCGTTCTCGGTGCAACCGTCACTATCAGTGTCGGTGTTCGTCGGGTCGGTACCGTACGCGTAGTACTCGTCGCCATCGACGATGAAGTCACCGTCGGAGTCAGTCACGTTCGGATCGCACATCTGTGCGAACTCGACATCGTCCTCAAGCGTGTCACCATCGGTGTCGTCGTCATACGCGTCCGTCGGGTCGAGCGAGTTGTCTACCCAACCGACCGCATAAGGTGAACTCGCGATGTTTCCGGCCAGCTCGTAGTAGTCTGGCAGACCGTCGCTGTCCGAATCTCTGTCCTGCGCATCCGTCTCGAAGAGCAGAGGCTCGTAGTCACCGTTTCCGTTCGCGTCCTCGACGTTGTCATTGTAGCCGTCGAAGTCACTGTCGGTGAGACGCGGATCCGTCATCGTTGTCGGATCCTGGTCGCCTGCACCAAACGTGGGACCGTCCGTGTAGCCACCGATGTTGCCGGCGTGGTAGCCAACCTCGAGACCGTCGATGAGCGTATCGCCATCGGTGTCCATGTCTCTGGGGTCGATTCCGTATGCCAGCTCGTCGCCGTCGTAGACGCCGTCGTCATCGGTGTCGCCGTCCTCAGGATCGGTCTCGGCCGTATCCAGAACGCCGTCGTGATCGGCATCCTCCATACCATCGTAGAGATTGTCGCCGTCCATGTCCGCATCGAGCGGATTATAGCCGCGTACATCCTCCCAATAGTCGGAGATGCCGTCACCGTCGGTGTCGGCGTAGTGCGGGTTGGTTCCGTTCAGGACCTCAACATCATCGTCCATGAGGTCGCTGTCCATATCGTCGTCCATCGGATCCGTCGGCCATGACTGAACCACAAGATCGACGTTGAACCAGTCCGGGTGGACCTCGTCTCCGTCGAAGAGACCGTCGCCATCGAAATCCTGCGTCAGATGCATCGTTGGTACCGGGACGCCCTGAAGCACGAATTCCTCGATGTCGAACAGACCGTCGCCATCCGAATCGAAGGCAACCGAATTGCCGGTGCCGAAGTCGGAAGCGTCGAGCGGATCGTAGTAGTTTGCAACTTCCTGCGCGTCGAGGCAACCGTCCCCGTCCGTGTCAGGGTTGCCTGGATTCAGTGCACCGACGTGGTACATGCGTCCGTTACGCCCGCCCTGCATGTTCTTCGCCGCAACGTAACCGGCGTAGGCAATCTCGGTCCTGTCATGGAAGAACAGGTAGCCGTCACCCGGCACGGGCAGCTGCGCCTCGCGCCAGTCCGAGTCAGGATCGAGCACGTTCGGGAGACCGTCCCCACCGAGCTCGGTGTCCGTGTCGTCCTCGATGAACGACCAGTCCACAACCGTGAAGCCGTCAGCGGCAATGTATGTGCCTGTGATGGTCTCACCGTCGAGGATGCCGTCGCCATCGGTGTCGGGATCGAGCGGGTTGGAACCCCAGTCATCGACCTCAACTCCATCGTCGGCATAGTCGCCGTCGGTGTTCGGATCGTTCGGATCGGTCCGGTAGGTGTTGACCTCCATCCCGTCCGTGAGACCGTCATCATCCGAGTCAGAATCGGTCGGATCTGTGAACCAGATGTAGACCTCGGCGCCGTCGTCAAGATCGTCGCCGTCACTGTCCCAGTTCTGATCGTTGGTCCCGTACGTGTCCTCGTCACCGTCCCAGATACCGTCGCCGTCCGCATCCCTGTCGAGGGCGTTGACCATCGCGTCCTTGAACGGCAGCGACTGCGACGCGTCTGTGTTCGCATTCACGCGGTCCGAACTGCTGCTCGTTCCCTCGACCAGCCCATCACCGTCGGTATCGTCCTTGTCGAAATTCGTCTTGTACGTGTACAGCTCATCGCCGGCCAGGATTCCATCCGTATCGTACGGATCACTGGCATCGGTCGGGTCCGAGCCGTATATCTGAAGCTCAGCGTTGTCGTCGATGCCATCGCCGTCCGTATCCGTATCGTACGGGTCGGTTTCGCCTGCGTCGACCACGCCGTCTCCGTCGACATCCTCATATTCATCATCGATACCATCGTTGTCGCTATCGAGATCCAACGCATCGATGAGATCGTCTCCGTCCGTGTCGCGACCAGGATTGGCCTGCGGGTTCTCGATCGTATCCGAGATTCCGTCGCCGTCCGTGTCGGTATCGGCAGGATCGGTCTTGTAGATGGCGAGTTCCTCACCATCGTACCAGCCGTCTCCGTCTGCGTCTTCGCCCGTCAGCGGATCGGTCAGCGCCTCGTAGATCTCGTATCCGTCGCTGAAGCCGTCGCCTTCGGTATCGTAGAGCTCAGGATCGGTCTCGCCGGTGCCAACAACGCCGTCCTCATCGAAGTCTTCCTGACCGTCGGTGAGACCGTCGTTGTCACTGTCGAAGTCGACCGCGTTGATCTGGCCGTCTCCGTCGGCGTCCGTCTCGTCCTCGTTACCGATACCGTCGATGCGACCGTCGCCATCCGTGTCGTCATCGGTAGGATCGGTTCCGTACGTGACCTCCTCGAAGTCGTTCCAACCGTCGTCGTCGGTATTCTCATCGAGTGGATCACATCCGTACATATCTTCGAGTCCGTCGATCAGACCGTCGTCATCGGTATCCGCATCAAGCCAGTCCGTCTCGTAGAACGGAATGCCCGGCTCGTGAACACCGTTGCCGTTCGCGTCTTCGACGCCATCGAACAACCCGTCGCCGTCAGAATCGAGATCGAGCGCATTGATCAGCGTGTCCTCGTCCTCAGTGCTGTCAACAAGCCCCTCGGTTCCATCTGAGATGCCGTCGCCATCGGTATCCCAGTTGTACGGGTCGGTCTCGCCTACATCGACAATGCCGTTGCCGTTAACGTCCTCCTCGACATCCGTGAGACCGTCGTAGTCCCAGTCGGCACGCTCGTGTGTTACACCACCGTGCAGACCGTGCTTGATCTCATAGAAGTCCGGCAGGCCGTCGCCGTCCGTGTCGTAATAGTACGCACAGGCCGGGACGGCACCGACAAGCATAAGCGAGAACACGACAAAGAGCGAAGTGAGCGCTACGAATGCGCTTCTGTCGCTGCGGTTCTCTCTTGCCATCCGACAACCTCCTAGAATTGCGTTCTCACTCCGATGGCGCTCTCCCATGCGCCTCCGGGCCCCGTCATGTGGCATCCCTGCTCACATGCGGAGAGTTCCCGCCGCCCACCTGGAGCGACGAACGTCCCCATAACTACCGGTACTGAATATTCGTGCATTCACCTCCTATCGACGCCGGATAAACCACCACACAGGCGGCCTCCAAACGTAGGAACCCAACTACTTGTCATCTCCTATCTACCTCTTCAACTCAACCCTGTACGGGTTTTGCGGCAATCTAGCACAGGGTCCCGAAATCTGTCAACCTTCTTTTTGTACGTCCGGTTCCGGGCTCCATCGTTCCAACACAAGAGCCGTGGTCAAGTTAGCTCGATGCTCCGGATCCACAAGGGAGCCATCCGCACCCCCTCTTCCGATGCCGCCTCGGAGGCTACACCGGACCCTTCGGCTCCGTCCAGCGACGCCTTCCCATCGCTCTTCGCTCGATCAGGGTCCGCGTCCCGATTGTCTCGCCGCTTTGAATGTAAGTCCGTGCCACGCGCTTGCCTATGCCGCATATGACTTCGTAGTTGACTGTCCCAGATCGTTCCGCGATCTCGTCAACCGTTATCTCCTCGTCATCCTGTCGTCCGAACAGCACGACCTCATCACCGACTGCCGCGTTTCGGATATCGTCTATCCTGACAAGAGTCACGTCCATCGTAACCCGTCCGACGATCGGGGCGCGCTGCCCCCGGATCAGGACCTCACCACAGTTGGACAGTCTGAAACTGTAGCCGTGCCCATACCCCACGGGTACGACAGCTATCTTCGTCGCTCTGTTAGTCACAAACGAGCGCCCGTAGCTCACGCCGTGACCGGCCGGCAGATCGCGTATCTGGGCGATCCTGGACTTGAAGCTCATCACAGGCGCAAGGTCGGCGTCCGCTCCTGCCGCGGGCGAGGGTCTCAGTCCGTAGAGCATGATGCCGAGCCTCGCCATGTTGAAGGGACTCTCAACGGAGGGACCAACGCTAAGAACCGCGCCGCTGTTGGCCGTATGTCGAAGCGGAATCTCGATTCCCTTGGCTTCAAGTCGCTCAAGGAGCGCGCGGAATTGCTCTATCTGGCCGAGTGTGAATGCCTCGTCATCATCCGACGATGGGAAGTGTGTGTAGACACCCTCGAGCACGAGTTCCGGCAGCTTTCTCACCGCTGAGATGAAGGGTCCCGCATCCTTGAGCGCGACACCGCTCCGCCCCATGCCCGTATCCACTTCCACGTGAACACTCCCCTGCTTCCCCCTGGAGACACATGCCCTCGAAAGCGCGCGTGCGATGCCCAGACTCGGCACGGTACACGATAGCTCATATTCGATGACGCTCTCGGCTTCGCTCTCCATCGGCGGGCTGAGGATGAGGATCGGCGCATCAATGCCCGCCTGCCTCAGTTCCATCCCCTCGTGGAGGGTGGCCACGCCAAGCACCTCTACGCCCGACCGCACGGCTGCCCTCGCCACTTCGACCGCCCCGTGGCCATAGGCATCCGCCTTCACCACCATAAGAATGTGGCAGGCCTCTCCCGTGCGGCCACGCGCCTCTTCGATATTGTGGGTGAGCGCGTCCAGATCTATCTCGACCCATGTCGAGAAGCGCATCGGCGTCCTCCTGGCAAGATCTGGCCCCCGTGAGCCATCCACTGAGCCATTCAGAAGTATATCTAAGTAGCACAGCCCTAGTGCCTCCGCAAGTGGATTCACCAGAAAGGCCCAATCGCAGGCACCTTTCTCTTCAGGCAGCGCCCATTACACCATTGATCTGTCAAATAGCAGCTGCACGCACATAGACCCAGGCTCCGGACAGCGCCGCCGCCACGGACCTTGACCCCCTCGTGCTAGGGACCTTCTGTCACACGACATCCGAAAAAGTCCCTCATGGAGGCGATTTAGCAGCAAGGGACGTGCCAGAGGGGCCTTCCCGGGGCTCGTGTCGGCCGCGCGTTACGGTTCTTGAAGCGAGCCGCTCCCTCGTGTATCATCTCACACGACGCTGTGATGATCTATTGTGGGGTGATCTGAGGTATAGACTGCATCAGCCAGACAGGCTGATCCGATATTCCAGAATCACGGGGGTCTTAGACGGTGACAGACAAACGCGCATCTCAGCTCTTCGGACAACTGCTTCAGCTCACCCGTCTCCTGAGGTCTCCCAAAGGCTGCGCGTGGGACAGGGCACAGACGATCGGTTCGATCAGACCGCACTTCGTCGAGGAGTTCCACGAGGTCCTCGAGGCCCTTGACCTTCACGACGACGAGAGGCTCAAGGACGAGCTGGGCGATCTATTGTATCTCATCGCCTTCATGGCGATCGTCTCCGAGGAGAACGACCGATTCCGGATGAGCGACATCATATCGGGAATCGATGCGAAGCTGAGACGAAGACACCCGCACGTCTTCGGTGATGTCGTCGCCTCGACCCCGGATGAAGTGCGAGGGACGTGGGAGACGATCAAGCTCGAAGAGAAGACTCATAAGGAGAGACGGTCGATGCTCGACGGACTCCCCCACGATCTGTCTGCGCTGCTCACGGCTCGCAGGATTCAGGAGAAGGCAGCCTCGGTCGGTTTTGACTGGGATGACCCGAAGGACGTGATCAGCAAGATCGAGGAGGAGTTGGAGGAACTCAGGACGGAGATCGAAGATGGTGACGTCGATCTTCAGGAGAACGAACTCGGCGATCTTCTCTTCGCCATCGTCAATGTTGCGCGCTTCCAGGAGATCGATCCTGAGGCGGCGCTTCGCAGGACCAATCTCAAGTTCCGGCGACGCTTCGCTGCAATCGAGAAGGCGTTCGAGGGACAGGACCTCAGGGATGTTGGTCTGGAGGCGATGGACAAGGTGTGGAACGAATCGAAGACCGCGGATCCCAAGCAAGGCGGCGCGTCTCACCCCGACAGGACCGACGATCAATCAGAGGAGTCCTGATCCCACGGCGGGCGGAACCCCTTCCGCCACTCGACATAATCTCTCACGATGTTCCTGTGATCGAATGCCATCTCTGAGGGCAGGGCCTCTGCCTCGCAGACAACGGCGCGTAGCGCGTCATCAGCCCCCTTGAGCAGACCCTCTCCCTTCGCGACGAATACCGTCGTCACGGTGTGCATCCGAGGATCACGACGCGGGTCCGAGTAGACATGGAACTGGCGGAGTTCCGTGAGGGCAAGCCCGGTCTCTTCCTGTGCCTCCCGTCTTGCAGCACTCTCGACGGACTCGCCGTAGTCGACGAAACCGCCCGGCAGTGCCCAGCCGTGCGGAGGATTCTTGCGCTCGATCAGCACAATGCCCTGAGCATATTCTATGATGATGTCCACGGTGGGAAACGGATTGCGGGGCTCTTTCGTCGGCAAGTCAGCTCTCCCCCATCGGACCGGATAAGATCGGCGGGCGCCGGCGCGCCGGGAACTGACCAGCGCCAGTGCTGTCCCACCGCTAGAGGTCGGGACAGCCGTCCTCGTCCTCGAATCCGTCGAAATCCTCTCGCTCGTCCGGGCACATGTCGCGATCGTCTATGATGCCGTCGCCGTCATTGTCGAGGTCGGGGATGCCGTCATCATCTTCGAAGCCATCGAAGTCTTCAGGTTTGTTGGGCGCCAGGTCAAACGCATCGGGGATTCCATCATTGTCATTGTCGGGGTCGGCGCAGCCGTCGTCATCTTCGAAACCATCGAGATCCTCCGGCAGTTCAACGCACGCGTCGCGGTAGTCCGGAATCCCATCGCCGTCGGTGTCGGCCGATGCGACAGGCCGCGAGTGCGAGATGCTGATGATGGCTTCCCAGTCGGGGTAGGCGTCGTGCGGATCGAAGTCGGGTGTCGAAAGATCATCGCCCGAGATCCCGACCGCCAGTGCCGCCGTGAGAGCCCAACCATCGAACCTGACACGAACACCCGGCACCACCATGAGCGGGTTCTCTTTCATTGCGACGCCGTCGCTGTTCTGCGAGATATCACCGCGGAACTCCGTGAAGAGATCGACGTTGCGTCCGGTGAACTCGATCGCACCCCGCAGAATGAGAGCGTCATTCTTCATCCGGTCGCCTCCATCAGGCAACGCAGCGTAGTAATCAGGATAGAAGCGGTGTCCTCGATCCTCACTTCTATTGAACGCCCATCCCACATTCGCGTGCAGTCGCAGCGGGAAATGCGGTCCGAAGCCCAGGGATGCCAGAAGAACCGCCTCGGCATCCATGCCCTCTCCCCCGGTCAGGAGGATCTCCGACCCCGAGGTGTCAGCCACGGTCATCTCGCGCGTGAGTGGGATGCCGATCCGCCCCTCGAGGGCGAGTTTGAGAGGAGAGCGTCCGGTCAGGAGACCCAGCTTCATCCCTGCGATCGGGTTGGAGAGACCGGTCGCGTCGATGTTCCCGTCGACGCCCGTCCATCTCGCCGCTCGCACGGGTGTGTCGAGCGAGAGTTCAAGCCAGTTCGTCAGACCGTAGCTCGCTGCAATGTGAAGCGTTGCGTACTGCCCCTCGTCAGCGCCCACGGCTCCGGCGAGGTCGCGCGATTCGTAGTACCGTCCCGAGAAAGCGATCCCCAGAACACCGCGGGTCTGGAGGCTCGCCGATCTCACATCGATCAGTCCTCGACCTCCATCCACTGAACACCCTGAGGTTTCGATCGCCACGGCGGACGCGGACGAGAGAACCAGGATAGAGAGCGCCACCGGCGCGAGGCCGGATGCCGCCACTCTACTCATTCGCCCACTGACGCGGGATCTGGTTCGCGATCGACGGAACATCAGTTGTCTCCGGATTCGTCATCATCATCGTCGCCGTTCGCGGCGGCGTCACTCGCTCCACTCGAGTCCCCGCTGTCTCCGCTCTCACTGCCTTGCTCCGCAGACACATCGACGTAGTTCATCTGCAGCTGATGGAGAACATGCTCCAGAAGACGCCCCTCGCTATCGCTCATGTTGCCGGTGCACTTCCGCTTGAGCATGCCGAGCATATCGATGCTGTCGCGGGCGCCCTCAAGACTCACATCCACTTCCCCGGTCAGGGGGTGCGCTATCTTCCCGAGCTGCTGCATTGCCGCCGCCTCAAAGGTGGCCACGAGGCGAAAGAAGTGCTCGTCGAAGTCGATTTTCTGTCCGTTTGTCTCTTCCGCCAAGAGAACCTCCAAGTACGTATGCGAAGACGATCAGCGATATTCCACCGCAAGTAGTCTATTACAGGCAGCCCAATGCAGGCGACCCCAATACAAGCAGTCTATTCACGCGCAAGGGGGCGGTCAACTGAAACATGATACCAGACCCAGCCAGAGGCCCCCGAGGACACGCCTCGAGGGCCTCTGAATCGAACCGTTCGTGGAGCTTCATTCGCTCGACTGCCACGCGCGCCCGGGTGCGCCGGACAGGCAGAAGACGAGCGGAAACAATCACTTCAGCATGATCATCTTGGTCACGTTGCTGGTCTCTCCGGCGGTGAGGCGTGCGAAGTAGACGCCCGACGCCAGCCTCCTGCCGCTCTCGTCCAGACCACGCCACACAACCGCATGCTCCCCGGACTCGAGCGCACCGTCGAGCAGTGTCGCGACCTTCCTGCCCGCGATGTCGTAGATGTCGAGCCGTCCCTCAACTCCGTCGTCGGCTGCATCAACGATGAATGCGATCGTCGTCAGCGGGTTGAACGGATTGGGACGATTCTGAAGGAGACGACTTCCAGTCGCGAGAACGTCGTCCTCCGCAACACCGGTAGCGCCCTCATCCGGGACACCGTCTCCGTCGTGATCTATCGTGATCGTATAGACCGTGTCCAGCACAGGGAGCGCCGCCGATGCGTTGGACGGCGCGCAGTCTCCACCCAGCTCTCCGTCCGGCTCCGGATCCCAGCATATGGAAGCCACGAGCGAGAACTCAGCATTCACCGGTACGGTTCCTGGACCGAGTCCGTAGAGTACGTTCCAGGGAATCGCCATCTCGCTGCCACCGCTCATCCCGTGATTGTGGAACGAGTCCAGGGCCGCGATGATCGAGTCGGTCAGCGCAGTCGTGATCATCGGGCTGTCTATCGAGAAGAAGCTGCCTGAGTCCCACGCGCCCTGGTGCTGATAGCAGCCGTACTGGAAGTCGGCTTTGAATCCGCTCGCCGTGAAGGTCGTTCCACGCTCCCACGCATCGATCGCGGTGAGATCCGTCTCGCCATCGGGGCCTCCCGGATCAGTGTCGAGATAGAGGATCCAGCTGTTCCCCTGAACCTGACCGTTGACGCCCAGGTAGAGGAAGTCCTCGTCCCAATCCACATAGAGGCCATACAACTCGTTCATCTCGGGTTCTTCCGGCGGATGCCATCCGGAGTCATCGTCCGGGTCGTCGACCACAAGCGTGTACGGCGCCCACTCGGCCGGATCGAAGTAACCGTCGATCGTGATTCTCGTGTCCGCACCGTAGATAACCCTGATGTTGTCCACGTTCGTTACTTGAGCATTGCCGTTGTCCGCGAGGTCAAGGAACGAGTCTGCCGACAGCAGGAGTTCGAGCGTTCCCGGTGTCAGGAGTTCGATCGCCTCTGCCGTTGCCGAAGTAACCTGCAGCTGGATGACGCTTGCATCTCCGGCATTGAGAACGGTCGCGCCGCTCGTAAGTGTCACTTCGGCCACGCCGTCATCGTCTTCATCTATAGCTATGCCGGTCTTGACGATGTTGTCGTACTGCACAATCTCGTTGAAGGTTATGTCGAGACGGTCGGCGCTCGGGTAGTAGATGGCCTCAACGGCCCGGGGAGCCAGCTCGTCAATCAGACCGGCGGCCAGGATCTCAAGCTCGGCGATCTCGTCGAAGGATGGCGCGCTTGCGTAGCCCGCGTAGATGTAGAACTCGAACTGCCCGGTGCCGACGATCTCATCGACCTCGAGGAGCGTCGCGGTCTGCATCACGTTGTGCGTGGCGCCACCGGCGCCGAGAACGACGGCGGCCGTCGCGCCGCTCGAAGTGTTCCTCTGCCCGCAGTAGTCCTCCGCCGGATCCCACACACGAGTAAGCTCAGTGTCCCAGATGAGGTCAACGAGGTCCGGCGTCCAGCCGTTCTTGATGTAGACGGTCTCGCCTCCTGCATCGTAGATCACGTCCAGGTGCACATCACCGAGCGAGAGCTTGACGAGCTTCTCAACGACACCGGCATTGTGTGTAATCCTGAGTTCGACGTCGTTCCCCGAGGCGGAGACGACTTCGAACACGTAGTCGTCGTGCTCCCGGTCCACACCGCCGACGCTCACGTCGGAGAGCGCTGCCGTATGATTTGTCTCGTTCCAGTCACCGGAGGTCTCGGCCCAGTACACGTTGCAGTTGCCGACGACCGAGTAGCCGTAGCCCGAGCCCTTCGCGAAGACCCAGTTGGCCTTCCCGCCGATCACCTCGAAGACCGCCATCACGCGATCGTTGTAGATGACCGCTTCGTCGCGACCGTCCTCGTCGATGTCCCAGAGCGAGCAGCCGGTCGGGTTCGTGCCGTAGACTCCGACCTCATCAGCCCAGAGGGCGGCTTCGGAATAGACGTTTGCGTTCTTGATGTGGTTGGAGTAGCGGTGCTCCCACCCGGCGATCCCGCCGACATCGTGCCAGCCCGTCTCGTGAAGCATCGACATCATCACATACCACGCGGACTCCGAGAGGTCATTGCTCGGGCCTGCCACGACCTTGTCGTGGGCGAACTGCCACGAACCCTGATAGCCCCACTGCGGGTCGTGCCCGTCCTGGTTTTCCTCACCGGTGTAGCTCGCCCAGTTGCAGTACCAGGAGTTGTTGCTTCCACCGTAGCCGTACCACTCGCCCAGAAGTCCGTACGTCCCGTTCTGCAGTGTGATCGCGTACGACGGGAATGAAGAAACGACATCGTTGAGCTTCCACACGCTGATCTGATCGCTGTAGAGGCTGCACTGCTGGAGAACGTAGATGTAGTTGTTGAGTGCATCCGGATGTGTGACATCGAACCCTGCGACCTCCGCCGCAACCTCCCAGTCGTTTCCGTAGATGATGATCTCGTCAGACGTCCCGCCCCAGATCGTCGTCATCGCAGCGCCCGCGTCGTATCCCATCTGGCCGTTGAAGTCGTTGTCCATTGGCAGAACCTTGAGACCATTGTCGAGAACATAGACGTGATGGTCGTCCATGTAGCCGTTCATGTAGCCGCAGTGCACGTAGTCATCGAGTATCACCGCTGCGACGCCGTTGTCGTAGAAGTCGTCCTTCAGAGTGTTGTCGAGGACGCACGCTGCTGCCGCGATGCCGTTGCCGTCGTTGTCCGGGTTCTCAAGCCAGACGCGCTCCGGCACCCAGGCGACCGTCGGCCACTGGCCGTAGTAGTGGTTCGTAAGTTGGCGGTGCGTGTTGATCGACCAGCTGTTCATGTCGTCGTAGACGAACGGCATGATGTGCTGCGCGTACGCGGAGGTCAGCATCTGAGCCCAGCCCTCGCTGATACCGTTCACGAGCGAGTCGTTGAAGGCGGGATCGTGCCACTCGGCTCCGGTCACGAGCGTCCCGGCCATGTGGAAGTTGCCGGGGACGTCGTAGTAGTCGTGCGCATCGAGGAGTTCATCGAAGCCGTCGTCCGGGTTCGCCGGATCGCCGGCGTACGATGCGTTCTCGCCCTTCTCGCCCCAGAAGACGGTAGTATATGTGAGTCCCTGATTGCCGTGCTGTGCGAACGCGACATTGTGATCCCCGCGCCTCGGCTCGTTGGTCGCTGAGAGTTCGTCCATGACGACTCCGTCCACGACTGAGACGACATGGTAGCGCACCGGCGTCAGCTCACGCGCTGCGACCTTGTCGATGACCGTGCCGAGCGATGCCGCATCAACACCGGCGGCCTTCGCTGTCGCCTCGATGAAGCCCTCGGGCAAACCGATGGAGCATTCCATCGACTGAAGCCTGGGCTCGATGACCGCTGCCCTCACAAGACCTGCCCGATCTCCCCCGGACCCGGAATCAAAGGCGACCGCGCCAAACTCTCCCCTCTCCCCATACCCCAACCGAACAGCAGTGTCCCACATGATCGGCACGCGGTGATCGATACTCCCGGGCATCTCCATGGTTCCGCCTGGTGCGAAGTCCATGAGCACGTAGATGTCAGTGCCGGCCTCCCGGAAACAGTCACCCCCACCGCCAAGACCCGTCATCGTAAACATGCCGACGCGGAAGACGAGGCCCGTCTCCTGCTCGTCGACGTAGAATGCCAAGATATCTCCGGCATCGCTCACGGGATCGTGATCATCGTAGATGCCGTCGATGGCCTTGCAGTTGATCGCTTCCCAGTCATCGAAGTGACCGTCCGCCTCTATCACGGACGTGCCTCCGAATGAGACCGCTGACATGGCCACGAGAAACGCCAGCGCCGCCGACATGGTCACCATGACTGAACTCTTGACAGCTGCTGTTCCGCTGTGGTGCATCTCCATCCTCCTCGGTCAGGTCTACCTGCACTTCATCCAGCCGGCGACGTAGTCGGGCGAAATCCTGAGCATCTCAAAGATCGACGCGATGAATTCGCCTTTATCACCTGCGCGTGTGGGGTTTATATACTCCCACACGATCTCTCCGTTAGATGTCACCTCGATCGCGCGTCCGCGGTCGGTCTCGCTTATCAGGGTGTTGCCGTTCGGAAGCCGTTCGCTTGACCCGCAGGCACGCGAGTGAAACGTGTTGGCATCGCTTCCCTTGTACACCCACGTGATCTCTTTCGTCAGCGGATCGAACTCCAGAATCCGCGAGGCGTCACGACTCCCGCCGTTGTCGAATATCAGCATGCGCCCGTTCGGCAGGATGGTCGGCTGATGCTGCTTGAGCCACGGTCCCTCAGACCCCCAGACGACCTCCTCGCGTTCCATGTCGATGACAGCGATGTTATCGAGCTCCCGGATGCAGATCAGGACGTTTCCCTTTCTGAACGCCGGCAGCCGCGCCGCCAGTCGCCCGTCCAGGACCTCTATCGTGTTCGTGTGGAATATGTCTCCCCTGTCTGCCATCCCGTCCAGCAACGATCCGAACTGTGAGTTCTCGATCGCCTCGAGTTGTGACACTCGTTTGAGTTCATTCCCCTCCGAATCGAGAACAACGATGAACTCCTCGAGGATCGGATGCTCAGGATTGATCCTCGGAACGATGTGCGCCTCACGGAGAAGCACGTAGATCCTGCCGTCCTCCATGACATCCAGATCGTGATGGAACCCACCGAACCTCGCCCATATCAGATTCGAGTCCCTATCGATCTTGATCAACCCGTGGCCGTCAAAGACCGCGAGGATATCGCCGTTCTCGAAGAGGTATGCGCGACGCCAGAATCCGGATGCCTTGCTCGATTTCGGGAGCTCTCCCCGGGGACCGGCGCGCCAGGCGTCGATGAACGGGTATCTCCACATGTGCAGGACACGTCCTCGCATGTCCATCAGGACCGCGCCCGCGAGGTCGCCGGATGTATACAGGTTCAGCCCCTCCCAGGTCCGCGCGCTGTCGTGAATGGTGACCCCGGACACGTACGGGGGCGCAGAGGAACCAGATAGATAGCCGATCGACTCCAGCCGCTCGATCTCCGCAAGCTGCCCGTCCGTGAGCACGCCGCTGTCCCTGTGCCAACGGCCACCGGGCGTCTCCCACTGCTCCATCTCGGCGGCGGAGGGGTCGGAGTTCTCGCCGTCCTCCGAGCCGTCACTTCCAACGCAGCCCCCAAGCAGAACAAGGGACACGAGGGCGGCCATCACGAGACCCAGCGTCAGAATTCGGGCTCCCATAGCGCGGGACTCCGCAGATCTAGAACCGATACTCTCCCCCTGTCTCCACCGCGTCCTGCCGGCGAGTCGGATGCAGTCAGACATAGTCACACAGATTCATGATAACACAGTTTCAGCGTCTGGTCAATGAGATGAGCCCGCTAGCGCCCGCTCCGCCGGACGTCGTGGGCCTGCGAGGTTGCTCGCGTGTTCCTAATCGTTTATAATGGTCAAGAGAGTGGCGATTTCGTTGCTCAAAGCACACACGACTCCGACCCTACCGGGGAGACAACGGCATGAGGGCAGCACAAACAGGAACAGAACGATGCAAGCACATCGCGGGCCGGGCGCACTGGCTCTTCATCGGCGCTCTGCTTGTGGCCACATCGGTCATGCTCTGTCCCACCACCACCGACGCAACCGTGCGCGACAACAACGTTGAGTGAAACGGCGTCTCCCACATTCCTTGGCTCGACCGTGCCCCCCGCTGCGCGATCGACGGTGAGGCATTCACGATCATGCTGCAGACCTGCGCCGATGATATCACATCGGCACGGGTACATGTCGACGATGGCGACAGTACCTGGGTTGACGCAACGCTGACATCCGCACGCGGCCCGTACGACGTCTGGACGGCGACCGTGCCGGCCACAGCCTCCGATGTCCTCTCCTACTGGTTCGAGATCACTGACGGAACTGCGACCGACTATCTGAGCGTCGGAGGTATGACGAGTTCCACGCCGACCGACGGCGGCTTCGCTATCGACTTCGTGACGCTCGAGCACGCTCCCGCTGGGGCAACGCCCGTCTCGGACGGCGGAACGGTCTTCAAGGTATGGTCACCCGACCGGACATCCGCTCACGTCAGAGGCGAGTTCAACGGGTGGGGCACGTCAGACCCGATGGCGAAGATCGACGAGTACTTCACCGCCCACGTCCCCGCAGCTCACACGGGCCAGATGTACAAGTACTACTTCCAGAACAGCCACTGGAACACCGACCCGCGCGCCAGGCGACTCAACCCGACCGACAACTACAATGCCTTCATCCTCGACCCCGATTCGTACGACTGGCAGATCGATGATTTCGACGTTCCCGATTTCGAGGAGATGGTCGTCTATCAGTTGCATGTCGGCACATTCTCGGGGCGGAACGACCCGTACGGCGCAGCGAGCTTCCCGGCAGGATACTCGGACGTCACCGATCGCGTTGGCCACCTCGTAGAGCTCGGCATCAATGTCGTTATGATCAATCCGGTCACCGAGTTCCCGGGCGACCACTCCGCCGGATACAATCCCATCACGGCGTGGTCTCCCGAGTGGATCTACGGCACCCCCGACGAACTCAAGGAGATGGTCGACACACTCCATGAGCATGGCATCGCCGTCATCCACGACATCATCTGGAACCACTTCTCGTTCAGCGACAACTTCCTCTGGTACTACGACGGAACACAGTGCTACTTCGACGACCCGGCCGTCGACACTCCGTGGGGCAGCCAGGCCGACTTCGACCGCGAGGGCGTGCGTGACTACTTCGCCGAGAGTGCATACTCGTGGCTCGAGGAGTTCCACATGGACGGCTTCCGGATGGACGCCACGTCCTACATGAACATCTACCCGCAGGAGGCCTCGGGCTGGACCCTGATGCAGCGGTTGAACAACGAGATGGACGTACGCGCCATCGACAAGATCTGCATCGCGGAGCAGCTTCCGGACAACTCGTGGGTGACGCGGCCGACATCGCTCGGCGGCGCCGGATTCGATTCGCAGTACTACGATGAGTTCACCGACCGCCTCCGTGAGGAGCTCTTCGACGCCGCGTACGGCAACCCCGAGATGTGGAAGATCCGGAACATCATCAACGGCGGCGGCGACTACCTCCATGGCCGGTACGTGACGAACTACCTCGAGCTCCACGACGAGGCGTGGAGCTCGAGCGGCGGACAGCGCATCGTCAAATCGATCGATGCGACCGCCCCCCACGACGACGAGTGGGCGAAGGGACGTGTGAAGCTCGCGCAGGGGTTGGTGCTGACCGCGCCCGGGATACCCGCGATGCTGATGGGTTCCGAGTGGCTTGAAGATACGGGCTTCGGCACGGATTCCGGGAACCGCATCGACTGGTCGAAGAAGACGACGTACGGGGGCATCTTCGACTACTTCAGCGACCTCATCACACTCAGAACTACCACGTCCTCACTCCGCGCAGACGCCGGGCACGATGTCTTCCATCTGAACGAGAGCAGCAACGTACTCGCGTTCCAGCGCTGGGATGGGGTTGGCGGCCTCACCGTAGTCGTCGCAAACTTCTCGAACAGCGATTACACGACCTACCGTGTCGGCCTGCCCGAAGGCGGCGACTGGACAGAACTCGTCAACAGCCAGGATGCAGCCTACGAGGGAAGCGGCATGACGAACCCGGGCACGCTCACAGCTGAGTGGTACGCGTACGACGGGTTTGATCACTCGATTGTCCTTGCGCTTCCGGCGATGGGTCTGCTCGTGCTTTCCAACGGAGAAGGAACCGGCGTGGCTGATGAGCCGGCAGAACTCGGCGCGGCGCTCAGTCTGATGCCGCGACGAAACCCGATGAGCAGCGGAACCGAGATCGCGCTCACGCTCCCCTCCCCTTCACATGCGACCCTCGCCATCTATGACGTGCGCGGCAGGCGTGTTGCGACGGTGGTAAACGAGGACCTCCCGGCGGGCACGAGTTTGCATGTCTGGCACGGCCGCGATGATGCGGGCCGCGAGCTTCCGTCCGGCATCTACTTCGCGCGGCTCACGGCCGATGCGGACAGCGCACATCATAAGATCGTGGTTCTGCGCTAGGAGCACAGACCAGACGAGCGAATATTGAAAGAGCGAAGGCCGACCCGAGTGGGCCGGCCTTCGTCTGTTTCACAGCACTGTTCTGTGCCGTTCTCTGCTGCCACGTTGTGGGCACGGCGCAGAGGAGTCCCCTACCGCACGAACACGGCCGTCGTCCTGGCCGGCACCGTGAAGCTCCCCGCGCCGGCATCAAACTGAGCCTCCTGCACGAGGGGGTCCGCGGAGCCCGCAAGAATCGGGTGAAGCTCGAATGCCATTCCGCTCCACGCCTCTCCGGCGAAGGACTGCTCCTCTGGAGTCGCATTGAAGAGGACGACTATCTCCGTGTACTCATCGCCAACCGACGGGAAACCCTCGATCTCATCCGACAGACTCATCACAATGAGCCCCGGAATCTGGCTCGCTCCGGTGTTGTGGAACTTGAGTCGCGCCTCGACACAGGGCGTTACAGGTAATCTGAAGAGCCGCGAACTCTGCCTGACTCTCAGCATCTCTTTGAAATGAGCGAAACACGCAAGGATTTCGTCCTGCCCCGGCGTCGATCCCTCTCTCGCAAGGATGGGACCGATGACATTCCAACGGTCGCGGTTCTTCTCGGCCGACGGCAGTCCGACGGCGAAGTTGTTCGTCTCGTAGCTCCAGTCGAGGCGGTTGAACCAATCACCGGCATTGTAGCTATCGGCCTCCATCGACTTCGAGCGGAGGAGCTCCGATCCCGCGTGGAAGAACGGTACACCCTGTGAGAGCGAGACTATCGACAACCCCATCATCTGCATGCGCACGCGATCGGCCATCGTTGCACTGACGGGCGCCGCGTACTGGATCTTGTCGAACCACGTCTCGTTATCGTGCGCTGATATGTAGGCGATCGCCTCCTGTGGTTCCTCGGCGAAGCCAACGCCCTCAAACTGTCCGCCCGTCGTTGTCCGACCGGTTCGATCGACGAACTCATAGCTCTTCAGATTGCCGGCGAGTCCGACGCGGATCCTGTCCGCCTGGTTGAGGAGCGTGGCACGCTCGAGTCCACCATCGCGGTTGTAGCCACTCGGCGCGGTGAAGAGCCCTGTCGCAAAGCCCTGCTCCCGCCTGTCGGAGAACGCACTCCCTCCGCGCACCGCGTCCCGCATGCGATCGTTGAAGCAGCCGATCCCTGTCCCGGCCATGTTCATCTGCGTTGCGTTCACGCCGAGCTTGCCGCCACCGACCTCGCCGAAATCCCATCCCTCTCCATAGAGATAGATGGCGGGGCCATGAACCCCATCAGCCTCGACCGTCAGTGCGTGGAGCGCGTCACGCGCATTCTCCATGTTGCTCTTCATGTGATGGCCCATGAGATCGAACCTGAAACCGTCTATCTTATAGTCACGTGCCCAGTGGGTAAGATCATCGATCATGAGCCGCTCCATCATGAAATGCTCGGTCGCGGTGTTCTGGCAGCACGTGCTCGTCTCGATCCGGCCGTCCGCGTTCAGACGGTGGTAGTAACCGGGAACGACCTTATCGAGAACGGACTTGTCTGCTAGACCCGCGGAGTTTGTGTGGTTGTAGACCACATCCATCACGACGCGAAGCCCCATCCCGGAGAGAGCCGAGACCATCTCGCGGAATTCGAGGACCCTCGCACTCCCATCAGGATCGGTCGAGTAGCTGCCTTCCGGCACGCCGTAGTGGAACGGATCGTAGCCCCAGTTGTAGCCATCGAGATCCCGCACGCGCGCCATCGCGGCCTGCTGCTCCTCCGAGTCACGCGCGAAACCGGTGAGATCCCCCGGGCTCTCCCACTCGCTCCTGTTCTCGTTCACGGTCGCGATATCGAATGCCGGCAGCAGATGTATGTGTGTCACACCCGCCTCCGCGAGCCCCCTCAGGTGCTCCACGCCGTTCGATTCGATCGTAAAGGCCTTGAATGTGCCGGCGTACTCCTCAGGCACGGTGGGGTCTGTTGCGCTGAAGTCTCGCACGTGCAGCTCGTAGAGCACGATGTCCACAGGGTACTCGAGCGCCGGCTCCGCAAGCTCATCCCACCCCGTCGGCTTAAGATCGGGGTCGTCGAGATCGACTATCTGGCTCATCGTCCCGTTCGCGGATAGGCTGCGTGAGTAGGGGTCGGTGACCATCGTACTCTCTATCCCGCCGGTGGCCGAGAAGTAGACGGTCACTTCATAGAGGTAGAACCTGTCCTTCCAGTCGGGGTGACCGGGCGCGGTCCAGACACCATCCTGCTCGACCATCCCGATCACGAGATCAGTGTCCTGCGCTTCCGGGCTGTCGAACACATACAGCTGAACGCTCTGGGCTGTCGGCGCCCAGACGTGGAAGAACGGCGCGCCTGCATCGTTCCATGTGACGCCGAGCGGCCCCTGGTATGAGAAGAGGTCGTCGAGCACGCCCGGGATCTGGACTCCAGTTGCGTCCACAAGACCGCCGTCCTCACCTGTCACGGAAACAGCGAGCTGGCCCTTCAGCAGTTCAGGCACTGACGAGAGTGCATCTTCGGGAAGCCTGAGCGCGGCGAGTCCCTTGAGATGCGGGAAGCTGCTCTTGACCTCGCTCGGCAGCCCGGTGTCCGAAACCACAAGCTCGATCGTCTCCCCACCGACCACACCTTCCGATGTGAGTTCGAGCTGCGCCTCGGAAGACGAGTGAAGGAAGTACCGGTGGCCCTCACCTCTCTTCAGACGCCAGGCGATCGTGCTCTCATCGACCCAGTGTGCTCTCAAGCGCGAGAGATCTCCAAGCGCGAGCGCGGCAACGTCCGGCGCCTCCGTGTAGATGTTGGTCCTGCCTGTGACGAGCCATACCTCGTTGCCGTGCTCGGAGAGCACGAGCGACATGTCCGGCCCCGGATCCTTGCTGTCACCACGGTGCACTATGAACCCGACCCTCTCCGCACCATCGGTGAGGCTCACGTCCCAGTAGACGCCGTACGGATCGCGGCCCGATTGCGGAAACGAACTCGTCCACTCCACGGACTCAGTCGTGTCGTCCCAGAGGTGAAGACCCCACCCGGCATAACCGGCTCTGGGGCGATGGTAGTGGATGCGGGCATGACCATCGGCAAGCTCGGGAGCCTCGCCGAACACCTCCTCGATCTCCGCCGCCCCACCTATGGTGCGAACGGCGTTCTGCCCTCCAAAACCGTCATCTACATAGCCCTCCGCCTCAATGTCGACCGGACCGCCGTCGAGCCATGTCTCCATGTCTCCCGGCCACTTGCCATTGATGAAGAACTTGTACAGGCATTCGCCGTCCTTGAGATCCAGGGTCAACGACCACACGCCATCGTCTCCCTGGTCCATTGGCGATTCGCTCCAGTCGTTGAAGCTGCCCCGGACGGACACCGACTCCACCTGGAAGCCGACAGGCGGTTCCAGTGTGAACGTCACGTCCGCGGCTGGAGCTGTGGCGGTAAGCAGAACCACACTCAGCAGTACGAGCGCGCTCAGCACATGCGTGCCCCGCATAACTACCTCCCGTTCTTGGGAAATCATGTCGGTGATCTTGGCGGTCAGTATAGCACGCCGAGGAACCTGGTGCTGAGCGAAGATGGGGTCTGGCGCTGGATGAAGATGGGCCCCGCCGAAGTGGCGAGGCCCATTCTGCAGCTGGTCCAATGTGTCGGGCTAGCTGATCCTCTCGAACATATCACCCTTCGTCCCACAGATAGGGCACGTTCCGGGTGCTTCGCGCTCTGCCGTGAAGCCACAGACGGGACAAACATAGTACGAGAACTCCTCGCCTCCGGATCCCAGACCATCCAGAAGTCCCTGGTACTGCTCCGCGTGCATCTTCTCGACCTCATTCGCGAACTTGAAGGAGCGAAGCGCCTGCTCATGCCCCTCTGCTTCCGCGGCCTCGATCATCTCGGGATACATCTCCGTGAACTCGTGGGTCTCGCCGGCGATAGCCTCTTTGAGATTCTCGACCGTGCCCTTGATGCCACCCCAGGCCCTCAGATGGTTGTGAGCGTGGACCGTCTCTGCGGCCGCGGCCGCCCTGAACAGCCGCGCAGCCTGCGGGTACCCCTCATCATCAGCCTTCTTCGCAAAAGTAAGATAGCGTCTGTTCGCCTGTGATTCACCGGCGAAAGCGTCCATCAGAAAATCCTGTGCCTTTCCCATCGTTCTCCTCCTGTGCTCGGGGCGCTCTGGTTCGTTTGACCGGGACCATGACACCCGGTTGTCGCTCGGTCAGACGGTCTGGCCGAGGGTCACTCCACATCGCAGCCTATTCCGATTCGGGAATCGGTGCAAGGGTTCACCCTCAACCCAGCTTGCGCACGGGGATCTTCGGTGCTACCTTCGCCGTGTTCCGACATCAAGTGAATCCCACTCTGGAGCATCCTATGACTACCGCGAAATCGCTATCCGTGCTGTCGACTCACATGTCGAGGCTTCTGATCATCATGCTGCTCCTGCTCGCGGCCGGGCAGGGTGACGCCGCTCTGATCGTGGTCGATGGCGGTTTCGACGACTGGGGCAAGCAAGAGCTGGTCTGGAGCGATTCGCTCGGAGACGGCGGCGGCATCGACTTCGGACGCTTGTGGGTTGCCGGAGACACGAACCGTCTCTACCTCTGCTTCGAGACCGGAGGAGAGATGGGGCTGCAGGGGGAAAACACAGTCCGGCTCTTCATCGACGCCGATGACGATCCGGAAACGGGTCGACCGGTCGACGGGATGGGTGTCGATCTCGAATGGACTTTCGGGAAGCGCGAGGGACGCATCCATCGCGCGCATGGTGAGAAGGAGTACTTGCGCGTCGAGCAGTCGGACGTCGGCCTCAGGCAGGGACCGACCGTGACATCAGACGTATTTGAGATCTCCATCACACGCTCGCTGCCGTCCCTCCGACTCGGCGGCACCCTCCGGATCGCCCTCTATGATACCGGCGTGGCTGATGGCGATCGCCTTCCTGATGCCGGATCCGGAGTGGTCGTGGTGCTCCCGGACACGGAACCCGGAACGGTCGCTGTGACGATGGACATGGAACCCGAAGCAGTCGCCGTGATCCCGGACCCAGCACACCTGCCTGGCGAAGCATCGACGCTCGCTCGACGCGATCGGCACGACCTGCGAGTGCTGACATACAACGTCCTGTTCGACGGGCTCTTCAAGCGACCTGCGCCGTTCAGACGGATTCTCAAGGCGATCGACCCGGACGTCATCTGTTTCCAGGAACTCTGGTCGCACTCCGCGCAGCAGGTGGTCGATCAGGTCTCCCTGGCACTTCCCGGCGCCCGCTGGCACGGAGGGAACACTGAGGATGGGATGATCGTGAGCAGGTATCCGATCATAAGGGGACAATCGATCGACGGCGCCGGCAACTACTGGGCGTTGATCGATCTCCCGGACAGTCTCTATGGCAACGACCTGTCTGTCGTGAGCGCGCACCCACCATGTTGCGGCAACGAGGAGGGGCGGCAGGAGGAGCTGGACGGAATCGCGGCGTGGATGCGGGAGATCCAGGTTCCGGGTGATGTTGAGATCGCGCCTGGAACGTTCATCGTTATCGCCGGGGACATGAATCTCGTTGGAAGCTACCGCCAGGTCGAGACGCTCGTATCCGGAACGATCGTCGACCAGGAACGGTTCGGACCGTCGCATCACGCCGACTGGGACGGCACGGCTCTCACCGACGCGGCTCCGCGCCATCTCAGCGGACGCGAGGCGTACACGTGGAGAGACGACCAAAGCCCGTTCGCGCCCGGCCGCCTCGACTACATCGTATTCTCCGACAGTGTTGCACGGTTGACGAACGCCTTCGTTCTCTGGACGGAGGACCTGGATCCGGCGACTCTCGCTTCCCACGGTCTCAGAGCACAGGACACCCGGAAGGCATCGGATCATCTGCCGGTCGTCGCCGACTTCGCCCTGCCCCCGGGCGCTACCTCTCCCGCTGTGCAAGATTGAAGAGCAGGAGCCGGATTATCATCGTCTGATCTTCCAGAGGTATCTCCACGACGCCATCGGCGAGCGCGCGGAGTGTCGCCGCATCGGGCAGCCCCGTCGATTCGAGTCCCTGCGCACCCTGGAACTCAGTGAGCGCCCGGGAGGCTTCCTCATCCCAGTCTCCGGAGCCGTAGTTGATATCCCGACCGAGCGAGGCCAGGATCACCTTCACGAAGACCTTCTCGAGATAGCTGAGCTCGATGGGAAGTACGGTCTCGGCAAGTTCGATCTGCTCCGGGTCATCGACGACGACCTGGGGCTTTCCCTTGTACATCACGATGGTCCCACTGACGCATATGCGATGCCCGTCGAAGAGGGACTCCGGAGAGCGTTCAAACAGGGCTCTCGTTGAGCCCCAGATGACAACGGTGAATGGCTGATCGGGATACGGCCGGTCCAGGTTCAGAAACGTCGGCTGCCCCTTGGATCGCGAGAGATACGCCACGCTCTTGACTACACCGCAGACCGAAGTGTACTCGCCGATGTGCTCCCCCGCCTCGACAGCGGAGATGCTGGGTGTCGCGCCCGCCGCGGCTGCACGCTCTGGACCACCTGCCGCCAGAACGATCAAGAGAACTGCGATAGCCGTGAGACCGACGAGGACAACGCGTGATCGTCTCATATCTTGCCCCCTTGCGAGTCGTGGAAGATGCTGACAGACGCGCCGACCGCCTGTCTCCCAGGCCACGGTACGATTCTCGCAGGGTCAAGGCAAGCCGGAAGGAAGCGCGTCGTGCTCTGTCTGCATTGCGATCAAGTTGACCGGGCCCCCGAAACGCAGTATAATAGTGTTAGAAGCTGTCACGTATCTATCCGGGCGCCTGTTGCGTCCCCAGCACGGAGGCTCTCCTTGCACCGAAGAACCTGGGCTCATTCAAGGCTGTTCGTGATCGCCGTTCTGGCAGTGACACTGTCAGTCGCAAGTTCGACGCCCGCTCTGGCCCGACCGGCCACGCAGATCGCGAAGCTTGAGGAATTGGCGGCGCGTTTTGAGACCCGATTGGCATCGCTTCGCGGGGAGATCTTCTCGAGACTGAGTGAGACCGAGACCGGACCGCAGGGCGTACTCAACGCCGACCGGGACATCGAGCTTGTGTTCGTCGACGAGACGGGCATCCCTCGCTTCTACGAGATCAACAATCTGATCGCAGCCGAGACCGTATCGGTGGATGAGGTCTGGCCCGGTGGATCGGTGGGGCTCTCGCTCGATGGCTCAGGAACCCTACTTGGGGAACTGGGCGTGTGGGACGCAGGCGGTGTGCTGCTCAGCCATCAGGAGTTCACGGGGCGCGCAACCCAGATCGACTCCCCAGGCGGGACGCACTATCACTCCACACACGTCGCCGGCACATTGATCGCTGAGGGCACCGATAGCGACGCGCAGGGCATGTCATACGCGGCCACTATCGCTGCCTACGACTGGGACGATGCCCAGACGGAGATGGCGCTGGCGGCAGCGGCCGGCATGAATGTCTCCAGCCACTCGTACGGATTCGCGACGGGATGGCGATGGTCCTCAGGGGACTGGTACTGGTACGGCGACACGGACATCAGCGAGGTGGAGGACTATGGGTTCGGCTACTACGGTGAGAGAGCGCAAGAGTGGGACCAGATAACCTACGACGCACCGTACTACACGATCTGCAAGTCGGCCGGCAACGACCGCAACGACGATGGACCGACGCCCGGCGACGGACACTACGTCTGGGACAACGACGCTGACGACTGGGTCTGGAGCACTACGGTCCGGAACGCCGACGGCTGGGACTCGGGCTACGATACGGTCTCCTGGTTCACAACCGCAAAGAACATAATCACCGTGGGAGCGGTCGAGGATATTCCGGGCGGATACAGCGCTCCCGGAGATGTGGTGACGGCGGATTTCAGCGGATATGGACCGACCGATGATGGCCGCATCAAGCCCGATCTCGTGGCGAACGGTACGGGACTCTACTCGTGCACGGACAACAATGACTCCTCCTACAACTCGTACAGCGGAACATCGATGAGCACGCCCAATCTCGCCGGCGCACTCAACCTTCTCGTCCGGCACTACGAGGACACACACTCCGACGAAACTCCACTAGCTTCAACAATGAAGGCCATCCTGGTTCAGACGGCGGACGAGGCCGGCGACTACGACGGCCCCGACTTCAAGCATGGCTGGGGGCTTCTTAACACCCAGACGGCTGCCGAGTTCATCTCAGACGATGGCGCGGGGATGGAACTCGTGATCGAGGGCACACTCTCTGATGGTAACTCGGACGTCTACTATCTGGAGGCAGACGGGCTCACGGCCATTCGCGTTACGCTGGCGTGGACCGACCCACCTGGCACGACGCCTGCCCCGGCGCTCGATCCGACCGACCCGATGCTCGTGAATGACCTCGACCTCAGACTCCAGACCTACCCGACTCTCGTCACGTACGAGCCGTACCTTCTCGACCCGGCCAACCCCGATGATGCTCCGGGGACCGGCGACAATGCGAGAGATATCACGGAGCAGGTCCTTCTCGAGAGCTACACCGGGGGCGAATTCAGCGTAGTCGTGTCCCACAAGGGCACGCTTGCGACGCCGCAAAGCTACTCGCTCGTCTGTACGCACGAACTCAACAGCGAACCGTCCGGGGTCGATTCCGGCGTGCCGCTGGGCGACAGCCGCATACTCGGCATCTCCCCCAACCCGTTCAATCCGAGAACCATGGTGGCCTTCCAGCTTAGAGAGCCGGCGCCTGTGGACATTGTCGTCTACGATGCGGCAGGCCGCGTCGTCAGAATGCTCCTCAGAGCCCGCGAGTTGGCGCCCGGAGATCACGAGGTCGCGTGGGATGGAACCGACGCCGCCGGCAAGAGCGTAGCCTCAGGCGTCTACTTCTGCAGGCTTCTGGCGGGTGAAGAGACCGACGTCAGGAGAATGGTTCTCTTGAAGTGATATGGAACGGTCGGTGTCAAGCCGATTGTGTCTTTGGGCACCC
>CAZFRO010000024.1:0-11702 GCA_964521425.1 uncultured bacterium
AGTTCATGAACGTGTTCCCGCCCGCAACCTCACGCAGAATCGGAATGCTGTCGACCATCACATCGCCAACCTCGTTGGCGACGTAGTTCGTCGCAAGCCACTGCGTCACAAAGTCGAGCGTCTCAACCCCAGAGTCCATCAGCTCGTAGCACCAGTCGTTACCGGTGACAAGGTAGTTCCTCTCCTTGCCCCCGCCCGCCTGGTACAGCCAGTTGATGATATTGAGCTGGTCCTCAGCCCAGAATGTGAACGCATTGAACTCATCCGTGAACCAGATGACCGTATCGTAGTACTTCCAGGCCATCGTGTCCGGTCCCTCGGAGCTCGCGGTTCCTGACGGAACCTCCACGTCGTACGTCTCCCACTCGTAGCCAAGGATTCCCAGGGCCTCGCGGAAGTAGTACTCGGAGCTGTGGAAGTAATCCCGCTGCTCACTCGGCGTGCGGCGTCCGTGCTTGTCAACAAGCAGGATACCGGGGATCGAGACCGTCGCATCGATCGGCAGGATCGAGAACTCGATGTAGCCTCCCGGAGCGCTGCCCGGATATGTCGCGATGGTGCCGACACCGTCCATGGCCTCGAAGTAGTAGT
The DNA here is from genome assembly GCA_964521425.1 of uncultured bacterium. Classification (GTDB taxonomy): domain Bacteria; phylum Joyebacterota; class Joyebacteria; order Joyebacterales; family Joyebacteraceae; genus Joyebacterum. The sequence continues at coordinate 592 of CAZFRO010000024.1, forward strand.
GGATCTCGCTGCCGGGGTTCATCTGGTCTATCGGCGGCGGGCTGATCCAGTCGTTGCCCTGAGCGTCGAGGCGGCGAAGAGGATACGCCGACCACGTCTGACCGTCATCATCAGACGCCATGAGCGTGACAGTCGCAATGTCGTCGGCGTCCTTGACCATGATCAGTGCCGAGTCAAGGAGAGCCTCAGGCATCTGCTCGACATACCAGTCATTGAAACGGTCCCAGGTGCCGTAGGTGAACGACGTACCGGCGTCACCACTGGGGATACCAACCTTCTGGCGAGTGAGGAGGACGCCTGCCCTGTGCATTCCTGGAGCGGACGGCTCAGAATTCTCAAGCTGCCATTCGACAGCAAGCCAGTCGTTCCCTGCAAAGGCATCCCAGTCATCGGCCCAGACACCCCAGAACGGACCGCCGTACCAACCACCGGGATTCTCATCCCTGAAGCCGTCGAGACTCGTCACGCAGCTCTGGTTGTCATGCGATGCCAACCACAGGTCAAACCTGTTGTTGGATGTAAGCGGAAGATCGACCCACATGTCCCAGAGACCGACAAGCCTGCTGGCTCCGCTGACATCGATCGGCGGGCTGATGAGATACGTCTTCTCACCGTCGATCATGACCTTGCTGAACGGATCTGTTGCTCCGTACATCCAGCCGGTGCGGTTCTCACACGTGAACCCTGCGCCCGTCTCGAAATCCGTGCCGTACAGACCACGGTAGAACTGAAGACCCACGGCGCCGGACTGTACTGTGTCCTCGTGGATCCAACCGTTGTCGCCGGCAGCCTCAACATCATCCGACCAGACAGAGACCGTGTTCACGGTCACGTCGAAGTTGTCAAGCTGCCACGCACCGTCCAGAACTGAGTTCTGGGGAGCGTTGTTGTACTCGTCCTGAGACGAGTACGCCCCGTCAGACTCGAACCGGAAACGGAGTTCGACGTCGATACCTGCCCAAACGTTGAGATCGAGGCTCTGGTGCCCGTGCGGCGCCAGGGCGTCCCAGTCCCTGCTCGGACCCGGCTTACCAGCAAAACCGCCGTTGTTCGCGGTGTAGATCGTGGTCCATGTGGACCCACCATCGTCCGAGATCTCGACGTAGCCATAATCGTAGTCGTTCTCCATGGCATAGCGCTGGTCGAAGTCCAGAACGACGTCGTCACCACCGACACTCCATGTCGAGAGCGGCAGGTCACGGGACATAAACTGCGTCCAGTTGTTGCCGTAGCCACGATCCTGAATCCAGCACTCATTGTATGCTCCACACCACCAGGTGCTGTCACCCATAGTCGGGTGGCCGCTGATCCTGATGGTGTCCTTGTGCCAGTAGTTCTCCTGACCAAGGGTTCCGGACAGATCGTACGATGTCCAATTCGCGTTGTCGCCCACGAGATCCTCGAAATCCGCACTGAAGATCCACAGGGTTTCAAGACGCGCGCCCCGGAACTCGCCGTCAGAAGCCGGTACCGTCGGCAAAGGCACTGCTGTCTCGTGCTGGATCGTATCGAAGCCCTTCGCTCCGACAAGTCCAGCCACCAGAAGCACGCCAACTACCAGCACTACCAGGCGTGTGTTTATCATTCGCGTAATCCCCCCTCTAGCCTGAAGGTGACCCAGCTCATCTATCGTCACGCCGGCGGCTCGATGAATCCTCACCTGGCCCGCGTGATACTGCAAAGAGAGTAGCCTGCATGAAGCCAGCGCAATCCCAGTCTATAAGCACTGCTTCGACTTCCATTGCGGATGAGCAAAACTCCCCATCCGTGAAACCCTCCAATCTCACACAGGCAGACTTGGTCGACGAGCAAAGAACGCTCTCGCCTATTTCCCGACTCGCTGGGATTATACCACCATATGGAGACTCTGTCAATGCCTGTTCGGCCCTGACAACCCACGCTCGACAATCTGTCGTTGAGTCGAATTATGGTGGAGAATGTCGAGATCACTGCAGGAGGGGTTCCATAACCTCGACCTCATCTCCACCCAGGGCGCGGTAGCGTCCGTAGTGATGGATGGCCTTATTGGGATTGCCGAGGTGAAAACGGTACGTCAGGCTCAGATTCAGATGCGCGGGGGGGAAATCCGGGTCTGTTCTGAGTTCTGCCTCATATTCTCGGATGGCCTCGTTGTGCCGTCCCATCTCACCAAGAAGAACGCCCAATGAGAAATGCCCGTGCGCAAGGGTTGGATCCAGGGCGAGAGCCGTTTGCATCATCACAATGGCCTCCTCTCCCAGCCCCATCTCGCGCTTGAGAACGGCGATTCTCCTGAGCGGCTCTCCCGATGCCGGGGCAAGGGCACGTGCCCTCTCAAACTCCATCACGGCATCCGCAACCCGCCCCAACTGAAGAAGCGCCTCCGCCTCCGTCATTGCACTCGCGGCGGCCTCCGAGATCTTCGGAGGTCCTCCTCCCTCGATGAGCGCAAGGTAGAACCTGGCTTCGGCCGATTCCGCGCCCGCCTCGTCGCTCTCAAGCACGGCTCGCATGCAGGCGGCGCTCTCATCCTCTCGCCCTATGCGATAGAGGATGACACCACGCTCGCGGAGCGCCATGGCATTCCCGGGATCCTCCACGAGTACGGTGTCAAGCTGGGCAAGAGCCGCTTCCTCCTCGCCCCCGCTCCCAAGCAGCATCGCGAGGTTCACACGAGCAGCCGAGTACGCGGGGTCGAGTGCGATCGCGCGCTGAAAATGCCCTCGCGCCTCCGGAACGCGGCCCTCTTCTGAGAGCAAGGCCCCCATGTTCATGTGGCTCTTGGGGTAGTTCGGATCAAGCTCGATCGACCTCCCGTACTCCCGGATCGCGCGCCCGATATCCCCTCTCTCACCGTAGATAATGCCGAGCCTGAAGTGAGGCTGTGCGAAGCTCTTGTTGCGATCTACCCTATACGGATTGCCGTTGACCACAACGAGCAGTACGGCGATGGCCGCGCCGGCGATGGCGAGCGTTCGCCACGACCGCTCGCGCGCCATGCGCCAGAGTTCGGTGACTCCGTACGCTGCCCCAATGATGAGGACGGGCACTACAGGAAGCCGGTAACGAGCCACAACGAAGAACGCCACGATCCCCAGAATCTGTGTCGCGAGGAAGAGCGTCAGTAGGAGCGACTCCCTTCTTCGAATGGAAAGGAACAGACCCACAAGTCCCAGTGGAGCCACGAGCGCGAAGGTTGGCAGCGGGAGTCCGAGAAGCGCCGAGTATCGCCGCTGGAAATCGTAGTTCTCCAGTTGGGCAAGCTCATACGAGCCGGCAACAAACGACAGCTTCTTCACCATCAGCTTCGCCCACGCACCCGGGTGAGCCGTGATGAATTGCCACGCCTCAGAGTACCAGTAGGCCGAGACTTCGGACGCCTTGAGATCGCGCGAGAGCGCAGCCTCAGCTATGCCCTTCCCGGCGATATCAGCGACGAGATCGAGCCCCTCGGGCTTCACATACCCGCCCGTCGAATTCTCGTTGTTGCCTATGTAGAAATTGAGGCCGCCATTTGATGTGATCACGACAAAGTCACGTGACACGACGAAGTTGCGCACAGTGACCGGCGCAACCAGAATCGTGAGGCCAAGAAGGAAGAGGAGTAGAGCGCGGACTCGATTGGCCCTCCTGTGCTTGCCGGCATCAATCCAGATCCAGAGTGCAGCCGCCGGCGCGAACAGCAGCGCCGTCGCCTTCCCAATCGCGGCCACGCCCAGAACAGCACCCGCCGTCAGATAGTGACGATGTCTTCCTGATGCGCTCGCGCGGAGAAGAAGATGTAGGACGAGAAGGTTGAGGAAGACGAGCAGCGGTTCAAGGAGTATGGCGCCGTCGTAGAATACGAGAGCGCCGTAGCACGCAGCCGCGAATCCGGCGATGACTGCCACTTTTCTGTTGAACACCTGACGAGCGATCGAGTAGGCGAGCACTACGGCAGCGGCCCCTACGCCGGACTGGATGAGGCGGACAAGAAGCAGATCGCGGCCAAAGAGCCGGTAGATGGCTGCCAGAAAATACGGATACAGGGGCGACATGAAGAAGGCCTCGCGCTCTACGGATCCGGAGGCGATCTGGTGCGCCCACGCATCGTAGAACTTGGCGTCAAGACCCAGCGTCTGGAAGAACGGTGTGTCCCGCACCTGGACGACGTAGATCACGCGAAGTGCGAGAGCCACGAGGAAGATAACAGTCGGGATGAACCACGGTCGCCCCGCAAGCGTACGTGTGCTGCCGACAGAGCCCTTCGTCCGCGAGGTACCTTGCCCCGGGACGCCTGCCGTCCGTGAAGAGGCCGATCCGGCATGTGGCCCCATGTGTGAACCCGCTTTCGTCTTCCGCTTCTTCGTCATGTCGGGAACTCTCGTGGGAGGCCGCGTCGATCAAGAGGCGCCGGCCGAACAACTGCCTGCGCAAGTGGCGAGCACCGGTGCAAAACCGTCACTCGATGTAGCCGAGCGATCTCAGACGTTCCAGAACCTCATCGTCCACCGTGGAGGAGATGGGCTCATTACCATCTTCACCCTCTCCCCTCTCGTGGGACTCCACGCTCGTCAGAGGATGTGCGTCGAGGAAGTCGGTATCCATGGCCTCCGTCAGCACACGCCCGTCCATATCACTGCCGACGGGTAGATCGAAGAGTGCAAGTAGTGTCGGGGTGACGTCCAGAATCGACGCGTCCTCAATCCTGCTGTTCGTCCGAATACCGGGACCCGACATGATGATGACGCCATCCTCACGGTGCATTGAGATACCGACGGCGAGTTCACCATCGAAGCCCGGGTAGCCGCGGTGTCCCGCGAAGCCATGGTCGGAACAGATGATGACGACCGTCTCCGGCCCCCTGTGCTTGAGCAGTTCTCCGATCATTGAATCCGCAACCCCGTAGTATCGTTCTATGACGGGGCCGAAAGTGTCGAGCATTTCAGGATGAATCGAGTCGGGCCAGACGTCCGGCTCCATGTGCTTCCAGAAGGTGTGGCAGGAGAGGTCAAGTCCCCTCAGGTAGAGGGCCACAAGCTCCGTTGGGATGGACTCCATGAGATGATCCGCCATTCTGAGCGACGTGAGGTCGGACGCATAGAATCGTGCGATATCATCCCTGCGAGAACGAGCCTCGTCCAGATCGGGTAGTGTGTCGGTCCCAAGGAATCTGAGAATGTCGTCATCGGCCAGATCGGTGTACATGATCTTGAGAGCCAGGAGGTCGTCCAGTATCCCCGCTGGGTGGATCCCCCGACGCATCTTCTCCAGCTGAGCATCCTTCCCGGTCGGGTCACCCACGTCCCGGAGAAGCGTGCTGATCCTCGAAGAGACCATGTATCCATTTACGATCTCCGCAGGCCATGTCACCAGCCATCCGGTCACGCCTACCGTGTACCCACCGTCTGAGAGGATCTGCCAGAAGGCACGAGCCTCTCTCATGTCGCTGCTGGTCGGAGTCGGGTTGGAGGTCAGTCCCCTGTCGACGAGAAACCCGTGGATGGCGTGCTTCTCCTCGACCTTCCCCGTGGCGATGCTCGTCCAGATGGAGGGCGAGAGATACGGGTAGACGGAATGCAGAACGCCCGAGGACCCTTCGTCTATGAGCAGGGCGAGATTCGGTAGACGCCCTTCATCTATCATCCCCTCCACACGCCCCCAGTCCAGACCGTCGATTCCTATGAGCAGCACTCTCGGGGCAGTCTCCGTATCACTCTCCGGGCGCTCGCACCCGGCCGTGGTGAGAACAAGCACGACTGCGACAGCCACGAGCATTAATGCCGTGATCGTGAGGCGCCTGGACGTCACCTGAGCACCTCCTCAAGGATCCTGCCATCGGTGCCCCCGGGAAACGCAACTCCCGCAGCCTCCATCACGGTCGGAGCGAAGTCAACGAACTCACACTCCACAGTCTCACCGCTCTCAATGACGTTCGAGCCCTTCAGAATCCAGAAGCCTCGACTGCTGTGCATATCGAATCCAACCAGCGGGTTGCCACCACGATCCAGTCTGACACCGACGTAGCCGTGATCGGTCACGACCGCAATTGTGCCGTCCTCTTGAACCAGTTCGGCCAGCATCCCAACGACCGTGTCCAGGAAGCTGTAGTAGCGCTCGATGGCGCTGCCAAGCGTCCTGGATTGTTCCATCAGCTCGGCCCGTGCTCGATCATCCAGGGCGGCTCCGCCCATGACCGACTCCGGATCCATGTAGTGCCAGAATCGCTGACACACGCCGTCCAGGCCTTCCAGATGCACAAGCAGATACTCCACTCCGGGATCTGCTGCGATCTCAATAGCGACCCTCGTGTTCGAGTTGTCGGCCGCGTAGGCATGCGCAAGACTCGTGTAGTTCTGTCCGACGAGCGCCTCGAACCCCATCGGGGTATCGAGGTTGAGGAATCCGGCCAGGTGCTTCCTTGTTATCTCACTTTCATCGATCACGAGAGCGTCAAGCACCTGCTGCTGCGAGACGGGCTGGATGCGATCGTTCACATCTCCCCCGTGCGTGCGATCGAGGACCAGGCGACTGTACTGCCCCACGATCACACCATCTATCTTCTCCACGGGCCACGTTCCGGGCCACCCGACCACACCAACCGACTGCTCCATTGCCGACAGATGTGTCCAGACCGTGTCCACTGTCCGGGACGACGGCACCAGATTGGCAGCCACAAGTTCGCCTCTGGGAGAGAGAACCTGTCCACCGATGCCCTGGTTCTCCGGCTTCATGCCGGTGGCCAGCGACGTCCAGGATATCTCCGGCGCTACTCCCCTCTCCAGAGCTGGAAACTCTCCGGAGACCCCCTCCTCCATGAGCCGTGTGAGATTGGGCAACTGCCCTCTCTCGGAGAAACGTGCGACAAGGGACGGCTCAAGACCCTCGATACCAATGATGAGCATCTTCACTGTGCCCGTCTCGAGTGCTGCGGGGGCGGGGGGAGCCGATTCGACTCCGCCCTCTGGTGCGCCGATCTTCGTCACGACGACCACGACCGCCGCAACCAGCACGGCGGCGATGAGTACACCCAGTATCTTCTCGCGGTTCATGCGCTATCACTCTCCTGTCGAGATGCCTCTACTGTATATACCCAAGCGATCTGAGCCTCTCTCTGACCTCCTCATCCACGGGCGACTCTATCGGCGCCGTGTCATCGCGCACGGTCTGGCTGTGCGTGGTGACCGTCGTTATTCCGTGAGTGGAGGAGAACTCTTCTGTGAATACGCCTGTTAGCGGACTCCCGGACATGTCCTCACCGACAGGCAGCCCTGCCATTGTGAGAAGCGTCGGGGCTACGTCGTACACGGTTGCGCCCTCAATGGACGCGCCGCGCTCTATCCCGGGGCCACTTATAATGATGATGCCGTCCAACGCGTGCTGGTCCTCTCCCATCCATGGCCGATGCTCCCCCCAGACCCCGGGTCCGCGGAAGCCATGATCAGAACAGACGAGAACAGTGGTCTCGTCGGGAAAGATCTCGAGCAGTCTGCCGACATGTTCATCGGTGTACCTGTAGTATTCTCTCACGAGGCCGCCAAGAGCTTGAGCCTGTTCTTGCAGAAGCGCCGTCGTGGGACGCTGGGGATCATACGGCGGCAACGTCTCCTCGTGTTCGTAGATCCAGAATCGGTGCGACACCTCATCGACTCCGCGAACGTAGACGCACGACAAGGCGGGTACGTGTTTCGAGAAGAGAAATCCGGCAACGCCCATCGCGGACTCGTCACCGGACAGCGCCGTTCTGAGCGCTGTGTCGTAGTGCTCCTGGAGTGCGCTCATTCCAAGCTCGCTCTCCTCGTTGACGAAGCGAGCGAGTTCGCCGTGTGTTATCGCCGAGCTTCCCCGTGCAAAGGGAGTGATGCCCTCCTCGAGTTCCCCGGGCCATGTCACGCCCCTGCCATCGTCGGCGCCGTAGAAGTCTGAGAGGTACTGAAGGTGCTGTGACACCATGAAGCCGTTGACCTCCCACGGCGGCCAGGTGACGAGCCAGGCGATGACACCGACGTCGAATCCGTGGCTTCCGAAGATGTCCCAGAACGCCGGCGCCTGCCACATGTTGCTCGAGTAGTGGGAATACGTGGTCCGGCCCTGCTGGTCGTCTCCGACAAGGAACCCTCCCACGCCATGATCGTCCGGCGACCTTCCTGTTGCGATGGTCGTCCAGATCACCGGGGATTTCCTGCGAGGTTCGAGCGAGCGCAGAGGACCACTCGCGCCGTCAGCCATCAGCCGCGCGAGGTTGGGTAGTTCACCGGCCTCGAGCAGCGGCTCCATCACACTCCATTCGGCGCCGTCGATACCGATGACGAGTATCGGTCCGGGCGGTCCTTCGACCGGTGGATTGGAGTCGCATCCGGAGATGCTGAGGACAACAATGGCCGTCAGGAGAGCGGTGAGAGATAGATGGACTGGATGCCGCGTCATGTCGGGAACTCCTACTCTATGTACCCGAGCGACCGCAGCCGCTCGCGCACCTCGTCATCGACGGGCGATTCCACTGGCTCCTGATCCTGTGAGCCGGGGGTGGATTCGCTCGTCTCGTACGTGGCCACGGTCATGATCGGATGCGCTCTCAGGAAGGCCGGATCGATGGCCTCCGCGAGCACGCGCCCATCCATATCGTCCGCTACCGGGAGCCCGTACAGAGCGAGAATCGTTGGGGTGATATCGAGCACACTCGGATCGGACAGCTGTCCGGGAACTACGTCGCGGCCCCACAGGATCACAACACCCGACGGATCGTGCATCGCGATGCCCCAGTGGTACGTCTCACCCCTGAGCTTCGGACCTGAGTGGCCGTGGTCCGACGTCACCACTACGGTCGTATTCTCGTCGGCGTACTCAAGAAACTCACCGACGACGCGATCCATGTACTCGTAGTATCTGAGAACGACCTGCCCGAACACCGTCTCTTCTTCCTCGGTAAGAGGAGGTCCGGTCTCGGGAAACGCGTCGGTCCAGAACTTGTGACTCGGGCCATCCACTCCTCTGAAGTAGATGGCGAACAGGTCCGTCGGAAAACTCCTCGCCAGAGAGTGCCCCACACGTCTGGCCGTCTCGTCGGTCGCGATCGCTCCGCGTAGCGCTTCGACGCGCGCCGTGAGCGAACCCTCCGGATCCTCTGACCCCACATCCGCCGCGAGGAATTCGTGGACCTGCTCCTCGGAGACATCACCGGAGCTGACACGATACTCAGCCAGATCGTTCGCGAGACCCTCGGGGAAGGTGATCCGTCTATTCTTCTCGCCCCGGCTGTCGCTCCATCCGTAGTTGAAGTACGACGACACCATGTAGCCGTTCACGGGCTCGGCCGGCCAGGTTGCAAGCCACCCTATTATCCCGACGCTTAAGCCCCGCTCTCCAAGGATATTCCAGATCGCCTCTACGCGCCTGACGTTCGATGTCATTGGTGTAGGTTCGGATGCGCCGTGCCTCGCCTTGGCGAATCCGGTGATCCCGTGCTTCTCGTACGATTTCCCCGTTGCGATGCTGGTCCAGATAACGGGCGACTCGAGGATGTCGAGCGACTGTATCTCCCCCCACGCTCCTTCATCCAGGAGACGCGCGAAAGTCGGCAGCTTGCCGGCCTCGATCAACGGACCCATCACGTCCCACTCGAGGCCATCGACACCGATGATCATCACCCGTCGCTCGATCGGTCCGGTCTCTTCCCGTGAACAGGAAGAGAGGCTCAGTCCGGTGACTGTAAGTGCTGCAAAGACCGCGATGCTCAGCACGATGCGGGCAGTTCTCACTCCTCATCCTCCGAGATCTCGTAAGTAGGAATCTGGCTAACGGGATGCGCGCTCAAGTAGTCGTCCTCGAACGCTTCCACCATGACCACCCCGTCCATGTCCTCTCCGATCGGCAGCCCGAAGAGTTCCAGGATCGTCGGCGTGATGTCACGTACACTGGTCTCTTCTATCTCGCCCCCACTCCTGATACCGGGACCGGCGAGTACAAAGACGCCCAGCGGACCGTGGTCCTTGATGCCGCCTCTCTCGTTCGGTGAACGGGGACCCAAGAAGCCGTGGTCGGAGCAGACCATGACCGTGGCATCGTCACCGAACTCGGCGATAAGCTCGCCAAGCATCTCGTCGGCATAGACGTAATAGCGCTCGACCGTCTCTCCGAATACGCGCGTGTCGGTCTCGGCGACCTCCACCCCGACATCGCCCGGCCAACCGGCAGCCCAGAACTCGTGGCTGACCGAATCGGTGCCTCGCAGATAGACAACAGAGACATCGGTTGGGTGCTTCCGGATGAGGTGCTGTGCGACTGCCATGTAGGTGCGGTCAGCAGCGAAGAAGTCCTTGAACCGCTCGATATGTCCTTCCATGTCGCTGATCGCCCTCATCTCGCGGAACATCTCATCCACGGGCAGCCGCTGTGCTTCTTCTCCGCTCATCGCGTTTGCGATATCGAAGAACCGCTCGACCTCGCTGTCGGGGATGCTACTGTCGACAACACGAAGCGGCTCGATCTCCGCGATAAGCTCATCGGGGTAGGTCAGGTTCTCTGGAAGTGGGCGGTCAGGCTTCGGTGGATAGCGGAAGTAGTCTGTCACCATGTACCCGTTGACCTCTTCGGCCGGCCAGCTAACGAGCCATCCGATGACGGTCACGGTAAGCCCACGCTCACCGAGGATGTCCCAGAACGTCCGCGCTGTGCGAACGTTGCTTGTGAGCAACTTCTTGGTCGTGGGGTCGACGTAGTCGCTGATGCCATGTTTATCGGGGTGCTTGCCTGTTGCCATAGTCGTCCATATGACGGGTGACTTGCGTTTCGGTTCGAGCGATCTGAGTCTGCACCAGACACCCCGGTTCATGAGCCCCTGAAGATTGGGGAGTCTCCCCTCCTCGAGGAGCGGTTCCACTGCACTCCACTCAAGACCGTCGAGGCCTACCAAGAGAAACCGTCTCTCGACGACGTCACCCCTGCTCCCACAACCGGCCACCAGACAGAGCAACAGGGCGACGACCACAAGGCCGAGCGTTGCTCTCACGATTCTCCACCGTCCGATCACTTCTCGTCCTCCTGTTGGCCGCAAGCTGCTCCGCTGCTTGATGTAACCGCAATCCGCTCTACTACTCGATGTAGCCGCAATCTGCTCTGCTACTCGCTGTAACCGCAAGCCGCTCTGTTACTCG
>CAZFRO010000024.1:11802-38587 GCA_964521425.1 uncultured bacterium
TACTCGCTGTAACCGCAAGCCGCTCTGTTACTCGATGTAACCGAGCGATCTCAGCTTCTCCTTGATGGCCTCGTCGACTGCGCTCTCCACGGACTCGTCGGATTCCACGCTCTCTCCGTCGTCATCCGATTCTGCGAGACGGCCGTCTTCATGCGATGGTATGTAGGAGACAGGTCGGGAAGACATGAAGTCTTCTTCGAGTATCTCGTTCAGAACGAAGCCATCCATGTCCCGCCCGATTGGGATGTTGTAGAGCGCGAGTAGCGTCGGCGTGATGTCGAAGACGCTCCCGTTCACACGCCCGGGTAGCTGTGCGATCCCCGGTCCGGCTGCAGCAAGGACACCGATCTCGCGGTGCATCCATATGCCGAGCCTGATCCCCTCCCGAGACCGGAAGGGTCCTTTGAATCCATGATCGGAACAGATGATGAAGGTCGAGTTCTCATCGACGGCATCCATGATCTCCCCGATCGCCGCGTCGATGCGTTCGTAGTACCGCGGAATCAGTTCGTCGAATGTCCCGATCAGCTCATCGCTCATGCGAATGTCAATGGACGTCGGATCCCATTCCCCCCAGTAGCGATGGCATGTCACATCCAGCCCCTGAAAGTAGACCGCCAGGAAATCAGGCTGTTCACGTGACTCAATCAGGTACTTCGACACGTCCAGCACAGTCTGGTCGGCAACAAGTATCCCCCGAAACGACTCGACACCTTCCACGACTGTGGGGTCGTCGGGCGCATCCCAGGTATCCCCACCCAGGAATGGGGCGAGTTCACTGTTGGGAGTCGTGCTGACCGTACGTGTGTATGGTGCAAGCTCCAGGGCGAGCTTGGGCGGAGCAGTCACGTCCGGGACCTCGGGATAGCCGTCGGCGGCCGTGTACACGATTCTTTCGGTCACCATGTAACCGTTGACGGTACGAGCGGGCCAGCTGAGCCACCAGTTGACGACCCCGACGGTGTACCCATGCTCACCGAGGATGTCCCACACGGCCCGGGCTTGCCATCCACTCGAGTTGAAGAGCCGTGCGTCATCAAGGAAGTCGTTGATCCCATGCTTCTGCGACGTCTTGCCGGTTGCAATTGATGTCCAGATGATGGGGGACTTCATCTCAGGGCCGATTGAGCGCAGGTCCACCTTCACACCGCGCTCCAGGATGGCCGCGATGTTGGGAAGTCTCCCCTCCTCGATCAGCGGCTCGGCTATCTGCCAGTCCATGCCGTCGATGCCGAGGAGTACGACCTTGGGCGATTCGGGCCTGCCGGCGCATCCCGCTCCGAGCACGAGTGAAGCCGCGGCAAGCAACAACAGGAAGAGCGCGACCACGGTTCGCCTGTCTACTCTCATCGCTACCTACTCCTTGACCTGCTCCCCCTCAAGAACGACCTTCGAGAAGTCCCCGATCCCGGCGAAGAGGTCACGAACCCTACCCAACAGAGCGAGCCTCGCGGCACGAAGTGTCTCGTCTTCGGTCATGACCATGACGGAATCGAAGAAATCATCTATCGGCCGTCTTAGACTCAGAAGCTCGCGAACGGCGCCATCGAGATCGTCGTCCGACACCGCGGACCTGACACCTGCTTCCGCGCTGCTGCGTGCCTCTTCGAGCGCACGCGATGCAGCTTCCACAAGTGCTGAGGCCTCCACCTTCGCGGTGGATGTGCCCTTGAGAATATTCGCCACTCTGCGCGACCCGATCACGAGTCCGCTGAAGTCGTCGGCCTCCCGGAAGTGTGAGAGCGCCACGATTCTCTTTCTTGCGCCTACCAGATTCTCCGCGCACGTCTCGAGAACTGCGTCAACGAGATCGTAGGCGAACCCCTCTTCAATGAAGACCGCACGCGCGCGCAGCCGGATGAAACCGATGACGGCCTCATAGACTGGCTCGGTGTCACTGTTGGCGACGTCGAATTCTCTCTCCGCCGCTCGCACAAGATCCCCAAACGACAGATTCAGGTCCCCCTCGAGGATCATACGCACAAGACCAATGGCCTGGCGTCTGAGCGCGTACGGGTCCTGCGATCCCGTCGGGATAAACCCCGCTGAGAAACACCCGATTATCGAATCGAGCCGGTCCGTAATACTCAAGATGGTCCCGGCCTCCGTCGAGGGCAAGAGGTCGCCGGCGAACCGCGGCAGGTAGTGCTCATAAATGGCGGTGGCAACACCCGCGGGCTCCTTTGAGGCGAGGGCATACTCACGTCCCATAACGCCCTGGAGCTCTGTGAATTCCTTGCCGTCTCTGACCATTTCGGTAACGAGATCGGCCTTCGCCAGATGAGCGGCCCTCACAGCGGTCTCTGTCTCATCTGATGCCAGGAACCCACCGACGACTCCTGCGAGATGTTCAAGACGCTCGGTCTTCTCGAAGAGCGTCCCCAATCCCTCCAGCCAGACAACGCTCTTGAGTGCATCGACCTTGCCGGTAAACGAATCGCGTGTGTCCTCCTCCCAGTAGAACGCAGCGTCGTCCAGTCGGGAGACGAGAACACGCTCGTTTCCGGCGCGTATTCCGTCCAGTGACTCCGGAGGCGTGTTCGCAACACACAAGAAGAAGGGCTTCAGATTTCCGTCCTCCGCCTCGACGGCGAAGTAACGTTGGTGGCTTCTCATCGCGACGATTATCACGTCCCGCGGAAGGACAAGGAACTGCTCATCGAACCGCCCGGCGAAAACCGACGGGCACTCGACCAGGAAGGTCACTTCATCCAGGAGGGCGTCGTCTCTCACAAGTGAACCGCCGCACTCCTCTGCTCCCGTCTCGGCCGCGGCGATGATCGCCGACCGCCGCTCTGAGGCGTCTGCAATGACGTAGTTATCTTTGAGGACGTCCAGATAGTCCGCGGCTCCTGTGAGCGGATGCGGTCCTGGCGACCAGTGTCTGTGACCCCACGTCTCAGGCAGAGCGCGAACACCAGCGAACTCCATTTCCAGGGAGACCCCGCCCAACATTGCGACGAGCCACCTGACAGGGCGGGCGAAGCGATCGCCGGTTCCCCACTGCATTGTCTTCGGAAAGCTCACCGAGTCGAGGGCGGCGCGAAGCATCTCTGGAAGCACCTCGTCCGACGGGCGACCGTGGTCGACCACGTGCACGTGCACATAGTCACCCCCACCCGTGTCACGCACCTCGAGGTCCGCGACATCCACGCCTTTCGATCTGGCGAATCCGATGGCCGCCTTGGTCGGAGTACCATCCTCGGCGAAAGCCGCGCGGGCCGGGGGGCCGACGACATCGTGTTCCATGTCCTCCTGTCGGTCGGCCACCTGAGACACGATGACGGCCAGACGCCTCGGCGTCGCAAACGTACGGAGATCAGCGAAGCTCAGCCGTCCGTCGCGAAGCTCCTTTTCAACAACCTTCGCGAGCTGATCCATGGCCGGCGGGATGTACGATGCCGGAATCTCCTCAACACCTATTTCGAAGAGCAGGTCTTTGGCCATCAGCTGTTCCCCCCTTCAGTCGCGCCGTCCCCATCGCCGAGAAGGCGTGCCCTCTCGTCCTCGGGGAGCAGGGGGTAGCCGAGTTCCTTGCGCTGCTTCATATAGAGAATGGCTGTCTTCCTCGCCAGCTTCCGAACCCTCGCGATGTAGCCGGTCCGCTCAGTCACGCTTATGGCGCCGCGAGCGTCGAGCACGTTGAACGTGTGCGAACACTTCAGCACGTAGTCGTATCCGGGAGTCAGGATCCCCTTCTCGAGGAGACGGTGCGCCTCGGACTCGAAGCGATCGAACAGCTCCCGGTGGAACGGAACGTCGGCCTCCTCGAAGTTGAACTCTGAGAACTCGATCTCTATCCGGCGGTTGATTTCGCCGAACGACACGCCGGGCGCCCACTCGAGCTCGAAGAAACTGTCAACTCCCTGAAGGAACGTCGCTATCCTCCCAAGCCCGTAGGTTATCTCTGCTGAGATGACGTCCAGCTCCACGCCCCCGGCCTGCTGGAAGTAGGTGAACTGCGTGATCTCCATTCCATCGATCCAGACTTCCCAGCCGAGTCCGGCCGCCCCAAGCGTCGGCGACTCCCAATCGTCCTCGACGAGTCTCAGATCGTGTTTCCTGCGGTCGATTCCGATCGCTTCGAGGCTCTTGAAATAGAGATCGAGCACATCGTCCGGCGCCGGTTTGAGGAGGACCTGGTACTGCAGGAACTGCTGCATGCGGATTGGGTTCTTCCCGTACCGTCCGTCCTTCGGCCGCCTGGACGGCTCGACGTACGCCGCTCTCCAGGGTTCCGGACCCAGGCATCTCAGGAACGTCGCGGGATTGAATGTCCCCGCTCCAACCTCGGAGTTGTAGGGCTGCAGAATTACACAGCCGTACTCGGCCCAGTAATCCTGAAGCCTCAATATGATATCCTGAAACAGTAGTCCCTTTGTCTTCTCAGCCATTGCCCTGCCCTGTCTCTGTTCCCGCGCTGTCGAGCCTCCTGATCTGCGCCAGGAAGTCCATGGACTTGATCTTGAGTCGATACCCTCCCTGTTCCTCAAGGAAATCATGGAGGGCTCGTGTGACATCATCGCGCTCGGCTCGAGTGAGCCGAACACCAGTTCCTGTGGTCGACCCCGACCTGATATCGAGGGCGACGAGCTGCAGTACGTCCGCTACTGACTTCGTTGTCAACGCGACTTCCGAGCCGGACGCTCCGCATCGCGCACAGATGAGTCCCCCAAGCGTCGGGCTGAACCCCGCCAATGGACCGCCTGCGGCGCCGCACTGGACGCACACGGAGAGCTCCGGGCTCAGGCCGAGCGCAGCGGCCAGGCTCAGCTCAAAACGCCACAGTGCCTGATCGAGCTCATCCTCGTTCACCTGATCCATCTCGGCAAGCGAGTGCTCAATGTGGTCGAACAGGTCGGCGTCTCTCTCCCGCTCGTGGATCGTGCGATCGACGAGTTCCACGACGGCGCTGCCGTAGGCCATACGGACGACGTCGCGCCTCATCGACGGGTATTCTCTCTCGATCTCAGCTCCCGACACGAGCGAGAGATCGCGTCCCTCTTTCAAGTAGAAGACCACCCCGGAGACCATGAGAGGCTCCAGAGCAGCCCCGAGACGGCCGCCGCCCTTCCGTCCACCCTTCGCCACGAGGCGCACCTTCCCATAATCGCGAGTATAGCACACCACGAGCTTGCTCGTCTCACCGAGCTTGTAGCTCCGAAGCACGATGGCTCTGGACTTGACCGGCGCCATTCTCAACGCTCGCTTCGGGCTTACGGGATCCGTGTGAGGAAGGCGCTCGCCATCCCGAGATAGACGAGGATTCCAATGACATCGTTGAGTGTTGTTACGAATGGGCCCTG
Organism: uncultured bacterium; assembly: GCA_964521425.1. Lineage (GTDB taxonomy): Bacteria > Joyebacterota > Joyebacteria > Joyebacterales > Joyebacteraceae > Joyebacterum. The sequence goes on from CAZFRO010000024.1 coordinate 17,109, forward strand.
CGCAACTGCGGGGTCTATTCCCATACCTCTCAGGGCGAACGGTATGACCGTCCCGAGGGTCGCCGCCACCAGAATCACCGCGGCGAGCGAGCAACCGACGACGGTGGCGAGCTGCCAATCTCCGAGCCAGAGCCCGACGATCGCACACACGCTGACGCCGAGAATGAGAGCATTCAAACCGGCGACTCTCCACTCCTTTGCGAGACGATCCCCCGCGGCTCCCGCGAGGCCACGCTCGGAGTGCATGCTGCGCACGATGATTGTCGAGGTCTGAAGGCCTACGTTCCCACCCATCGCCGTGATGACCGGTACGAAGAAAGCGAGGGCAAGCACCTTCTCAAGCGAGAGACTGAAATGCCGCATCACGAGCGCGGATCCGAGGCCACCAATTGCACCAATAATGAGCCACGGCAGGCGAATCCGGGAGACTCTGAATGCCGAGTCCTCGTGCAGCTCGTCCTCACGAGTACCGGCCATGAGGCTCATGTCCTCCTCGGCCTCATCGTGGATGACGTCGATGATGTCGTCCACGGTGATTCGTCCCGCAAGTCGTCCGTCAGGCGCCACGACAGGAATGGCGACAAGGTCGTACTTCCTGAAGACCCAGGCGACGTCCTCCTGATCCGTGTCCGTTGAGACGGACACAACGTCCGGGTCCATTATCTCCGACAGCGGAGTCTCCCCGCCTGCCAGAACCAGATCCCTCAGAGACAGAACTCCTACGAGCCTCCGGTCTCCGTCCGTGACATAGACGTTGTGGATCTCATCAACTTCGTCGGCCGCTTTCCTGATGAGCTCGATGGCGTCCTTCACGCTCGCGTCGCGCTTGAGGAACACAAGCTCCGACGCCATGATGCCGCCCGCCGACTCATCCGTGTACTGGAGGAGTTCCTCGACCGCCCGCCGGTCATCATCCTCAAGCCGGGAGAGAACTTCCCCCCGAACCTCGTCTTCGAGCATTCCAACAACGTCCGCCGCATCGTCCGACTCAAGCTCATGCGTGATGTCGGCGATTTCGACAGGCTCCAGGACATCGAGGATCTCGCCAAGGGAGTGTTCGTCGAGGTGAATGAGAACGTCGGCGCTTGTCTCAGTATCGAGTTCCGCGAGAACAGACTTCGCCATTTCACCGTCAAGCTGCTCGAGAGCGACGGCGATGTCGGCTGGATGGAGCCCCCTGAGCGTGTCCGCCATGGAGGCGGGACTACTCTCTGAATCGAGGACGACTCTCTTGTCGATGTGTCCATCCGACATGCTTCACCTCACTACATCGCAGATCACGTTCGGGCGTCGCCTTCATCCGACAGCACACCGGCCGAGACGACAAGCCGGAGCCCGTCCTGAACCGACATATCGAGCGGCCGCACATCCTCCTCCGGAATCAGGAGGAAGTAACCCGATGTCGGATTCGGCGTCGTTGGAAGAAACACCGACACGAGCTTCTTGCCGAGGACGTTCTCGATAATCCCGCCGGACTCGCAGGTGACGAATGCCAGGCTGTAGATCCCCTTGTGTGGGAATTCAATCAGAACGACTCTCCGAAAACTGGCTGAGTCCTCGTGCAGCACTGCCGTGAACACAGTCTTCGTCGTTCCGTAGATCCACCTCACAAGCGGGATCTTGTTGATGAACCGCTCCCACAGCCTGAGCACTCGGCGCCCGATGAAATTGCTCGCAATGGCGCCGACGACAACGATGATGCCAATGAGAACGATAAGACCGAGGCCGGGGATCTCTCGGCCGTAGTACCGTATGACGAATCGGCCGAGTATGTGATCGAGCGTGAAGAAGAGCTGCCAGAGAACAAACACGCTGATTGTTATCGGGAGAATGACAAGAAGGCCTGTGAAAAGGTACCTTCTGAGAACGCGTCCAGTGCTCTGGTGCTCACGATCGTGACCGCTCCGGCGACCATCGTCCTGTTGCGCCGCTTCGCGGTCCGAATCGACGGCGTCTGGAACCGGGATCCGGTTCTCCTGTTCGTTCTCGCTCATCGTCGTCTGATCCTCACCTTCCCGATTCTCGTCTGCCCAACAGATATGATCCTGAACTCGAGACGACCAATGGTTACCTCATTCCCAGCGTCCGGGATCCTTCCAAGATCCTTGAGGATGAGACCGGCAATGGTGTTGTAGTCGCCCTGTGGGAGCTCCAAACCTATTGCTTCTCCAACGTCGCCTACCTCGGCTCGCCCATCGACGATGAAGAGGTCATGGTCGATACGTCGGATGAGTGACTCCTTGATGTCGTATTCGTCCTCAATATCGCCGACAAGCTCCTCAAGCAGATCCTCCAGCGTCACGATGCCGGCGATGCTCCCGTGCTCGTCCACGACGACCGCCATGTGCTGCCGCCTGGCCTGCAGCTCACGGAAGAGTTCATCACACGTCTTGGTCTCGGGCACGTGATGCACCTGGCGGGTGATGCCGTCCAACTGTTGCTCATGCGGCAGCCCCAGGAGATCACGCGAGTGGATCATCGCTTCGATGTGATCTCTGTCCTCGGAGATGATCGGGAGCCGTGAGAACCCATGCTCGCGTATGATGACCACGGCCTCTCCGACCGTGGACCCGGGGGGCATTCCGACTATGTCCGTCCTCGGCACCATGACTTCTCCAACCGTCGTCAGTGCGAACTCGAAGACCCCGGAGAGTAGCTTGGTCTCTTCCTTGTCCACGGCGCCGGCGATCTCTCCTTCGCTTGTGAGAAGAACCCGCAGCTGCTCCTTTGTGAGACGTCTCCGCCACTCAGTCACACGCACGCCCAGAAGACGGAGAATCCCGCGGGCAAGTCCCGTTGCCACCCAGATGATCGGGCCAAGCAGCCAATAGAAGAGCCTGAGCGGGAACACCACCTTGAGCGTAATGCTGTCGCTGTGCCGCCGGCCGATGATCTTCGGGATGACTTCGCCGAGCACGAGAAGCACGGGCGTAACAATCGCAGTTGAGAGAAGCGCAACCACGCCCGGCTGTAGATTGCTGAGACTGTGCAACAGCTTCCACGACACCAGGGACGATGTCATCACGATCGCAATGTTCGTCCCAACGAGCGTGGTTCCGAGCAATCGTTGCGGATCCGAGACAAACTTCTCGAGCGGACGGGCGCCTCGCTTCCCCTTCTCGATCCAGTGCTCAAGACGTATCCAGTTGATGGATACGAGGGCGGTCTCCGACCCCGAGAAGAAGGCCGCGAGCAGTAACCCCAGAACGGCTAGAAGGATGATGGTCATTCTCCTTCCTCCCCGTCCACAGGCAGCTCCAGCTTCACGATCCTCACACTTGTGATCCTCTGTTCTTCAAGACTCTCAATGGTGAACTCGAGGCCCCCCCGCTCGAACTTCTCTCCCTCCGATGGAATGCGGCCGAAAGCATCCAGCAGGTATCCGGCAAGCGTCTCGATGCCCTCGCCCGGAAAATCGGTCACGGCGAGTTCCTCCGCAAGATCCTCAAGTCGTATGGAACCGTCAGCGATGAGCGTCTTCATGTCGAGCACCTGCAGAAGCGGTTTCTCTTCATCATGTTCGTCCTGGATCTCCCCTACTATCTCCTCGATGAGATCCTCGAGCGTGATGACTCCGGCGGTGCCTCCGTACTCATCAACCACGATCGCAATGTGCGTTCTTCTACGCTGCAGTTCCCGCAGAAGCTCACCCGCATTCTTGGTCTCGGGAGTGAAGTACGCCTCGCGTACGAGCCCCGAGATCGCCTGCCCGCCGCCCGTCTGGGGGTCGACGCCCAGGAGATCCTTCGCGTAGAGAACACCCGTGATGTGATCGAGATCCTCGCGATACACAGGTAGACGTGAGTGTCCCTCTTCACGAACCAACGCAATGGCCTCACTGACGGTAGTGGTGTCCTCGAGACCCTGGACATCCACCCGCGGGATCATGAGCTCACGGATAACTGTGTCGCCGAACTCCATCACGCTGTCGATCATGTCCCGTTCCTCTTCGTCCAGCGTGCCGTCGTGCTCGCCTATCGCGACTATCGTGCGAAGCTCCTCGGTGGTCACGAAGGGCTGATCCGCTCCTTCCTCTCCACCACCCAGCTTCGACACCAAGCCGTGGACCACACTCACGATGGGAGCGAGGACGCTGCCGACGGCGAAGAGCACAGGCGCGCTTCGTCGAGCGAACTCGGTGTTCCGCTCGATGGCGTACATCTTTGGAGCTATCTCGCTCACGACAAGGATCACAAGCGTGACGACCCCCACCTCGAGCGCAATCGTGGCGGTCTCGGAGTAACCGAGTGAGTGCGCGAACTTGAGAGCGACGACGGCGCCAAGAGACGCGGCGGCAACGTTGACCAGTGTGTTACCGAGCAGGATGGTTATGAGCAGGCGATCCGGATGGTCGAGCAGCGACCGGACACGGTCGCCCTTCTCCATCTCGCCGATATCCAGCCGGGACAGCGAGAAGAAGGCCGTCTCAGATCCTGAGAAGATCGAGGATAGATAGAGCAGGACAGCGAACCCTGCACCTGCACCAATGATATAGAGCATTGCCACTCTCTACGCCTGGTCGAGGACGGCCTTGAGGTGCCTGTTCTCGATGCGGCGCATCCGGTTGCGCTCGCTTGTGGAGGCATGATCGAAACCGACAAGATGGAGCACGCCGTGCGCCACCAGTTTCAGTATCTCATGCCCGACCGGCTTCCTGTATCGGCGCGCCTGAACGGACGCGCGCTCGACCGATATCATCACATCGCCAAGAACGCTCTCCGCCTCGGGGGAGACAGTTGACTCGTCCCCCTCCATCATTGCGAAGGACAGCACGTCCGTTGTCTTGTCGATTCCCCGGTACTCCAGATTGAGCTTGTGAAGGAATGAGTCGTCGGCAAAGAGAACGGTCACGTCGGAGTCGGCCCGCCCGTACTCATCGAGCATGGCACCGACAAGCCTCCGCACGGCTCGAGTGTCGACACCCACCATCTTCTGTTTATTGACAATTCTAAGTGCCACGTCCTACTCGCTCCCGGAACTGCTTGCCTTGCCCGCGTCCCCGGGACTTCCGGTGTCGTCGGCAGCCGTCGCTTCACCATCAGTCTCGCCCTCTTCCCCGGCCTTCTGGTCCGGGTACTTGACTCGCTGATGGTACATTCCGACGAGCACTCTGAAGAACGCCTCGCGGATCTTTCTCAGATCGGAGAGAGTCAGTTCGGCGTCGTCCAGCTGGTGCGTCCGCCATCTCTTCTCGATGGCGTCGTCGATCTCTGTCTCGATGCGCTTTGCGGTCAGCGATTCGCCTATCGATCTCGTACGAGCTTCCAGGAGATCGGCGAGCATGACGATGGCCGACTCCTTGCTCCGAGGTCTCGGACCGGGGTAGCTGTATTCACCCTCGCTGACATCGTTCGGGTCCACGCTCTCTTCAGACGCCCTCTTGAAGAAGAACTCCATGACGCTTGTGCCGTGGTGCTCGCGGACCATGTCGATGATCGGCTCGGGCAACTTCTCCTTGCGAGCGAGTTCAACGCCGTCCTTGACATGAGCCTGAATGATGAGGCTTGAGACCTTGGGCTTAAGCCCGGCGTGCTTGCTCTGAGTCTGGTCGAGCCCCTGCTGGTTCTCGATGAAGTAGCCGGGATTGACCAGCTTGCCGATGTCGTGGTAGTAGGCGCCCACTCGCGCCAGGAGTCCGTTTGCACCGACGGCCTCGGCGGCTGCCTCAGCCAGATTGCCGACGACAATGCTGTGATGATACGTCCCCGGGGCGGTCATCGCCATTCGTCTTAAGAGCGGCCTGTTCATGTCCCCTAGTTCGAGGAGGGTGATGTCGGTAGTTACCTTGAATCCACGTTCAAAGAGCGGCAACGCCACAATGACAATGCCCATGCTGATGAGCGCGTTGAGCCCTCCCCATCCCACTTTCGTCAGAGTGGGAAGACCTATGTCCACCATAGAGATATCGGCGATCGCTATCGTGAGTGCGTACGCGCCGACGACCTTGATCCCCGACCAGTAGAAATCCTCTCGATGTCTGACACGCCGCACGGAGTGCGCTGCGATCATCCCCACGACAAGCGACACGAAGATGAATGGCAGACCGAAGCTCGTATAGACTGTCACGAGCACAACCGTAACGACCGTGGCGATGATGGCTGTCTCGAAATCGAGAAGCATCGACGCAAACATGGCGAGAACGGCTATGGGCACGAGATAGGATGACGCCCCGGGAATGCGACCCACGATGGCCGCCGCAACTATCACAATCGTCACGAGGATCATAGTGAGAATGGGATAGCGTATCTCCGTGACCATGCGGCGCTTGCGCGCCAGCACGTAGAGGGCGAAGATGCCCAGGAGGGCCATCGCCTCCAGAATCCTCCCAAGACGTGGGAAGAACCGGAGGTAGCCGGCCTCCTCTATCAGAAGCTCAGCACGCTTGCGATCAAGCGAGAAGATGGCCACGATGTGTTCGATTGTGATCCTCTCCCCCCGCTGGAGAACGACCTCGTCCTTCTTGAAATCCCGGCCGGTCGACTCGATGACGGCGGCTCTGGCCGCCTCTCTTCTCCGCGAGTTCTCGACCACGTCGTAGATGACGTTACCCTCTAGGAAAGGAGTCACGATCTCCTTCACGGTAATCGTCATGTCGGCATCGTCCAGAACCCTCGCGGCCTCACGCTGCACGGTCTCGACGACAAGCCGCTCCGGTATGAACGACTGTATACGGACCACGGTTTCATCATCACCCTTGATCAGCATCACCGTGTCGTCGGGCTTGAGCGGCGGCGTTCCGCGTTCACTCAGCACGCCCCGGTCGTACATGACGAACATGATCTCTCTGGCGCGCTCCTCCACTCTCTCGGCCTGACGGGTGTCGAGAAGAACCCGGCGTGAGGCGTCGCTTAGTGTGACACCAAGCTGACCGAGCAACTCAATTCTTTGCTGTGGTGACTCGCTACCGGCGCGGATGTCGTAGATCCGTGTGAGGAGCTCGCCGAAGCGCGTTCTCTTCTCTGTGCGGGACGCTTCATCGTAGCGGAAGACGGGAACCACACCGTCGGCGGCCATCTTCCGTTCCTGGTCGAGCTCGTCGGCTGTCTTCAGCACATCGAAGTCAAAGGGGGCGACCACTTCCTCACGAGACACCTGCCCCACCGTGATCTCGCTCTCGGTCGTGGGCACTGCCTGCGGAAACAGAAGTTCCAGGACGATGATGAACCCCACGATGAGTAGGAGTCCGAAGAGAAGACTGTTCCTGTGGGCAGCCCAGTCCGCACGCGGACCGTCGGAGCCGGCGCCGAGCTTCACGCGATCGGCTCTGGCTCGGGGCTCCTGTTTCTGGCGAAACCACCTTGCCATCAGTCGCTCCCTTCGCCTCTGTGCGATGTGTCTGGCTGCGTGCCGGCCCGTGCATATCGGTCGAAGGCCTTCACTATCTCGCGCACAAGTCGGTGCCTGACGACATCGCTCTCGGTAAGATAGACGAACTTGATCCCCTCGATCCCGGACAACACATCCTGAATCTTCACAAGGCCCGACATCTCCCTGTTGGCGAGATCGATCTGCGTGATATCCCCTGTAATAGCAGTACGAGAGTTGAATCCGAGCCTGGTCAGGAACATCTGCATCTGCGGCATCGTGCTGTTCTGCGCCTCGTCCAGAATGACGAAGGCGTCGTTCAGCGTCCTGCCTCGCATGTAAGCCAGCGGGATAACCTCGATCGTCCCCACGTCGATCAGGCGTTTCACCCTCTCGGGATCCATCATGTCGCGAAGAGCATCATAGAGCGGCTGAAGATACGGCGCGATCTTCTCCTGGAAGTCGCCCGGAAGATACCCGAGACTCTCCCCTGCCTCAACGGCCGGGCGGACAAGGACTATCCTCTCCACCTCTTTTCGCCTGAGCGCGGCCACGGCCATGGCGACGGCCAGGTAGGTCTTTCCCGTGCCAGCGGGTCCGATGGCCACCACGATGTCGTGCTGCTTGAGTGCGTCGACATAGACCTGCTGGCCCACAGTCCGTGCCTCAACAGGCTTCTTGAGATCCTTCAACCTCTTCTCGCTTTCGTGAAAGCGCGACAACTCCTCGGCCCTGCCGGATCTGACCATGTTGATGGCGTACTCCACGTCCTCGCGCTGCACCGTCCGACCCCGGCGTACGAGTCTCGCCATCTCAGTCAGAACCGTCTCCGCGAGGGCGACCTCGGACCCGTCGCCCGAGATGGTTATCTCCCCACCACGCGCGGTCACGTGCGCATCGAATGAGTCCTGCAGCAGCCGAAGATTGGCGTCGTTCCGCCCGTAGAGATGAACAGAATCTATGTCTGCGACGGATATCTTTCGCTTCAACGAGACCCCACCCGCATGCTATGCAATCGGGCCCCTGGTTCCCACGGCGTTGCCGGGGACCAAGAGCCCGTTCTGCAATGGAGTTCCAGTAGCCGAGTGACTCTCCCTCCTGGATCGTCACACATCCCCGTTCGAGATCCGAGCGACCGGACTCGGAGAATCCCTTAGCGCGGGATCGTCAGGATCTGGCCCGGCTGAATGACGTCAGGGTTCGAGATCTCGGCCTGGTTGGCCTCGTAGATCCTGGACCACATCGTCGCGTCGCCGTAGATCTCCCAATAACCGGCGATCCGCCAGAGGTTCTCACCGATCTTGACCGTGTAACTGTGCGGCCAGTCTCTCGGAATCGTCAGCTCCCAATCGGGGTAGATGAGATTCGGATCCTCGATCAGCTCGCGGTTCGCTCTGTAGATACGCTTCCACTTGAGCGGGTCACCGTAGATCTCGTCCATCTCGGAGATCTTGTAGAGGAAATCGCCCTTCTGGACGACGTAGACTCTCGGCAGACCCTCGAACCACGCGATCTCCCCGTTCAGCGCATCGACCTCGCTCTTGAGCTCCTTGAGCCTCGGTGTGAGCTTGGCCATTTCCACGTCCAGATCAGCGGATGCCATCTGCTCCTTCGCGATGTCGTCTCTTGCATCTGCGGCACTGTCCTGCGCGCTCTCATACTCACCGAGAAGATCTGCGCAGTATGCCTCTCTCTGATCCTTCGAGAGCTTCTGGTACTCCTCTTCCGTGTAGAAATCGCCGGCGCTCGGGTCTGCGGTCCTTTGAACTCCGGAACCACAGCCGGTCACGAGGGCGAGGGCTACAAGGAGGACCAGTACAACTGATATTCTGTGCAACATCGGTACAGTCTCCTTCCTTCGCGTTTCGCGGCCAGTTAGCGCCCGCTACCCTTTTTCAGTTCGTGGAGGCGAGCCTCTAGTGCTGCGGGCTGACCCTCCAGATTGGCGATCTCACTTCTCACACCGGCTACACCGGCCTCGAGCTCGGCACGCTCACTGCGAGCGGTATCGAGTTCGGTCAACGCAGCATCGCTCTCGTCCTGAGCAAGCTGAACTGCGGTCACATCCGCGCCTTCGCACGGAGGCTTCGGACCACAGCCCATCACAACCGCCGCCAGGACAAGCAGAAGCGATGCGAGAGCAATGACTCTCCCAGTCGTTCTTGCCATCGCGTGGCACCCCCCTTCAAGCAGACACACTTACACCGTACGCGCTACCTTACATCTGCGCGCCGCATGAATCGACTACACTTGGTGGATAATTTACCAGAGCCTGCATCGACTGTCAAGCCTCATTTCCTGAACAGGCCTAGCCTTAGGGCTCTTTGGTGAACGTGATGTGAAGCTCCTCCATCACCTCCTGCTCCGGCTCGGAGGGTGAACCATCCATCAGCGACAGACCCTTGTATGTCTTCGGGAACGCTATCACGTCCCTGATCGAGTCCTCGCCCGTCAGCATCATCACGATCCGGTCTAGTCCGGGCGCGATTCCCCCGTGAGGCGGGGCGCCGTAGTCGAATGCCCTAAGCAGGAACCCGAACCGCTCCTCTGCGTCCTCCCTGCTCATCCCGACGACCTTCATCACCTGTTCCTGGATATCACGACGGTGGATCCGGATGGAGCCGGATGCGAGTTCGACACCGTTTAAGACCAGATCGTAGAGCTGACCCAAGACCCTCCCGGGGTCGGTATCGAGATACTGAATATCCTCATCGCGAGGCATTGTGAACATGTGGTGTTCGGTCTCCCATCTGTCCGCTTCCTCATTGAAAGCGAACATCGGAAAGTCGGTTACCCAGAGGAGGTTGAGAAGACCGTCGGGAGCGAGGTTGAACTCATCGCGGAACGCGAGCCTCAAGCGCCCGAGCACGTTGTTAACCTTGGCCGTCGTGTCGGCCCCGAAGAGGAGGAGGTCGCCGTCGACGGCCTGCGCCCGCTCGATGATCGCCGCGGTCTCAGTCTCCGAGAGGAACTTGCTGATTCCTCCGTCGAACGCGCCATCCACCACCTTCACATAGGCGAGACCTTTAGCACCCCAGCCCTTCGCAAGCTCTTCCTTCTTGTCTATCTGGCTTCGCGACCAGTCCCCGCAGCCGGAGGCAACGAGACACTTCACCGAACCACCGGATTTGATCGCCGAGCTGAAAACCCTGAACTCCGTATCTCCCAGGAGGTCGCTCAGGTCGGTCAGTTCCATCCCGAAGCGGGTGTCGGGTTTGTCGGAGCCGAAGCGCCCCATGGCGTCGGCATAGGTGAGACGCGGAAACGGTGTCTCGATTCTCTTGCCGAGTACCTCCTGCCAGATCGAAGCGATCAGCCCCTCCGTCAGGGCAAAGACGTCGTCCTGTGTGACGAAACTCATCTCAATGTCTATCTGTGTGTGCTCCGGCTGCCTGTCGGCTCGCAATCCCTCGTCCCGCAGGCAGCGTGCGATCTGGAAATAGCGATCGAAGCCACTCACCATGAGGATCTGCTTGTAGAGCTGGGGAGACTGAGGCAGTGCGTAGACCTTTCCCGGGTGGATTCGGGACGGAACGATGAAGTCCCGTGCGCCCTCCGGCGTCTTCTTCGCCAGCATGGGCGTCTCGATCTCGATCAGTCCCTGATTGCAGAGATAGTCGCGCGCCGCCTTCGCCGCGCGGTGACGCGTCATAAGGAGACTCTGCATGTGCGGGCGTCTGAGATCCAGATAGCGGTATTCCAGCCTGAGATCGTCGCTCGCCTTGACCGGCTCCTCGAGAACAAACGGCGGGGTGACGCAGTCGTTCAACACCTTCATCTCCCGCACGATGATTTCAACGTCGCCTGTCGGAAGCTCGGAGTTGATGGTTCCCTCGGGCCTCGCCGCAACCTCTCCCTGGACGGCAATCACGTACTCCGAACCGAGTCCCCCCGCCACATCCAGGAGTTCAGCATCGTCCTCCGGTCTGAAGACGATCTGCGTCATCCCATATCTATCCCTCAGATCCACGAAGAGAAGACCACCCAAGTTCCTTCTCCGGTGTACCCAGCCTGCAAGGACGACTGTCGACCCGGCGTCGTTGGCCCTCAGTTCGCCGCACGTGTGCGTTCTGGCAAGTTCACCCATCGGTTGCAGTTTCATTGTGATTCCCTCTCCCGATCCCGGATGGCAGCCTCTAGCTCTTCCTCGCCAGGGCTCGCCTCCCACCCTGTCGCGACCTCTCTCAGCTTGAGGGGCTCACCCTCTCCCTGATTGACGAGCACGAACCGCGCGTTCATGCGGCCGGCCTCCTGCATCTGTTTGTTGAAGCTCCGACCCTGGTAGTCCATCTCAACGGAGAACGTCTCCCTCAGTCGCGCGGCGAGGGTCACGTTTGACCCGGCAGCTCCATCGCTTCCCGCCACGAGGTAGATATCGGGGCCCGGAGCCGCATCCTGGAACGCGCCCTCCTCTTCGAGCGCGGAGATGAGTCGTTCAACACCGGCCGACACTCCACACGCTGGAGTCGGCTTGCCTCCGAGTTCACTCGTCAGCTCATCGTATCGGCCACCGCCGCAAAGCGCACTCTGCGCTCCCAGCTTCGTGTAGTGGATCTCGAAGATGGTCTTTGTGTAGTAGTCGAGTCCGCGTGCGAGCCCGCTGTCTATGACGTGTGGAACTGAGACCGCTCTCAAGTGCTTCTCGACGTGAGCGAAGTGATCCCGGCACTCGTCACAGAGCGCATCGAGAATCGAAGGAGCGTCAGTGAGAAGCGTCTGGCAGTTCTCATTCTTGCAGTCGAACATCCGTCTGGGATTACGCTCGTAACGTTCGCGGCAGTCATCGCAGAACCGCTCGAGCTTGGGCGCGAGTTCCTTCTTCAGGAGATCGTTGTAGGCCGGAGTGCAGCTCGGGCATCCGGCGCTGTTTATCCTCGCTTCAGTTCCCTTGATACCAAGCCCCTCGAAGAAGCGAACCGAGAAGAGAATGATCTCCGCGTCTATGGCGGGACTTAGTGAGCCCAGAGCCTCGAGCCCCCACTGCCAGAACTGCCGGTAACGCCCTGCCTGCGGACGTTCGTACCGGAACATCGGGCAGAAGTACCTGAGTTTCGTGACCTGCGCGCCGCGCCCCATGTTGTGTTCGATGAAGGAGCGCACAACGCTCGCGGTTCCCTCGGGCCTGAGCGTCAGGCTTCGACCCTTGCGGTCCGGGAATGTGTACATCTCCTTTCGCACGATATCGGTCGAGTCGCCGATCCCGCGGGCGAAGAGTTCGGTCTCCTCAAAGACCGGAAACCGGATCTCTTTGTATCCGAATCGCTCCGCCGTGTCGCGGAATACTCGCTCGACGTGCTGCCACTTCCAGCTGTCGGCAGGGAGAATGTCCCGCGTTCCCCTGGGCGCCGTGTACTTCATCGTCCTCCCGCCTTCCATCTGTAGAACCAGACCGCGATGCGATTACCGATGATCACACCGATAGAATCGGCAATCCAGTCACGAACATCGGAGCACCGTCCGGGAACCGTGAACTGGTAGATCTCATCGAGAGCGCCGATCGCTAGACCGAGGAGAATGGCGAAGAGCGTTACCCATCGTCTCCTTGCCCCTCTCAGTGTTCCGAAGAACCCGACGGAGAGGAACAACCCCAGTCCGCCGTACTCCGCCGCGTGAGCAAGCTTGTCGACCATCTTGAGCTTTATGATTGTGCTCGCAAAGACCGACACGGACGAGAGTCCGAAGATGAGAAGCGTCCATGCTATCGCGGGAATCCACAGTTTCAGCTTATTCCACACCAAACGATTTCTCCAGGTTACGCCCCGTATGAGTGCAGACCACCCAGGAAGCGGCTACCCAGCACCGTGAACAGCGTCACGAGGAATCCGAGCGCTGCCAGTCGCGCCGCACCCACGCCGCGCCATCCCTTGACGAATCTGGCGTGCAGATAGATGGCATATACAAGCCAGACGATGAGGGAACTCGTTTCCTTGGGATCCCACGACCAGGGCGCACCCCAGGCGCTGTTTGCCCAGATGGCGCCGGCCAGAAGGGCGCCTATTGTGAAGAGCGGAAAGCCGACGCCGATGGCGCGATAGGTGACCATGTCGAGCGTCTCCTTGTCCGGAAGACCCTTCCACCCACGCCAATCTCCTATCATGTACATGACCGCCGCCACGAACGACACGGCGAAGGCCGCCTCGGCGAGTGCTGCCAGCGACACGTGGATCCATAGCCAGTAGCTCTGCAGTGCGGGAATCAGCTGCTGCTCGATCCTGGAGGGAAAGAGGGAAGCCACACCCATTCCAAGCACGCCCACGGGCGCTGCGAAGGCTGTCAGAAGCTCCAGTCCCTTTGTTCTCCAGATTACGACAAATGCCAGAACCGCCGCCCACGAGAGAAGCAGCATGTAGTCGAAGGGACCTGTCACAGGAGGATGTCCGGACACCGCCCAGCGCACACCCAATGCAACCGTCTGAGAGGTCAGACCAGCGAGCGTGATCACATATATGATGCCGCGAACAACCGGCTTCCGCGTGCCTGCGTAGATGCAGGCGCCTACTGTTGCGGCAAGATAGCTCCAAAGGGCTACCCAGAAGAGAATCATGTCGGGTCTCATGTCCATTCCTAACTACCTCCAGAAAATGCGCCGATCAGGGCCCCGTGGGGCGGCTCATCCATAGCCTCAGGCGACACCCGGTGAACGCCTCGTCCACAACGTCAGGCAGAGTCCGAGAGAAAGAATCCCGAGCCCTGCGAAGAGAAGCGGCGTGCCCGGCTGTCTCGCGTATTCAAAACGCGTCAGGCCGTTGTCGAAGTCGGGGATGTAATCCATGAAGAAGATGCGACACGGGAGATCGCTGTCGTCGCGATGACCTGCGAATCCCATGAAGAACCAGCGTTCGGCCACGAGTTCCCCCGCGTCCCGTAGCTCAACAAGTACCGCCTGGTTATCGTGTCCGATCGACGCCAGTCCGGCGGTTCCAGTCTCGATATCGTAGGTGAAGTCAGCAAGGAACTCCAGCACTTTGAGACTCAGGTCGGTGCCCTCGATCTCCACAGTCTCCCCTGGCGCCGTTGTGATCTCCCTGTGCAAGGGCGCCCCGTCCGGGGCAGGAACTACCACGCCTATGAATGCGCGCTCTATCGATCTGGCCGACGGCAGCATCTCGTACTGATAGACACCGATCCCGCGGTGATTGAGCGGGTGGTTGACCTCGATGCGATGTGTGCGGACCTCGACACCTTCTTCGAACACGGTCACCTCGGTCAGGTACTCACTCAAGCTCCCATCCTCCGTGAATTCCGTCCGTGCCGCATCGACACGAATGGAGAAGCCTCCTTCAGGAACCTCGATCACGTCCCCCGCCTCCAGATACCGTGGGGCCGGATGCTTGAAGCCCGCAAGCGCCGTGACGAGACCGGCCGCTGCGATGATGGCGATCGAGAGATGGGTCAGGAGTGAACCCGTTGCGGTGAGCCGCCGCCCTGGACGTTTGACGAGCCGGACGATGCGACGGAGCGTGCACGTGATCGTGGAAACCACAACGAGCGCGCCGAGGAGTGCGAAGTACCACGTTCTGAAGACGTTTGCCAGGCCGGAGCGAAAGAGGAAGATACCGAACGCATCTCCGTACCGCTCCGTGTAGGCCTCAAGCGGAAGCCGCTGGCCGACGAGGGCGCCTATCATCGAGATGGCGGCCATGGCGACCAGGAGCCAGATGGCGGTGCGCATCGACGTAAGCCAGTTGCGGAACCTCTGCAAGAAGAGGGCTGCCACAAGAAGAACGAGCGGCACAAGTATCACAAGCGGGATAGGACCCAGCACGCTTACCTCACTCTCCGGCGGCGGGGCGCGCCGCGCGCTTCATCTCAAGTCTCTTCATGATCCACTCTACCCACGCGTCCATCCCCTCACCCTTGAGGGCGGAGAGCTTGAGCACTTCACACTCTGAATTCAGGACGCCTATCTCAGTTCCGACCTTCTCGACGTCAAACTCGATATACGGAAGGAGGTCGATCTTGGTAATGATGGCGAGTTCCGCCTCGTGGAATATCGACGGATACTTCATCGGTTTGTCGTCGCCCTCGGCAGTCGAGAGCAGCACCATTCGGATGTCCTCGCCGAGATCGTATGTTGACGGGCAGATGAGATTGCCGACGTTCTCAATGAAGACCAGGTCTGCAGTATCGAGACCGAGCCCATCGAGCACGTCGCTGATCATCTTGGCACTCAGGTGGCAACCTCCACCCGTGTTTATCTGTATCCCCTCCGCCCCGTGCGCCCGAACACGATCCATGTCGCGCTCGGTGCTGACGTCGCCTTCGATCACGAGTATCTTGACCTTGTCGGCGAGCCGGTCGAGCGTCGCCTCAAGCAACGTCGTCTTCCCCGATCCGGGCGAGCTTATGATGTTGAACACCAGGAGCCCGGCATCGGCGAACTGTCTCCGGTTCTCGATCGCGACTGAATCATTCTCGCTGAGGATCTTCTTCTCGATATCGACCTTTGACACGATTCCCCCCGCTAGT
The DNA here is from genome assembly GCA_964521425.1 of uncultured bacterium. GTDB lineage: Bacteria > Joyebacterota > Joyebacteria > Joyebacterales > Joyebacteraceae > Joyebacterum. The sequence goes on from CAZFRO010000024.1 coordinate 32,883, forward strand.
CTTCGTCTATCTCAAGGTGCTTGATGTCCAGTTCAAGGCCCGAGTGTATCTTGATGTCGGTCGACCCGCACGACGGGCATCCCAGCGCAAACTCCTCGTAGGTGAAGTCGCGCTCGCATGTGTGGCAGCGGCCGGCGATAGGTATGTCGTTGATCACCAGTTCGACGCCCTCATACTGGCCGCCGGACACGATCACCTCGAACGCTTCACTCAGAAGAGTCGACTCGACCGTCGAGCCCTTCCCTATATCAAGGAAGATGCGCCTGAGGGTCGCGTTCGGATGCTCGGCCATCGTCTTCTCAACGATCTCAAGCATGCTCTGGCAGATCGACAGCTCGTGCACGAAAGCTCCTAGCAGATACGCGGCAGCTGGACGCCCTCAAGCATCACGATGGGCCTTAAGCCCCCCACCTCGGTGCGCAGATAGACCCCTGCTCTCCCACCCACGGCGCCTATTGCTATCGCTTCAAGGCCGAGGGGATGCGCCCGCATCGCCTTGAGGACGATGTCGGCGCCACGCTCCGGAACCACGACGATGACCTTCCCCTCGTTCGCCATATAGATGGGATCGTATCCGAGGATGTCACACACGGCGCGGACCTTCCTGGCCACAGGAATGTCTGCCTCCCGAATGGTGATGCCGAGACCGGACTTCGACGCGATCTCGTTGAGCGTGGTACCCAGACCTCCCCGTGTCGGATCCCTGAACACGTGAATGTCAGGATAGGCACGGAGGACCGTATCGACGAGTCCGTTCAGACACGCACAGTCGCTCTCGATGACCTCGTCCAGCTTGAGCTCTTCGCGTGCAACCAGAATGGCGGTCTCGTGGTCCCCGATCGTCCCGGAGAGAATCACGACATCGCCTTCCTCCGCGCGTACGGCCGAGATCGAGACGCCGTCTGGGACGACACCGATACCGGCGGTGTTGATTATGATGCCGCCCACTGACCCGTGTTCCACGACCTTTGTGTCGCCGGCGGCGATCGATACTCCGGCGGCCGAGGCCGCCTCCGCGATGGAGTCGATGATCTCCTCGAGCACGGAGAGCTTGAGTCCCTCTTCAATGATCAGACCGAGCGTGAGATAGAGAGGGGTTGCTCCCTTCATGGATAGATCGTTGACGGTACCTGCAACGGCGAGTGAACCGATGTCGCCACCGGGGAAGAAGAGCGGCTGCACGACGAACGAGTCGGTCGTGAAGGCCACGCGCCCGCCATCGAGCTTGTGGCCGCCAAGATCCGGAAGCTCCGCGGAGTCGTCGAGCGACTCGAGGATCGGGTTCGCTAGCCGCGCGACTATCAGATTCTCGATCAGTTCATGCATGAGTGCGCCGCCGCTACCGTGCGCGAGCTTCACCCTGTCATCGTTGCTCAATGCTCCTACCTCTCCCGGCACGCTTTCACGCGTGCCACAATCATCGAGTGCGGCTGTCTATGCCACATCCCTCTCGTACTTGTAGAACGCTGCGCACGATCCTTCAGTAGATACCATGCACGGACCGACCGGTCGCCGGGGCGTGCAGACCTCACCAAAGAGCGGGCAATCGGTCGGGAGCTTACGTCCCAACATGATCTCCCCGCAGACGCAGCCCGGCTGTTCGATGGGCTCGGCCACTTCCAGTGACAGCCGCTCCCCCGCGTCGAAGTCGCTATACCGCTCACTCAGATCGTGACCGCTTCCCGGAATCACGCCGATGCCGCGCCACTCGGCATCGCACGGCTTGAACACGTCTCGCAAGAGCTCCTGTGCCGCAACGTTACCCTCACCAGTGACGGCCCTCTTGTATCGAATTTCTACGCTGGCGCTGCCCTGGCCGGTTCTGATCGCGGCGACCTTCTCCAGCAGCCCCTCGATGCCTGAGAGGATGTCGAGCGGCTCGAACCCCACGACGACGCACGGCATATTGCGATCGCGGGCCACGGGCTCGTAGGCGTTGGCGCCGATGATGACGCTCGCATGCCCGGGGCAGATGAAGCCGTCGAGAGGACGGTCCGGAATCGCCGCCAGCACGTCGAGGGCGATGGGAACCGTCTTGAAGAATGGGAGGATGGAGAAGTTCGTGAACTCTTCTCGCTTCGCGGCCACGATCGTAGCCGCGATCGTCGGTGACGTCGTCTCGAATCCCACACCCAGGAAGACGACCTGCTTTCCGGGGTTCTCCCGTGCAATCTTCAGCGAGTCCATCGGACTGTAGACGATCCGGACGTCGGCTCCGTCTGTGCGCGCGCTCTCCAGAGAGGATCGCGACCCGGGGACACGCATCATGTCGCCGAATGTCGCGATGATCGTACCGGGCGCCTCTGCCGCCGCGATCGATCTGTCTATCTCGATCAGCGGCGTAACGCAGACAGGACACCCCGGGCCGGAGAGAAGCCTCAGCGAATCGGGAAGAAGCGACCTCAGACCGAAGCGCGAGATGGCGACCGTGTGGGTCCCGCAGACCTCCATCAGAGCGACGGGTTTCTCCGCAGTCGCGCCCGCTCTTTCGAGAAGACGCTCTATCCGCCCGAGAAGAACCCGCGCCGCGGACTCAGACCGAAACGATTCGACTTCCATGACTGGATCGGTCATCTCTTAGGCCTCTCTATTCTCAGCTTCTCCATCCGCGCCGGCCTGGCCGTCACTCGTGCTCTCGCCCGTGCGGTCCTGGCTTTGCTCCCTGGTCTCCCGCTCTTCCTTGTCGGCGGCCTCTGCCAACTCCTGGAAGAGCCGTAGCGTCTCCTCAGCTTCCGCCTCGTCGAGCCGCTGGATCGCGAACCCGGCGTGGACAAGAACGTAGTCCCCTATCTTCGCCTCAGGAACAAGCGTCAGGTTCGCCTCCTGCGAAACGCCTCCGAAGTCGACCTTCGCGACGTCACTCTCTATCGACATGACCCTACCCGGTACTGCCAGACACATGATTCCTCTGCCTTCCCGTGTTGATATGACTTGCCCCGTGCCAGGTCTCGTCCTCTAGCCCCGGCTCCCGGAACACGATTCCAGCAATGCTCTATTCTAAGCCTCGCGCCGCCCGCTCGCCAGCAACGACTGCCTGTCCCAGAGATACGCCGCCGTCGGTCATTGGGACTTCTCTGTTCAGAAGCACCCTGAACCCGCTGGTTTCGAGCGTTGTGACGAGTTTCGTCAGGAGATAGCGGTTCTGGAACACACCGCCTGAGAGCGCCACGGTATCGATGCCCGATGCCCGCGATATCACGCCACAGGCATCGGTCGCGAAGCGCACAACTGTGTTGTGAAACGCCCGGGCTACGATCTCCCGCGGAGTGTCTGCGAGCACATCGGCCAGGACCGCCAGCACGGTCGGACCCGTGTCGACCACGAATCCCCGCTCGGCCTCGATGAGTTCGTACGGGTAATGCGGCTCACTCGCCTCTCCCCCTCTTCCGAGAACCTCATCTGCTGGACGACCACCTTCCGGTTCACTTCTTCCCTGGTCGATGAGCGACTCGAGTTCGATCGCGGCCTGCGCCTCATAGCTCATCTCGTGGCAAACACCAAGGATCGCTGAGACGGCATCAAAGAGGCGTCCCGCGCTCGACGTAGCGATGCAGTTCAGGTTCTTCTCTATCTGTTGAACGACGAGATCGAGTTCGCTGCAATCGATCTCCGGGAAGAGCCGCCGACCGACGCCTGCGAGATCGCTCTCGCCCGCGGCGTGGAGATGCGCGAGTGCCACCCGGTACGGATGGCGGATCGCCGCATCGCCGCCCGGAAGCGGCGTGTACTTGAGATGACCCGCGCGCTCGAAATCGCTCCTGTCGGCTACGAGGAACTCGCAACCCCAGATCGCCCCGTCCGTGCCGTACCCGGTGCCGTCGAGGGCAAGACCGATCACGGCATCGGTGACCCCGTTCTCCGCCATCACCGACGCGATGTGCGCGTGATGATGCTGCACTCCGATGAGGCGCACGTCGCTCCCGGCCTCCGCCGCGTAGCGCTTCGCGAACCTCGTCGCCAGGTAATCGGGATGAAGATCATGAACCACGATTCCAGGCTCGACCCTGAACCATCTGAGGAACCGGTTGAGCATCTCCTCGTAGAACTCGAGCGTCGGCTGGTTCTCCATGTCGCCGATATGCTGGCTAACATACGCGCGACTTCCGTCGAGAAGGGTGAACGTGTTCTTGAGCTCCGTGCCGCAGGCGAGAACAGCCGGTGCGCCTTTGGACGGCGCGATCCCCGTCGGCCCACCCTCCGCCGGCACGTCTCCTGCCGGCGCGGTCTCAGTTGGCACGTTCTTGGCCGGAGCAGATGCGTTCTCGAGATCGATCGGATACGGCGCGTAGCCGCGAGACCGCCTCGACATGAGGACACGGCCGACTTCGACGAAGACCACCGAGTCATCGTTCCGGTTCACTATGTCGCGATCGTGGGTCAGGTGCGTGCGCGTGATACTCGTGAGTCGTTCTGACGCTACCTCCAGATCCGCCACGATCGGCTCGCCGGACACGTTCGCGCTCGTCATGATGAGCACTTCCTGCTTATCGTCAAAGAGCAGGTGATGAAGTGGCGCGTAGGGAAGCATGACTCCGAGATAGGCGTTGTTTGGTGCGACCAGCGCTGAGATGGCTTTCGTATCGCCCCTCTTCTTGAGAAGGACGATGGGGCTCCAGGGACTTGTCAGCATACTCTCTTCAATCGGGTCCATGTGGACGAGCTGCCGCGCAACCTCAAGCGTTCGGCACATGATGGCGAAGGGCTTGGCTGGACGGTTCTTCTTCTCCCTGAGTGCGCGCACCGTCGTATCGAGCGACGCACTGGCAGCGATGTGGAATCCACCGAGACCCCTGACACCGATGATGCCGCCGTGCCTGAGCAACCACCTGGCGCACGCCGCGGGGTCGTCCTTCACGCGTGTCGCAAGGTCGTCCGGCATCCGGAGATAGCTCCGGCCAGTGATGAGTTCCGCCGTGCCGCCACCGGCAGGTGTCGGCATCACAAGTTCAAGCTCCGGACCACAGACCCGACACGCGTTCGGCTGCGCGTGGAACCGCCGGTCGAGCGGGTCCTCATACTCGCGCTGACACTTTGGGCACATCGTGAACGCCCGCATCGTGGTCTTCGGGCGATCGTACGGTGTCTCTTCTATGATAGAGAATCTGGGGCCGCAGTTCGTGCAGTTGATGAAGGGGTAGTGGTGCCGCCTGTCGGACGGATCGAGGAACTCCTCAAGACAATCGGGACAGATGGCCACATCCGGACAGATGAGAGTCACTTCCCGCTCGTCGGCCTCACTCGGGCGGATCTCGAAACGCTCGAAGCCTTGCGAATCGATCGGTGTCCGCTCCATGGCATCGATGCGTGCCAGAGTCGGAGCCTCGGCCGTGATGGCGCGCTCGAACTCGCGGACGTCACCCTCTGTGCCGTCACACTCGATGATCACACCGGCGGTCGAGTTCACAACCCACCCTGTGATGCGATGCTCATGTGCAATGCGGTAGATGAACGGCCGGAAGCCGACACCCTGCACGACACCTCGAACAGTGATCCTCGCGCCAATCGTCTCTGCGCGCGTCATCCCGACGCCCCTCTGTGTGGCCTCTCATGACAAGAACGGCCCCTGACGCTGCCGTGGGCCGCCCAAGATGCTCTAGCACCTACGATGATACCGCTCCCCAACCGCGCCCGCAAGCCATCACCTGCGGGAGGTGGTGTATCAGTTTGTGTGTAGAAAGGGGTTGAGGGGCGGGTGTTAATAGCAT
>CAZFRO010000025.1:0-36858 GCA_964521425.1 uncultured bacterium
ACTGGAGTGTGGTTGTCACGGGCGGTGGCGGACCAACCGGATTTGTCATGGACGGTGCGCTCGATCCGGAGGCGGAACTCGTCGCGAGTGACGGCGACTGCGAGCTCTACACGGCCTTCGACGGTACGTGGCTCTATGTTGCCACGGAAGGTGTCAGCGGAACTTCCGGCCTCGACCACTTCATTCTCGTTGATCGAGATCCCGCAGGCTCGCAGAGCGCGCCGTGGGGCAAGTCGGGCAGCGTGGCAGGATGGGACTATCTTCTCGCCAGTGAGGAGTCGAACGGCTGGGTAGGCTGGTTCGATTCCCTGGAGCAGGTGTACGACTCATCGAGCGCTCAGAAGTCCGCCGGCTCGTGGCTCGAAGGCGCTCTCGATCTGGAAGCGCTCTTCGGTTCGATCCCCGATTCGATCCTGATCTCGGTGGCGCGCTACCAGACTCCGGATGCCGGCACACTCGACTCGCAGGCTCCTGCGGGAGATGGAAACGGGAACGTCGAGCGGGACGAGTACTACGTACAGCTCCTGATCGATACTGGAGTAGACGAGACCCAATTCGTCTCGCACCTTCTGCTTCATCCGATGATGCCGAACCCGGCGGTCGGGGAGACGCGCATCGCGTTCTCACTGCCGGAGCGTGATCGCGTGGACGTGAGCGTCTACGATGTGAGCGGTCGGCTTATCGCCCGAGCCTTTGGCGGGGAGCTTACTGCCGGCGACCACGAGATCGTCTGGGGCGGGGCAGGAGAGGGCGGACGCCTTCTCCCATCGGGCATCTACTTCGTGAGACTGGTTGCCGGCGAGACAAGTGCTGAATCGAAGCTCGTATTGCTGCGCTAGACGCGTGCGGAAAGGAACCTCTTGAAGGCTGTAGCGCTTCTGTCGGGTGGACTCGACAGCACCATCGCTATTCGGCTGATGCTCGATCAGGGGATCGAAGTGTCGGCCTTCAATCTCACTACGGTCTTCTGCTGCTGCACGCCGAAGGACTCGTCGTGCTCGGCGGCACGCGCGGCCGTGAGCCAGCTAGGCATCGATCTCAGAGTCGAGAACGCCACGGACGAATTCCTACGGATCGTCGAGAATCCGAAGCACGGACACGGTAGCGGCATGAATCCCTGCATCGATTGTAGGATCATGATGTTCCGGCGCGCCAAGGACTACATGGACGAGATCGGAGCATCGTTCGCCATCACGGGTGAGGTTCTTGGGCAGCGGCCGATGTCGCAGCGGATGGAGGCGATGCGTCTGATCGAGCGGGAATCGGGCCTTCAGGGACTCATAGTACGACCGCTTTCCGCGGCCCTTCTGGAACCGACCATTCCGGAGAAGGAAGGGTGGATTGACCGCGCCAAGCTCCCCGCGATCCAGGGCCGGTCACGGAAGGAGCAGATCTCGATGGCGGCCGTGTTCGGGATCCACGACTACCCGTGCGCGGCCGGAGGATGTCTTCTCACCGACAAGGTGTTTGCCGCTCGCATACGTGATCTGCTCGAGCATGATGGACGACTGAACCCCGCGGACGTTGCGCTGCTCAAGGTCGGCAGGCACTTCCGCGTGAGTGATGGTGTGAAGGCCGTCATCGGGCGGGACGAATCGGAGAACGACCAGCTGGAGGTGTTTGTTCGGGAGGGGGACATCGTGCTTTCGACGAGCGACTTCCCGGGCGCGCTCACACTCCTGCGCGGCGCAGCAGGTCGACAGGAGCTCGAGGTCGCAGGCGCGATGGCAGCGCGCTACAGCAAGGCCCGCGATCTTGAGATCGCTTCAGTTCTCTGTGTTGGCAGCTCGGGTGAGGAAGAGGCGCGTCTCGATGTGGTTCCCATTCCGGACTCGGAACTCGTGAAGATGAGGATCGAGTAGAACCCTAGCTTTCGAGAGCCTGCATCCAGCTCGTGAGCGCCGGTCGTCCGACACCATCACCGTCGTACAACCCGCAGTCCTTCCAGTACCGGACTATGCTCGCGCTCGGGTAGTACTGAAGGTCGCTCTCCCAGAAGTCATCGAAATCCCTTACGAGGAACCAGCAGATGAACGCGGCTGACAGTTCGTCGCAGTCGGCGAGCAGCCGCTCTACGTAATCCTGCTGTGTGGCCTCAGTCGCGGGGATGTAGACGGGATAGGGATCGTCGACCGGCTCGGCCGGCCATGTCGTCTCCGCGATGGCGAAGGGCTTCCCAGGCGACAGATCTGCGAACGCCGTGAAGTAGTCAGCTGGAATGGCGCTTGGGTCTCCGTCGAAGCAGGAAGACGGATGCGAGCTCACGGCGACTATGTCACAGTAGAAGAGGATCTGAGCGACGGGCACGGTCTGGCCGCCCACATCGTTGTGATAGTAGTCGGCCTGGATGGTGACGAAGATGGGCAGGAATGGATGCACGTCTCTGATCGCGGCATGCACCTGATCGAGGAGCGTCAGGAACGGCTGCCACTCGCCCGGGGAGAGATCGGCCAGCATGTTGGCCTCGATCGCGAACGCGAAGTAGTCCGGGTCGTAGATGTCTATCATGTTGAGACAGTGATTCGCGAACGCCGTCATGACATCGGGCTCATCAAACGTGTACGTGTTCCAGGGTGGGGGGAGCGGCTCGTCTGAACCAACGCCTCGGTAGAGCGCGAGGCCGTCGCGGGAGGATGATATGGGAGTGACCGCCAGGTAGACGGCATGCCCGATGGGGATCAGGCTCTGGACGTAGTCGAGCCACCAGGCGTAGGAAGAGTCGTACGGCGTTCCGTCGAGGGCCTCCTGCCAGGGGATCCCACCGTCTTCATGGATAACCGCCAGATCACCACTGACCGCGATGGCGTCCCACGCATCGAGGACAGCAGAGTCCAGATTCGCATGCGGGAATGCTGTGAATCCCATGACGTACGTGCGTGAGCTCGCTCCGCCTCCGACTATGGTACCGCAGGATGTCAGGAACGGGATCGCACACAGCGCCAGAACGAGGATGGCGGCCGGCGTCCTGGTACTGTGGAGTGTCGGGATTCTCGAGCGTATCCTGTCGAAGAGCTGTTTCATTGATTGACCACCTTGTCAGAGACGCCTGTCACGGCTACACTCATTGTGCGCCAAGTCGGTGCCGAAAATCAAGTGACCTGTGGTGTGTCGCGAATCGAGCGCTTTCCGAAGGCCGCGAGCGGTGGCCGGGGATACTCCTGGAACAAGAGGGTGGATGAGCATGACAACACAGAACCAAAGGATCCTCGTTCTCTTCTGCGGCGGGACGCTTGTCATGGAGAAGGATGAGCGAGGGAGCCTCCTGACGCCCACGCTCGACAGGGCCATCAAGAACCTCCTCAGTATGGAGACGCGGCTCGACGAGCTGGCCGATCTTGAGGTCGCGTACATCGACAATATCGACAGCAGCAACATCCGGCCCGAGCACTGGGACCACGTGGCGGAGGTCATCGCGGAGAAGTATGATGACTACGACGGGTTCGTGGTGACACACGGCACCGACACCATGGCCTACACGGCGAGTGCGCTATCGTTCGTGCTCCAGGGCCTGGGCAAGCCGGTCGTACTGACGGGTTCGCAGATCCCCGGCACGAGAATCGAATCTGACGCCAGGAGAAACTTCGTCAATGCCGTGCGCGTGGCGACGATGGACCTCGCGGGCGTCTTCATCGTCTTCGACAGGAAGATCCTCCTGGGCGCGCGCGCGACCAAGTCCTCTGAATCGAGGCTCGACGCGTTCGTGGCAGTCAATCACGGTGTGGTGGGGGACATACGTGTGGATGTGAGGATGACCGCAGATCACAGACGGCGCACGGACAGCCGCCTGGATCTCCAGACGGGCTTCGATGAGAATGTGGTCATCGTGACGCTCGTACCTGGGATGCCGCCGAACGTTCTCATGTGCATCGTTGAGAGCGGTATCAAGGGGCTCGTGCTTCGGGGTTTCGGTACCGGCAATGTCGCGTATGAGTATCAGGATGCCGTGGCGCGCGCAGCAGAGCTCGCGATCCCGGTCGTCGTGACCACCCAGTGCCAGCAGGGCGCCACGATGATGCACCGCTACGATCTAGGAAGGAAGCTCCTCGATCTCGGCGCCATCCAGGGGTACGACATGAGCACCGAGTGCATCGTCGCGAAGCTCATGTGGACTCTGAAACGCGCCGACTCTGTCGAAGCAGTGCGCGAGATCATGCACACCGACGTCTGCGGTGAGATCGTCCTGGAGAGCGGGCTTCCCGGGGCGTAGGGTGAACGGAAGGACCTACCGAGGCGCCCAGCTCTTCCTGAAGAGGATGAACCTCACGAAGAGCCAGAGCGCGATCGCCCCGATCGTGATGAACCAGATGGGCCACGGGTTCGCGCGGAAGATGTAGAGAAGCGGGATCACCGTGCTCGTCCACAAGCCTCCTCCCATGAACGGCTCGTGCAGAAGCTGCTTGTAGCCGAACGCGTCGGGCGCCGTCGTCTCCAGCTTCGGATCAGCGACTCTCAGAAGAAGTAGCCCCGTCGCCGTGACTCCCGTCGACTGTCCGAACTCCGCGATACTCCGCTCGAACCAGTAGTCGGGCAGCATCCGCTTTGCCAACCACATCACGCACCATATATTCCACGAGAGTCCGACGACCATCAGAATGACGAACGGTCCAATGTTCGCAACGATCGCCTCGATCCGCAGCGTTGCGAGAGCGGCGACAACCAGGTAGTCGAGCGAGAGTCCCTGCAATCTCTGCATCAGACCCCGGTCGAGAACGTCGTGTCTGTCAGCCCGGTCGAAGAGCTTCTGAACGATGACACCCCCGAGCATCGCGAGAGGAAACAGCGGGAAGCTCCCGAGGATCGCGTTCTTGGGATCGGTCAGCCAGAGCGTCTCCAGTCCCGCGAGTCCCGTCTTGAACCCGTATCCGATCAGGATAGCGACGGCCACAACCGCGACGTGGATGGCCAGCGTCTCGACCGACTCCGTCTGGAACGTGAGAAGTCCGGCGGGGGAGCGCTCCTCCTTTGGGACGATGCCGGTTCCGAACGCGGCCTGAGCGCCGTCGCCTCTCTCCGCGGCTCGACAGTGTCGACGCCGAGCGGCCCAGTTGATCAGCGCCATGCCTATTACCACGCCACCGACCACGCCTATCGTTGCCGAGCCGAGCGCAAGATCGGCGCCTTCGGCCCAGCCCTTCTCGGCGAAGATCGGAGCAAGTCCGGCCGCTGTTCCGTGGCCACCCTCGAAGCCGACCGGGATGAGTGCGCCGAACATGGGAGGTATGTTGAAGAACCGTGTGAGGATCAGGAACGTGACACCGAGCCCGACCGCGTACTGTCCCCACGCGACGACCTGACCGTAAGCCAGCTGAGGCCCCGACATGCGCCACACCTTCTTGAGGGATGGGATGGCTGCGCCCAGGAAGAGTGTCGCGAACACGATGTTGATGAGAAAGCCGGGGAGCTTCCCCCAGCCCGCGGTTGCTGTTGTGAGGAAGGCGCCGTCGGAAAGCACTCTTTGAAGCACCTGAATGATGACGAGACCGATCAGACCGCCTATGACGGAGGCGGGAAGGAGCAGCTTCTGGCACCACTGGAACCTGATGCGGATGGCCTGCCCGATGAGAAGGAGCAGACTCAGAGAGCAGAAAGAGATGACGATGCGATCGATCGCGGGCCTCCTCTCGGCCGGGTCCGGGTGGTGCGCGTGCAGCTCAAGGTCGTGTGCTGCGGCGATCCGGCACGACGGCCCCGTGGGACCGTCGCAGCAGCGCGCTCTACTTCAGGAGCATCAGTTTCTGCGTGAGATAGGCGCCGCCCTGCTCAAGCGAGCAGAAGTAGACGCCGGATGCCACGCTACGTCCGGAGTCGTCGGTTCCATCCCAGCGGGCCACGTGTCTGCCGTACGCCGCTGCTTCATCCAGAAGCGTGCGGACGAGCCTGCCACGAAGATCGTAGATCCGGATCGCGGCCCTCTCGCCGTCAAGCGGAGTCGCGAATTCAAGTTCGGTCGCGTCCCTGAACGGATTGGGCATCGGTCGGGAGAGGGAGATGCCGAGCGTGCCGTCCACCGTGACGTGCGCCAGTCCATCGCCTATCGTGTCCTCGGTGCCGTCATCCATGACGAGAACGAGGCGATACCAGAGTTCATCACCTGGACGTATGTCGGTGTCGGTGAAGGATGCGATCAGCTCGGGAGCGAGAAGCTCCGTGGTGATCGGTGTGAACTCCCCACCCTCGGATGTCGCACGCAGAAGTTCGATGCCCTCGATCCCACTCAAGCTCACGAGTGACCATCTCACGATGACCGACATGGGTTCGACGAACGACGCGTAGAAGACGCCCTCCACGGGCGATGACACGTCGATATCGTACGTGTACTCCATGTTGTCCACGGTCCTCGAGACATTGACGACGACCATGCAGACCTGGTTGAGCCCGTCCCAACCGGAGACCAGCATGTTTCCGTTTCCGAAGCCGTTCAGAGTCATCTCGCCGTACTCGGCGGTCGCATTACCCGTCGTCTTCGTGTTGAAGAACACGCGGTTCTCAGTCGATGCGGGCACGGGGCCGTCGTAGCTCACCTCCAGCTGATCGTCTGGGCCGCCCGTGTTGCTGAAGAGGATGTAGTTCGCGCCTATGTGGTCGGGGCGGTGCAAACTCTGCGGCGCTCCGCCCACGACCGGATAGCTCGTGTACGTTCGCTGGGCCGCCGCTAGACCCCACGACGCTCCCTCCTCATAGTGGCCCCCGTCGTCACGGCTCCCCGTGAACCAGTTCCAGGTGGCGCAGCCCAGGAACTCGTCCTCGAGCCCTGACCCAAGCCCGGTCAGGTGCGAGTCGAGCCCCGCGAGCGCATCGTCTGTCGACTCGAGGTCGTACCAGATGTCGGGGACGATGTCGTTCCCGAACTGGTGTGCCAGGTAGTGATTCCAGACCGTCGAGCCATACATGGCGGTATACTCGTACTCGATCGATCGGTACGGGTAGTTCAGGTAGTAGGGGATGTAGAAGTAGTAGTCATTGATTGAGTCGTACACGATGTCCTCGGCCCAGACCGCCGAGCACTCCATGTACCAGCTCTCCTGATAGACGTTGTGGGCGAACTGGCAGGAGTGGTTGAACTCGTGCGCCACCGTCACCTTCATCGGGTCCTGCGGGTCGGGATAACCGAACCCGAGGTAGTCGTTGTCTATGACGAGGTAGCTGCTGGCATCCTGGGCCGGGCCGCCCGGCTGGAGGTAGGTCGGCAGGGCGTAGCCGTAGTACGATGTGCCGAGATCCTGCACGTAGACATCGTAGAGACCGTTGCCGCCGTGGTCACCGGGATCACTGCCGTCGCTCGGCGGGGGTCTGAACCCGAGGCCATCGACCTCGAGGTCCCACGAGAGCTCGACCGAAACCGCGATGGCATCGCGGTAGCTCGTGTCAGGCCAGTTCAGGATCGTGGCCCCTCCGGTCGTGTCGTAGTGGATGCGGAAGTGCTCGGTGTCGATGTAGGTCTGATTCAACGGTCTGACGCGGGTGTCCCTTATCTCACTCGCGACCGCCTGTGCAAGCTCCGGCAGTGCTGCCTCGATCTCCCGCGCCGTTGGGCTTCCGCATTTCTCCGGGACCGAGCCCCGATAGGCCTCGGGGAGCCTGTCCGGCGCATAGAGCGACCACGCCTTCATGAGGATCGACTCCTCGAATGAGAGCCGTCCGTCGTGGTGTGCCGCATCGATGAGTGCCGTGGTCGTACGCTCGGGAGAGCGATCCAGATCGGGAGGCGCTGCATTCGCGGCGGCGGGCTGCGCGCTCGATGGACTTGTGGCTCCGGCCACAACGGTCGATGTGGCAAGGAGGAGTGCAGACAGAAGCAGCGCGAGAGTCAATGTGGCGGCAGGAGATGGTGCACCGGAGCGTGTCATGGTGTTCTCCCTGTTGGGATGACTGTGTGACGGCGAGTCACGTCAGAATACACACGGCTCGGCAGGTGTGCAATGGGATTCCGTGCTTGTATTGTGCGTGCGGATGTGGTCGACTGTTAGGATGAAGGAGGTTGGATTCCGGGGATTCTGCAATCACGGACAGGAGGCGTCCATTGCCAGACAGCGAACGCGAACTCCTCTTCGATGAGTGGGCGGAGCACTACGACGACTCGATACACGAACGGTCCCAGGGCTTCCCGTTTGAGGGCTACGAGGCCGTGCTCGATGAAATCGCTCATCTGGCCCATCCGGAGTCGGGTCTCTCGGTGCTCGATGTCGGGATAGGTACGGGGCGTCTGGCAGAGCGGTTCGTCAATGCCGGGTGTGAGGTCTGGGGAATGGACTTCTCCACTCGGATGCTCGCCAAGGTTCATGAGAAGCTCCCGCAAGTCGAACTCGTCAAGGCAGATCTCCTGGGGCACTGGCCACTGCCGGCGGACCGCAAGTTCGACCGGATCGTGTCCGCATATGTCTTCCATGAGTTTGATCTTGAGTCGAAGATAAGACTCGTTTCCTCGCTGGCCGATCACCATCTGGCCGAGCACGGGCGCATTGTCATCGGGGATGTTTCATTCCCTAGCGAGTATGTGCGTGAGAGCGCCTCCGAGAAGTGGGCCGAGATCTGGGACGAGGACGAATCCTACTGGGCGGCCGATGAGGCGAGAGAGGCCTTCCTCAAGGCAGGGCTCGAGGCCTACTACCATCAGGTATCGATATGTGGCGGGGTCTACGCGATAGTGCCAAGTGGGGGGCAAGAGTGAATAGTGGAAGTGGCAAGAGGCGTGGTCCGAAACTCGTCATGGGTAACAGCATCTACTTAAGATGGCTGGAGAAGAAGGATCTTCCTCACGTCAAGCGTTGGAGCGAGGACCCCGATCTGAGAATCGCGATCGGCCAGGTCGCAGCCTTGTCCGAGTCGGAGTGTGAGGAGTGGTTCAGCGGTGTGGAGACCGATGAGAACAGGGCGTGGTACGCGGTCGTCACAGTTGAAGGCGACCGTGTGATCGGGGAGGCTGGACTGCTCAGGATCTTCGAACCATGGCGCACAACGGACATGACGGTTATCATCGCCGAGGAGGACGCGAGAGGGAAGGGTTACGGCCGCGAGGTCGGGCAGATGCTCCTCGACTTCGCGTTCAACTACCTGAACCTCCACCGTGTGGCGGTCGGCGTCGTCGGGTTCCACGACGAAGCGCTCGCATATTGGGAAGGACTTGGATTCCAGAGGGAAGGAGTCCAGCGCGGCGGCTATCTTCTGGATGGTGTATTCCACGATTTCGTGATGTTGAGCATACTCGCGCCCGAGTGGCAGGCAGGGCTGAAGGAACAGCCGGTCGACTGAGCTTGAGCGCAATATCTGCAGGTATCGTCTCCCTCTGTCTTTCCTCGAACGATGTCACCTGCGCCAAAGGTAGATTGAAGCGCGGCCCCGATTGCAGACGGGGCTCCGCGTGCTTCATCTCACCGAGGCCGGGGGGCATTGTGAGAGACCTTCACATAGTGGTTGTCCTGTCTCTATTGAGCGCTCTCAGCGTCTCGGCTCGATCTCCCGAGGTCGCTCTGCCGAGCGATGCGCCCGCGAGGTTTCCATCAGCGACAGTCCTGTCTCTGGATGAACTCCTGGACATGGCGCTTGAGGAAAGCCCCGCGATCGCCGCGGCCCGCGAGGTACTTCTGGCGTCCGACGAAGAGATCACGATCGCGAAGTCGCTTCCCCAGCCCACTCTCACATACGGACATTTCATCGAAGAAGTGGAGACCCGCGTCGGGCCTCAGCAGAGCAAACTCGCCCTTCGTCAGAGCATCCCGGCCTTCGGGAAGCGAGGACTCAGGCGAGACGCCGCTCTGGCTGCGAACTCCGCCGCGAGGGCGCGCTACCGTGGCAGCATCCTCTCTGTCGAGTATGACGTTCGGGTCGCGTACGTGGAGTACGCACTCCTCGAGCGCCTGATCGAGATATCGTCCGAACGGATCGGACTCGTCGCATCGCTCGAGACGACCGTGCGCACGCTCTTCTCAGCGGGGGAGGCCACGTACGGCAAGCTCAGCCGCGTAGAGCTGCTCCTGGCCGAGCGGAGAAGCGCACTCGAGGGGCTCATCGACAGGCGCGCATCCGCGATGGCTCGCCTGGCCGCAGCGGTTGGGACCGCGGATCTCCCGAGGATCTCTGCCCCCAGGACGGCGGTGGCATCACTCACGCGGCCGTCAGATGACGAGTACCGCTTGCTTCTCCCTTTGGGAAATCCCGAGCTGGCAGTCCTCTCCGCAGCGATCGAGAAGGCGGAGGCGAATCTCCGTCTGTCCCGGCGCAACTGGCTTCCTGATCTGATGCTTGGTCTTGACTACATCGAGACGGGAGAGGCGGCGATGCCGGTAGACGAGAGCGGAAAGGACCCCGTCGTGGTCTCCGCATCCGTGGCGCTGCCGCTCTGGGGCGGACAGCTCCGCGCCGGCGTCCGGAAGGGCGAGGCATCACGGGATGCGGCCGTCGCAAGACACGCCGCCCGTTCACTTCACCTCTCGGCGCGTCTCGAGGAGATCCTCGTACGCATCCGGGACGCGGAGAGACGCATCGGACTTCACGAACTCGAACTACTGCCGCGCGCCAGACAGGAACGAGCCGTGGCGGAGGCGGCGTACGGGGGAGGTGGGAGCATCACCGAACTTGTCGACACCGAGGAACACATGCTGGCATACGAACTCGGGCTGGCTCAGGCACAAAGAGATCTCGCAGCTCGGATCGCGGAGGCGGACATGCTCACCGGTCGTTTCGCGCATGCGTCAGAAGGGACCCCACAGTGAAACCACGAATAACACGCATCATCTTCATCATCGCCATTGTGGCGATCGGCGCGCTGCTGGTCCTAGCACCCGACAGGGCCGAGCAGGAAGTCGCAGAGGGCGACGGGACCGAATGGACCTGCTCGATGCACCCGCAGGTGCGGCAGCCCCAGCCGGGTGATTGTCCGCTCTGCGGCATGGATCTGATCCCGGTCGAACAGACCGATGGCGGGGAGAGGGAGTTCAGCGTTTCCGAAGAGGCGAAGGCTCTGATAGAGATCGAGGTTCAGACGGTTGTTCGCCGCACCCCGGATGTTGAACTCAGACTCGTCGGGCGGATACTCGCCGACGAGAGGAAGGTCTCCCGCATAACGGCGTGGGTCGCGGGCCGCATCGAGAAGCTCCACGTCGGTTTCACGGGGCAGACCGTCGAGAGCGGAGATCCGATGGCCGAGTTCTATAGCCCCGAGCTACTCTCAGCGCAGCAGGAGCTCATCGGTGCGCCCAGTGATGCGATGAGGGACGCGGCTGTCCGGAAGCTCGAGCTGTGGGGCGTGACGGAAGAGCAGATCGCCGCAGTCGAATCACGAGGGTCGGCCGAGTCCGTGATGACCATCCTGGCGCCGGTCGGCGGCACGGTGGTCGAGAAGAGCGCGATCGAGGGCGCACACCTCATGAGGGGTGCACCGCTATTCACCATCGCGGATCTCTCTACTGTCTGGCTCGCTCTCGATGCCTACGAATCCGACCTCGGTTGGCTCGCCGAGGGGCAGCCCCTTCAGTTCACGGTGGATGCATACCCCGGTGAAGAGTTCGAGGGGTCGATCTCTTTCATCGATCCTGTGGTAAGCGTTTCCACGAGAACGGTCTCTCTTCGCGCCGACGTGCCGAACGAGAGTGGGAAGCTCAAGCCCGGAATGCTGGCGCGTGCGACCGTGCACGTCTCCGGCGCCTCGGGCATGGGACATCAGGGGATGGCGCCCGGGCACTCCGGTTACGCCATGGCGACTGCCACGGACGACGATTCGCCGCCGCTCCTCGTGCCGGCATCGGCGCCTCTCATCACTGGACGCCGGGCCATCGTCTACGTCGAAGTTGAGGGCGCTGACCTCCCGACATACGAGGGTCGCGAGATTACGCTCGGGCAGCGCGCGGGCGACTACTACATCGTTCTGGACGGCCTCATGGAAGGCGAGCGCGTCGTGACGAACGGGAACTTCAAGATCGACAGCGAACTCCAGATCCAGGCGAAGCCAAGCATGATGAGTCCCGAGGGGGGCGCTAAGCCCGCGGGGCATGATCACTGAGGGATGAGGCATTGATCGAACCTGCCGACAATGGAAACGGCTCGAAGAGACCGTCCGGTTTCGTAGGCTTCTGCCTTGAGCACAAGCTGATCGTCATTCTTGCGGTCGTCCTTGTGGTCGGATGGGGCACGGTGGTCGCACCGTTCGCGTGGGATCTGGGTGGCTTCCCGCGAGATCCGGTCCCGGTCGATGCGATCCCCGACATCGGTGAGAATCAGCAGATCGTCTTCACGGGATGGCCCGGTCGCTCGCCGCAGGATGTCGAGGACCAGATCACATACCCGCTCACGATCTCGCTTCTGGGAGTTCCTGGCGTCACAACCGTGCGCAGCTTCTCGATGTTCGGTTTCTCCACGATCTACGTCGTGTTCGACGACGGCGTTGAGTTCTACTGGGCACGGTCACGGATCATGGAGAAGCTGTCGAGTCTCCCACCGGGCCTCATGCCGGCCGGTGTGTCACCGAGGCTGGGTCCCGACGCTACCGCGCTCGGGCAGGTCTTCTGGTACACGCTTGAAGGACGCGACCCGGACGGGAACCCCGCTGGCGGATGGGATCTCCAGGAACTGAGATCGGTCCAGGACTGGTACGTGCGCTACGGTCTCATGTCCGCTGAGGGCGTGAGCGAGGTGGCCTCGATCGGGGGGTTCGTAAGCGAGTACCAGATCGATGTCGATCCCCAGGTCATGCGGGAGTATGGCGTGACGCTCGAACAGGTCTACTCGGCCGTGAGGCGCTCGAACGTAGACATCGGGGCCAGAACCATCGAGGTCAACAGGGTCGAGTACGTGATCAGAGGCCTGGGCTCGATCGAAGGGCTCAGTGACATAGAGGCAATCGTCATCCGCGAGGTTGACAATACGCCTGTGCGCATCCGCGACGTGGCGAGCGTTCATCGGGGCCCGGCCGAGCGCAGAGGCGCTCTCGACAAGGGCGGCGCCGAGGCGGTCGGAGGTGTCGTGGTCGTTCGCAACGGCTACAACCCCTTGGCTGCCATCGACAATGTGAAGGCTCGGATAGAGGAGATCTCGCCGGGTCTGCCGAGGAAGACTCTCGACGATGGGACGGTCTCCCAGATCACGGTCGTTCCGTTCTACGATCGCACGGAGCTCATCCACCAGACTCTTGGTACGCTCAACATCGCACTCCTTCTCGAGATCCTGGTCACCATCATCGTAGTCATCGTGATGGTCCGCCATCTCGCCGGGTCGCTTCTCATCTCGGGGTCACTGCCCGTCGTCGTTCTGATGTGCTTCATCGCCATGAAGGCGTTCGGAGTCGATGCGAACATCGTGGCGCTGTCCGGCATCGCTATCGCCATCGGGACGATCGTCGATATGGGTATCATCGTCACCGAGAACATCCTGAAACACATGAGCCTGGCGTCGCCGGGTACTCCCCGGGCCGAGATCATCCACACGGCCGTCAAGGAAGTGGCGGGCGCCGTTCTGACCGCCATCTCGACCACGGTCGTGAGTTTCCTTCCCGTATTCGCCATGACCGGACCCGAGGGGAAGCTCTTCAAACCGCTCGCTTACACAAAGACGTTCGCGCTCGTCTCATCAGTGATCGTGGCGCTCACCGTGATCCCCACTGTGGCGTCAATCGTCCTTCGGAAGAGCTCGGTCGGCGCTCGGCCGTCTGAGCTTCCCGAACGCCGTCCATGGTTTGCCCGGTACTGGGTGCTCGTCGTCGTGGGAGTTCTGGTTACGATCGTACTCACACGCGAGTGGATGCCGATCGGGCTCGGGCGCGCGTTCGCCGTCAATCTCGTATTCGTAGTGCTGATGCTCGGGAGTCTGCTCGTTCTCTTCAGGCTCTTCCACACGGTCTACCCCCGGATCCTCGGATGGGCGCTCGCGAACAAGGGCCTCTTCCTGCTACTGCCCCTGGGCCTGATTGTCCTTGGGGGACTCAGTTGGTCGAATCTCGGGCGGGAGTTCATGCCGTCCCTCGATGAGGGGTCGTTCCTGTGGATGCCGACCACGATGCCTCACGCCTCTATAGGAGAGGCGCTCGATGTCCTTGAGAAACAGGACATGGCGTTCAGTGCGATCCCGGAGGTCGAGAGCGTCGTGGGGAAGATAGGGCGAGTCGACAGCGCTCTTGATCCGGCGCCGATCTCGATGATCGAGACGGTCATCAACTACAAGTCGGAGTACGTTACGGACGCACGCGGGAGGCCCCTTCGCTTCAAGTACGATAGGAGGACGCGCGAGTTCGTGCGCGACTCGAGAGGCGAACTCATAGAGGATGGGAGAGGGCGCCCGTATCGTCAGTGGCGACCGGAGATCGAGAGCCCGGACGACATCTGGACAGAGATCGTGGCGGCCGGACAGATCCCGGGCACGACATCCGCGCCCAAGCTCCAGCCGATAGAGACCAGACTCGTCATGCTCCAGAGCGGCATGCGGGCACCGATGGGGGTGAAGGTCAAGGGTCCCGACCTCGAGGCCATCGAGCGGGTCAGTCTTGAGATCGAGCGGCTGCTCAAGGAGGTACCCTCGATCGAGGCGGGAACGGTGATCGCGGACCGCGTCGTCGGGAAGCCGTACATCGAGATAGACATCGATCGTGAGGCCATCGCGCGATACGGGCTCGCGGTAGCCGACGTGCAGACACTTATCGAGACGGCCGTGGGTGGACGGACCGCAACTACTACTATAGAGGGGCGGGAACGCTACCCGATCCGGATACGGTATGCGCGCGAACTCAGGAACAACCTCGAATCGCTCGGCACTGTGCTTGTGGCGACGCCGTCCGGAGCACAGATTCCCCTGGGACAGCTTGCGGAGATCGGGTACGTGCGCGGGCCGCAGACGATCAAGAGCGAGGACACCTTTCTCGTGGCCTACGTCACGTTCGGCAAGAAGCCTGGACATGCCGAGGTGGATGTTGTTGAGGAGAGCGATGCCTATCTCAAGTCGAAGATAGAGTCGGGCGAGCTCGTGATTCCGGCGGGTGTGAGCTACAGATTCGCCGGCGCCTACGAAAACCAGGTCCGCGCTCAGAGGAAACTGGCCCTCATCCTGCCGGTGGCGCTTCTGGCCATCGTCATGATCCTCTATCTCCAGTTCAAGTCGCTGTCGACGACCATGATCGTATTCTCGGGCATAGCAGTGGCCTGGGCCGGAGGGTTCATCCTGCTCTGGCTCTACGGGCAGCCGTGGTTCCTGGGGTTCAATGTGATGGGCGCCTCAATGCGTGATCTGTTCCAGGTGCATCCCGTCAACCTCTCCGTGGCTGTCTGGGTGGGGTTCCTTGCCCTGTTCGGGATCGCGTCGGACGACGGCGTTGTCATCGCGACCTATCTCGACCAGGCATTCGGGTCGAGGCGCATCAGATCCGTCAGTGACATACGTGAAGCGACAATAGTCGGGGCAAGTCGTAGAATACGGCCCTGTCTCATGACCAGTGCGACGACGATTCTCGCCCTTCTGCCGGTGCTGACATCGACCGGGCGGGGAGCGGACGTGATGATCCCGATGGCGCTCCCGTCGTTCGGAGGGATGCTCGTTGTTCTCATCTCGGTGTTCGTGGTGCCGGTCCTCTACAGCTCGGTGAAGGAGAGACGGTTTCTCCGCGAGCAGGGGCGGCAAGAGTAGGTCGCGAAACGCGCACGAATGAAGATCGCACAAACGAAAAACGGCCGGGACACTGTCCCGGCCGTCTCTCATGAACTCTCGATCAGTGTCTGCTACTGAATGTACGCTGCGGGATCGGCGACGAACTTGTCATAGCAGCCTTGGGCGCAGAAACCGTAGGTCACGCCCTCATGCTCAATCTGAAGCTCGGCGTCCGCGGCGACTTTCATTCCGCAGACTGGATCGTCAAGCATGGCGACTTCGCCCTCTGCCATCTCGCCGGCTTCCTCGACGGCCTCTTCCACGGCCGGCGGGACCTCTGTCTCAGCCTGCTCCTGCGAGCAGCCGAGGACGAGCGCAGCGGCGAGCACAATGAGAACGACGATGGGTGTCCACTTGCTCATGGTTCCCCCCCTGTCTATCTGCCGCCCCACTCGAGCGGGTCGGCTCCCACGTCAACTTCCAGAACTCCTTCGTCTGTGTGAACGGGAGACTACTACCGGCCTGGGGATTGGGCAAGGGCAATCTTCTGAGACCTGAGCACAGTTCTGAATGGATGGCATAGTTCCTGCATCATGCATGCTCATATAGGTACGTGCCTGAGGGGCTGGCAATCGCATGTATTGGCGAGACTTCGTGGGGGTACTCGATGGCGGAGCGCAACATCTTCGAGATCATGCTTGATAACCTCACGGACGGCGTCTATTTCACCGATCGTGATCGGATCATCACTTATTGGAACGACACCGCCGAGAAGCTAACGGGATACAGCCGAGAGGAGGCCCTGGGCACGCCGTGCAAAGAAGGTCTGCTTGCCCATGTCGACGAGCGGGGTGTCTTGCTCTGCCACGGTCACTGCCCGATCGTGGCGGCACTGGAGGACGGGCAGACACACCACACTGAGGCCTACCTCCATCACAGAGAGGGACATCTTGTTCCCGTGCATGTCAGAGTCGCGCCGGTACGCGAGAGCGGGAACGGCGGGGGTATCACGGGGGTCGTCCAGGTGTTCAGTGACAACTCTCCGACGCTGGCCGCGCGCGAGCGGATCCAGCAGCTTGAAGGGCTGGCTCTTCTTGATGATCTCACCGGGCTTCCGAACAGACGCTACGTGGTGCGAGAGCTGACAAGCAGACTTGTTGAGATGTCACGTCTGGGGGAGAGCTTCGGCGTTCTCTTCGCGGACATCGACGACCTCAAGGATATCAACGACACGTACGGTCACGACGCCGGAGACGAGGTGCTCTGCGTCGTCGGACGGACCTTCGTTCACAACTGCAGACCGCTGGATGTGATCGGACGTTGGGGAGGGGATGAGTTCGTCTGCGTTATCCGCGACGCTGATCGGGGAACGCTCCGCATGATCGCTGAGCGCTTTCGCGTACTCATCGAGAATTCGAGCATCACGAGGGACGACGTGAAAGTGCAGGTCACGATCTCCACAGGTGGCGTCATATCGCGACCCGGCGATTCACCGGAGTCCATCCTCGAGCGTGCCGACCAGATGCTCTATCGCAGCAAGGATGCAGGGAAGAACCTGGTCAGCATCCGCGACAAGTAGGGCCGAGGGCACGCGGGCTTCCCAGCCGGCGTGCTCTGTAGGGCCAGCGTACGAATTACGGCCATTCATTGGGCGTCGCACCGGTTGCAGCCGGCGGCGCCCTTCTTCTTTGATTGCAGGGCAAGGACCCGCTCCGCTATGCTATCGGAGTTCAGGGAGAGAATGATGGCCTGCTTCTGCGGAGGTGAGATGATGCTTGGAAGACTGGTGATTGTCGGGCTCCTGGCCGTCGCGTTCTCTTTGAGCGCGGCGGCGCCCGTGTCGGCCGATGATGAGTCCGTTGAGATCATCGTGAAGAAGATCCTGGGCATTCGCGATGTGACATTCGGCGGCAGGCTTTTCAATGACTGGATGGAATGGGCGAGCATCGATTGTGAGATGGTAGATGCACTTGGTGAGGACGCGTTTGTGGGGGGCACGGAGTTCCGCTCGGCGCGCATCCACATGAAGGGTGACCTTCACGATCACCTGCGTTTCTTCGTCGACTACGATTTCGGCGGAGGTGACGCGAGCCTCAAGGACGCATATGCGGAAGCACATGGCATCCCTGCAGTGGGGAACGCCCGCGTCGGCCATATCCGCGAACCGTTCACACTCGAGGGCTTGACCAGCAACAAACACACGACCTTCATGGAGTTCGCGCTTCCGGCTGTGTTCAACCCGTGGCGCAACAGCGGCTTCATGCTTCACAACACAGCCATCGATGGCCGGATGACGTGGGCCGCCGGCGCATTCAGAGATGTCGATGCGGATGGTCAGGGAAGTGGCGACAATGAGATGAGCTACACGGCGCGTCTCACGGGGACGCCCGTCTGGCAAGATGGTGGCAGGACGATGGTCCACGTTGGCGGCTCGGCCAGTCTGAGGCATCCGGACGGGGGAAGCGTACAATACAAGGCTGCCCCGGAGAACCACATGGCGCCGATCCTGATCGATACGGGGAGCATGAGCGTTGAGTCCGTGACGCAGCTCGGCGTCGAGGTTGCGGCCGTCATGGGGCCCATCTACCTACAGGGCGAGTACGTGAGCGCCGGCGTCGATCTCTCGCCCATGGCGGAGCCCGGCTCCCTCGAACTCCGCGGGGCACGCACCATCGCAGAAGAAGCCATATTCACAGGTTACTACGTTCAGGCTAGCTGGATGCTCACCGGCGAGCACCGTCCGTTCAAGGGGGGGTGTGTCGCCGGCGTGAAACCAGCTACGACGTTCATGGACGACGGCTGGGGCGCGCTGGAACTGGCCGTGCGATACTCGGATCTCGACCTCGACGACAGCGACGCCGGGATCGAGGGAGGGAATCTGACGGGTACCACCGTCGGGTTGAACTGGTACATGAGCGCGAACAGCCGCGTGATGTTCAACTACGTGATGTCCGACCTCGAGGACGTGGGGACAAGCTCCGCATTCATGACACGACTGCAGATCGTATTCTAGACGCATGCGCACCGATTGTGTATGTGTGTGTTGACGGGCATCGCTGAGAGTGGTATGATGTGGCGTGGGTTCCGCGGTGTTCTGGAACCGCTTCGGGATTTCGCGAACCTCCACGTGGTGCAACGCATCAAAAAGATTGCGGGGCGAGCACGGTGTCACTCCCGCGAAACCAGGGACCCAGAGAATTATTCATAAGATGAATAGGGCCCTACCACGGTTTCGACGCCGACTCGACTCTGAGAACCCCCCTCTAACGAGGGGGGTTCTCTTGTTGTATGCGGAGAGGATCTGCTGTACGTTCTCGGCTGAATCGGTCGCTTGAACGTATGCGAAGAACTCGGAGGTCCGATGCGCACTGCTCTCATCCCCTTTGCTCTCTTGGCGGTACTCCTACCGGCTGTCTCACACGCCGGCACACCTGAGACCGCCGCTGCAACCCCGGCCGGAACGACGGGATTGGCCGTGGCGACAGAAGCCGACGTGGCAATAGAGACAACCGCCACCGACAGCTCGTTCGTTCGTCTGTACCACGCCAGCGAAGTTGTGGTAACGGCCGATCGCCCACGACGCTTCTCGACATTCATCGCCGATCCTGTCCTGGTCGACGGTGAGGTTGACAGAGCCCTCTTGTCGCTTCCACACGCCGCGACCGGGAGCTACGGGACAGCGACGTTCCCATCAGTACGCGGGCTTCCCACTGAACATGTTGCCATCGAGTACGATGGCGTTCCCCTGAACAGCATCCAGAACGGGCTCTTCGATCTAGCTCTGCTCGGAGCCTTCGATACCAGCGCTACTCTCATGCGCGGTCCATTCGCCAGACTGAGAACCGGGCGGCCGGGTCAGGCTGCCGTGTCGATCACCCCGACGCCTTACGAGCGCGGGGATGCTGCGCAAGAGGGGAGAGCGGTCGGCACCTTCGGCGAGACGGAGGAGACGGTCCGGTTATCCTATTCAGGAGAACGGTTCAGTTTGAGCGCCGGCATTCTGCGGGACGACGGCTACGCCATGAACACGGCCGTGTCCAGGTTCGCCTGGGAGGCGCAGGCACACTTGGGATCGCTTGACCAAGCGACACACGTGGGCGTGACCGAGGCTGTGGATTCGGGAGGGCGTGGATACCGGGCGGCTCTGAGCTACGTCTTGCTCGAGAGAGACGTACCCGGGCCCGACTACGCACCGGGATTCTCAGGAGAGCTCAGGGACGAACTCATGATCTTCCGTGTCGTCGGAGAGAACGACGGTAGCTTCCGCCCGACCCTCTATGCCGTCCGCCAGTGGCAAGAGTATGAGGACAGCTACTCGTCTCCGACACACATAACATCGTGCGCGGGAGCCGTCGCCGAATACGATCTCTCGGATCTCCTTGTATCAGGCATGATGGCCACCGCGTCTCTCGATATCTCGGATCTGGACAGCTGGGACACGGTCGGCGCGGATCTCGGGAGGCATCGAAGGGCGGGCGGCGCTCTGGTGGCAAGCTACGTCGGAGGGACAGACGCGTACCGGTTTACGGGAGAGATGGCGGCGACGTACACGAGCGACTTCGCGGCCGCGCTCTCCTGGACGTGTGGCGCGGCGGTCCTTCGCCCGGAGGGACGAGCCTGGATAAGCGCCGGGACGACCTGGCGCGCACCGACGATGAACGAACTCCACTGGCCGGAGGACATCTGGTCGGGTGGGAACTCTGATCTCGAGCCGGAACGAGTGCTGACGGGGGAGGCGGGCGTCTCCGCCGCCAAAGGTCCGCTCGAGGTCTCCTTCACCCTCTACGCGTCGAGGGCCAGGGACCTCATCGTGTGGGCGGGCGACGACAGCTTCGTGTGGCGGCCGGGGAACATCGGGGAAGCGGGAATCGCCGGCGCCGAGTGGGATGTCGAGCTTGGACTTGGGTCCCTCGGATTGAGCTACGGTCTTGATCTGGCGAGCGCGGTAGACATGAAGACGGGGAAGAGCATCCCGTACCGACCGAGGGCACTCCATTGGTACCGTGCCAGACTCGCACTGCCGTTCGGCTCCATGGGGGTCGGTGTGAAACAGTCGGGCAGAGTCTTCACGGATACAGAGAACCTGGCGATGCTCGATGGCTATGTCGTGACAGATGCAACGCTACGCGTGATGACGCCCGTCGCCGGGATGGGTGTTCTCCTTGAGGTTACGAATCTGGCCGATGAGCAGTATGCGACACGAGATGGGTACGGACTTCCAGGCCGCGAGTGGCGTGTCGGGCTCGAGTTCGTCTCCACGGATTAGCTTCGCGCAGCACCTGTAGCAGGTTCACGGATCTGTTTCACGTAGTGATCTCCAGCAAGAGGAGGGATTGGATGGATACGAGAAGGAACCGGTCGACGGTCGCGGTGATTGTTGCTCTGGCGCTCGCGGCGCTTCTGACGGCAGGCTGCGGTGGGACAAAGGTCGAGAACGTCGATCCGACGACCGAGGGGTACGTGAGCGGCCGCTGGAACGACTCCGACGCGCAGGCTACCGCCGAGGTACTGATCCCGGACTGTCTGGAGAAGCCATGGCTTCCCGAGTTTCGCGGGGCGCACGACCAGGCGCGGCCGAGGATCGTAATCGGTGACATCGAGAACAACACGAGTGAGCACATCAGCAAGGATGTGTTCATGAATGAACTCCAGCGCGTTCTCATCAACTCAGGTCTCGTGCGCTTCGTGGCGGACGAGGGCATCCGCGCCGACCTCATGAGAGAGGTCGATTGGCAGTCGGGTATGGCCAAGGACGGAGGCGTTGCCGATGATGTGGCCGGCGGTGTGTCCGGCGCCGACTTCATGATGCTCGGGACGATCAGCTCGATCGTCGATCAAGCCGCCAGTGATGCAATCGTCTTCTATCAGGTGGACCTTTCGCTCGTCGATCTCAGGACCTGGGAGAAGGTCTGGATCGGAAGCGCCAAGCGGAAGCACCTTGTGTCCGGTGCGAAGACCAGGTTCTAGAATCGGCCGAGCATGAGGAGTTGATCTCTTGGTGAAGCGTCTCATTGCAGTGTGCGTGTGCGCCGGACTTCTGTCCGGCTGCACGCCTGCTGCCCTTGTCATCTGCGAGCCTCTCGAGCGGGCCTACGCGGGCGATCTCACGGCCGCCGTGGAGGCCATCGACAAGACCGCCATTGCGGACACTGAGAACGACCGGTTTCTCTACCGTGCCCAGCGCGGCCACCTGCTTCACCTTGCGGGGGAGTTCGAGGAGAGTAACCGCGAGTTCGAGCTGGCGATCGCCGCGGCCGAAGAGCTTGAGCCCTTGAGCATCACGGGGACCATCACCGACTACACCTTCAATGAGACGGTGAAGGCGTACCCGGGTGAAGACTTCGAACGCGCCTACCTTCACTACTACATGACCCTGAACTACCTCATGCTGGACGATCTCGAAGGCGCGCTCATAGAGTGTCGCCGTCTCGACGAGGTCTTCCGCAAGCTCGATGCTCGCTACGAGGAGGGGACCGAGCGATATCAGGATGACGGGTTCATCCGGTATCTCTCGGGGCTCATCTATGAGGCGCTTGGAAAGCAGGAGGACGCCTTCATCGACTACCTGTTGGCTGCGCGTGCCTACGAGGGTGAGTCCGGGCTTGGGGCATCGATGGGAGTGCCTCAGGGGCTCGCGGAATCACTTGTGTGGCTCGGTCGCAGGGTCGGCCGCGAGGATGATGCCGGTGCGCTCGTTGACACGGTTGGGATGCTCAGACCAGTGCCCGCGGGAATGGGTGAGATCGTCGTCGTCATCGACTCCGGCTGGGCCCCGTACAAGCTCGAGGAGTCGATCGAGTTCCCCATATACGGCCCCCTCGTGCCGGACGACCTTCGCGGTAGTTCGTTCCTGGCCGCCTATGTCAAGATCGCCTACCCGGTGTTCCAGAGCGTGTCTTGGACGCCGGATGGGTTCAGGGTGGGGGCGACGAGGATCGGCGCTCCGGCTGGTGGAGGGGACGCTCCGGTTGGTCGAGATGATGACACGAGTGAGGGGGCTGCCTTGGGATCAGGTGGACCCGCGGCGTCTTCGCATCGCGTGGAGCACGCGTGGGCGGAACGTGCGCAGGACATCGATGCCCTCGCGCGGTGGACGCTAGAGCGCAGAATCGGCGCGATCAAGCTCAGGTCGACGCTACGCGCCACGACCAAGCAGATCGCGCTCGCGAAGGCGAAGCACGACCGCAAGGAGAAACGGAACGAGAACGGTGGGATCGGTGGCGGCTTGGGGGCAGAGATTCTGAACTGGGTCGTGGAGGACGTCGTCACACGTGTGGTTGCCGAGACCGAGCAGGCGGATACGAGAAGCTGGATCACGCTTCCGGCTGGGATGTGGATCGCCAGGATTCCCGTCGAAGCTGGAGAGTACGATGTGATGATTGCGCCCGAGGGCACGGCCAGTCGGATCGTGCTGGGCCGAGTCACGGTGCCGCCGGGCGGCAAGGCATTCCGCGCCGCGCGCGTCTATGGCGGGCCCCACCCGGTGCGATGTGATTAGGGGCCCCACGAACTGCAGTCCCCATGGACTACCGCTCTCCTGAACGCCAGTCCCCACGTACTGCATCGCACGCGTGGGCCTTCGATAGACCTATCTCACGACCACGAGCTTGCGTATGTCTGACATGCCGTCCACCTCACACTTCGCGAAGTAGACACCACCCGTCACGGGAAGCCCTCGGGCATCGTTTCCGTCCCACACGATCTCCCTCTGACCTGGTGCGACTGTGCCATCGACGAGCGTCCGGATGAGCTGTCCGCGTGCGTTGTAGATGGCGAGTCGGAGTCTCCCGGCGTCGGCCGGGACGTCGAACGCGAGGGTGGTAGCTCCGGAGAACGGAGACGGCGACGGCGCGTGCAACACGAGTCGGCTCGGAATCGTCGGCTCATCCACACCGGTCGCCGGGACGATAGTGACACCCTTCGAGCCCCACCCGCCGATCGAATCCGAGTAGCTCGCGTAGGAGTACGATGAGTCGGAGATGAAGCCGCGCGACATGACGCTGATTATGTTGCCCAGGAGCGAAGTGTCTGCAATCAGATCCCAGGTGACGAGATTCCCTATTCCTGAACTTGCGGTGCCGGTAATCGTCTGTGTCGCTGTCTCGCCCGGCGCGAGCGTGAAGAGCGTTGATGGGTAGATCGTGGCCTCGCGGGAGCTGGCCGGGTCCTGCCCGTCGAACGGGTGCGGACCGTGGTAGTAGATGACGGCCGAGACTGAGAACTCGGCGCCCTGTTCGACCTCATCGGGCGCCTGAACCTGGACTTCCCACGGCACAATCAGCGTTGCCCATCTGTAGTATCTCGTCCAGAGGTTGTCCACGAACGTCGTCTGGTTGAAATTGACGTTTGGTCCCTGGTACAGACCCGAGTACCACGGGTCGTGCACTATGAACACATTCGTTGTGTCGTTGTAGCCCTTGACGACGCGGAAATGGCCGGAGTTGTGCGACGTGTCGTAGTAGGTGAGAACAAGGATCGGGAAGTCCTGGCTGACTATCTCCTTGAGATCGTTGTAGCGGTCCGGATAGTCGGGATCGCTTGTGTTCGGATATGACCACTGGTTCTCGAGCGCCGCGTATCCAAGCTGGCGTTCGTTGTATCCGCTCAGGGACGCGTTCTGTATCGCGGTGCTGATACCGCTGAAGTGACCACTTCGTCTGACGTCGGAGGCGTAGCTCCCCGCGGCCGCTGTGCAGTTGGCAACGTCGGCGACATCCTCCTGGTCGATGTCGGGTCCGTAGTAGTCCATGACCATCTCGGACGCGGCCGGGCCACAGTTGAACGATGTTCCCTGGTAGTGATGAGGAACGCCACTGATGTCGAACCCCGGAGGGAAGCGGTCGCCCTCAGCGCCCTCATAGGCATCGATAGACAACTGCGTGTGGGGTGGGGGCGGAAGCTCGAACTCAAGCGGGGGTGGCGAGATATCTTCATCGAGTCCCATGTGGATGTCGGTCGGGTCCGAGGTGTTCAGGAACATCTCTGAGTCGGCGATCCGTGCGTGCCAGTAGAGCTGCTTGTCCGGCATGCTGACCACGCGGAGTTCGGAGGGCAGGAGTTCGGTCCCGAGCGCTCGCCCCGCCAGATTCGCCGCAGCCGCGCGTGAGACAGACGGAAACGCGTCACGGGCAGGGCATTCTCCGAAAGCCTGCCATTGGCCGTCTGTTGCACCCACGGTGACGTAGCTCGTCCGCCCGGTCGGTCCGGCCGAGAGAGGGACGTAGTAGTATGAGGGGTCAAGGGAAGGGTAGGAGTGGATGAGGAGCGGCTTGCTTGGGATCACATCACCCTCGGACCACGGTTTGAATGCGCCCGGTACATCCGGGTGACGGGAGCTGTACGCGCCCACCTTCATAATGAGCGAGTTCGCGGTGTCGAGTATCTCTGCCTCGGGGACAGTAGAGAGTGCTGGGGTGAGAGAGGGGAGCAGGAACACCAGCGTCAACAGAAGCGTCGTGGCCTTCATGGCGACCTCCGCGTGGAATGGGTGTGCGTGACTTGCCTTTCCTGGTGACCGCTCGGGGGGAGAACGAGGACGGCTGGAGGTAACACCGTAAAATACCACATTCTGTGCCAATGGACGAGAGACATCTCTTGCCGCTTGCGGTACCGTAGAGGGCAAGGAGTCCGTTGCGCTGCGCGATGGCCGTGCACCGCGCTCCGACATCCCCTTCTCTCAGAGGAGAGCATCCGCCGTGAAGCTCAAGCCGATCCAACAGGCCGCTACTGTCGTCTGTCTGCTCATTGTCCTCATGCCGTGGTTGCCCCGTGCAGCGTGCGCAGCCCCCGGCGACACGCTCGCGGTTCAGACCTTCACGTTCTCCGACATCGAGACCCGCCGCGCGACGTTCGACTTTCCAGACGACGAACGAACGTGGGAGCGCATCGTCATGCACTACACGCTCAGGTGCGACGAGGCGACCGTGGGCGATCCGTACCCGTGTGGGGAGTGGGACGTCACCACGCAGACCGTGGTTCACGTGCACACCGGTGTGATGGACTCTACGCTCCTCACGCATCCGTCCTTCAGGGTCGAGGGGGACGCCCCGGCGAAGTTCAGCTACAGCATCGAGCCTCGCTCTCACCACTTCACCTACTGGGACGACCCAGACGGCCCCGTCGCGGACGATCACTACGTCCGCTTCAACGGCACCGACTGCATCACCGTGCCCCCTGCTGCCGTGGCCGGTGTCGACTCGAGCTTGACGATCTCGTTCTGGTGTCGGGGAGATGCGTCGCAGCCCGTGAATGACCACATCATCGAGGCGGGGGAGAGTGGCGGCCGCGTTGTCAACATCCATCTGCCGTGGGGTACCGGCAGCGTCTACTGGGACGCCGGTGGCAGGCTCGGGGGGAACAACAACCGTCTGAGCAAGCATGCGGCGCCCGCCGACTACAAGGGGCGCTGGAACCACTGGGCCTTCACCAAGGACGCCCGGACGGGCGACATGGCCATCTACTTAAACGGCGAACTCTGGCACCAGGCCGGTAACATGAAGAAAGGGATTCCACCGATCGATGACTTCATCATTGGCGCGAATCTCTACCGGAGCGGTGGCTGGTACGCGGGCGGCCTCGACGACATTCGCGTCTGGGACGTGGCGCTCGATCGGGAGACCATTGCCGCCTGGCGGCACACTCCGGTGACCGGTGAGCATCCGCACTACGATCACCTGCTCATCGAGTACCGCTTCGATGACCCCGCCGATCTAGACGACGGTCGCGTGGTCGACAGCTCTCCACACGGCCACGACGGCACGAGCTTCGGGCAGCCGCAGCGCATTCCCTTTGGGCTCGTTGGGCGCGCCGATGTGAAGGCCGGGCCGCGCGCGTTGCTTCGTACAGACAGCATCCCCGCTCCCAGGCTGAGCGTGGGACTCTACGAGGACGAGGATGATCCGACGCGTGTCACACAAATCATGGACGTCTGGCCCGCCTACGACTCGTGGTTCGATGGCGACGGGAGTCTGCTCAAGGAGCAGCCGTGTGAGGATCCCCTGGTCCTCGATCAGAAGGAATGGAGCTGGTACAGCGAACCGTTCGAGGTCGTCGAGTCGTACGAGGTCGCCCGCTTCATCACGCCGTACGGCAAGGGCCTCGATCTCGGTGAGAACGGCTTCACATGGATCTACGACGTGACCGACTACGCTCCGCTCCTGCGTGGCGAGGTCGATCTGGCTGCCGCGAACACCTTCGAAGTCCTGGATCTCAAGTTCGTCTTCGTGGAGGGCACGCCGCCACGGGAGGTCCGCGACATCCGGAACCTCTGGCAGTACGGCAACCACCGGTACGGTGACCTCGCCGATGGGATCGCCATCGAGCCTCTGACGCTCACACGCGACCAGGATGCGAACGGGCTCATGGTACGCTCGCGGATCTCTGGGCACGGGCACGCCGGGCCCCACAACTGCTGCGAATGGGA
Organism: uncultured bacterium; assembly: GCA_964521425.1. GTDB lineage: Bacteria > Joyebacterota > Joyebacteria > Joyebacterales > Joyebacteraceae > Joyebacterum. The sequence goes on from CAZFRO010000025.1 coordinate 26,984, forward strand.
TCCGAAGGAGCACACGCTTCTGGTCGGCGGCTTCGAGCGTTTCCGATGGACCGTCTGGCGTGACTGCGGCATGAACCCGGTCCATCCGCAGGGCGGCACGTGGCAGTTCGACCGCGCGGGTTGGTGCCCAGGCACCTTCGTCGATACACACGATCACGAGCTGACCCCCTGGGTGAAGCCGGGCGAGACGACACTCATTGACTATGCGGTTGAGCCTTACGACTCGGAGAACGGGGAGGCAGACGGCCGCTTCCTCGTGGCGCACCAGCTCTTCACCTACGGACCGCTGAGCTTCGAGCTTGACGCCGCCGTCATCGATGTCCTGGCACCCTCGTCGCACGGTGAGTACCGGCGCCTGAACCCCGTCTCGGGCGATGCGATCGTCCGCATCCGGAACCTGGGGTCCGAGACGCTGCAGTCGGTCCATATCCAGTACGGCCTGGAGGGAAGGAACGGGAGCAGCTTCGACTGGGAGGGTGAGCTGCCGTTCCTCACCGCGGAGACGGTCACGCTGCCCGCGCCCGACTGGACCGGGTTGGCCCATGGCTCCCGATTCGTGGTCGAACTTGATCGGCCCAATGGGGGAGAAGACCAGCACGCCAGGAACGACCGCCTGGCTGTTTCGGTTGCCGCGCCACACACGCTTCCGCCCGACTTCATAGTTCATGTTGAAACGCCGGGCTTCGGGCGCGCGGCCGACAACAGCTACACGATCACCGACCGCGATGGAATCGTCGCAGCTTCCCGCGTCGCGTTCGAAGACGACACCGTCTACGACGACCGCATCCACCTGGATCCGGGAGCGTACACGCTCGAGTTCCTTGACAGCGAAGAGGACGGACTCATCCGTCATTGGTGGCTCAGGGGCTCGGCCCCCGACAGCATCGGCGAGAACGGCGCGCTGAGGATTCTGAACACCGAGGGAGAAACGCTCCTCGATCTCGGCTACGACTTCGCGGAGAAGCGGTCCGTGCGGTTCTTCGTGGGGGACCCGCAGTAGGGCGCGATTTCACGCTTGACTGCTTCAGGCATACAATTGTATGCTTTGACCAGACAATTATGGAACTACTACCAGACATACTGTTCTCCCGGGCCAGGGCAGAGATCTTCCGTCTTCTCTTCGGTATCTCAGCCGAGGAGCTCTACGTTCGTGAGATTGAGCGCCGGTCCGGACTGGCGATCCGGACTGTCAGTCAGGAACTCAAGAAGCTCGAGGATAGGGACCTTGTCTCCGCTCGGCGAGATGGCAACCGTCTCTACTACAGTGCCAACCGAACCCATCCGCTATACAACGACATCCGCAATCTAGTGCTGAAGACGATCGGCCTCGCCGACATACTCCGGCAGGCCCTGGCCGTGAAGGCGATCTCTGTTGCCTTTGTATTCGGATCAGTCGCTCGCGGCGATGAGGGCGGGGAATCCGACGTGGACCTGATGGTCGTCGGAGAAATGGGGCTCAAGGAGCTCTCTCGCCTGCTGGTCGGCGTGTCTGAGCGGATCGGCCGCGAGGTGAATCCGCACGTGATGAATGCGGTCGAGCTGAGGCGGCGATGGGCGTCCGGGGACCACTTCCTGCTTCGGGTTCTGAAATCCCAGAAACTGTTCGTCGTGGGGGACGAGGATGAGCTTGCGCGACTGGGCAGATAGCGGGTGGCTTCGTTCACACTCGACCAGTAGGGATGAGATCGCCGGTCTGCTCGGGATTGTGGAGCGCGATCTCGCTGATGCGCGACGCGATATCTCCGCCGACTGGCGATTCGGGATCGCGTACAACGCTGCGCTGAGGCTCTGCACTGCCCTGCTTTATGCTGAGGGCTACCGAGCTGAGAGGAACCTCCAGCATTACAGGACCATCTAGGCGCTTGGTCTGATTCTAGGGCCAGATCGGAGCGCGGACGTTGCCTACCTTGAGGTCTGTCGCAAGAAACGGAACATCATCGAGTACGACGCGGCGGGAACAGTGAATCCAGCTGACGCCCGGGAACTCGCGGAGTTCGTGGTGGGTCTTCGCGAAAGCGTCCTGTTGTGGCTGCGTGAGCAGCACGGCGAGCTTCTGGATCAGTGACCGCGCGCACGCCTAGGGGCTCAAGTCGCCCTCGAGCCAGGAGAACAGATTCGGCTGCGAGCCGTACTCGTTCTCCCAGATGCCGATGACTTCGCCGAGCTGGACCCAGCGGATTAACCCTGCGTCCACGTACGGGGCGTACTCGATGATCTTCTGGCGATACTCCCCAATGCTCCCGGGGTTAGAGACCAGGTTGATCTGCGTGATCATGATGGACTGCGTGTAGATTCGGTCCTCGGTCAGCTCTCCCGCTGCCTGCAGGATCAGGAGGCTGTCCAGCCCTTCCCAACGAGGTCTGAAACCTCCGATGCAGGGCAAAGGGGCCGCATCATCATGGGACAGGTAGTGGAAGTCGTCCTGGGGTTTCCACACTCCGGAGATCCACAGGCTGTCCTCGTCCTCATGATGACTCGTCGCACCGCCCCACAGGACCTCGGCCTGCCAGTCGAAGTCGTACACCCAGCCGTGAAGGTTGTCTCTCAGGTACTCGACCTTGGAGGAGATCGGGGGAAAGCAGAGGAACCCTCCCGTGATGCTCGAAGGCTCGACGCCCAGATCATCTATCAGAAACGCCACGTCCGCGTAGTTGTGGCTGGTCTCGTGCGCGTGGGGGTCGATTCCGAACTCCAGATCTTCCTTGAGGAAGCGGAGGAAGTTCTTCCCGTTTGTGGATACGGTCCCGGTGTCATACATGGCCGCGGCCTTGAGGAAGTTCCAGTCGGACTCGTAGTTGAATTCGACTCCCTCATCAGCGAGCATGTCGGCGAAGGCGACCACCTTGGCGCGGTGCTCCCAGAACGCGGCCTCGTCGGCGACGAAGTCGGGGTAGATCCCTGACAGGGGCTCCTCGTTGTGCGTGACGATGGAAACGAAGATCGGAGGCGTCCCGGGGCCATCGCCTTCCGGGCACGATGTCGGGTTCGCACACCCGGCCGCCGCCAGCGCGAGAATCGCCAAGAGTAGGTGGATCGGTCTCATGTGCCGCCTCCCGTCTCTATGCAGCGTGATGAGCGGGCAGGCACCGCATGATGGAGCCTGTCGCTCCTTCGAAGCGCTCGCAGCGTAGCATGGCTTTTCCCCTTCTCGAAGCCCGGATTTCGACCTCTGCGGCGGTTGCATTTGTGAGCAATGCAGGAGTAACATGATCTTACGGACCGTGTCACTCGACCCCTCATCGACACTGCACAGCTGCGGCAGTGAATGCAGAGGAGGGTTGATATGCGCTACGTAGTGATCGCTCTCATAGTCGTGTGTGTCTCCGGAGTCGCCTTCGCGAATCCGTGACCTGCGACGGACTATCTCTACTTCGACGTCGGTGGTGGTGCGAACTGCATCTGGCCGCTCGAGAACGAGACGTTTGCTGTGACCGTGTACCTCGGGGACCTCGGGTTGTTCACCGAAGACGGCATCACGGAGATCTCTCTCCGCTTCGATCGCACGTTCGAGGGAGTCAAGCTCGGACAGACGAGCTGGTTGTACGGGCCGGAGTCCGGTGACATCGAAGATCCCGGCTGGACTCTGAGCACACCTCCCGGAGAGTGCGCCACACCGAATCAGTTCGGCCTCATTCCCATCGCCTCGGTGGAGTACCTCTATCTCGGGGGGCCCGGTACTATCACGCCTGCCGCTCACGTGTCGGCGGGCAACTCCATGATCAATTGCTACGGTGAAGCTGTCACGTGGTTCCTCTACGGGGATTTCCAGACAGGGGGTACCGTCGGCGTGGGAATGGAGCCGCCCGAGGGATGTCTGAACAGCACGCCTGTTGCTGACGTGTCGTGGGGTGTTGTGAAGGCGCTGTATCGATGATCGCCCCCCCGAAGACAGGGAGCATGTTCTGCATCTCGGCCACGGTCTCGTTCTCGGCCTTCAACGTCCTCCCGGAGACCGAGACTACAGAAGGGCCGGCGGGGATAGCAGGTTGCTTCGTCGATATAGAGTGGCTCGGTTCCGACAGTGATGGCGAAATCATGGGCTACGGGTACGTACTCTTCCAGCGAATCAGCTTCGACTGGGTTGAAGTGGCGTCGCAGGACAGCCTGGGAGCCGACGAGACCGCCGCCAGTTTCGGTCCTCTTGACGTAACACACCGGTTCGAGGTCTGGGCCCACGACGATCTGTGGGCTTCGGACCCAACGCCTGCAGCTCGGGAATTCACCTGTCATCCCGGACCGGAGGGTCGCCTCACGAGGTGACGGGTCATCGCACCACACGCATCCTCATCGAGGCCTCATGGTCGCGGTAGTGGATGCAGTCGCCGTACATCCAGATGACATCCGGGCCACCGGGCCCGTGTCCTCGCGGGACGCATGGCCGGGTGTTGTCCTTCTCAGACCCGCAGGTGACCGGTTCGCTTGTCCATGTCCTTCCGCCGTCCGGCGTCACCCACCGCTCGATCTCAAAGACGCCATCGACCGGTTCCATGCGCCGATTGGGGCGAGCTCGATGAACGTATTGCCTGGGGCGCAGGGTGACGTGGGGGAGAGCTCAGCCCGAGCCGCAGATGCACCCATGCGACTTCCGACAGGAGCGAGCATCAGAACCAGAAGTGGCGGTATGGCAGTTCGCCGAAACGTCCTGCTCATGCTACTCTCCAAGTTACAGGATGTTGAAACGCGATGGTCTTTGGATTCTACACTCAGGGGAGCAGTTTATGAACCCGAAAGCACTGCAGAAGATCAGTTACGGGTTGTACATACTGACCTCCGGGAAGGACGGGAAGTTCAACGGGCAGATCGCCAATGCCGCTGTGCAGTCGACCGCGGATCCGGCGACCATCACGGTCTGTGTCAGCCACGACAATCTGACTCACGAGTTCATCGAGGAGAGCAAGGTCTTCACGCTCTCAGTCCTGTCGGAAGAAGCACCGATAGGCCTCATCGCCGGCTTCGGATACAGGTGCGGGCGAGATGTCGACAAGTTCGAGGGGGTCAGCGTCAGGGAAGGCAAGAACGGCGTCCCGATCGTTCTGGATTCCGCCGTGGCCTTTGTGGAGTGCGAGCTGATCGATCAGATGGACCTGGGTACCCACACGGTGTTTGCCGGCAGAGTTATCGGTGGAGACGTTCTGTCCGACGAGACCCCGATGACCTATGCGTACTACCACACCGTCAAGGGTGGGAAGTCACCGAAGAACGCTCCCAACTACGTTGCCGTGGGGAAGAGTACCGATTGAGCGAGGGGTGAGAGGGAAGGAGTGCGCACGGGCTTTCCGCCGTCCTACCTGACGACGGTCGTCTTGCGTAGCCCGATGACGGTGGTGGTTCCTTGTCCCGCGGCCGTCCCGCTCGCCTCGATGCGCAGGAGGTAGACGCCGCTTCCGACCATCTCGCCGCTCTGGCTTCTGCCATCCCAGGTCACGACATGCTCGCCGGGGGGTTGGGTCGGCAGGTACAGCGTGCGAACCTCACGTCCGATAACATCGAAGACCCTGAGGTACACGTCCGATGCGGCCGCGAGCTGATACGAGACCATCGTTGTGTCTTGTGACGGGTTCGGGCGGGCAGAGAGGTGAATCTCGGAGCCTACGCCAGATGTTCCACCCGGCGCGGACACCCCCGTTGAAGAACATCCGTCCGCGAATTCTCGGTACCAGAAGAGCGACTCCTCATCACCATCGTCGACGGTCATGAAGAATGAGCGCTTGCCCTCGAGACAGTCGTCCGAAGACATGACGGCGATCCCCTCGTTGTTCTCGCTGCTCGGTCCCAGGAATCTTCGCACCGCGTTCAGGTCCCTGTAGTCCTCGCCGGGGACCTCCTCCGAGGTCAGGTCGAAGACGGACAGGATGTCGAAGTTCGAGTCGTGCCAGGCGTAGAGTTCGGCCGTCGAGCGGTCGAATTCGAGCCCCGCGACTTCGTCGTAGCCCGATTGGTACTCGCCGATGAAGGCGAATCCGTTCGTCGTGCGGTCGAGGTCGAACACGAAGATGCCGCCGCCATTCTGGTGCCCAATGAACACAAGTCCGTCCATTCCGCCCGAACTCACGTACGGGACGCCGTCAGAGTCGACGAACCCGGCCGCTGCAAGGAGGGAATCGGGAACGAACGTGATCCCCTCGGCGCCCGCGCCTCCTGAGCGGGGCAGGTACGGGCTCGTGTCCCAGTCGTTCAGGAGGGATGCCGTGCCGTAGGTGGAGACATCGTACGCCTTGACATGTTCCTCGCCCTCAATGATCGTGTAGACCACGTCCTCATCGAAGTCGGCCTGCGTTACGCCCTCGAAATCGCCGAAGCCCGTCCACTCACCGCGATCCCCTCCGCGATAGTCAATCTCGAAGCTGCCGCCACCATCCTCAACGACGGCCCACAGCTTCGAGTTGTCTCCGCCGGGTCCATTCCGACAGACCCAGAGAGTCCTTGTCACGGGGTTCCAGACGGCGCCGCTCATGTCTGAATAGAAGTCATTGTCGCCCGGTCCCTCGATCTGGGTGAGGTTGACCGCTGAGGAGATGGGCTCTGCCGGCCACGGTTCCTGCGCGGAGACCAGTGTCGCCGCGGCGAGAAGTGCCGCTACGACAGAAACCGCAGCGATTGTTATGAGTCTAACAAGTGAACGATCGACTGTGGATGGCAATGTGCATCCTCCATGCAAAGAAGCAGGGGACCGTCGCGTGGCGCGATAGGCGCCACCTGTCCCCTAGGCGTCATCATACCATTTCGCGACGGAGGGATCAACACCAGCTTGCAGAAAATGTATTGTTTCGCTCACTCAAGAATGGTATGATCAGCTCGTGATATGTGTACCTGCGGTGCGAGTAGTGAATCATAGTGATATGTGCAATTCGGGTTGCCAGACGAATTGCCCAAACTGCTCCGCTCCTCGGCAGGGGAGGAAGGAGCGAGTAGCCAACACCAACAGGAGGTCCAACAATGCGCACGGCACTCATAATTCTGGCCGTTGTCGCTCTTCCCAGCGTCGCTTCCGCCCAGGACCTGATCATCAGCGAATTCATGTACAAGGACAACAACGACGGCGGTGATTGGATCGAGCTGTACAACAGAGGTGCGGTCGCGATCGACCTGACGGGTCTGCACATGGTCGACGGCGAGCCGGGAGTTCCCCACGAGACGCATCCCCACTGTGCTCTGGTCGGCACGCTGGATCCAGGCGAAATTCTGGTCGTGGTCGCCGATTTCGATGACTTCGGCGCCGTGTACCCTGATGCTGACTGCCTGAACGCGAACGCTCACGATCCCGCTGGCAACGGCTTCGGTCTGGGTGGTGGCGGCGATACGATCTTCATCCTGGATGAGTTCGACGCCGTGGTCTACGAGATGACCTACACGGACGATCCGCCGTGGCCGCCGGAGCCCGACGGCGACGGTCCGACGCTCGTGCTGGTGAATTTCGACTGTGACGACTTCAGCGACGCCGGCTGCTGGGGAGTCGGCATTGACGGTGGTACCCCGTGCGCGCTCGAATCCTCCCCCGTCGAGCAGTCCACCTGGGGCCTTGTCAAGAGCCTGTACAGATAGTCTTTCCTGACGATCAGGGGGAGTGTCTGCCGGCGCTCCCCCCGGGTCGCCTCGCACACGGGATACCCCCGACGAGACCACAGAGACCACCTACGGCGTGACACTATCGCGGTTCGTGTGCTGCGCCGAGTCGGTACCCAGTCCGGTTCAAGAGAGAAGGTTGTCCTTACGCCGTGGAGCTGCCAAACAAGAAGAGGTGAGATGATGAAATGTAGTAAGAGCATCCTTGGTCTGATGACGCTGGCAGTCATCCTGGCGGCGACGCCTGTCATGGCTGACATTGTGATCAACGAGATCATGTACAACTCCAACCTGGATCCGGATGTGGAGTACATCGAGATCTACAATGCAGGGACGACATCGGTGAATCTCTACGATTGGTACCTGCTCGACGATGATATCCTCCATCCGAAGTGCTATCTGGAAGGCATGCTCGGCGCGGGCGAGTACCTCGTCATAGCCTCCGACGACACGGCCTTCATCGCCAACTTCCCGGGCGTGACCAATCTCAACCCGAACGACTTCGACTCCGGTGGATTGGGTTTTGGCTTCGGCAACGGTGGCGATCAGGTCCAGATCTTCGACGACGAGGAAGTTCTGCATGACTTCGTGGAATACGACGACGGCGGCGCCTGGCCGTCCTCGCCGGACGGCAACGGACCGTCACTTGAGCTGGTCAATCCGGCGATGGACAACTCGCTGGGGTCGAGCTGGGATCCAAGTGTGCCCGACGGTGGCACCCCCGGCGTTATCAACAGCACCTACGCGACGAACGCGGGTCCCATCTGCAACGACGGTTCGCGAGACATCCGTCTTCCGACGGCAGCCGATGATGTGACGGTCACCGTCATCGCCTTCGACGAGGAAGGCCTGGCTTCCGTGGAGTTGTTCGTCGACCTGGGCGCAGGCTATGTGCCGCAGTCCATGTTCGACGACGGCGCCCACGGTGACGGCGCAGCCGGAGACTCCCTCTTCGGCGCCGTTATCCCGGCGCAGTTGGACGACACTCTGGTCAAGTACTACGCCGTGGCCACTGATGACATCTCTCAGACGAATGCCTGGCCCAGCGATGCGCCCGCCGAGTACCGCGCCTATACGGTCGGCCACGAGATCCCGCTCTTGGTGATCAACGAGATCGTCTCGAGTAACGATACCGGGATCACCGATGAGATGGGTGAGTTCGAAGACTGGGTTGAGATCTACAATCCAGGCGACGTGACCGTGGACCTGGAGGGCATGTACCTGACCGACGATTTCGGCGACCGACACGGGTGGCCCATCCCGCCCGGGTATTCGTTGGCGCCGGGCGAATTTCTGCTCGTCTGGGCCGACAAGGATCCCCTGGACGGCCCGCTGCATGCGTCATTCAAGCTCTCGAGCGGTGGCGAGGAGATCGGTCTCTACGACAGCGAGGACATGGGCAACGCCAAGATTCACGGTTTCAAGTTCGGGCTGTGTGACGCCGATATCGCAATCGGGTTCGTACCCGATCTGGGACCGGCCAGGGGCGCTCACTACTCCTTTGGCTACTCACCCGAGTATCTCGTCACACCCACGCCGGAAGCCAGCAACGTCTCGGCCTTCCTTTCGGACGTCTGCATCAACGAGTTCCACACGACAAGCGTTGACACGATGGCAGTCGACGACTGGGTAGAGCTCTACAACCGAGGCGCCTCCGCCGTGGATATCAGCGGTATGTATCTGTCCGACAATCGTGGTTCCCCGCTCAAGTTTGTGATTCCCGCGAGCACCGTGCTTGCTGCCGGTGATTTCATCGTCTTTGACGAGACTGAGCTGGGCTTCTCCTTCACGTCTTCCGGTGAAGTGATCATGTTCACGGCCGTCGACATGGAGACGGGACTGGACTTCTACGACTTCGCGGAGCAGCTGCCCGACGTGAGTGAGGGGCGGATCAACGATGGCGAGACACGCTGGGACAAGATGGTGAACCCGACCCCAGGTGCTGCCAACGAGGGTCCCACGGGTGTCGCAGACGAGACGCCTGAGGTTCTGTCTGCGCTCTACGGAGTGCGTGTCGTTCCCAATCCGTTCAACCCGCGGACCGAGATCTACTTCTCGCTCGGGCAGTCCGACGACGTTACGGTCGACGTCTATGACGTGACCGGACGCCTGGTGCGCACCCTGCACCGGGGGATTCTGCCGAGTGGCGAGCATGCGGTGCGCTGGGACGGCAGAGACGACAAGGGTCGTGGGCTGGCCAGTGGCGTCTACTTCACGCGCGTCGCTACAGAAGCCAAGATGTCAGAGCAGAAGATGCTGCTCTTGAAGTGATATGGAACGGTCGGTGTCAAGCCGATTGTGTCTTTGGGCAC
>CAZFRO010000026.1:0-36512 GCA_964521425.1 uncultured bacterium
AGCCGTGTTGTCGACCGTCACAAAGCCCGTCACATCAGTCATGTCGAAGTAGCCGAACTGCGTGTTGGCCCTGTTCGGACCCTTGAACGACTCTACCGGGTACTCCGTCTGGGTCTTGGCTGAAGCAACACCCATGCAGAAGACCAGGATCATTACTGCGACTATGAACGTCCTCATTCTCTACTCCTCCAGTATTGAGACTACGCTATCACCTTCAACTTGAACTCTCTGCTTCAGAAGCAGGGCCCTACCCTGCCCCTAGGTGCATAAACGTCCCTCCTCAACAATCTGGCTGTTTGGTTGCTCAATTGAATCGTTCTCATTGCACGGAACATCCGGCAGGCGCAAAACGCACTCTCCCGAGTTCTCAGCACGGTACACGAGGGGACCTGTCTGTGGGTATCGTCTCCCCCGCACACCACTTACGCATGGTACTGCCGCATGATTGCAGTCACTCCTAAGCCTCTCGGATACGGTTAGTAGCATAAACGTGTCCATTTTTGCCCGGCCTCCGCGCGCCAACCACAGGATCGATGCCTCACGCATCACTCTCAGCCGCCGTCCTGCCCGGAACCCCTGTACTGCAGGGCTTCCAGAACATGGAGGGCTAGAACGGTCTCCTCGCTCGCCAGATCCGCGATCGTTCGAGCCACGCGGAGAACCCTGTGGTAGGCCCTGGCTGAGAGCCTGAGCCTGTCCATTGCCGCACCCGCAGCCTCAATCGCCCCCGAGTGCGCCCCTGCCCGCTCAATCAGCATTCCCACTGGAACGCTCGCGTTCCACCACACATCGGCGAGATCGCTGTACCGCTCGCGCTGCATTTCCCTCGCCGCCTCCACACGTCCACGAACGGTCGCAGACTCGGGTTCCTCCCCTCTCTCCTGGAGTTCCTTGACTCCGGGTGCGGCCACCGGCACTCGGATGTCGATCCTGTCAAGCAGAGGGCCTGACAGTTTGAGACGATACCGCCGCACGGCTTGGGCGGTGCACAGACATTTCCTTCCCGGGTCGCCGAGATGACCACACGGGCACGGGTTCATGCTCGCGATGAGTGCGAATGAGGCCGGAACGCGCACCGTCATCATCGAGCGCACGATGGTCACGTACCCGTCCTCAAGCGGCTGCCTAAGCGCCTCGAGCACGTCCCGACGAAACTCCGGAAGCTCATCCAGGAAGAGAACACCCGTGTGCGCCAGGCTGACCTCCCCCGGACGGGGAACGCGCCCGCCTCCTATGATCCCAGGGCTGGAGATGGTGTGGTGCGGCGACCTGAACGGCCTCGTCTCCAGGAGACCACTCCCGGGAGGAAGCAGTCCGGATACGCTGTGGATCGCCGTAGCTGTCACGGACTCGCCGCGTGTGAGCGACGGCAGGATGGTCGGTAGCCTCCTCGCCAGCATGGTCTTGCCGGCGCCCGGAGGACCGACCATAAGAAGATTGTGACCGCCGGCAGCAGCTATCTCGAGCGCACGTTTCGCGAAGCGCTGGCCCTTGACGTCGCTCAGGTCGCACCCGGCCATGTCGGAAGCAACCGCTCGAGGCGCCCGTGGGCAAGGATCCACGTCTCCCCCCGACAGCACTCTGGCCGCACTCCCAAGACTCGCGACGGGAAGGACACGCAGCTCTTCGAGAGCGGATGCTTCTGCCGCGTTGCCCGAGGGCACCATGATCGACCTCACTCCCTCTCGCTCGGCACTCAGAGCGATGGGCAGCACGCCACTCACGGGTCTTGTCGACCCGTCCAGTGCCAGCTCCCCGACAACAACCATGCGCGCTAGCGCCCCGGGATCGATCTGACCGGTGGCCGCCAGAAGACCGAGCGCTATAGGGAGATCAAGTCTGGCCCCTTCCTTCCTGACACCCGCGGGCGCAAGATTGACGGTGATCCTGTCCATCGGAAAACGGAACCCCGCGTTGCGAATCGCGGACGCGACACGATCACGGCCCTCGCGCACGGCGCTGTCACCCAACCCCACGGTCGCGAACGCCGGCAGTCCCCGCGTGACATCAGTTTCGACCCTGACCACGTACCCATCGATGCCGCTCACTCCCCCACTCAGTACGATCGAAAGCACAGTCATCCCCCCTCGCCGAACGCCCCCGGGATGTGGTTCAGGTGAAGCCCCAATCCACCATCCGTGAGGAGCACTTCAATCACATCAAACCGGCAGCCTACGTCGTGAACCGAGTGTTCACGCAGGTACCCGCGGGCCGCGAACAGGATCTGGTTTCTCTTCTTGGCGCCGACTGCTTCGCCGGGTGTTCCCCATCGACCGGACCGCCTGAACTTCACCTCGACGAAGACCACCCGATGTCCGTCCCAGGCGATGATGTCGATCTCCTTCGTGCGATACCTGTATTGGTGTTCAAGGATTCTGTATCCGTTGAGCCGAAGGAACGCCGCGGCCATCCGCTCGGCGACGGTGCCTGATGCGCGTCTGTCCATTGCCACCCGATTTGGGGCGTGAGAAAGACAGGGGACCACAAGGGGGTTCTGCGCTTGAGGCGCACGTGGGAAAGACTCGAATGTGGGGGTTGGCTATCGGTTAAGGGTCAGATCGAATGGGGAGCTTGGCTGCCGCCTCCGGACCGGATCGACTGTGGGGCGCGGCTACCGTTTGCGGGTCAGATTCGTGCGCAGGCGCACGACACAGCGTTTGTACAGGCCGCGCAGACGTGTGAGCTCGTAGGGGTCGAGTTCATCACTGTCGGCGGCAATGAGCGACCCGACTGCGTCGAGATCGCTTTGCGTCAGGGAGGCCTTGAGACCGCGCCGGAACTGGTTGTACTTGAGGGAGAAGCCACCCGCCGATTCGAGCACGATTCTGAATGAGCGACGGTGGATGCTGCACGGGCCGAGTTTGGTCAGCGCGGCTATGTGCTCCGGTGTTCCGTAACCCTTGTGACGTGCGAATCCGTATCCCGGGTACTTCTCCGCCATCTCGACCATCATCCGATCACGAGTGACCTTGGCCACGATAGAGGCGGCCGCAATCGGAGCGGAGCGCTCGTCTCCCCGCTGGATGCTCGTCTGCGAAGTTTCTACATCAGGAATCGCGTGCGACCCATCGACCAAAACGTGGTCGGGACGCAAGACGAGGTCGTTCACGGCGTCTCGCATTGCCCTCAGGGTGGCGTGGAGGATGTTGATCTCGTCTATTGCCTCGTGAGATACGCTTCCCACGCCCACGGCCAGAGCGGTGTTCATGATGTCGCCGAAGAGCTCGTCGCGGCGCTCGGGGGTCAGCTTCTTGGAGTCGTTGAGTCCATCGAGCGCTATCTCGCGTGGAAGCACAACGGCCGCAGCCATGACTGGTCCGGCGAGCGGGCCGCGTCCTACCTCATCCACTCCGGCCACGCTCGTAGCGCCCTCATCCCAGAGCTTCATCTCGTGCCGGCGCATCTCCAGAATCCGTCGTCGCTCCCGCGCCTGGGCGGCCCGGCGCCTGCCGATACCCTCCACGAGTTCAAGAACGCCCTTGCGCGGATCAGCCTCCATCGCCAGCCAAAGAGAATCGCCGGGTTCGGGAGGAACTCCGGCGACCATCTCACGTATGCTGCGAATGCTCAGACCCGACAGATCCACCTTCAGGTCGGACATGGGCCTTCTCTCCCATCCGTCACAAGGGGACGCCGATTCCCGAGGGGGTCAAGATCAGGGACGCTAGGAGATTCCCCTGGCCTTCGTCTTCGCGGACTTACCTGTCCTCTTCCTCAGGTAGAAGAGCTTCGCCCTTCTGGCCTTGCCGCGGCGTGTGACTCTGATCTTCTTGACGTTCGGCGAACGCAGGGGGAAGATTCTCTCAACACCGATACCCTGGCTTACGCGCCGCACGATAAAGGTCTCGTTCACACCACTTCCTCGTCTGGCAAGCACTGTTCCCTCGAACGCCTGGGTCCGCTCCTTGCCGCCTTCCCTGATGCGCACGTCTACGCGGATCGTATCACCGATCGCGAATTCAGGCGCATCGGTACGCTCGCTCAGAAGCTCTATCTCTCTTACCTTCTCGTTCATTCCCAAACTCCCATGTGGATCGAGGCCTCTTCAGTGGGCCCGTGCTACTGCTCCGCCTTCATCTCTCTCAGTATCTCCCGGTCTTCATCCGTCAGATCCGCCTTCTCGAGCAGATCGGGTCTCCGTTCAAGCGTCACCCCCAGGGCCTGCTTCCTCCGCCACCGACGAATCCGCTCGTGGTTTCCGGACAGAAGCACCTCGGGCACACGCATTCCGTGAAACTCCTCGGGCCGCGTGTAGACCGGCGGTCCCAGAATCCCCTCGTAGAAGGAATCCGTCTCCGCCGATTCGATATCTCCGAGGACACCTGGTATGAGCCGCGTCACGGCATCTACCAGGATCATTGCGCCCAGCTCTCCGCCGGTGAGAATGTAGTCCCCTATCGATATCTCGTCCGTGACGGCGTCAAGCACTCGCTCGTCGACTCCCTTGTACCGTCCGCAGATGAGAACCACACGACTGCGACGGGAGAGATCGAGCGCGGTCGCCTGATCGAACAGACGGCCACGAGCACTCAACAGAACAACCGCGGTGGACTCCTTCGAGTCTTCGACCATCACACTCTCAAGAGCGCCCAGGACCGGGTCGGGTTTCATCACCATCCCGCTGCCGCCGCCGTACTGGTAGTCGTCGGCCGTCCTGTGCTTGTCCAGCGCGAAGTCCCGAATGTTCACAAGCCTGACGTCAAGGATGCCCTTCTCTCGTGCCTGTCTGAGAATGCTCTCGCTCAGCGGCCCGTCGAACATCTCGGGAAAGAGTGTGAGAATGTCGATCCTCACTTCGTCCCCCGCCTCATGCCGTCAATCAGGTGCACGACCACTCTGCCGGCCGGCACGTCCACATCCAGAACCACTTCCTTTATCACGGGAAGAAGTATCTCCTCCCCGTTCCCATTCACCACAAAGATATCGCTTGCAGGCTGAGGCATCACATCGACAAGCTTGCCCAGGTGCTCTCCGTCATCCGTGACGACATCCAGTCCGAGGATGTCCTGCACAAGCCAGCGGTCTTCCTCAAGCTCCCCAAGATCTTCCCTGCTCACCCAGAGCACCCACGATCGCAGAAGTTCTGCCTGCTCGCGTGTGCCGCACGCTTCAAACTTGAAGATGGGCCGCCTGACATGCCCCCGCACACTCACTACGGTGAGAAGCTGCTCGCTCCCCTTTCCGTGCGTTGCCCGGAGCACCGACGCATCCGAGACCAGGTCCGCCAGGTCTTTCCTGATGTCGACGACGACCTCACCGGTAAGGCCATGTGGACGCACGATAGTACCGGCCTCGATCCAGTTGTCGAGTTCGTTCATTTACTCTCTCCAAACGGATCGGTCCGGCACAGGCACCAATCAGTCGATGATCTCGACGGTGGCCTTGCGCTCGGCCTTCGTCGCTGCCGCCCCTACGATGGCACGCATCGCCTTGGCGGTCCTGCCGTTCTTGCCGATGACTCGCCCCTTGTCATCGTCTGCGACCCTGACCTCGTAGACGATCATGTCGCCCTTCGTGGTCTCGGTCACATTGACCTCATCCGGCATCGTAACGAGACCGCGAGCTATGTACTCGACAAGATCCAGAAGGCAGAAATCAGTCTCTCCAGCAACCTTGGTCTCTTCCTCGAACATCGCACCAGCCTTTCCGGGAGACTGAGAAGTCACGTGTGGCCCCGGAGCGAGGACTTACGTCCTCTATCCCTCGGCCTTGGTGTCGTCTCCGTCAACGCTTCCCTGTGCGTCCGCCTGCTCTTCGCCGGCGGGTTGTTCTGGCTCGGCGGGAGGATCATCTGCGGGTGCCTCCGGCGTCTCGCCGGCCTCAGGCTTCTCCGCAGTTTTCTCGCCACCGTCGGACTCGTTCGTCACCTCTTCCACAGGCTCGGCAGCAGCCTTCTCAGCAGCAGCCTTCTCAGCAGCAGCCTTCTCGGCAGCCGCCTTCTCGGCAGCCGCTTCCTTCTCGGCCTCCTTCGCTGCCGCGCTCTTCGCCGCGACCTTGGCTTCTTCCTTCTTCCTCGTGCCCATGGCTGCCTTGACTTCGCGCTTCTGTCGGGCCTCTTCCTCGATGTGCCGGAGCTCATCGAGGGACTTGCCCCGCTTGTGCTCGTGCCACATCTGCATGATGCCGATACTCGAGAAGAGCGTGCGAACCGTATCTGTCGGCTGCGCTCCCTTCCCCAGCCAACCGATCACCTTGTCCGTATCCACCTTGATGTCGGGCGGATCCACGAGAGGATCGTAGTAACCGAGCTGCTCGACGAACCGCCCATCCCGCGGCGAGCGGGAATCGGCCACGACCACTCGATAGAAAGCCCTGTGCTTGGCGCCCTTACGCTGCAATCGGATCTTCACTGCCACTCTTAGAACCTCCTCAAAGACCTCCGGCACATTTGCCGGACCCTCTTCACCTAGAACCCGAAGGGCGGAAGACCGGGGACTTGTCCCTTCTTCCCCTTCTTCCCGAACTGCTTCATCATCTTCTTCATCATCTCGAACTGTTTGAGAAGGCGGTTCACGTCCTGAACGCTCGACCCGCTCCCGCGGGCGATCCGCTTTCTCCTGCTTCCATCGATAACTTCCGGACGTCGTCGTTCCTCAGGGGTCATCGATCTGATGATGGCCTCGACTCCAACGAGCGCCCTCTCATCCACGGCCCCGGCTGCGAGCTTGTTTCCGCCCGGCAGCATTCCAAGGAGTTGCTCCATCGGCCCCATCTTCTTGAGGGCCTGGAGCTGCTCCTGGAAGTCCTCAAGCGTGAACGCCTGCTTCCGGAGCTTCTCCTCAAGTCTGGCCGCCATCTTGAGATCGGTCGCGTCCTGTACCTTCTCCACCAGCGAGACGACATCACCCATCCCGAGGATCCGCGATGCCATCCGGTCCGGATGGAAAGGCTCCAGCGCATCGACCTTCTCGCCCACTCCGGCGAACTTGATCGGCTTCCCGGTCACTGCCCTGAGGGAAACTGCCGCGCCCCCCCTGGTGTCACCGTCGAGCTTCGAAAGCACCGCCCCCGTGAAGTTGACTCGCTCCACGAACGCCTGCGCCACGTTCACCGCGTCCTGGCCGGTCATGCTGTCGAGCACGAGCAGGATCTCCGCGGGGCTTGTGACCCCAATGATCCGCTCAAGCTCGAGCATCAGATCCTCGTCCACGTGGAGACGTCCAGCGGTATCGAGAATCACGATGTCGCGTCCAGCCGTTCGAGCCTCGGCGACAGCCGTTGTCGCTATCTCGACAGGATCGGCGCCCTTCTGTCCCTTGTGAACTGGTACGCTGAGTTGGCGTCCCAGGGACGCGAGCTGGTCCTGTGCCGCGGGACGGTACGTGTCCGCCGCCGCCAACAATGGACGCTTCCCTCGCTTCTCCAGGTACCGCGCCAGTTTCGCGCAGAAGGTCGTCTTACCCGACCCCTGCAGTCCCACGACCATGATAACCGCGGGCGATCCTGACGGTACCCTGAAGCACTCACTCGACCCACCGAGGAGCTTCACCAGCTCTTCGTGGACGATCTTCACCACCAGTTGGCCCGGGGTCAGGCTCTTCTGGACCTCCTCACCGACAGCCCGTGCTCTGACATCATCAACGAATCGCCGAGCGACCTTGAAGTTGACATCGGCCTCGAGGAGGGCGCGCCGCACTTCACGCAGCGCTTCCTCTATGTTGGCCTCGCTGAGTCTCCCGCGGCCGGTCAGCGACCTGAATGCGCCTTGAAGTCGATCCGAAAGCTGCTCGAACATTCTGGTCCTGAATCCCTCCGCACGTGTCTGCGATGTCGGGTTCCACACCGTTGGACCCAACAGACAAGAGGGTCGCAGATACGGGACACGCAAAGCCTTGAACCCCGCTACCAGGACGCAATAAAACACACGCCCCGGCTACGCTCTTTCGAGCACCGGGCCTACAAGTGGTACAGCCTTGAGAATGTACCAAGATCTCAGGTATCACGCAAGGGAAAAGGTGGAATCGATGGGCAGTGCTGTGGGATTGAACAGATTGGGAAACGCGTGTGCCGCATCGACCGACAGCGGATGCGCCCGGCAGCCCCTATTCGCCGAAGCGGATTGGCTCCAACTCCCTGACCGGACCAAGACCCAGGCTCTCCAGGGGCGTCTCGAACTTTGACGGGTCCCCCAGCACCAGAACCACCAGAGAATCAGCAAGGTGGTTGTAGTCCCTCCCGCACCGCTGAATCCCTTCGCGGTCGGCCCGCTTCAGGGTCTCGAAGTAGCGTTCGAGATGATCCGCGGGGCGGTCATTGACGAGATCGTGGAGACTCTGGGACACGATGTCTCTGGCGCGCTCGTTCCGCTGGATCACGTCTCCTATGAGGAAATTCCTCGAGGTTTCGATCTCCTCGTCGCTGAGAGGATCGGTTCCACCTCCCCTAGCTTCCTCCAGCACGGCCTCGATGAGCTGGACCGTGACCTCCGGCCTACAGGAGCCAAGAGTCCTGAGCGTCGAGTGCTCGTCGCCCACATCGAGGATGAGGCCGCATCCGTAGGAAAGGCCCTCCTGCCGCGTGTGAAAGAAGATCCTGCCGAATCCGACGGCGTAGTTCTGGATCGTCGCCGCGGCGTAGTCGGCAGATTGCAGGTCCAGATCCATCACCTTCCGCCCCACGCGAATCTGACTCTGGGCGTATTCGCCGGGGAGGATGTAGACGCCCGGCTCAGGCCTCGGCGTCCAGTCCCTTCTCACGGGAAGCGAGAATCCCGCATCGACTTCCCAACCGGACAGGACTTCATCCAGCAGGGCCAAGATTTCGTCGCCCTGGAAGTCGCCGCTCACACCAATCAGAGCGTTCCGTGGATGGACGAAACGCCGGTGAAGCCCTCGCAGCTCATCCGCCGTGACGGACTCGATCTCCGCCTTGCTCTCCAGGTAGTTCCCGGGGTAGCTCTCGCCATCGACGAGGTAGGAGAAATGCCGGTCGGCGATCCTGCCCGGGCTGTTGTTGATCGTCTGCAGGAACTTGACGCGCTTCCCCTTGGCTCGCTCCAGACGGCCTTCATCAAACCCAGGACGAAGCAGGACTTCTCGCCAGAGCTCAAGGCCCTCGTGAAGATCCTCGCTGACCATGCTGACAGAGACCCCTCCGGATGTCTCCTCCGACCAAGCCGAGATCCGGATGTTCTTCCCGGCCAGACGCTCGTCCAGGGAATCCGGAGCAATGCTCTCGGTCCCGCCATCCCTCCAGACGCTCCCCAGAAGCCTGGCGGCCGCGAAGGACTCCTCGGGGAGATAGCGGAGGCCCATGCGGAAACGAATGGAGATGCTGAGCAGGGGCAGACTCTCATCCTGGTACAGAAAGACGGGGATGCCCGAGGACAACGTGTCGCGCTCGGCTTCGGCCATCTCAAACTCGATGGGCTCGAAGCTGAGCTCTTCCGGGTGGCGCGGCGTCTCGGCACTAGACAGACCCGCCAGCAGCATCGTGGGCAGGAGGATGAAGAGCATCCGACTATTCATGATCCGCCTCCTTCACCTCTTCGGGCTCGAGGAAGACGACCGAGGCCTTCTCGCGCCGGAAGAGATCGGCCGCCAAGCCGGTGACCTCCTCCGGAGTGATGCTCTCGTACTCGTCGAATCGCTGATAGGTGGAACGCCAGTCGCCACGCGTGGCCTGGGCGCGGAGCAACACACCCGCCAGTCCACTGTTGGTCTCCAGACTGTAGTAGTAGTCCTTGCGATAGGCGCTCCGGATCTCCTCCAGCCGCTCCGGGCTCACCGGATCGGTCTGAAGCCGTCCGAGCTCCTCCCAGATCAGCCCCTCCACGTCGTCGTTGCTGAAGCCCTCCAGGGGTACGACGTGGATGGCGAAGATCCCGGGATAGCGCTTAAGCCCCCAGTCGGGTGATGTCCAAACAGACTGGACCGCGTGCTGCTTGATGTCCAGACGCCTGTTCAGCCGGCCGGTCCTGTCGCGGCTCAGAAGGCTGGACAGCAAGCGCGCGGCGGAAGCTCTGCGCGAACGAGGATGAACGCCGGGGAAGGCCAGGAAGACGCCGCTCTCTGTCCCCTTCCTCAGGGTCGCACGACGCATCCCCCGCCGCGGCGGTTCCCGCGTGGGGATGGGTGGCGGAACCGGAGCGTCCGGGATGTCCCCGAAGTACTCCCGGATGAGGCTCTCAGCCTCTGTCGGATCGAAATCCCCGACGAGAACGCCGATGGCATTCGCGGGCACGTAGTGCTTGTCTCTGAATTCACGCGCCTGCACAGGGGTGAACGCCTCCAGATCGGACATGTAGCCGATGGTGGGAAACCGATAGGGGTGAGCCGTGAAGGCGAGTGACTGAAGCAGCTCCCAGGCCATGCCCTCCGGATCGTCTTCGACCCTCTCCCGTCGCTCCTCCTTGACGATCTCCAGTTCCCGGTAGAACTCCCGAAAGGACGGATGCTGGAAGCGCTCGCTCTCCATCAGCATCCAGAACTCGAGCCGGTTGGCAGGGATCTCCATGTAGTACTCCGTGAAATCCGCCGACGTACTGGCGTTGAAATCGAAGGCGTGGCTCTCGAGAACAAGGGGGAACTCGTCGGGAACCGTCAGAGCGATCTGCGCCTCGGTCAGGCGGTCCAGCTCGCGACGAAGCACCTCGATGCGTGCGGAGTCGGCGTATGCGCGCTGGGAGATCTCCCGGGAGAGTTCGAGCCCCACCACTTCGACGCTGTCCTGCATCACCTGCTCCGCTTCCCAGTCCCGTGTTCCGATACGGTCGGTTCCCTTGAAGGCCATGTGCTCGAACATGTGGGCCAGGCCGGTCTGACCGACCTGGTTGTCCACGTTGCCGACCTTGACCAGAATACGGCCCGAAATCATGGGCACGCCATCGCGCGGCAAGAGCAGGAAGAGCATCCCATTGTCGAGCCGAAGTTCCCTGACATCATCGAAGACCGCGGGTCTCTGCAGAGGAGCCACCACGCCTTGCGCTGCGAGAGCTAGTGTCAGCACAAGTGATATCAGCCTCATGGTTCCTCCTTGGAGTCAGTTCAGGCCAGGCTCGATGCATCGGAAACCCACACTGCCCGCTCTCGCCGCCAATACTGCGCGGCGCTACCGCGTAGACCGAATGACGGGGCGGGGGGGTCTGTGCAGCACTGTACTCCAGCCGCCATTCTCCGTCCAGCACTATGGCTGTTCACAGGCATCTGATCACGTCATGCAGAGGTACGGCCTGGGCCAGGCCGTACCTCTGACTAGTGCCAGGATGATCTCAGCCGCTCGGTTTCTCCCTTCTGTAGAGGTCCTTGATTTCAGTCCACGTGCTCGAACTGTCCCTGATGGCGGGTTCGAATTCGCATTCGTATCCCGTTCCCCATATCTGGAATGGCCTGAGCCCTGCCCACCAGATTCGCACGCCTGGGATGAGCTCGATGCTACGTGCGGCCGCAGTATGCACGTGGGATGCAGACCTGATCGGAGTCAACTCACGGTACACCCTGGTATGCCTGAGCAAGCTGCCTCGTGTACCATCGGAGAGGCACCCCTCCGATGACGGCGCCGTTGCCGTTGCCAGATCGGACGATGAGTACATGACTACCGCGATCAGGAGACCCGCGACGAGATTGCGCATCTGTTTCACCTCCTTTCTTGGGTATCTTGGCCGGCAGTGTCTTCGCTGTCGGCTCAACGCATGACGGGAGGCGAGTTCCTCACGCAAGCGGTGGCCCCCCACCAGAGGCGGGCTCCACCTGCAGCGACCTGCTACTTCAGGAGGACTGTCGTGCAGGTCGCCGTGCGTCCCTCGGCGAAGAGCCGGCAGTAGTAGATGCCGGACGCGACACGCTGGCAGTCGTCATTGTCACCCTTCCACTCAGCAACGTGACGACCAGCTGGGAGCGTGTCCTTCACAAGCGTCCTGACCAGCTGGCCTCGCACATTGAAGATGGAGAACTCCACCGGACCTGTCTCGGTCGTCGCGAATGACAGCTTCGTCACCGGGTTGAACGGGTTCGGCACGTTCTGAAGCAGTCCGAACTAGAGCAGCGCTGGTTCCTCCTGCACACCGGTCGCCACGTGCGTCTCGTTCACCCGCGAAAGGGGATCACCGAGGAACACGTACGATTGCACGGTGTTCGCAACATCGATCTGGTCCCCGTAGTCCCCAAGCGCCCTCTGCACCGCAACCAGGAATGACTCAGCTGACGGGCGACCCACATCCGCGTAGAGCTCCTGCACGAGGTACCGGGCCAGCACGCTGTTCCCGGACTGCCAGGTCCCCACCGTTGGCCCTACCCACCCCACAGCCCCCCTGTCCCAAGCTGCCAGGAACTTCTGCGCGATCGGCGTCCCGAAGCCCGGATCCTCGGTCCGGGCGAAGTCGGCTGCATCGCATGAACCTCCGATGACGAGCGCAGCATGTGTCCCGTATGGATGGATCATCGTCATGTCCCAGGGGTAGGAGTAGTTCGTCTGATCGAAGAAGTTGGCAGGCCAGCTCCGGTTCGAGTAGCTCGACAGCATCACGAGCAGCTCCGGACGATATGAGTTCCAATGGTCGGCTGCCGCGGTATTGCGGGCGGCGTCGCCAGGAACACTCGACTCGTACAGATGCCGTATTGTCGCTCCGACCGGGAGCTCCGCTTCGACTGTGTCCGCGGTATCTCTGGCGAACTGCCCGTCACCCACACCGTCGTGGTCCCTGTCACCGACGAAGAACGACACTGACTCCGCACCATAGTCACCGATCTAGTTCTCCTGCATCTTGAGACAAAACGCCAAGACCGACGACTCGTCGCTGAAGGGCAGACGAGTCAGCACCACATCAGGAACACCGTCATTGTCCACGTCCTGATACGGCTGATCCGTCATCCAGTAGGGAGTCATGAAGGCGAGGTTCCGGCCACGCGACAGCGTGTCGGGCACTACGAATGTCGGGATCACATCGTTGTCGGGCTGTCCCTCAGGGGGATAGCCGGCGGCGATGTACCCCGCGTGGATGTCTAGCCAGTCACCGACCCAGTACTCTGCTCCCTGCTCATCCAGATCGAACCACTGCCAGTCATTCGCGTCTCCGACAAGCATGAAGTAGCGAACGCCCAAGGTCTCCCAAGAGGCGATCCTGTTCTTCAGGTGGGTCCGGAAGGCATCCGGATCTGCAGGGAAGCTCTCGATGGTCTCAACATGAACCGTGTAGCCTTCCCACTCCCAGAAGCCGGCGTAGGCGTACTCGATCGCATCCTGGAGATCCAGAGGACAGAAGACGACGGCGCTTCCGTACTCACGCTTGTGCGGCGTCGCGTCTGAGTCCGCGGACACCGTGCGCATCTCCGCCCGACGCATCTCCCTCAGCTCGTTGATGCGCTCACGCAGAAACTCAACGCTCGGCTGTGCCTCGGCGGCCATCGCCACGTTCTCCCGCATCGCGGCGGGGCATGCGAGGCTATGGACAATCTCCTTTCCGGTCGTCTCCACCTCAACCAGCCGGTACCAGGAGTGCACGTCGTCGGGAAGGTGGAACTCGTGCACTCCGGGCCCGGCCGGCAGGGCCGGCGCCAGTTCATCCCACGGCCCAACCGGACCCTGACTCCCGTCGATCCGGTAGTGGCTCGTACGGTGCTCGCTTGACACCTTCCATCGCGCCACGCCGTCCACCACTGCGAATCCGTGGACGGAGGCCGCGGGATTGTCGTTGACCCTGTACACCCTGACGTCACTGACATCGTAGGGGCACTCGTCCCATGCATGGCGGACCAGGGGCCACGCGCCCCACTTGGAGGTGAACCAACCCGGATCACCCGTTGTAGTGGCCGAGTGATTGCCGGACGGATAGTTGATTTTGGACCCGTCATCCTCTGTCGCCTGGCTCGGCGGATGAGTGAAGGCCCAAACATAGCTTCCGTCTTGCCAGTAGATGTCCTCGGCGGTTGCCTTCGAGTAACCGATCCAGACGTCGTCTCCCCCCTCCGACACGTGCCAAGCATAGGCGTGGCAGTTGTAGGCTCTTGTTGCATCCCCTATGATCTCCGCACTCCAGAGCATCGCCGCGATGTACGCCTCGCAGTCGGCGCGCCACTGGGTCAGAAGCTCCTCCGACGCTTCCTCACACATGTACGTGTCGGGCACTTCAGAATCCTGGGGGGTGCGAACGTGGTAGACGGGATGGTCGTCGTAGGCTCTGCTCACGCCTGCGGAACCCATACTCCCGATCAGGCAGAGGAGGCCCAGCAAGACGATCTTCGATTTCATCTGCTTTCCCCCTTCCTGCGCTCGGCGAGGCATTGCTCTGCGTGGCGACGGATACGGTCAACGATCTCCTCGTGAGGCGCCAGCGACAGACCGACCTCAAGAAACGGGCCAAGCACCTCGCTACCCAGATGCTCTTCCACGAACGGCTCGTAGCCCAAGCTCAGCAGAGTCCGGCCCATCAGCGTATTGACCGTTCCAAAAACCGTCCATGTGTGTTCGTTCCTGGCTGAGAAATAGCCTTGGGAGACCTCCAGTAGATCGTATTTTTCCTCAGTCCCCAAACCGGAGAGCACCTCCTCTTGGCTGAGCAGCATCTCTACGTAGGACAGGTCCTTTGCGCGCGTTCTCTCGTCCTCCGTCCAAGGATGTGGCCCGAATGCACTCGGATCCATCTTCCGGTACGCATCGAGTAAGGCAGAGCCTGCATCTGGCCTCCGCATCAACTCGCGAAGCCCGTTGAAGCCCTCGATCGTGCCGCGAATGGCCGTTAGCACGTTCTGACTGGAGACCTGCCAGTAGTGTCGTCGAGGGTAGGCCAAGCACGTGTGGACCAGTCCTCGCGTCGACATCTCACGCAGCAACTCCCCCGGAATCTGGCAGATATCGAGACTCCCGCGCATGCCGGGGATTCCACGCCATTCGGGCGCCCCGGGGATGATTGGGAACTCGTATACATCGAGGGAGTCGCCGGAAGTCAGACCGCGCCCCCCGGACGGATCGACCTCAACATCCTGCGCGTGGCTCACAATGGACACCATGGTCAGGACCAGTAGAATCGCGATTGTCTTCATTGGAGCCCTCCTTCGCCCGCCGACAGCTCGAGCGGGCAAGTGCATCCTCGGATCCTCTTGCTTCGTAGCCCCCTGCAGGCCCAGTCACTCGGATCTGATCGCATGGTAGCCTCAAGAGTTGACTTCCACAACAGGCCTCACTCGCGTCCACACACCGTCATCAGATGCTCGCGGATCAGGCCGCGTCCCGATCCCGACGCCGGACAGGTACCTCACGCGGGATCAGTGTCTTGTAAGGCATATGATGTGCCGGAACGGTCGTGTTGTAGTGAAAATCGTGTGTTCTGTGGGTTGACGTAACCGACGGTACCTCCATTGGTTACGGACGTGTCCGAACTGTAGATGGATTAGCCTCCGAGGCGCGCCCGTCACGTCTGCGACACCCGTGGAGACGAAGAACGGGGGGAATCGCTCCAACTCAACACAGGGCAAGGCACTGCGAGGGCGTCACGAACGTGACACCCCAAACCGCTTCGTGACGGCAGAGTCACCGGAATGGGTGGTGCTTTCCTGTGGGGTAGAGCAGAGGTGCGGGCCTGCTAGCGGATACCGTACTTCCCCATCTTCCTGAGAAGACCGGTTCTGGACATGCCCAAGTGGACGGCGGCTTCCGTTCTGTTCCAGGCGCTCGTCTCCAGCGCCTCGAGAATCCGCCTCCTTTCGAACAACTCAACATCCTCCCTGAGCGTCCGGGGACTCTCCGACGGCAGGTGGAGCTTGCAGCACTCACGGAGTCTCGGGCTGACTCCATCGAGTCCGATCTCCTCGCCGTCCGCAGAGAGCGCTACGGCCCGGCGCACTTCGTTCTCGAGCTCTCGCACGTTGTTCTCTCGCCAGTCGTATTGCGCGAACAGCTCCTTCACCTCCTGGCGGAATCCGGCGATCCGCTTCCCCTCCATCTCCGAGTAGAGAGCGAGGAAGTGGTCCATGAGAGGCGCCACATCCTCGGGACGATCTCTGAGAGACGGCACCTCGATGACGAATGGGCAGAGCCTGTAGAGCAGGTCCTTCCTGAACCGGCCCGCGTCCACCTCCTCAGCGAGGTCCTTGTTCGTCGCGGAGATAACCCTGGCGTCGCTCGTGCGGAGCTTCGTCTCACCGACCCGTCGATACTCGCCGCTCTGCAGGAATCTCAGGAGCTTCACCTGAAGCGCCGGGCTCATCTCGCCGACTTCATCGAGGAAGAGCGAACCACCGCCGGCCACTGCCAGAAGGCCTTCACGGTCGCGGTGTGCGTCAGTGAACGATCCTCTCACATGGCCGAAGAGCTCACTCTCCTGAAGGTGGGAAGCCACGGCCGCCGCGTTCAGAGCCACGAACTCACCAGATTTGCCCCGCCCTCCCCCGTGGAGCGCGCGTGCTATGAGCTCCTTCCCAACGCCCGACTCGCCACGTATGAGCACAGGAACGCGGCTATCACGCAACCGACGGATATCAGCCATGATGCGGAAGACTCGTTCGCTTCTTGTGACCAGACCTGATTCCCGCAGCTCTCGCGCGGTCTCCGTGACAACGTCGCCACGGGAATTCGAAGCATCGGCCTCCCCCATCCTGTGGTGCGCGGCTGCCAGGAGCCTCGCGGCCGCTCCAAGAAATCCAAGGTCGCTCCGGGTGAACGCGCCGTTGGTGTCGGCCCGCATGCGACTCACATAGAGGTAGTAGGGGGAATCGGCAACGCCCTCAGTCTCCGCCCGCAGCACAGCAACGGAGGCGGCCCCACTCGGCAGTGTGTCATCGAATGCCGGCGTCGCACTTGCCGCCTGCGGTCCATCGTCACGCCTCTCCGCGATGGCGCGGACGAACTTCACGGCATCGACAGGGCCGTTTTGAACGTGACCGACAGACATCGCGACGCGAACCTCTCCATTGGACTTCGATACGAGCACGAGCCGCTCCGCCGACACGGCGTTCGCCGTCTCAGTGGCTAGCCGGTGTAGGGTCTCCGCGTGGGGCTCGCGCCGAACGAGTTCGTACCCTTCAGTGATCACAGAGTACCGGCTCTCAATACCAATCCCGTCGACCACAACCCGCGCATCCAGATCTTCCAAGAGCGCGCTCACTTCAGTGACGCCGCGATCGTCATCGTGCGTGCGGAACCCAAGCAATGCCCTGTCCAGACAGACCCTTGCCCTGCTCGCCTCTCCGGCTCTGAGAAGCGCTTCCCCTCTCGCGGCCTCGCACTTGGCCGCCCAGTGCTTCGCTCCGATCCGGTCGAATAGAGATGAGGCGGCTGAGAGTCTTGCTTCGATGCGCTCAAGAGGCGCTTCCCCGTCGCCCGCCGACTTCAAGAGACCCGTCCCTTCCACCAGGGCGCACTTCGCCAGTTCGAACGACTCGCCGATCGATCTGAGCATGTCCTCCGCTTCACGGATAAGATCCCCGGCGGCGATGAGTTCTCCCTGCACGTACCGGATTCTCCCGAGTACCCGGAGCGCCGTGGCCTCCTCCAGTCTGTCGGAGCGTTCCCGGCAAACTCCGAGTGCGTCCTGGCAGTCCCGTTCGGCCTCGTCCGGACGCCCGAGTTCGAGAAGCACCTCCGCCCTCCGCCTTAGTACCTCGCCGACGACGTCACTCCTGCCGGCGAGATTCCGCGCCGCAACCAGCGCTGTGTCGAGCGTCGCAATCGCAGCCTCGAACAAGCCACGATCCGCCTCGAGCTCTCCCATGAACTCAAGCGCCAGAGCCTCGGCTCTCAGGTACCCTTGCTCTCTGCTCTTCGCGAGGACCTCGTCGAACAGACTCTCTGCCTTCGCCCATTCGCCGCGAACCCTCGCGATGTTGCCGAGGGCGCCTTGGATCGCGACCAGACGCCTGACGTCCCCAGTCCTAGTACAGATGCGGCATCCCTCGTAGAGGCGCTCCTCCGCCTCCGCGAGACGTGAGAGTCTGAAGAGGACGATGCCGACATTCCTCAGCCCCTCGGCAATCATCGCGCGGCGGCCGAGTTTGCGATCGATCTCCAACGACTTCTCAAGATGTCTGAGCGCGCCGCCCGGATCGCCCGCACGCTTGGCGAGTACGCCCAGGTTGCTGTAGCAGGCGGACAGACCGGCCTGGTTGCCTAATCGGCGGTAGATCACCTCGCTCTCTGTGAAGCAGTCGCGTGCCGTCCCCAAATCACCGAGCTCAGCGTTCGCGACGCCGACGAATCTGCAGGCTGCGGCGAGGAGTTCGCTGTCCGGCGAGGTCCTGAGAGCGTCGTAGGCGCTCTGCGCGGACGCAAGTGCGGCATCGTACCGCCCGCTCCGGATCTCCGCATCCGAGCACACGATCCGCGCATTGACCCAGACTGCGCTGTCTTCTTCCGCGAGACTGCACACCTTCTCGCAGCACGCCAGTGCTTCGCCGTGATCACCAAGGCCGAGGTGACAGCGTGCCATCTTCACGTACAGCTCACCAAGCTCGGGACCAGCCAGTGACGAGCCGCACCGGTCAGCCGTGGCATCCCCATAACAAGCGAGAGCATCCCTGTAGCTATCGGATTCGAGGTACAGATCGCCTAGCGCGATCGCTTCCTGCGCTGTCTTGCTCTCGTCGTGCAATGCGGAGAGCTGGCGAGGCGCGCCCGGCGCTTCATCCCGGTGCTTCGTGGGGGTTGATCTCTCACGGGTCACGGCACTGTCCTCTGCCAGGTACGACTCCTCGTGACGGACTCTAGAGAACTCCGAATCGGAACATCAGGATCTTGAGCATATGCCACCACATGGCGGGAGGGTATCCACCATCACTGCTACCGACACAGACCACCCCGTCCCCATCGCAAGTCCCGCTGTCCCCGACCCCACCCGTAGTCGCCTTGTGCCACCCCTCATCATCCCCCGCCGCCCCCGCGTGATGCACAGTGCTCGCCGGACGTCGGCCTGTTGTGTCGAAGGTGGGTTCATCGCCGATGGTCGTCTCGGCGCCGCGCGGAAGGGGATCGCGCGCGGAACTGGGTGAGGGGGCAAGCACAAGCGCACTGACCGCGAGGATCGCGACCAGCGCGAACAACGCCCGTCGTCTCATGGTCTTCCTCCCAGGTTTGAGATCACTGCGTGGGAAACTCGTCTACGTCTTCGGCCCGTCAGCTATCTTCGGATTCACCATCTCGCCGATAGTTGGACCACAGAAGGGGAGCATCTCCGCTATGGGCCAAGGCCCATAAGAGATAGTGACTGCATACTACCGTAAACTGCAAGCGGTGTCAAGCGCAAAGCACGCCGGTCTGCCACTTCGTGCTGTTCGCCCGCGCGTTGCCCCAGTGCAACGATGCCACCAAACAGACAGGCGGGCAGCGGATGAGTCCACTGAGGATCCATCCACCGTCCGCCTGTTGGGTACTTCGATCGCGTTGGTACTACCTGACGATCGTCAGCTTCTCCTCTCGATGAATCCCGGCATCCCGTGCATCAGCTGCGAGCGTCGAGAATGACGCGATGAATGCCGGCGGTGAAGCCGTCGGCGTGCGCTCAGAACGACCCCAGGAACGACAACACAACCGGCACGGTCAACAGCCCATCCCGCAAGTACACGCGTGGCCGCATGCTGAGCGAGAGGGAGGCATCAGACTCAGAGTTCCAGACCACACCCCAACCCACGCCCAGAAACACATCCTCCTCGGAAGCAGCGCCTCGGACAACTGCGACCCCCAGCGCCGCTTCCAGGAAGCCCGATGTCGCGGCATCCGGATTGAAGCTACGCGCACCAAGCGCCAAGTCAAAGACGTGCGAGTGATCGCTTCCGCTCCACCACCCTCCCCCCGAGGACCTCCACTCATACTCAAGAGATACGCCTGTGGCCAAGGACGGCTGCAAATAGTGCCTCCGACTGACGCGGGCAGAGAACACCGGCGCCGCATCAGTCTCACCACCATGCAAAGCCAGTCCTACGCCCCCTTCGAACTCGAACTCATCTTCAGCCGCGGCGGCCAGGGACGCCAAAGCGAGTATCGCGACTACGGCAATCCATCTGTTCATCAAGAACACCCCCTGCGGTCAACTCCTACTCCACTTCCCACTGGAACGTCAGCTGCTCCCGCTCGCCGGTCTCGACATCGACCACCCACAAGACACCGTCCTCGGAGCTGCCCATGTCCCAATCGTCCCAGATCTGCCTCGTGTACACGAGTCTTGTGCCATCGGGCGACCAGGACGAGCGCGAGCCACCCTCCCACGTCAGCTGCCTGGCGTTCGAGCCGTCGGCGTCCATCACCCAGACCTCAGCCTCAGGCATGTCCATCGCGCAGAAGGCAATCCGGCTGCCGTCCGGGGAGTACTGAGGATGTACAGCAACTGTCCCGCCTGTGTTCTCCCTGATCACGGTCACTGACTCGCCAACGAGGTCATACTCGAAGATCCCCGCGTGTGTGCTATCGTACCATCCCGCGCACAGGAGGATCTCCTCTGTCGGGTGCCAGTCTGGATCGTAGCTCCTCGCGAGCGGAACAACACGTTGCTGGTCCTCCCCGGTGGAAGACATGATCCACACACCGGGCGCGCTGTCGTCAAACCGCTCCCAGGCGATACGACCACCATCAGGACTCCAATCGGGATTCGTGTTCTCGCCAGTGAACGTCAGCTGTGTCAAGCCAGTCCCATCCGCGTTTACTGTGTAGATCTGCGTGTCTCCGAGCACCAGCGCTAGCGTGCTGCCATCAGGCGACCACGCCGGATAGCTGCTCCGGGAATCCACCGGGAAGTGCTCGACCTCCCCTGTCTCCGAGTCGAGAACCCATATCCCACGGAGCGAGAAATCAAGGGTGTAGCTCCCATCAGGTGGAACAGGAACAACAAGGCCCTTGTCGGTGTAGGCGATCTCTCCCTGCACGGACCAACACGGCGTCTCGTGAAAGGTGGGAAAGGGCTGGGGGAAGAGGGAAGCGCCAGTACCGCCGTTGTCGCACCCACCTACAACGAGCGCGGCCGCCACGGCCAACGCCGCGAGCACCACACACGTTACGCGACTGCCGGCAAGCAGCAGGAACTTGTGGTTCTTCATCTCCTCAACTCCTATCTGCATTCCGGTAGACGGCCGGCTGCGCGCGGCTGCTCATCGACCCACCACTGGAACGTCAGCTGCTCCCGCTCGCCGCTCTCGACGTCGACCACCCACAAAACTCCGTCCTCGGAGGCGCCCGCTTCCCAGTGATCCCAGATCTCTCTCGTGTACACGAGTCTCGTGCCATCGGGCGACCAGGACGGGTGCGATCCGCCCTCCCACGTCAGCTGCCGGGCGTTCGAGCCATCGGCGTCCATGACCCAGACCTCGGCCTCAGGCATCTCCATTCCACAGAACGCGATCTGGCTGCCGTCTGGGGAGTACCGAGGCTGACTGGGAGTGTTACCGTCTGCGCTGATCCGAATCGCGGTCACGGACTCCGTCAGGAGGTCATACTCGAAGATCCCTGAGTGAACGAAGCTGTCCATCCACCCCGAGCACAGCAGGATTTCCTCTGTTGGGTGCCAGTTCGGGTAGTCCGCCGCCAGCGGCAACACGAGTTCCGGGTTCTCCCCGGAGGAGGGCATGACCCACACACCGGACATGTTACACCAGGCGATCCGATCGCCGTCCGGGCTCCAATCCAAGCAACTCCCTCCGGCGGGCAGCTGTGTCAGGTCCGTCCCGTCCGCGTTCATCGTGTAGATCCACCCCATCGACACCGCCAGTTGTTCGCCATCGGGCGACCACGCCGGCCAGTCGCAGTGCTGATGTTCTTCAAAAACGCGCTCGGACTCTCCTGTCTCCGGGTCGAGCACCCATATTCCGTAGAGCGAGAAGTCAACGTAGCAGATACCGTCCGCGAGGAGGGGGAAGACAATGCCATTGTCCTTGTAGGCGATCAGTCCCTGCGACGACCAGCGTGCGTGCTCGTGAGAGACTGGGAAGCACCCGCTAGGGTTCACGCCCACCGGGCCGCCCCTCTTGTCGCATCCATCCACGAAGAGCACGGTAGCCACGGCCACCACGGCGAGCACGATACGCACGACACGGCTGCCAGCAAGCAACAGGGACTTGCGCGTGTGCATACCCTCAACTCCTCTCTGGAATCCGGTGAGCGACTGGCTGCGCCCACCGCCGTTCACCCGATGACATCTCCTAGTCGATCCGACGTCCCGATCCTCTCACAGTCGGCCACCCGGCCACAAGTGAATCACGTAGCCACAACACCACGCTCATTCGACTGCACCTTTGCCACCAGCATTCACGTGGGCCTGCGGACCACGGCTACACCGCGCCCGTCCGCACCCCAGGTGTCCCGGCTTCTAGCGCATGATGACGACCTTGCCGCCTGCCGCTCCGAGATCGGTCTCAAGCCGCGCGTAGTAGACCCCGGACGCCACAGGCCTCCCGTCCACGTCCTTCCCGTCCCACTCGAACACTCGCTCACCACGCGCAAGCCGCCCCTGCCACACGATGCGAACCAGCCGCCCGGCCACGTCGAACACACGCACGGTTCCACCCGCGGCGCCTGGCATCACCGCAGCGAATGTCGCTCCGCCGCGAGACGGGTTCCTGCTCGTCAGCTGCAACACCGGCCGCTCCGTTGAACCCGTGTCACCGTCGGCAACTCCCGTTCCCGGGTTGCGACAACCATGAGCTGTGTACGCGTACGTGACCTGGCCGGGTTCACACGGGAACCACCCGATGTGCTGACCCATCACGTTGTAAACGTCGAAGACGTAGGTCTTGAGTGTGCATCCGGTGAGAGTAGTGCTCCCGTCTATGACCTCGCACCATCCCAGCCCGAAGTTGGGATTCGCGCTCGAGTACCCGCCTTCCATCATGTCCGTTCCCCGTCCCCAAACATTGGGCACGGAGACGAAGGACGAAGGGAACGTCACGTTCTTCCTTACGTCGTACAGCTTCACATAGCAGTATGTCCCGTTCACGATCCCGGGCACGTCGAAGAACGTGTACGTGTAGTTGCCCAGATTGGAGTAGTTTGAGGCCCCCGACGCGGACCAGTGGCAGACCTCGTAGGGTGGCAGCAGCGCCTCAAGGGCCCGCGATGCCTTGGCGACTCCCATTCCGGTCACGGAGTCCCAGCCCACTGAGGCCGGGGAGTGAGTGATGTCATCAGCCGTCACCCGGATGATATGCTCGATGTCGTCGTTCCGGAGATCGGGGTTCACCGAGAGGAGCAGCGCGGCGATCCCTGAGACGTACGGCGTCGAGGCCGAGGTTCCCTGCATCCAACCGTAGCTGTTCATCGGCTCGTAGCAGTTGTATGTCTCGGCTGGAGCAGTCACGTCGATGTGATTCCCATATCTGTTCCCTGCAGGCCAGCCCCCGGGCGTGTTCTTCCCGACGGCGATCACACCCTGCCCGGACGCCGCGGGATACTGGCGCTCGGTGCTGGCAACCTCGTCCCCCATTGACGCGACCGTCACGCAGTTCAGCTTGTAGGCGTTGGCGAACGCCCGGGCCAGAAGCCAGTGGTACCCGTCACCCCAGCTGCAGTTGAGTATGTCGCAGTGCTCCGCCGCGGCCACTATCGTGTCGTACTTCTCCGAAGCGTCCTCATCCATGACGCGCTTCGACATCAGCCTGCAGTTCCAGTCGACGCCCGCGACTCCGATGCCGTTGTCGGTCGACGCGCCGACGGTGCCGGCCACGAAGAACGCGCGATGGGCCTCCATCGAGTCCGGGTCTGCGTCGTACCCGCAGTCGTTGAGCCCTCTCGGCTCCAGGATCCTGTCGGCCAGGTCCTCATGATCGTCCGCGGGATCGGCCATCACGAACCCGGCGTCCAGGATCCCGACACAGATGTTCGCGCTACCTGTCGTGATCTCCCACGCTTCCGGCGCATCGATGCTGCCCTCATAGCCGGGGATCTCGTCATCGTACAGGCCCCACTGCCTGAAGAGATACGGGTCGTTGGTGGGCGTATCTCTGTTGGCGCTACCGACGAAGACATCGTCGTACGGGCCCCCCTGCTCGTAGAGGTACGGGTCGCTGGGCGGCTCCCTCCAATCCAGACGCGCCGAGCTAACGTTCGGCGCCTGAGCTATGACCACCTCGTCCAGTGTGCCGAGCAGCAGTGCCAGGTTCTCGGGATCCGCCGGGCCCTGCAACTCGAGGGAGTAGATCCTCGACAGGTCCGAAAGCCGCACAACCTTGCCTGTACGACGGGCGACCCCCAACGTGTCGGCGAGGTCGAAGTCCGGGAACGCCTTCGCCACGACCTCGACACCATGTGAGACAAGCAGCGACCGCACCGCCTCGGGTGCTATGGAGACGTCTTCCAGCGGCGCGGACGTGGTCGCCTCCGGCAACTCGATGACCCCGCGCTTGAACTCGACGAGAACCTGGCGGTCGCGGACCATGTCGTCCGTCGCCGCAGCCTGAATCGCGACGGCTATCGTCAGCGTCAATGCGACCGCCACGCACACTCCATGCGCAATCCGGTTCATGGCAGTATCTCCTCGTTGGTTGCCCGCGCACCGGGGCCGCGCCGCCGGGCGTCACGCTTCTTGCGAGGCGAGGCTTGTATCGCCCGACGGCGCTGCCTGACAGCCGGCTAGAGGGCTGCCCGTGAGGGCGCGCTACGGCGCTCCCTCACTTGATGACCGTGAGCTTCCGCTGCTCACTGAACTCAGGCGCCTGCATCCGGCAGAAGTACACGCCGGACGAGACACGCACTCCGCTCTCGTTCGTTCCGTCCCAGGTCACGCGGTACACACCAGGCGCCTTGTCGGCATCGACGAGATCAGCCACGTGTCGCCCCGAGGCGTCGTAGATGTCCAGCTTCACATGACCTCCACCGCCTGGAACCGAGTACTCAAGTGTCGTCGTCGGATTGAATGGGTTCGGTGCGTTCTGACGAAGCGACCAGGTAACCGGCAGACCATCCGTCTCATCCGGCACCGACGTGTAGCCCTCGTCTCCCGGACGACACCGAACGTAGCCGCCCATGGTCGCCGCCGAGCGGAAATACTCGCTCATCCAGTCGAGCCCCTGCTCTTCCGCCATCCGGGCCGCGCGCCACACCACCCAGTCGAGAGGAGCGTCCTCGGGCGCCTCGGCCCACGCGGCCATGTACAGCTCCTCGGCCTTCCGGTGCTGATGCTCCCAGGCGCCGACGAGGTGGCCGACACCGCCCACTATCTGCGTCAGTTCCGGCTCGTTGAACATCCACCTCTCGATCCGGGGCGCAGAGAGCGGCGAGTACCCGATCCACACGTGCATCGTGGAGCAGCCAGGGAGGATCGCCACCATCCGCTGCTTGAGCGAGTGCAACGTGTCACTGGGAGATCCCACAAAGCCGCCGGGCCACGTGCTGTAGCCCAGCTGACCCGTCACTCTCCCGAACCCCCACAGCACCGCGGCGCCCGTCTCCAACTGCGCGTTGAACGCCGCTACCCTCTCCCCCTCCCCGAAGTCGCCCTCGACAAGAACCGGCTTCGGCAGGTAGCCCTCACTCAGAAACTCAAGCGCAGCACGATCAGCCATCTCGACCGGCCAGTTCACCGCTGTCCCCGCCAGCTCGTTCCCAACGATCTCGATCACCTGGCGTCCGGGATCAACGTGCTCACCCGCGTTCCAGTCGTCGGCTCCTTCGCAGGCGGCCGTCACCTCCGCGACGGTCGCCCCGGGGATCCGATGCACGAGCCCGATCCAGCCCTCCCCGGTCACGTCCGTGGCGTCTCTGTCCGAGTAGCAGGCGCCAAAGTAGCATCGGTCGTAGCTGTCCTCGAAGGATCCGTGATCGACGATCTCACGTTCAGGAGCATCCCCGCTGTCACCGACGATCAGAAGCAGCGGACCAGGTGCGTCGGTCGGGAACCTGTCCATCCCGGACCAGTAGTTGTAGAAGACGTTGGCCATGTACACGTCTTCATAGCACGCCTGAGCGTCGTCCAGACTCGACCCGCCCAGGAAGTAGCGTGCCTTCTTGTCCGGATGGCTCGAGAGGTGCTCCTCAACCGGCAAGAGCAGGCTGTCGTAGTCCGCGTTCGTGTAGACAACGATGTCCGCGCACCAGGTCGAGTCGACGCGGCTCCCTGCTGTCGAGCCCCCGTCCTGCCTGCTCGCGTAGCCCGCGCGGCTCTCCTGGGCGGACGCCCGGTCGTACGGTACCCGACGACCCGAGATCCACTGCCAGAGCCCGGACGATGCGCTCCGCCCGCCGCTCTCCGCCGTGATGATCCCAGGATGCGCCAGCCACTGCTCGTACTCGGCAGGTCTCTGGCCCTGCACGAACACGGGTGAGAACGTCGGGCGACCCCGGCGGTCCACCTCCACGATCCGGTAGGCCGCCCTGTAGGGGACGCCCTCGACCTCATAGAGGTGCGCGACCCCGCGCCCTCCCTCGGGCTTCACGCGGGCGAGCACGTCCCAAGACTTCCAGTCAGACGCGTTCGCGTCCCCCCACGAGTCCAGTCCCATCACGAACAGGCAGATCGAGCCCGCCTCGTGGACAGTCCGAAACACGATCTTTCCGTCGAACGCGAAAGCACCATCGAAGGCGGCGGCGGGGTTGTGGCAGTCCTGTTCCAAGTGGTAGCTGTTCTCGCGGTCGCCCAGGACCGTGATGTCGACGCGGGTCCCGTCCTCCGTAATCTCGTCCTCTGCGTCTCCCACGCTCGAGCCGCGCCACGGGTGCTCGTAGCACCCCAGGGAACTCATGGCGCCGTGGATGTTCTCGCGGTAGTCGTTGTACGGATCAAGGGGCTGGTCACCCGTGTAGCAGAACATCGCGCCGCCGGCGTCACCCCACCACGGCGGGTTGAGGTTCATGCCCCAAGAACCCGCGCTGTCGTAGCTGTGGCAGTAATCCGCGTACAGGATCGCCTGAGCGGAGATGCCGGAAGCAGAGGAGGAGAGGAAGTCCTCGATTCCTTGGGGACGCCAAGCGACGACGTAGGCCGTGTACGCAGGGTCGCCTACGCTCCAAAAGTCGATCTGGTCCGCTGTGTACGCGCCGCTATCGGGATCGGTGTAGACGTCCCAGGCGTCCCACATACTGTTCACATCTCCGTAGTACTCCGCAGCTGGACCTCCTTCGCTATCCCCATGCGTGATGAGGTCCGCGTCGGATGTGTTGAAAATCTCATCCCGCCACGTTTGCAGGATGATCTCCGGATCGTCATCGAGATCGCTCTCCTGCTTCGTGTAGATGTTGGCCCCGCCCGCTCCGTAGATGTCCCACGTGTTCTTCGCGTCGAAGCACCGCTCTATCACGACGTCGTCGTAGTTCAGATGGTTGGTCTGCCAGTCGCACAGGTCGAGGATCGTCGCCGTGTTGGCGAACGAGGGCAAGCTCGACGCGACGAGCAGCACCAGGCACAGTATCAGATACGTTGGTCTCCTCAGCATCTCGCTCACCTCCCCTCGTTGGCCAGTGTCTGTTTGAGTATCTCCCGCGCCGCCCGTCTGGATAGCTTTCCGTGCGTAGCCACACCCGTAGACAGCACCTCATGGAGGTGGGCCTCCATCTCCGCGGCCTCGTCCTTCCCTACTGCGATGGTCGTGCCGCCACATGTGATGACATACCAGCATGGCGCCCCGCCGCGACCCAGCAGCTCATAGAACCGGGTTGCCAGACGACGCTTCGCCATCTCGTTCGGCATCCTGGACACCACCGGGTGGGGATCCATAATGTTGATCGTGAACGTGTGCGCTCGCCCCTTCCATGTGACGATGATGTAGTTCTCCTCCTGCCGCACCTCCGCGTTCCAGTCGATGATTCCCTCGGGATCGAGATCCCTGAGCCGGGCGAATGCCGCCTCGCCTGCCGTCTGCCTGTCGGCGCCCGACTCGCGCGCGGCACGGTAGATATCCCCCAACCCTCCAATGATGGAGTCCGTCAGGTCCGTGTAACGCGTGGCCGCCTCCGTCGGTGTCTCGCCAGCAGCGATGAGATCTCTCACGAATGGGATCTCCCTGTAGATGCGCTCATAGAACTCATCGGAGCGCGACGGCGGCGGTGGACACTGCCGATGCGGCAGCACCGGCACGCCGTTCAGATACAGCGAGTCGCCTTCCTCAGTGGTGAGGACCGCGTGCTCGATCAGCACGCCGTCCACGTAGAACCTGTTCGACGGTACGATGTCGAACTCGAACGGCAGCGTGACCAACGGCCGCTCCCCAGGCTGGAGACTGTCGACGTCGTACGGAGCAGCGGCATCGGCGGCCTCTCCGCAGCCTGGATTCACGGAGAAGAGCAGCGTGACGCTGAGTAGTATGGCAACATTGTGACCCAGTAGCTTCGTGTTCAAGAGCACCTCCTTTGTGTAGCACTCCGGTGAAGATCACGACACGGCACTGAACCGGCGGGCTCCTGCTGCGCTCCGTGCGTTGCGTGCCAGCCGGGCAGCCGCAGGCGCCCGTCGTGATTCTCATCGTTCCCCTCATGACCATCTGGCCGCGTCATCACTCGCCACGAGGAGATGTGGAGCCCCAAGAATCAGCCTCGGACCCAGGACGACATACACTGCACGCGAAGCCCTGCTCATGTCAACACCCCCCCACTGGATGCTCGCGGACTAGGCCGCGCCCCGATCCCGGCTCTTGCTGATTCTGCCCGGAACCAGTACCGCATAACGCATACGGCGTTCCAGAATGGCCACATTGCCGAGGAAATCGTGTGCGGTGTGAGTGGGCGTAACTAATGATATCTACGTTGATTACAGCGGCGGCCAAGTCGGAGCTGGATCGGCGTTCGGGGCGGTGCCGTCACGTTTGCGACACCCCTGTGGACGGAGAACGGGGGAAATCACTCCAACTCAAGACAGGGCAAGACCTTGTACTGACGTCAGGAACGTGACACCCCCGTGTAGTTCGTGACGGCGCACACGGGCACCGTCGCCACGCCCTATCTCACATCTCCCCGCCCACCGGATGCGCCAATCCCCTCCCTCAGGCCGGGGATCGTCGCCTTGAGCGCCTCCTGAATGAGCGAGAGCATGGCGCGGTCAGGCTTGCCGGTCCACTCATCCATGAAGAACTTCTTGAACTCGATCGCGAGGACACATGATGTCCGGGGGAAGCGACCGTGTATCCATCGGGAGAAGTGGCCTCCCGTGAACTTCACGTTCTCTCGCACGTCCAGATGCCTGCCGCCGAAATCGAAGCCGGCGAGATCACTCATGAAGCGTTCGATCTGCGGCGCCCAGTGATCTCTCTCCGTATTCCCGGTTCCTACGTTGACCTCGGGGGTCCCCTGTGGATCATCTGCCGGCCCGCCAGGACCGGAGCGCATGTGATTGTAGGTATGCAGATCGAGTACGACGAAGGCGCCGAACTCGCGTTCGAGCCTTGAGAAGAGTGTGTCCATTGAGGAGTAGAACGCGTCGTAGTGCTCGAGCGAGGCTCGCTCCTGTGCGGGCGACGGTGGTGTGGCCCAGACATCCAGACCCCACGCATCCTGAGGAGTCAGATAGATGGCCTTCTCGCGCGGGCGGTTGACGTCCACCTCGAACCTCGAGCGCTCGACAATGACACGGACGTCACCTACGTCGGTCCAGAGTCCGGTGAAGGGGTCCTCTTCCCTCAACCGGTCGGCCTCATTGATCTTCATGATGGAGAGAAGCTCGGGGCGAACTGCATGGCCGTCGTGAATGGCGGTGGCTACGATCGGACCGAACCCAGCAACTGTGAATCCGCTCGGGGGTGAACTGGAGTCGAGCTCGCGCATCCGGTCTCCCTTAGAAATGCACCCTGCAGAAGCACGCCCTACCTGAGACCGCCCTCGGCGACTTCGCAAGAGTGAGCCCTACCCGAGACCGCCTTCGGCAGCTTCCCTGATGGCAGACACGGCCGAGGCGGGATCGCCGGACTTGAAGATGGCAGACGCGGCCACGAGTACCTCTCCCCCGTGTGACGCAACGGTTGCCGCAGTCGTCAGATTGACGCCCCCATCCACTTCGATCAGAAGATCGAGGCCCCGCTCACGCTTCCAGTCGGCGACCTGCTTGAGCTTGGGCATCACTTCACTCATGAAGGACTGCCCTGAGAAGCCTGGATTGACGGTCATGATGAGGGCGAGATCGATATCATCAAGATACGGCTCGAGGTCTTCGGCTGGACTTGGTGGATTGAGGGCAAGACCGGGCTTTGCACCCAGCTCGCGGATAAGCTTGATGACGCCTGCCACGTCATCAGTGGCCTCAGCGTGAAAGACGATGTACTCGGCGCCGGCGTCGGCGAATGCGCGAACGTACGCGCCGGGATCGGCGATCATGAGATGCGCGTCTATCGGAAGCTTGGTGGCACGCCCGATGGCCTCGACGATGAAGGGCCCCATGGTGATATTGGGCACGAAGTGACCGTCCATCACGTCCACGTGGATCATGTCGGCGCCGCCGGACTCCACAAGGGCAATCTCTTCACCGAGCTTCGTGAAATCCGCTGAGAGTATGGATGGTGCTATCTGGATCCGGTGAGTGTCCATGGAAGCAGAATCCTCCGTCGTTATCCCCTGCCGACCCTTATGACAATACTCTCGCCTTCGGTCACGCGTGCGCCAGGAGCCGGGTCCTGGACGATGACCACATCGCGCTGTCTGCTGCCCCTGCCCCGTCTCTGCTCATACGTAGTCGAGCGCACCACGAGCCCGAGCCCTTCCGCTATCACCCTCGCCTCCTCCGGGGTCTTGCCGATGAGCCCCGGCATCGCCAGTTCAATGGGCGTTGGCCCCAGGCTGACCAGGATGCGAACGCCGGTGCCGGCAGGCACCACGGAACCCGCACCGGGGTCTGTACCGATGACGAGGCCGCGCGACACAAGAGCCGTGTGCACCTCTATCAGGTCAGCTACGGCAAGACCTGCGTGTTCCGCCTCGAGCTGGGCCTGTCTCGCAGGCAGACCATTCAGTCTCGGCACCGCTCTCACGTCGAAGCCCGAACTCAGGACGACCGCGATGGTCCTCCCTCGCTTGATCTCGACACCGGAAGTGGGAATCTGCTTCAGCACGTGTCCGGGCGGCAGAAGGGCGTCCGGCCGCTCAGTGTCGACGCGAATCTTGAGCCCCTCCCCCTCAGCTGCGTTCCTGGCTTCAACGATCGAACGCCCGATGAGTTCCGGCGCCTGCACCAGGTCACCCTGACGAACCAGGATGGGCATCACAACGAAGTTCGCGAGAAGCGCTGCACTTACGCCCGCAGCGGCTATCGCCGAGGCGTAGAACAGGAGACGCATCCAGATCGAACGGCCGGACGAGCCATCGCCTGGTTCCGTGTCCCGCTTCTTCTTCCGCGCCATGATCTGCGCCATGCCCCGCGTCGCGCTCTCTATCACGCTCTTCATCGCGCTCTGTACGCTCTGTATCATCTTCCGCATCATGTCTTCGTCTTCCGTACGAGTCGCGCTGCAAATGCACCGTCTATTCCATGCTTGTGCGGCAGGATTCTAGCATAGCCTCCATCCACGAACATGTCCGGAACGTAAGCTGCCGCGTCATCCAGAATGAAATCATCTCGCTTCCCCAGGAACCGCTCCACCACCTGTTCGTTCTCCTCCGGCTCAAGCGAGCATGTGCTGTAGACGATGCGACCCGTCTCGCGCATCATGGCCGCTGCCTGAAGCAGCAGACGAAGTTGTCTGCTCGCCTGCCGAGAGAAGATACCGCGCGGGTGGTAGCGCTCGTGGTCCTCGATCTCCGCCTTCGATTTGTCTCTGGCCTCGAGATCGAACTTCCACTTCGAATCGGGTCTCCGGCTGAGCGTCCCCGTCCCCGTGCAGGGCGCGTCTACGAGAATCGTGTCGGCGGCGTCCGTGACATCAGACGTCGCTTCCCCACACAGCACTTCGCAGTTTGGCGCATGAAGACGTTCTATGTTCGATCTCAGCATCTCGGCCCTTCGGCGCGAGATCTCGAACGCCAGGACCTTGCCCTTTCCTTGCATGAGTTCCGCAATGTAGGTGGTCTTGCCACCGGGGGCGGCGCACATGTCAATGACGCGCTCACCCGGCTTTGGGTCGAGGAGCTTCACGGCGGCGAGCGTTCCCTCGTCCTGGACCTGCATCAGTCCGGCGGTAAAGGCCGTGAGCCGCGTGATGTCCCCCGCCCCCTCAAGCTCCAGGCACTCATCGAAATACCGGCCGGGCCGCGTCACAACTCCCTCGCCGTCAAGGGCCGACGCCAGTCCCTCCACCGTACACGAGAGCGCGTTCGTCCTGACGACGAGGCGCGGAACCGTGTTGTTGTATTCACAGAGGATGATCGTGCTCTCCATCCCGTAGCGTTCAATCCACCTGGCAACGAGAACACGAGGGTGCGAGTGCACAGCACTGATGTGACCGACGGGGTCCGTCTCGATGTCCGGGAAGTCCGGTCTCATGCCGGTCAGGATGTTCCTGAGCACGGCGTTCACGAGCCCGGCGGTTCCCTTGTGTCCGTACCGTCTGGCGAGGTTCACTGACTCATTGACGGCGGCTCTGGGCGGCACTCTGTCGAGGAAGTCTATCTGGTAGAGACCGAGCCTGAGCGCGTTCCGTATGGGAAGAGGAAGCGACTTCATACCTCCCTTCACATACTGGTTGAGCACCCAATCGATCCGCCCCTTCATACGAAGGGTACCGAACACTATGTTCTGGGTAAGCGCGACGTCGCGCGAGTCGAGGCCTGAGCCCGTAAGCTGGCGGTCCAGGATCGTGTCGATCTTGCCGCTACCTGACTCCCACTCCGCGAGAGAGAGAAGGGCGAGTTCTCGTGCGTTCATGGCGTTCCCATCTCATTCGTTCCCGTCTCGCTCTGCGGAATGCCGGCGTCGTCTCCGGCGAAGAGCCTCATCGCGTCGCGAACCATATCGAGTGCGACCGTCGTGTCACAGCACGGTCCGTGCGGGCGCTCGTTGAGTACTCCGTAGACCGGAAGCGGATAGCTGTCTCTGATGCCGCTCGTGAGATCCATCTCGCACGCGACGGCAATGATGCCGACCGGACGCTCCTCCACAATGACCTTCCTGGCGAGTGTCCCGCCGGTGGCGACAACGAGCGGTAGCCCGAACTCGTTCG
The DNA here is from genome assembly GCA_964521425.1 of uncultured bacterium. Taxonomy (GTDB): domain Bacteria; phylum Joyebacterota; class Joyebacteria; order Joyebacterales; family Joyebacteraceae; genus Joyebacterum. The sequence goes on from CAZFRO010000026.1 coordinate 32,913, forward strand.
CCAGAGACAGGAGCCCCGCGATGACACACTTGCCGCAGCCCCGGCAGTTATCTATGAGGCCACCCGTTATCTTGTGCGGACAGTCCATCGCCTGGAGGCAGTGAGGCAGAAGGAGAAGAAGCTTGCCCCCGCGTATCGAATCCTGTCCCGCCATGACGAGGGCGTTATTGACCGCGATGAACGAACGCTTCACCCTGTCCTTCTCCATTCTCATGAGCCCCGCCAGCATGAGAACGGGTGGAAAGAGAACGCGCATGACGGTACCCGTGATGCGCTGGCTGAACAGGATCCTCCGTCCGGTCATCGCCGAGAGAGCAATGACGAAGAGACCTACTGCGATGATGAAGGCTGCAAGGAGTGCTGCGGTGCCGATTATCTCGGGAAGACCGGGATACAGTTCGTTGAGGCGCGGGGAGACCAGATACCATATGAGCCAGGCGACGGCAACGAGCGCCAGAATGCCCCCGCCGGCGATCAGTATGAAGAGCTTCTTCTCTCGCAGCTTCACGCTCGGTCCCCAGTCTCAAGCATCGGGTCGCTCGAACGGGCACGTCCCCGGCTCGGGCCTGTAGCCTCGTGCGAACTCAGCACCTGTCATCTCCCGCTTACCCTCGGGCTTGACACCGGTCAGGAGAACAGCGCCGCCCTCGGCTGCCACTTCGACCCCGGCGGCGGAGATGGAAAGGATCTCACCCGGTCTGCCCGTCACGGGCGGACCACTCACACCAGATGCGGATTTCGCGGATGCCGGCTCCGCTGATGCCGACTCTGCGGATGCCAACTCCGCCGGGCTGGGCATCGAGACCAGCCGCGCCCTTGTCACGAGAAGCGCTTTGCCCCTGAACCAGGTGTACGCACCCGGCCAAGGTGTCATTCCGCGGATGTGATCGGCGACAGCGCGGGCATCACGTGCCCAGACGATTTCCCCGTCCTTCTTCGTGAGCTTCCTCGCGTAGCCGATGCGCGGTTCACCCTGAGGGGTCCTCGGAGCTTTCCCCTGTTCGATCAGAGCGAGGGTCTCCACGAGAAGATCACCGCTCATGTCTGACAGTCTCTCATAGAGCTCGCCCGCAGTCTCACTAGGCCCGATGGGCGTGCTCCTTGAGAGGATGATCTCCCCCGCATCCACCTTCCTCGCCATATACATGGTCGTGACACCCGTCTCGGACTCACCGTTCACGATGACCCAATTGATGGGCGCCACTCCCCGGTAGTCCGGCAAGAGCGATGCGTGCGCGTTCACGGCTCCCTGGGAGGGGATGTCGAGAAGCCTCTGCTTCAGTATCTGTCCGAAGGCAACAACGACCAGGACGTCCGGCTTGAGGGCTTTCAGACGCAGGGCGAACTCGTCGGTGTTGACGGTTTCGGGTTGGTGTATCGGGATGCCGAGTTCGAGGGCGGCGAGCTTGACAGGAGGCGCGGTCAGCTTCCGTCCCCTACCCGCGGGTCGGTCGGGCTGGGTCACGACAAGACAGACGTCGTGGCCGCTGGATTCAATCTTCCTGAGGGAGGGAACCGCGAAGTCCGGGGTCCCCATGAAAACTATGCGCATGATGGCAACTCTGTTGGGCGAAACCCCTGAGAACGACGCCCTATGTTCTTCGGATCCGTGACTTCAGGAGCTGCCTCTTTATGGGGTTCAGATGATCGAAGAAGAATTTCCCGTTCAGGTGATCCACCTCGTGCTGGAAGATCCTCGCGAGAGCACCCTCGACCTCGAGTTTCACGGGACGTCCATCGATATCGAGCCCCTTGATAATGATAATCGCAGGCCGCTCTACGTCCGCCGTTATGCCGGGACAGCTCAGACAGCCCTCCTCGACGACCGTCGCACCCGCTCCGTACACGATTTCGGGATTGATAAGAACCACGGCTCCGTCGCGTGTGGCCTCCAGGCCCTCGTACTCGGGTGGCGGCTCCGCCACGATGAGCGCGATAGCGCGACCGATCTGTGGAGCAGCGAGCCCCACGCCCGGCGTCTCACCGTTTCGCATCGTGTATATCATGTCGTCGATGAGGCCTCTGATCTCGTCAGTGACCTCACCGATCTGTTCTACGCCGTCTGTGAGGACGGGGTCCCCATACTTCACTACCGGAAGCAGATGCATTGTAGTAGCCTGCAGATTCCTATTCTCTGACGCCACTGACCGACGACTTGGCCACTTCCACCTTCACACCTTCGGCAATCTTGATGACGAGCCTGTCGTCGTGCACATCCTGGACGTCACCGTAGAGCCCGCCGATTGTCACAACCTTGTCGCCGCGCTTGAGCGAGTCGATCATCGCCTGACGCTCCTTGCGACGCTTCGACTCCGGCCGAATCATCAGGAAGTAGAAGATGGCGAAAATGGCGACCAGCATGATGAGCATGCTCGAACCGCCGCCTCCCCCACCCTCAGCACCGGTCGTACCCATCGCATTGGCTACATCTGGAAACAGCAACATCAGGAACAGCATATCTAAGACCTCCTGGTGGAAAACGCTCTTGTCATACCTCCGGCCGGCCCGTCCTAGTGAGTTACGTTCTCATCCGAATCGGGCGGCAGGCCGTCGCGGAATCGCTCGTCCTTTACCTTCTCCATCTCCTTCAGCAGTTCCCCCGGATCGACGTTCCCGTTGCGGGAGAGCACCCTCACGAGCGCCTCAAGCGACAGGGTATTCGACAACGCCAGCTCCTCAAAGGAGATCTCACGCTTCACTCCGTCTTTCACCATGATGATGCCGGAGTTCGGTGCTTTCTTCTCGTCCTTCGGCTTCTTCTTGAACACGTCGTGATCTCCCCGTGGCAACCGTGAATATGACCACTGGCATGGTATCAGGGAGTGGCCGGCGAGTCAAGCGAGGCCGTCGTTCTGTGGGGTGTTCATCTGTCGCGCCCGACATATAGCGCTCAAGGGCCGCCCACGCGAGTGAGCGGCCCCATGCTTTCCATCGGCTGAGTTCCACATCGACTACTTCAGAAGCACCATGGTCTTCTGGTCAATGACACCAGGCGCGTGGACGCGGTAGAAGTAGATGCCCGATGCGACTCGTTCACCGCCTTCATCGCGACCATTCCACTCGAGTTCATAGACCCCCGGAGATAGCTCATCATTGCCCAGTTCCCGAACAACTCGGCCGGCGATGTTGTACACGCGTACCACAGTGCGGCCACCGGGTGAGGGAACCTCGAACCGGATGACGGTGCTGGGGTTGAACGGGTTGGGGTAAGCTCCAAGACCACTCTGATCGGCGACAACGTCAGTCCCGGAAGGCGCCGGTCTCCCTGCCTCGCGCTCGTAGTTGCCTTCCGTCACTAGGACGAAGCTCCGTGTCATTGCAGGATCCAGCTTCGGAGCTCCGAAAACAAGTTCGATAGTCTCACCTGGCGCCAGGTCGACTCGTTCCCCATCGTCTGAGGCGATCCCACCGGCACACTCCCCACTCACGGAGTGCGTGGCATCAAGAAGAGGACAGGACTGTGTCCAAAGCGGGTCTGAGGAGAATTCGGCGAGGAAGAGCTCGTCGACGAAGTACTCGACGGGGGATGTGAGACGGAAGGAGATGACTCCGTTCTCGACGATGGCTCCCCCCGGAAGGGGCTGTATGAACCGTACCGGG
>CAZFRO010000027.1:0-32528 GCA_964521425.1 uncultured bacterium
CGTCGATCACAAATGCCACGTAGACGAACCCGCGCCAGGTGGCCACGTAGGTCAGTTAGAGCAAGCTTCTGCTTCGCACTGGGCGACATAGATGAGTGCTTCGAGTGGTTGGAGCGCGCCCTCGTTGAGAAGGACCCGAGGCTGCAGAACATGTTGCGTAGTCCCTACTCGGATTCCCTCCGTGACGACCCTCGATTCAATGCAATCCTCAAGAAGATGGGTCTTGAGCCATAGAGACGAAGGCTCCCGACGAAGTTCCGTCGGGAGCCAGTCATATGAGAAGCTCATCTCGGAGCTTCCCGTTGAACGACTCGATGTACCCGTTCTCCCAAGGACTTCCAGGCTCGATGAACAACGTCTGAACACCCACCCGCTCAAGCCACTCTCGCACTGCGATCGCCGTGAACTCGGGGCCGTTGTCTGACCGAACGTACCGAGGGATCCCTCGATGCACGAACAGGCGACCCAGCACCCGCTGCAGCTCCTCGTTGGTGAAGTGGCGGCTCACCTCGAGCGCCAGGCACTCCCGCGTGTACTCGTCCAGCAACGTCAGGAGCTTCAGAGGACGGCCGTCCATTGTCCGGTCGAACACGAAGTCGTACGTCCAGACGTGGTCCCGATGTTCCGGACGAAGCCGGATGCACGACCCGTCGTTCAGCCACAGACGCTTCCGCTTCGGTTGCCGCCGCGGCACTCTCAACCCCTCGGCACGCCAGATCCGCTCCACTCGCTTGTGGTTCACCCGCCAGCCTTCAGCCCTCAACAGTGCCGTCACCCGACGATATCCGTACCGACCGTACGCGCTCGCCAGTTCCTCGATCCGGGCGGTCAGAGCAACCTCGTCGTCTGCCACCTTCGGCTCGTACCGCTGCGTCGTGCGTGACTGGCCCAGCACCCGGCAGGCGCGCCGTTCGCTCACCTTGAGCGTGTCGCACACCCGTTCCACGGCCCGGCGTCTCGCAGCCGGACGGCCCGTCAGTGACGGGCTTGTCAGTTTCCCCGGGATGCCTCCTTCAGGATCGCGATGTCCAGCGCCTGTTCGCCCACCAGCTGCTTCAAGCGGGCGTTCTCGCGCTCGAGTCCCTGGCTCTGAAGAACCTCCGCTTCACGCAGCAAACGAACGATCTGCTCCGGTGTGTATCGCTTCGCAGACATCAATCCCCCTCTCGCGGTCCAGCTCGAGTCTATCTCGAAAACTGGATCCGTTCCAGGGGGTCAGGTCATGCCCGCCTCGGTGGTCGAGGCGCTGAGAAGCCGTGCTGTGGTGTGAATTACCGCCAGCGTAACATGGCAAGTATCTGCCGTCAATCCGTGGCTTGATGGGGGCGGAACAGGAGCACACCTGGCCGGGCGGCCTCCCCCACACCGGCGCAAGACGCAGAAAGCCCCCGACCTCACGGGCCGGGGGGCTTCACTGTACCGACTGCGTCGCGTGTGTCCTGGATGCAGGCGCCCTGGCTACTTCGCAAGAACCATCTTCCGCTCCGTGACCTCACCACCGGCCTCAAGCCGGTAGTAGTAGACACCCGAGCCGACCGCGATGCCCCCATCGTTGCGCCCGTTCCAGCGCACAGTGTTCATCCCGGCCATCCCAGTTCCTCGGAAACCGGAGACACGACGCCCCGCCACGTCGCACACGACTATCTGGTATGTGCCTGCCACAGGCAGGTCGAAGCGGATCTCCGTGGTAGCCGTGAACGGGTTCGGAGCGTTGGGGAAGAGCTGCATCCTCCGCACGGGCGTGACCTCGTCACCGCTCACCGAGGTGCCGCCGCCGTCCCAGTAGATGTCATCGAGGGCGAATTCGCAGGCCGTGCCATGCTCCTCAAGGATCACGAACGCGTAGCTCAGCATGCGAAGATCTATGAGCGCTCCGCGGATGTCGCTGACCGGGATCGACGCCTGACCCCAGGTGCCGTCGCGTACAAGCCCGTACGTCGTCTGGTAGGCCGGGAATTCGACGTACTGCTGATTCCCCCACGAGTCGATGATTCCAATCTTGAACGTCACGTTCGCGGGAATGTTGATTCGGAACTTGACGTGTCCGTCGCCGAAGTCGAACAGGTTCAAAGGCTGCATCGCCATGATGCCAGCGCCAAACCAGCCCAGACCGGCCGACTGCCACGACAGGACGTTCTCGCCCTCGTACGGAGGGATCGATCCATCGACCAGGGTTCCTTCCCACACATAGATCTCGGATGAGACTCCCGGGACCAACTCGCCCGTTACGGGCGTCTCGTCCGTGTAGATACCGAACGTGCCGCTCTCGAAGGTCGGAGGTCCCAGGTGAACCTCTCCCTGGCCGTTCCACTCGTAGACCCGGACGTAGTCGACATACATCTCGGCTGGAAACGGCATGGACACCGGCGCACCGCTCCCCGGATCTCCAAGATTGTAGGCATCCGTGAAAGCTCCACCGATGGCGAGATTCGCAATGAGATAGAACGGCTTCCTGAACTCATCGGAGACCTCGTCGATGGTGAACGGCTCTTCGTACAGGTCGTACTCCACGCCGTCGTCGATAACCGTCATGCGCAGGCTGTTCTCGTCCCAGTACAAACGGTAGAGCAGGAAGCGCTCGACGAGCGACGGAGCATAGCTGAAGTACGGACGGCAGTAGAGGTCATCGGGGTCCCAAGAAATGCTGGCGGCGCCCGAAGGGTTCCCCGGCGAAACGGCGTCATCCGAGTAGAAGATGGCGTTACCTCCAACGCATTCGTTGACCGTGGAGTTGTCGAGCCCGTTGCCGCCGTTGTGCGTGTCGTGCAGATCCCGAAACTCCTGCTTCGCCCCCATCTCCATCATGTCGATCTCGCCACAGCGCGGCCAAGCGTAGTTGGCGGTGCCCAGGAGCCACACCGCGGGCCACCCGCCCAGATCCAGATCGGGGACCCTCACCCTGGCCTCGATCATGCCGTACTTGATACTGACCGCCGACTTGGACATCACCTTGCCCGAGGTGTAGTTCAGCGGGTTTCCCCACTGGTCGACGATACCCGGGCCGCTCTCCTCGCGCGCCGTGATGCGCAGCGCCGTGTTGCCGGGCTCACCCGGAATCACGGCGATCTCAACGTTGTCCTCTGAGTAGAACTCCAACTCGCCGTTGCCCCAGCCCCAGTAGCCGTTGCCGGTCAGGATGATCCAGTTGTCGAGGTCCGTGAAGTCGTCCTCCCAGATCATCGCGCCGACCTGCGCCTGGGCTGCGACCGCGATGAGGATCAGTGCTACGAGAACGAGCAGACAGGTCTTCACAAGATGCTCCTTGTCGGAGTGGCCTACTGTCAGCGTTGGGACGATGGTCCCATTGTCGAGAATCCAGTGCCTAACTAGTATACTCTTTGTACGGTGTCCGTACAATGATTCATTTCATCGCGCTCCGCCACGGTCCAGACTCCCTGATAGGCCCCTAGAAGTACCCCTTATCCCGCAGAAGAAAGACGTGAGAAAAACATTGTACGGTGACCGAACATAGTGTATACTCCGTTGAATCGCTGAGCCACCTCCCCTCAGCCGGACAGAGAAGTCAACGTGCGGCCAGGGCGCAACAGGCGGACTCGCGAAAGGGAAGTGGACAAGTTCACCGCAGCAGAAGTGGAAAGGGGATCGGTCATGCAGCTCAGCAACAGAGTCGCGGTCGTGCTCCTGGTTCTGGCACTGGCAGTCAGCGCCTCGGCCGACAACATCGTCGAGAACCCCGGGTTCGAGACGGGCGATCTGACCGGTTGGCAGATCTTCGGAGAGAGCGGGAGCGCCAGCGCCACGGTTCTCCCGGGCGACAACGGCCCTTCGGCGCCGGGTAACTACAACTGCTTCCTGGACAACCAGGCAGAAGCCAACGCCCTGACGCTCAAGCAGTCGACGGTTCCCGGCACTGCCGTGGGCGGCGAGGTCTACTACGCCTTCGACTGCAAGCTCGACCAGGCTGATGTCGGCGGCGTCATGTTCATCCAGATGTTCGCCGAGCAGTCCGGCGTCGGCATCGTCGGGGTCAGCCCGCTGATCGGCCCGATCTGGCCGTGGGGTGCCTGGCAGATGTTCGACGGCACGTGGGACGCTCCTGCTGGTACGGACTTCCTCACGATCGAGTTCCGCGCCTCGACGGGCGCCGCGACCGGCAGCACATGCATCGTGCACGTCGACAACGTTGTCATGGACCAGGGAATCTCCCCTGTCGAGTCGGCGACGTGGGGCACCATCAAGGCCATGTACCGGTAGCATCGAGCACTTAGTGATCGCACGTCCAGCGAGTGCGAATGGAGTAAGACCCGCCTCGTGGGCGGGTCTTACTCTTGTGGCCAACGCGAGCATCTCTCCGTGGCGGTCTCTTGACATCCGAGTTCTTCCGTGGCATACTATGTTCGTACGCCGAACAAAGTTGCTCCACCAACCAACGACTAGTCCACACTACCAAGAGGAGGTCGCGCATGCTCCGCCGGAGGCTGTTGAAATCCCTCCCTCTCGTCGTGCTTCTGACTCTTGTGGCTTCTGCCGATACGCACGCACAGTGCATCCTCGCCAATCCTAGCTTCGAGATGGGGACGGGCGGCTGGGGTCAGTTCGGCAACGTCGGCTCCACGAGCAGCGCCGCACATGGTTCATCTGCCGCACGCGTCAGCGGGATGAATCTGGGTGGGTGGGATGTCTCCGGGTACTGGCAGCAGATGGACTCGGGACCGGGGGAACAGTGGGAGGTGACGGTCTACGTCCAGAACTCCTCTGCGAACCCCCTCGGAGCGCAGTCCAGCGCGATCGTCAACATCGAGTGGTGGGATTCGGGCGGCATGATGAGCTACGAGTCGCACGCCGCTGCTGAAGCGTCGACACCGACAGGCGAATACCAGCAGTTTTCCTTCATCAGCGACCCGGCGCCGTCGGGCACCGTCGCCTGCCGACTGGTTCTCGCCGTGCTGCAGGCCCCCAGCGACGCGCCGCCGGACATCTACTACGATCAGGCCACCTTCTACAGCCTCTCCTCCCCCACGATGGACGAGATGCAGTGGGACGACTTCCCCGGCGGGCGAACCATCGACTTCGCCGACCGAACCTGGCGCGTCAAGGGACCCGGCTACTACGGACCGGGTCCGAACACGTTCTCTGACGCTACGAGCGCCGTCTGGATCGACGCGTATGACCAGCTGCACCTGACGATCACCTACAGCGGTGGCCTGTGGCGCAGCACAGAGGTAACGCTCGAGGACGCCCTCGGATACGGCGACTACATATTCACAACCAAGGGACGCCTTGACCTTCTGGACCAGCACGCAGTACTCGGCCTCTTCATCTGGCAGTACGGCCCGTGCTGGGACGAGGGGCATCTCTGGTGGAACCCTTACAACGAGATTGATGTCGAGTTCAGTCGCTGGAACAACCCGTCCAGCGACATCGGCCAGTTCGTGACGCAGCCCTGGGACCATCCGGGCAATATCAGCAGATTCGACGCCACCTTTGGCGAAGACGAGATCACGAGTCACGCGTTCAACTGGACAGCGCACAGCGTTGAGTACCGCAGCTGGCGCGGCGGACCAGACGACGAGGCGCTGGGGAATCTCATCCACTCCTGGACCTACACCGGACCGCACATCCCGAGACCCGAGCAGCCCCGCGTCCATCTCAATCTCTGGCAGTTCGATGGGGCACCCTCAACCGATCAGGAGGTCATCTTCGCGGACTTCACATTCGTCCCTGAAGGATGGACGGGTGTGCCCGATGACCCGGACACGCCGGGGCACTCGGCCCTCGCGCAGCTGTACGCCGCGCGGCCGAACCCGTTCAACCCGACCACGACGATCGGGTACGCGCTACGAGAGTACGCTACCGTCGAGATCGGCATCTACGACGTAGCCGGCCGGCGAGTGCGTCGACTTGTGAGCGAGTTCTCTCCCGCGGGGGACCATGACGTTGTGTGGGATGGCCGAAACGACCTGGGTGAATCCGTGGCATCCGGAGTCTACCTCTACAGGCTGCAGGCAGGTGACGTGGACGAGACGCGGCGGATGGTCCTGGTGAAGTAGTCCCGCCGGCGCGAGCGGCGACCAAAGGAAACGCGAAGAGAAAGGACAGCCGGTGCGCATGCGCCGGCTGCCCTTTCTCTCTCACACGACTGTCAGACCCGACAGAGAACGCCCTTCGGAACGCCGACGTGCAGCCGCACGACACGGCCCGTCCTGTCGAAGACCTCTCGACTCGTATCCTCGTCTAGCCGATTCCCCTTGCACTCGCGGGTCTCGCCATTGCTGAAGATGGCGCGGCACCAGCTCTCTCCGTTGGTCCTCTCGTATACGATGGGCACCTGGCAGAAGGTGAAGGCAAGAGAGTCAGTCTTGAGACTCACGACACGCTCCTGCCCCGCCACATCATAGAACCGGAAGTCACGCGGCTCAGGCAGGAATTCGCAGGGACGCAGCAGCACCGGCTGGAATCCGAGCACTCCGTTCTCCACATAGACTCCGAGTTCTCCGAGACGAGTGAGGATCTCCTCCTTGACCTGTCCCGTCATCCCCGGCTGCTTCGCGCCGCCGTGCGGTGGCGTGTGGGAGTACGGATCCGTCGGGAATGCGCCGTATTCTCCCGGTGTCTTCTCGAAGCCGAAGCCCGAACGTATCCGGTAGTACAGCTCGGCCAGCTCGTCACCGACGTCCGCGGAGGTCGCGTCGCGGAGGGCGAGAAGCGCCACCTCCTGAGCGGCGACGAGAAGCTTCGCGACCATGTGCCAGTAGACGCAGCCCAGGCCCTCGTAGGCGTACATGGCTCCGGAGCGCCCTGTGTACGACCGGTGCCTGAACACGCGTTCGAACACATCCAGGGCCGCGTCGCGGTCGCGAGCCACGTGCTGTGACCATTCCGGCGACTCGGCCAGACGATCGAGCGCGATCTCGAGGTCGCGAGCGTTCCTGAGGTCAGCCTGGAACCGGCATACTCCGAAGACGTCCACAGCAATGATGGAAGCATCTCCGGCACCGAGTAGATCCGTCAGGATCGACACGGCAGCAACTTCCTCGTGCGGTACAACGTTCTTCTCAAGGAAGCCCGGCAGCATCCGCTCCGGGTAGAGCAGGAAGCTCCGTTGGTCCTCTCTGTACAGGGGGCTCTCGAAGAGCTGACTGAGGACACGGACCGACTCGGTCGCATCGAGAAGACCCGAACTGAGCACGGCCACCTGTCCCTCGAGCATCACATGCAGAGGCTTAAGCGCCACCTCGCCGTCCATCTTCCGAACGTCCAGGAGCGAGTACGAATTGTAAAGAGCATCGCTCCGCCGATTCGCACGGATGCCGTGCTCCAGGAATCGCCTCGCGATGCGACAGAACTCCAGGACCTCCGAGATCGACAACGCCTGCTTGCTGGAGAATCCCCTCGGGTAGACGGCCTCCCGGTAGAGCGAGAACGCCTCGCCAAGTTCATCCAGGAGCTCCTTCCGCACTCGGTCGGAGAAGGACGCACTATCCAGACGCGGCGACGTCGTGTTGAGTATCTCGTGGATCCGCCGGAACCAGTCGACAACCTCACCGGCGACGGGCGCTGACGTGCCTGGGCTGTCGGTGAGCAGGCTCTCGAGGAACGTCACATAGCGACGCAGGTAGTAGAGCGTGACGACGGAGACACCACCGCCCGCGAGTACGTTGTTCGCATCGTTCCACTCGGGGCGTTGCGTGTTCATCCAGATGCCGCCGTCGGGAACGAGATTGGACAGCTTCGCAAGCATTGGCACCAGGAGCTTCTCAAGCAGGCTCGCGTGGTAGATCGAATCGTCGTCCGCGACCGCAAGCCGTCCGTCGTCCCCGAGGGACGCCACACGCTCCTGGACGAGCCTCTCATGTTCCGTGTCGTAGATGATGGTCGCGCCCGGATCCTCGAGGATGTCGCGATACGGTCTGATCCGGTACGGAACGTCCGCATAGCTGAAGATCTCGCGGTCCAGCATCTCCTCCAGCTGGCCGGGTGCATACGCGCGCATCGCCTCGAGAAGCTTGTGGAAGTAGACGATCTGATGGTCGCCCCAATACCCGATGTGACTCCAGGAATCGTCCGGGTCCGGTGTCTCCCAGTCGACGCCGTCACGCGAGATGCGATACGGATTGAACCCATCAACCGTCGAAGCGTTGGCGAACTTGGCAACGATGCTTGGAAGGAATCGCGGGAACGATGTACAGAGCGCCTCCCAGTTCTGGAAGATGTCGCGCCAGTTCCCCTCGTAGTGGAGCGCCCGCGTCCCGTCGTGGTTTCGGACCCGGACCGAGAAGCGGTTCCAGGGACGGCTCGGGTCGCCGTGGCGTCTCCCGAAGTACATTGGCAGATACTCGTGACAGAGACGCTCAAGATTGGCGTCCCCGATCTCCCGCGCAGCAGCCAGAAGCTCGAAGACCGTCGTCTCCGCGGACAGCGAGTCCAGAAACTCGCTGTGCCGCTCGGAGACAACGCGGTTCCTCGTCCGGATGAAGTCCGCCAGGTCGGCGGTCGGAACATCGTAGTTCCGCACCGGAACACCACCGCGCATGTTGTTGAAGAGAACGTTCGCGATGTGGTGTGCGGTTACCTCGGCGTCCGCGGTCATCTGAATGCCGTCGGCGCTGCCGATGTTCCGCAGCAGGCTCCGTTCCTCGTCATCGAGCGCTCGTTCGACCTGTTCGTACAGATCGCCGCCGTCGAGTATGCGCTTGCGTTCAGCCGCGATATCCAGATGGTCGCGTCCAGCATCGGCAATGAGGTGCCACCGCGCTTCACCGTCTGCCTCCAGCGTCAGCGCTGTCGTTACGAGGTAGTTGCCGCGCCGACCATTGAGAACGCCGACCGGATCCGGCACCTCGCCCCGCTGGAATGCGTCGATCGCGTCACCCGACAGATGAACCGTGACATCATCGAGCCCGGCGCACCACACGGTGTTCGCCCGCAGCGTCTCGACTGCCTCGGCCCGATCGGTGATCCCGGCGGTCAACGAGAAGATCGCCAGCTCGGTCTCCGAGTCCACCTCCGTCTTCCTGTAGGCATCAACGAGATTGCTCGCATTGCTTGAGAGCGAAAGAGGAACCCCGTTGGGCATGATGCTCCTCAGACCATCGAGCACCTCCAGGTGCGCGCGCCGCGTGCCCGTGTTCTCGATCGTGACCGTTCGTATCCACCCGAATTCACCGCTCCCAGCCCACCGGTAGCGAAACGCGAGCCCGAGATCGTAGTTGACGCTCTCGAAGATCAGACGCGTGCCGGTGACACTCTTGTAGAGGTTCCGTTCATCCCCTGACGTTCCATCGTCCGTGAGCGGGAACGGCTGCCAGAGCACATCCGGGCCGTCGTCCTCCTTCACGCGGATGAGCGTGAAAGGACCCGTGCGGTAGTGGGAGTCGTGGAGCCGGTCAACCGTCTCGTAGGCGAACAGACTCCCCTCGACGTCGACGCGGCCGGCCGTCAGCCCGCCCCCCGACGTCACGAACATCCAGAGGTCGCTGTCGCTGCCAAGCGACATCATGAAGGGCGGCATCGAGTCGTAACCCGCGATGCAGTAGTACTCCCGCCCGTCGATAAGCACCAGCCTGCCGGTCGGCCCGTCGGTCGCGTGGGTGCCGGCAGTCTCCCTGTGTGCTGACACCGACGATTCAGAGCCGGACCTAGTAGGTGTTTGCACATCGGTGCGCGAAAGGGTGGTCTTCAACCAGCTCCTCCTATACCTCCGCTCGAGCCTGTCTGCAGGCCCACAGCTGCGCTCTCTGACATTCTGGTGCCGGACGCTCCACGTCCGCTACTTCAGAAGCACCATGCTCCGCGACGCCTCACCCTCTGACGTCCGCACGACATACCAGTACGTCCCGGACGCTGCAACGCCGCCGGCTGCTGTCTTCCCATTCCACACTACGCTGTGCGGGCCGGCATCGAGCACACCATCGTGGAGCGTAGTCACACGACGACCTGCCAGGTTGTATATACTGACCTCGACCTCTCCGCTCCGCGCAGTCTCGAAGTCGATGCGCGTAGTCGGGTTGAAGGGGTTCGGAACATTCTGGTGCAGTACCACGCTCTTGAGCGTCGTGCCGGGCTCGACCCCGACGTAGCTTGTCTCACGTAGCGAGAGATCATCGATCCACACCGCGCCGCTCTCCAGGGCCGGCTGAACGAACAGGATGTATGCTGCCACGGAATCGGTCCCCGCCGGGGCCTCGGCCAGGACCGAGTGCTTGGTCCACGTCCCGAGCGGCATCGACGGATCCCCAATGACGGCGTCGCCCGAGCCGATCTCGTCGCCGGCGGCGTCCTTGAACAGAATCCTCGCAACCACGACGTTGTCGACGCTCGCGTTCATCGGGCTCTCGACGCACGTCGTCATCACGTGCACGTCGAACTGCCAGATGACACCCGCCGTCGCCGGGAAGACCTGGAATACGCCGGAGTCGTTGTCCGGCGAGAAGGTCCCGTAGATCTTGGCGGCCCCCGTCGGCGTTCGCCGCGCCCACGACCTGCCGTCGTAGTACGCGTTGCCGAAGGCCATCCATCCGTCGAGATTCGTATCGAAGCTTGGGTTCACCAGGATGTTTGGTTCCACTACCGGCGTTGACTCCACGAACGAACAGTCGTCGACGAACACGGCCCCCTCATCGCAGCCCGGCTGCAGGAACAGGAGCATGGGCTGAACGTTGACCGCGGTCGTCGGTGCCGGCAGGCTCACCTCGAAATAAACCCACTCCTCGATCGGGAGGTTCCCGTCACCGATCACGACCTCGTTCGAGGCGATCTCCCCGTAGGTATCGAAGAAGACGATCTTTGCGAGCAGACGATTGCTGATGCAGGTATCGGTCCCCGTCATCAGGTCGGCGCTCGATATGTAGGAGTATCCGCTGAAGGTGTACTCCACCCCCGGGGTCGGTGTGAACGCCTGGTAGACGCCACCCACATCGAACTGCGGTGTCGGGCAGTTCGTGAACTCACCATAGATCTTGGCCGCCGCTTGACCCGTCCGGTAGATGTCATCGTCGGCTGGCGTGGAGATGTTCGGGCCGTTTCCGAACGTGCCCCATCCATCGTACGAGCCGCCGCTGGCCTCGAACCCCGGATTGACAAGCATGTTCGCGGACGCAAGTGCTGCCGTCACGATCAGAGCCGCCGCCGCCAGACCAGCTATACGCAGAGCTCTCATTCTTCTTCTCTCCTTCCGAGAGGCCTTGAAGCGGTCTCCGCCGCTTCCTGTGATGATACTCGTGTCATGTGCCTTCTCTCCTCCCGCACCCGCGCTGGCGGCCCGCCGCCGGCCGCTCACCCGCACGTGGCTTTGCCACCCAGCATGGTCTCACTCTGTGCTATGATGTGGTGCATTGGAATCCCCTTGACATTCACGTTCAGTATTATACACTATGTTCGGAGACCGAACAAAGATTATTTTCGCCTCTCGGGAGGTTTTTTTGGCTGACCATCAGATGCCCCCATCGCAACCCCTTCTGCAGGTCACCGGGCTGTCCAAGACCTTCACGTCAAGGGGCCTTCTGACCACATCCCGCCCTGTGAAGGCCGTCGCGGACGTTTCCTTCACGGTCCGCTGTGGAGAGGCTGTTGCCCTCGTCGGCGAGTCCGGCAGCGGCAAGAGCACGATTGCGAAGCTCCTACTTCGCCTCGAGAAGCCGGACGCCGGGCAGATCATTCTCGACGGCCGTGACGTGCTCGTGCGGGAGCCGCGGCGCGCCACGCTCGGCTATCGCCGCCGCGTCCAGATGGTCTTCCAGGATCCGTTCGGTTCGCTCAACCGCTCCCACGATATCGCGCATCACCTGGAGCGTCCGCTCCTGCGGCACGGTCGGGCCAGCAAGCGCGACGTCCGAGCAAAGGCCATCGACCTGCTTCACGCCGTCGGGCTCGAGCCGGCTGAGGAGTTCATCTCGCGCCGGCCCTACGAGCTCTCCGGAGGACAGCGTCAGCGCGTGGCGATCGCCCGGTCGCTCGCCGTCGACCCGGACCTACTCATCGCGGACGAGCCGACCTCGATGCTCGACGTTTCTATTCGGATGGACATCCTCACGCTCTTGACCCGTCTGAAGAACGAACGTCAGCTCGCCATGATCATGATCACGCACGATCTGGCGTCCGCCCGGTATCTCGCCGACCGCGTGCTCGTCCTCTTCCGCGGTCGCATCGTCGAGGATGGCCCTGCCGACGAGGTCGTCGGGGAACCCGCACACCCGTACACAAAGGCCCTGCTCGCATCGATCGCTGACACCGGGCAGCTCGGACAGGCCACGCCGGGCATCGACCCCGGGGGGATTCGAGAGGAAGGGTGCCAGTTCGCCCACCGCTGCACCGACATCATGGACATCTGCAGACAGACAGAGCCGTCGTACCGACTGTTCGAGAACCGACGCGTACGGTGTCATCTCTATCCAGAGGCCGCGCCCTCCCGGTCGGTGTCACTACCACCCGCGGACGCGCCCCATACCACGAACTGGCGCGAGGAATGAAGAACATGGCCCTGCACCAATTCCCCAGAGGGTTCCTCTGGGGTGTCGCGACCTCGGCACAACAGATCGAGGGCGCCCACAACGAGGACGGCCGAGGCGAGTCCCTCTGGGACCGCTACGCGGACTCACCGGGCAACATCGCCGACGGCTCCGATCCGTTCACGGCGTGCGACCACTACTATCGCTGGCGCGACGACGTCGAGCTGATGAAGTGGCTCGGCGTCGGCGCCTACCGGCTCTCCATCGCGTGGCCGCGCATCCTGCCGAGCGGTCGCGGCGCACCCAACGAGGCTGGACTCGACTTCTATGAGAAGCTCGTCGACGGGCTGCTCGCCGCCGGAATCAAGCCGTTCGTCACGCTCAACCACTGGGACATCCCCCAGGCGCTCCAGGAGGCCGGGGGCTGGCCCGAGCGCTCCACCGTGGACGCGTTCGTCGAGTACACCGACGCCGTCACGAGGCGGCTCGGAGACCGCGTGTTCTCCTGGGCCACGCACAACGAGCCCTGGTGCATCGCGGTCCAGGGCTATGAGGAGGCCGGTCATGCCCCGGGACGGCGCGACCACACCGAGAGCCTCCGGACGGCGCACCATCTGCTCCTCTCCCACGGCCTGGCGACCACCGTGATCCGCCGGAACGCCTCGAGGTCCGAGGTCGGCATCGTGCTCAACCTCGCACCCGGATGGCCGGCGACCGACAACCCCGCCGATCACGAGGCCGTGCGCATCCACGACGGTCTGTTCAACCGGTGGTATCTCGATCCGATCTTCAGGGGCGCCTACCCGGCGGACGCGATCGCAGACCGCGTCCACCTCGGCCACGTCGAGAGCACCGAACTTCCTTTCGTCGAGGACGGGGACATGGAAACGATCAACGCGCCACTCGACTACCTCGGCGTCAACTACTACGGGCGAAGCGTCGTGCAGATGGGGCCAGGCGGCAGACCTGCGGGCGTATGCCCCGTGCCCCCCGAGGAACTCACCGATATGGGCTGGGAGGTCTTCCCGGCCGGACTGACGCGCCTCCTCACCCGCCTCACGGAGGACTACGACCCGCCCGCCATCTACATCACTGAGAGCGGCGCGGCGTTCCACGATACGGTGGACGGAGACGGCCGAATCCACGACCCGCGCCGTCTCGCTTTCCTGCGCGACCACATGGCAGCAGCCGCCGACGCGATCTCCGAGGGCGTCCCCCTCCGCGGGTACTTCGTCTGGACGCTCATGGACAACTTCGAGTGGCAGCACGGATACACGATGCGATTCGGGTTGTTCCGGGTCGACTACGACACTCAGAAGCGCTCCCCCAAGGAGAGCGCGCACTGGTACCGAGGCGTCACCGCCGCGAATGCCGTGGAGGACGAGCGCCGCTAGCTCTCGTGAGGAGGCTCGAGTGAGACCATCAAGGAGTTCCGCCCACCACCGCACACGGCACGTCCTGATCGGCGCCTTCGCGCTGCTGCTCGTGCTCGCCGGTTTGAGCGCCACTGCGAGTGCGGCGAACGGCACACGGACGATGGATGTCCGCGTCGTGTCGGACGCCTCCGGCCAGAAGCTCCAGTTGGATGGCGAGGACTACATGATCTTCGGCATGAACTGGGGCTACATGCCAATCGGCGAGAACTACATGTACAGCCTGTGGAACCAGCCGGACGACATCATCGAATCGGTCCTCGACCGCGAGATGCCACTCCTTGTGGACATGGGTGTCAACTCCATCCGGCAGTACGTAGGCATCCCGCCGCAGTGGGTCGAGTACATCTATGAACGATACGGCATCACGACGGTCATCAACCACACGGTGGCGCGGTACGGCTACACACTCGACGGGACCTGGATCCCATCGGTCGACTACTCCGACCCGAGGATCCGCGGCGCCGTCACGGCGGAGATCGTCGACTGGGCCGAGCTGTATCGCGACACGCCCGGCATCTTGATGTGGCTTCTGGGCAACGAGAACAACTACGGGCTTCACTGGAGCTCGTTCGAAATCGAGGCCCTGCCCGAGGGTGAGCGCGAGACGGTGCGTGCCCGCTACCTCTACACGCTCTACGCTGAGATCACCAACGACATCAAGCGGGTCGACCCAGGCAGGCTCGTCGCCATCTGTAACGGCGACCTCCAGTACATCGACATCATCGCCGAGGAGTGTCGTGACATCGATGTCCTAGGCACGAACGTCTACCGCGGCATCTCCGTGCGCGACCTCTACGATGAGGTCGACGAGAAGCTCGGCATCCCCGTGATGTTCACGGAGTTCGGCTCCGACGCCTACAACGCCCGGGAGATGCGCGAGGACCAGATCATGCAAGCCCGCTATCTCGTCGGCCAGTGGGAGGAGATCTACGAGCAGTCGTACGGCAAGGGCCGCGTCGGCAATGCCGTCGGCGGTATCATCTTCCAGTGGAGTGACGGGTGGTGGAAGTTCGGACAGGAAAGCCGTCTTGACATCCACGACACGAACGCCTCGTGGCCGAATGGCGGGTACTCCGAGGACTACGTCCCCGGTCAGAACAACATGAATGAGGAGTGGTGGGGCATCACCGCGAAGGGACCGCCCAACCACCGGGGTCTCTACGACGTCTACCCCCGGGCCGCCTACTACGCGCTGCGACGCGCCTTCATGCTCGACCCGTACGAGCCCGGGACCGACATCGCAACGATCCAGAGGCACTTCGGCGCCATCCACCCTGCCGCCGCCGAACTCGAAGCACGCGGCGCCCGGGCCGCACTGGTCTCCGAGGAGCGCGCGCGCGTCCATCTCGCCGGCCTCAGGCTCGAGTTCGAGACGATCAACACGGGCGGTGAGCGGGTCACGACCCCGGCAACGCCCGAGACCCCGCCGGGCAGTCCGGCGTTCAGAGGCTTCGACCACCTCCAGTCGTTCTACGTCGACCTTGAGGCCAAGCCGACCGAGAGCGTGACCGGCCGTCTCTCCCTCAACGTTCTCGGCCACGTGCCGGAGAACCGCATCGACGAGATCTTCTACGAGAACCGAGGAAGGGCCCGAACGATCACGAGCGACGAGGGGAGCTTCTCATACGAGGGCCTTGAGCGCATCAAGGTCTACCAGGCGTCGGTCTCATGGGACGACCCCTGGTTCATGCTCGACAGCTTCTACCGCACGGGTCATCTCCACTGGGGCTTCGAGGGCGACTTCTTCGGTCTCTACCGCGACGCCTACTACGGCGAGAACATCGACATCTACAACGGCATGGCTCCCGTGGGCGTCGAGATCGCCGGCAAGCGTTCGCTCAGTGGACTCAAGCTCGCATTCGGTCCGCAACTCTGGTGGGGAGCCAACCCGGCCATCCTCCTGAAGTACACGCGCCAGCTCGGTCCGTTCGCCACAACCGCCGTCTACCACGAGGACATCGCAGCCCAGTCGGCTGTGAACACGTCGGTGGCGATCCCGCAGCCGGAGACGCGGAAGGTCACACTCCAGGCCGCGACACGCCGCGGGAACTGGGGGCTCGAACTCGGCAGCATCTGGTCCGGCAGCACAAAGGTTGGCGACACCTTCCAGGCGGTCGAAGAACTCGAGGGCGGCGGCTACGACATCCTGCAGGACGATGTCGTCGATTCGGACGCGTTGGGATTCAAGGGCAAGGTCACGTGGGAACGCGACCGCTGGCACTGGTACGCGCAGGGCGCCCACATGGGGCTCGTGGCCGACGCCGGTCCGACCGAGACGATCACCTACACTGGCTGGCACCTCAAGGACTCCGGCTCGGGCAACCAGAGCAACGTCCTCACAGGTCTCGCCGTGAACGTCGGGGACTTCCAGCTCGGACCGAACTTCCTCTGGCAGAAGCCCATCATCGGTCCTATTCCGAACGATGTCCCCTCGCCGGGACGCCCGCGCAACGTGCTCGCCGACCCATTCGCGGTGCGGTCCAACCGCGAGATGGTCGGTGTCGAGTTTCTCGTGACGTACGATACGAACCCGGCAACCTGGTTCTGGGCGTGGGACAACGACATCCGCGAGCAGGCGCCGCTGGCCGCGAGCCTCGGCGTCGTGTTCAAGCACCAGCCGACAACACAGGACGTCAGCATCTTCATCGCCGAGGACGGCGTGACGACGTACGCGTTCACGGGTGCTCCCCCGGCCCAGGACCTCTGGGAGATCCACGCGCGCATCGTATCGCGCATCGCTTCCGACTCACGCCTCGTCGTGAACGCCTATGGTGGCACGGCGGAGCCCAGCGGCTACGACCCCTCCGAGGAGAACGTGACGCTCAATCGCAAGATAGAGCGCTTCGGCATCAGCGGTCGCCTGACGCGCGGCCCGATCGCCTTCGCAACATCCGTGAAGATCAACGACTGGGGACCGTACGACTACCATCGGGATTTCAACCTGACCTATCCGCACCAGGTCATGGCCGACATCTCCTACAGCCTCGGCTCGCCCGAGTGGTTCTTCGGATCCGCGCAGACACGCATCGGCATCCAGACGACCTGGCGGTCGCTCGACGAGCACTCACCGCGCTACTGCCCGCAGGGCGGCGGCGCCGAGTGTGATCCAACTGCGGACGGAGAGAACGGGTCAGAGTGGGAGATCCGCACGTACCTGCATCTGGCGCTGTGACGCAACGAGCGCCACGAGATGCGCGGAGATCGACATGATCCAAGGCGTGACGTTCTGATGTGAAGGGTGGCCGCGCCAGCTACTTCTCTGCCAGATGGCAGAACGCGACATGGTCGGGTCCGATGACAGTCGGGCCCGGCTTCTCTTTGGAGCAGACAGGAATTGCGCGCGGGCACCGGGGGTGGAACCGGCATCCGCTGGGCGGCGTGCGAAGGCTCGCTGGTAGCCCGTCGATGCTCTTCGGCTCGACCGAGCCGGGCTTCACGGACGGGAACGCCCGCAGCAGTCCGGCGGTGTACGGGTGCCGCGGCGACGTGCGGATCTCCGCGGCTGGCCCAACCTCAGCCAGGCGCGCCGCATAGAAGACGGCAACACGGTCCGAGACCTGGAGCATCCGGGCGAGATCGTGCGTGATGAAGATGACGGCGAACCCGAGGCTCTGCTGGAGTTCGCGGATGCGCTCGAGGATCTCCCGCTCAACGATGACGTCGAGCGCCGTCGTCGGCTCATCGAGGATGACGACCTTCGGCTGCATCGCCAGGGCAAGCGCGATCCCCACCCGCTGGCGCATGCCGCCCGAGAGCTGGTGCGCGTACGAATCCAGCCGGTCCGTCGGAATTCCCACGAGCTTGAGCAGTTCGCCCGCGCGATGCCTGGCCCACTCGCTCGAACCCACGCCGTGAGCGACCATCGTGTCGACGAACTGATCCGCCACCGGCATCACGGGATTCTCAACAGGGCCCCCACTGTGCGCGAGCAGCGTGTCCGAGATCTGCTCCCCCACCGAGATCACCGGGTTCAGGGCATCCATCGCGCTCTGGAAGACCATGGAGATCTTCCGCCACCGGCTCCGCCGGAGCTGCTCATCGTCCATCGCACAAACATCCTCGCCGTCGAAGATGATCTGTCCACTGCTGATGACGGCGGGAGCCGGGAGGATGCGCATGAGCGACTTGGCGAGCGTCGTCTTGCCGCTCCCCGACTCGCCGGCAATCCCGAGAATCTCGCCGCACTCAACCACGAGGTCGAGGTGATCGATGGCACGCACCGGCCCGGTGTCGGTGATGTAGTCCACGCACAGGTCGCGGATGTCAAGCAGGGGCTCAGGCATGATCTTCCCTCGTCACGACCACGGGCGTCGAGCGCCCCGGTCGCTGACCTCTGGCGGTCAGATAGGAACGCCACGCCCTTTCGAGCCTCAGGCGCGGGTTCGTGATCTCATCGAAGCCGGAGTTGAGCATGGTCAGACCGAAGCCGACCAGCGCCACGCAGAGACCGGTCGGCGCGAACGTCCACCAGGCGCCCGTCAACAGCGCCGAGTCGTTCTGCGCCCAGTACAAATTCGTTCCCCAGGTCACGGCCGAGACATCACCCAGCCCGAGGAACTCGAGTCCGACCTGCGCGCCGATCGCGTAGACCGTTCCGCCGATGACCTGCGACACGATGAGCGATGTCATGTTCGGAAGAATCTCCACGGTCACGATGCGCCAGCCTGATTCGCCTGCCACAACGGCCGCCGCGACGAAGTCGCGGTTTCTAAGCGCCAGCGTTTGCGCGCGAAGAACGCGCGCGTTCCACGCCCATCCTGCAATGACGAGGACGAACCCGAGCGTCAATGGACCGGACGGCAGATAGGCCGCGATAACGATGGCCAGCGGTAGACCGGGGATGACCAGGAACACATTGAACAGCATCGACAGCACGCTGTCCAGACGTCCCCCGGCATAGCCCGCCGTCACGCCGATGAGCGCGCCGACGAAGACGACCGTCAGCCCGACGCTGAACCCGATGAGCAGGGACGTCCTGGTCCCCACGATGAGCTGCGCGAGCACATCCTGCCCCTGCCCGGTCGTCCCGAGCAGATGCTCAGCGGACGGAGGCTGGAGCGGGACGCCGACAAGGTCGTTCGGGTCGCCCACGAGGAGCGGTCCGAACACCGCCAGCAGAACAAAGAACGTGATGATGCCCGCGCCGACGGCCGCCCGCTTGTCGTGTCGAACGGCGTCCACCCAGGCGGAGATCCCGGCTATCGCTCCCGGTCTGCGCGCGCTCACTATGTCGCCTCCCGGATGCGGGGATCGAGCCAGAGCGAAACAAGATCGACCAGGAAGTTGGCGCCAAGCACGGCGAGAGTGATGACGAGGAAGATGCCCTGCATGAGGGCGTAGTCCTGACTCCGCACGGCCTGGACCAGGAGATATCCCTGACCGGGGTACGAGAAGACGATTTCGGTCAGAAGCGAGCCGCCGAGCACGAAGCCGAGCGCCATCCCGAATCCCGTCACGCTCGGCAGAAGTGCGTTTCGTGCCGCGTAGCGGAGCGCTACCCTCGACGGCGAGAGCCCTTTGGCTCGCGCGAGGTTGACGTAGTCCATCCCGAGCACCGAGACCATCGTGTTGCGCATCGTCAGGAGCCAGCCACCGATCGTCGCGATGACGACAGTCCCGACGGGCAGCACGGCGTGTCTCGCCACGTCCGCGATGAACGCGATGTTGAACCCCGGCGTCACGGCATCGCTGTAGGCGTGGCCGAGCGGGAACCACCCGAACTTGAAGCCGAACACGTAGAGGGCCACCATCGCAAGCCAGAAATACGGGAAGGCACCGAGCAGCGCGCTGAGCGGGGGCACGAGCGTATCGATCCGCCCGAACCGCCACCATGCGGCGGCGACGCCGAGGAGCGAGCCGATGATGAAGCTCACGATGACCGCCGTGCCGGCCAGCAGAATGGTCCACCCGAGGCCACCCTGAATGACGTCCAGGACGGGTGACGGGAAGTACGCGACCGAGATGCCGAGGTCGCCCTGGAGGACGTGCCTCATGTAGGTGAAGTACTGGATGATGAGCGGTGCATCCGTCAGACCGAACGTCTCCCGCAGCGCGTCGAGCGCCGCGGGTCCCAGCACACCGCGGAAGCGCGCGAAGAGCGCGGTTGCCGGGTCGCCCGGCATCAGACGCGGCAGGAAGAAATTCAGCGTCAACGCCACCCATGCGGCGATAAGATAGAAGCCGAGTCTCTTGAGGATGTATCGCACAAACGCCTCCTGCGTCGTCTACCGGTCGGCCTGAGTCTCTCCGCCCGCTGCCACACCATCATCATCGGCCGCGACCTGACCGCGTGGCGTGAGGTTCGTCAGCACGAGCAGACACTCACCGCGGTCGAACTTGTTGGGCGATGGATCGGCATACGGATCCTCAGCTGTCGGGAACCCGTCGAATCGACCGATGTTGAACTCCGCCCACGATGGATTCGGATAGAGCGGAATGGCCGGAGCCTCCGCGACGAACACCCGCTGGAGCTCGGCGGCCAGCCGACGCTGACCCTCCGGGTCCGCCTCGCCCTCGAAGGCCGTGAGAATCCGGTCGGCCTCGGGGCTTCCATACCGGTGCCAGTTCCCCGGGGCGATCTCCCCCACGGGCTCCACGGTGTCCGACGCCATCAGCCATCGGTAGAACGTGTAGGGGGTCGGCCCCTCGTAGGACCATCCGAGACTCAGATCGAAGTCGCCCTCCTGGACGCGCTGGAACCACGCACCGAAGTCGAACGTGCGGACGGACGCCTCGATCCCGATCTCGGCAAACCCTCTCGATATCACCTGCGCCGCGCGGACCCAGTCGGACCACCCGGAGACCGTGAGTATCTCGAAGCTCAGCCGCTGTCCCTCGTCGTCGACGCGGAACCCGTCCTCCCCCCGCGCGTAGCCTGCCTCATCCAGAAGGGCGTTCGCGCGCGCGACGTCGTAGCCCACCCAGTCGCCGGCGGCCACGGCCTCGGGGTCCCGCCACGACGCGAACGCGTCGCTCAGAGCCGTCGGGTCGGCCGGCCGTGAATACCGGAAGAGCGCGACGTCGACCAGAAGCTCCCGGTCGATGGCAAGGCTCACGGCCTTGCGCACGCGGACGTCATCGAACGGAGCCCGCTTCGTGCTGGCATAGAGGAAGATCGTGCTCCCCGTCAGCGGGAACCAGTAGGCGTGACTCTCCGGCGCGCGCTCGACGAAAACGCGGTCGATCGCAGGAACGAAGTTCCCGGCCCAGTCGATCTCATCGAAGACGAGCGCAAGGTTCGCCCGGTCGTTGGACGGGAGCGCCGGCATTCTGAGCGCCTCGACACGTGGCAACCCCTCCTGCCAATAGTAGGGATTCCTCCCCAGCTCAAACACCTGGTTCCGGAACAGGCGCACCTCGGTGAACGGCCCAGTTGCGACCGGCTCCTCGTTGGCGAACGTTACGGGGTCCTCCACATCGGCCCATATGTGCTCGGGGACGATCTGCTGCGCGGCGATCTCGCCGAAGCCAGGCACGTACAGCTTGTCGAAGTGGAATTCGACGGTGTTGTCGTTGACCAACCGGACGTCGTCTAGGAAGTCCCAAGACCCCCGGCGATCGAGCGCGGGATACTCCCGCATCAGTTCAAACGTGAAGGCGACGTCGCCTGCCGAGAAGGGACGTCCGTCGGACCAGCGCACGCCGTCGCGTGTCGTGATCCTGAGAACGCGGTTGTCCCCCCTCCATTCGAATCCGACGGCGAGCCACGGCACGAACTCCGAGGTGACGCTGTTGAACACGAAGAGCGGCTCGTAGACGCCGGACAGCGTGGGCCACCGCGCCGCCGATGCCGTCGTCAGCGGATTGAAATTGCGAATCCACGACGCCTGCTGTTCCTGGGAAACGACGAGCACGCCCTCGGGGAGCGGCGCGCGCTCCTGGGCGCAGCCGACCGTCAGGAGCACCGCCGCGAAGGCGGCGATCAGCGCGACCGTCCTGAGGTGTCGAGCCCGCGTCATGAGCCGGTCTCCTGGCACTCTTGCACCCAAATCACGAGCCGGTCCCGTAGACGCGCACGTAGTCGACGAGCATCGTCTGAGGGAACACGGTGCTCGCGTCCGGCGGCCCTACGAAGTGGCCACCGACGGCGACATTCAGAATGATGAAGAAGGAGTGGTCAAACACCCACGGACTGCCTGATGGAAGGTCCGATGAGGATATCGTCTGATAGGCCAGTTCATCGACGAACCACGTGATGGAGTCGCTGTCCCACTCGATGGCGAAGATGTGAAAGCCCTCGTCAAACCCCTCGTCCGCGAGGTAGTAGTAGCCCGTCACGGCGGAGCCGCCACTGTAGCCGGGGCCGTGCAAACTCCCGTGCACGATCTGGGGCTCCTGACCACGGTACTCGAGGATGTCGATCTCGCCGCAGGTGGGCCACCCGACGGACTGGAAGTTGTCACCCAGAAGCCAGAACGCGGGCCAGATCCCCTGCCCCACCGGAAGCTTGACGCGGGCCTCGAAGCGTCCCTGCTCGTGCCCGAAGAAGCCCCACGTGTTGATGCGACCGGACGTGTAGTCACTGCCAAGAAACGACTCCTCGATCGCCGTGATGGCGAGATTCCCATCGCCGTCGAGCGAGACGTTCTCGGGATGGTCGGTGTCGTATTCGAGCTGGGCGTTTCCCCAGTCGGTGCCGATGTCGAACTGCCACTTCGTCGAATCGGGCAGCTGCCCCGCCAGCCCGTCGAACTCATCGGACCAGACCAGGCCGACGCGGTCGGGGTCTGTCAGCGGGCTGCAGCCGACGACCCAGAACACGGCGAGCGCGGCGAACGCCACGAGAACCTGTCTTCTCACATTCACTCTCCTACTGCCGGAATGCTCGAACTCACATTGATGGCCGGGAAGAGGTGCGAATCCGCGAGCGCTGCCTTGAGCACAAGCGTTGCGGCGCCGATGGCGACCGACCGCGGGCCCAGCTCACTGACACGGATCTCGGCCGCGGCGACGGAGCTGACGAGCGTCCGGCTGCGCGCCGTCTCGCGGAGCGGTTTGAGCAACAGCTCACCGACGTCCGCAAGATCGCCTCCAATCACGACCATGGACGGGTTCAGGAGATTGAGCAGGCCGGCCACCACGATCCCGAGGTACTCGGCCGCCTCCTTCACCACGCGGAGCGCGAGCGCGTCACCGCCGAGCGCCGCCTTTTCGAGTTCACGGATGCCCTTCTCCCCAACTGCGAACTCGCTGTCCGGATGCCTGCCCAGGAGCTCTTGCGCGCGCTCCAGGAGAGCCGGCGTCCCGACGAGCGTCACCAGGCAGCCTCGGAGACCACAGATACAAGGCTTCCCGTTGGGGTCGATGGCGGTGTGACCGATCTCCCCGGCCACACCCGTAGCGCCGCGATAGATGTCACCGTTGATGATGTGACCGGAACCGATACCCGTGGCAACCTTGATATAGGCGAACTCGTCGTTGCCACGCCCCGCTCCCCACCAGTGCTCGGCGAGCGCACCGAGGTTCGCGTCGTTGTCCACCATCACGGGAACGCCGTATCGCTCGCCCAGACCGGAGAGACCGAGCTCGCCCTTCCACTCGGGAAGCACGAGCGTTGAGAGGTCGTCTCGACGGGATGGATCGAACGGACACGGAAGCGCGACCCCAATCCCGACAAGCGGCAGGGACTTGTCCGGTGAGTCCTCGAGACAGGCGTCGCAGAACTCGATGATGAGGGCACGGGTGCCATTGGGATCGGTGCGCACCGGATGCTCCCGATGGTGCCACGCGAGGACCCGACCTCTGAGGTCGGTCAGCGCGACGGCGACATGGGCCGCGCCCATCTCCACACCGAGAATGACACAGGCGCCATCCTGGAACTCGAGCAGGACCGGACGCCGGCCGCCGCGGGACTTGCCCAGCCCCACCTCGGCGACGAGCCCCGTCGGGAGGATCTCGTTGACTATCTCCGACACCGTCGAGCGGGAGAGCCCGCCCTCCTGTGCAATCTCGCCCCTGGACATACGCTTCTTGCGCCAGATCATCCGGAGCAGTGCGTCCGCCAGCGGACGCGGACCGTCCGGATCGCTCCGTCGCTCACCTTTTCGAACCAGCTCCATGCGGTCAACTCCCTCGGATCGGAATTACCGTTGACGTGTCGTGGGACAGCTCAATTCATGGGGCGCTCGATCATCCGGCGCCTGACCGAACAGTCTACTTGTGGAAGTAGATGTTGTCCACGATTACGGTGCTCACGTCCGGCGACGAGATAACGAGCTGCGCCATGTGCTCATCGGTCCACAGGCCGATGAAATCCACCATCGGGATCTCGAGCGAAGACCACTCGCCAGCCACGAACGCGGGTGTCGTCCCCGCGCTGAAGGTCAGCTCTGACTCCGCGTCAGGAGCGCCACCCCAAGTCCCGTCCGCGCCAAAATCCACGAGCTTGATGAGGAACTGCGTCCCCGCAGGAGCCCAGACGTCCATATGGAAGTGCGTCATCTCGCTCGCGTCGATCGTCTCCGATACGAACTCGATCCCCGCGAAATTCAGATCCGTATAGACCTTCACGTTGTCACCGTCGATGTCGAAGTCGGTGACCTCGCCTGTGGAGTACTGCCAAGGCGCGTGCCATGTGTCAACCGTGACGTCCGTGTAGGCGTCGCTGAACAGTGAGATCACGTCCCCCTCGGGAACGGTCGGCACCGCAGCCGGCCCGGCGGGAGCGGCCAGCACAGTCACCGTCACTGCTCCCGTCACATCGACCGTATCGAGCTTCGCGGTGATAGTCGCACTGCCGCCTCCGACCCCGAGGATCTCTCCATCGATGACGGTCGCCACCAGGTCATCGGTTGACGTGTAGTCGAAGTACGCGGGCATGTGCCCGACCGTCACGTCCGCGCGGCCGACGTCGAAGGTGATCCGCGTGCTGTCAATGCTGGCAGTACCTCCGACGAACGTGGACTGGCTCATCGTTGCCATGTACGGCCGTGGGTTCGAGATCGTCCCCAGCTGCTCGAACTTCACTTCATCAAACCAGACCGTGAAGCCCAAGTTGTTCTCGTGTCCCTCGGCGAAGTAGAACAGGCCGCGCTCCGCCGTGAGCTTCGAGGAGTTCGGAATCGGGATGATGACCTTCGCCCAGCTCGTCGTAAGCGGGACCGCCGTCCGGCTCGCATCGTAGATGGACGTTCCGGTGTTGTCGTTGCCGATACCGACGACGTCCATCGTCGAGTTCACGCTCGACTTGGCGTAGAAGGTCAGCGCGTTGTATCCGGAGAGGTCGCGCGCGTTGTAGGTCGTGAAGGCGCCGCCGGCGTACGTGCCGTCGACGAACTCGGGACCCGGGATGTTGATCTTGAGGGAGGCCGGACCATCGTAGGCCTCCTGGAAGTCCATCGTTACGGCGTCGACCTGCGAGCCGAGGAAGGCCTGGTAGTCAACGGCGTCGCCGAAGTCGTCATCGAAAACGACCGGATCGTCGTTCGCCGCTGCAGGGTTTGTGATGGACTGACGCCCACAACCCGCGACAGCGACAATCGCGAGTACTGCGGTGAGCGCTATGAAGCCACGAGAGTTCTTGTTCAAGTGCTGCCTCCAGGGGGAATCAGGCCCGTTCGGTGTCTGACACGCTTCTTAGCTTTGTGCGGGTACCTTACAAAGTATGCAGCACGCCCCCCTTCCTGTCAAGGGACTACTTCCGAGCACTCCCTCAGACTAGCCTCTTTTCGGGCAGATCCCGCCTTCTGGGGTCCTTGACGCAGGGACCAAAGATATGCAAGAAAGGACTTGATTCGGTTACCGAACATAGTCTATAATGTTACCAGATTGAGTTCACAGACAACTCCTATCTCCCGCTCGAGATCAAAGTGTGCGGTGGGTTCAGAGTGTCTGACAGTGGAGAAGCGAAGTGCGTCGTTCTGACGTGTCTCATCCTTGAGAGGGAGGTGTTCGGATGAAGAGGAGTGCAAGTGTAATTCTCGTCGCGGCCCTGGTGATCTGCTTGGTCCCTGTGGCTGGTCTTGCCCAGACGCCGTACGCGCAGGATTTCGAGGCCCTGCCGCCGGTCGACGGCTCGCTGGCCGGTGACGGCTGGCTGGTCTATGGCAACATCTTTGATCCCCTCGGCAACTACCTCTGGGGTCACGGCCCCTGGTCCGCGCCGAACAACCAGACGCCCGGCAACTGGCAGGACATCGTCTCAGGTCAGGGCGGTCCCGAGCAGGGCGACCAGCAGCTGGTCGTCTACAGTGACTACGGCAACGCTGAGCACGGCAACGGCAACCTGGTCGAGTCGAACCTCTTCCAGGAGCAGGTGATCCCCGTCGGCGCCATCGGCAACTACATCTTTGAATTCGACGCCAAGATGGGTGACCTGGGCGGCAGCTCCACGGCCCTCGGCTTCATCAAGACGCTCGACCCCGGCGCCGGTTGGGCCATGACCAACTTCATCACGGTCGACATGACGAGCATCCCCGCCACGTGGGGAACCTACATGCTCAACATCGACGTCACCGGGCTGGACAGTCAGATCCTGCAGTTCGGGTTCTCGAGCACGGCCACGCTGTACGAGCCCTGCGGCATCGTCTACGACAACGTGGACTTTTACGTCGACAGCGGCTCCCCGGTCGAGAACATGACCTGGGGTGCTATGAAGGCGCTGTACCGCTAGTACCGGACGCTTCGCGTTCGCAGGATTCATCAAGCACGAACACAACAAGAAGACCCGCCCTCTGGGCGGGTCTTCTTGTTGTGTGTCTTCTTGTTGTGGCATCCACAATGGGATTGGCCGGCCACGGGCAACCGCGGAGACTCGTCTCTTGCTCAGGTCCGCGCTGAGTCCAAGGATGATCCCCGGCCATGCATGCCACTCGGCTATTTGACGACGGCCATCCTGCGGATCTCCGAGTAACCACCCGCATCGAGCCGGCAGAAGTAGACACCGGTCGCGACGACCTGGCCCGCCTCGTTCCTGCCGTTCCAGACGACCGCGTGGCGACCTGGCTCGATCGTCTCCCCGTCGACCAGCGTCTTGACCAGCTTGCCTGCCGGGCTGTAGATGCCCAGCGTGACCGCAACACGGTCGGGCAAGTCGTAGCTGATCGTCGTCGCCGGATTGAAGGGATTCGGATGACACGGATGCAGGGTCGCTCTGCCCATGTGCAGATCGGTTACTGCGGTCTCTGACTGGAAGTCGAAGTAGCTGACGTTGAACCCCTCGATTGTCGGCACGAATCTCATCAACTGTGTGCCGGCGGACAGCGTCGCCGACGTGGAGACGGTCGTCCAGTTCTGCCATCCACCCGTGACTGGTACGACAACATCGCCGGTCTCGTCCACCCCGTTGAACTCGAGGTGGAAGGCGCCACCGATGGACTGTGACGCCACGCGGACATCGATGGAGTACTCCCCGGCTACCGGCACATCCACGGTGTACTCGGTCCACTCACCCTCGATGATCCACCCCAGATTGTACCCACCACCCTCATCGGAGCAGGCTTCGATGTCCACGTCTTCGGAGGTGCGGTAGGCATTGCCGTTGTTGCCCGAGTCCGTGTCGTGGAAGGCGACACCTTCCCCACCGATGTCGAAGTCCTCGGCTTCGATCCTGGCGGGTAGCGCGAACGGGCTGCCGGGATAGGGACCCTGGCCGCAACCGGATCCAACGGTGATATCGGCGGTATCCGTGCCGAACGCGCCCTCGTTGTCGATGGCCTTCGCAATGATCGAGTAGCATCCGTCGGCGACGGAGGTCCAGGTGAAGGCGAACGGTGAAGCTGTGTCTTCGCCCAGGTATGTTGCTCCGTCGTAGAATTCCACGGCGGCAACGGTGCCATCCGTATCGGAAGCGGTTGCCGTGATGGTGACGTCGCCGGCCGGCGGGTTGTCACCCTCGGTGGGGTACGTGATGAGCACCGTCGGCGCTTCGTTTGAGGTTTCCTGGTACACCCTGACGTAGTCGATGATGAATTCCTGCGGCAGGTCCGCGGTAACGCAGCCCACCTCAGTGCATCCCGTGTAGTTGCCGCCAACCGCTGCATTCAGAATGATAAAGAAGTCCTGGTCGAAGGGTGCGAGAGGATTGCCGGGGGCGCCGTCGGAGTACCACTGCGAGCTGTACCTCGTGTAGTAGTGCACGTCATCCACATACCAACGTATCTCCTCGGGCTCCCACTCGATGGCATAGATATGGAAGTCATCGGCGAAATTGATTCCGCCCGGAGAGTAGGTTCCGCCCGAGTACGTGTTGTTGGGCCAGCTCCCGCCGAAGTGGATCGTGCCGCCGATCCAGGTCGTGCTGTTCGCGGACTCCATGATGTCGATCTCGCCGCTCGCCGCCCATCCCCCGTAGACGTCATCCTGCGGCATCATCCAGAACGCCGGCCACATCCCGTCGCCCGTAGGGATCTTGGCCCTCGCCTCGATCCTGCCGTAAAGGAAGGACTGCTTGTTCTTCGTCTCGACCTTACCAGAGGTGAAGTGCCTGCCGCCGTAGTACTCCTCGCGCGCCGTGAGGGTCAGGTTTCCGCCGGAGACGACAACGTTCTGGGATCTGTAGTACTCGAGCTCGTTGTTGCCCCATCCGCATAGATTCGGGCAGCCGTCCCCGATGACGACCGTCCAGTTGTCTGTGTCCAGGCTGGTACCGTCGAACTCGTCCGACCACGCGAGGGACATGGCGGCGACCGCAGGTGTGACGAGACCTGCCACGACCATGATTGTCAGTGCCAGACCGCCAAGGAGGCTGGTTGTGCTCTTGGACATCATCGGATCGTGCTCCTGTGTAGGACGCATGATTG
This sequence comes from uncultured bacterium, assembly GCA_964521425.1. Taxonomy (GTDB): domain Bacteria; phylum Joyebacterota; class Joyebacteria; order Joyebacterales; family Joyebacteraceae; genus Joyebacterum. The sequence continues at coordinate 28,582 of CAZFRO010000027.1, forward strand.
AGGGCAGGAAGAAGCCGAAACACCGCCCGTCTGACTCAATATGAGTATACACTTTGTTCGGAAACCGAACAATATTAATCTTCCGCTTCTCCCACCTGCGCCCTGGGGCGCGCGGGCAATCGAACCGCGTGCTCTCAGTCTCCATCGAGGTACGGGCAAGAGAAAACCCGCCAGAAGACGGGCTTCCTCATTGTCAGGCTACTTGAGAAGGACGAGCTTCGTTCACGTCGATGGTCCGGTGCACCTCACGCCAGAGAGGGGACGCTGGGTCCGTATATGCGTCTACGGCTCTGTCTCCCAGCTTCAGACACACGGCGCACAAGGAGAGCTGGGATACGCTGGCTGCTTATATGCGACGAGGGATTTCCCTCTACCGGCGAGTTCTGCCGCGAAGCGGCGGTGTCTGAGCCGGGAGGGAGACCCCTCGTCGCTAACCAACGTGGGGACTAGATATACCCCAGGTCCGCCAGCCGCTTCTTGATCTCCTCTTCCTCCTCCTCGGAGTACTCAGTCCCACCCTCCGCGGCGGGGATGTAACCCATGAGTTCGAGCGTCTTCAGAATCTTGGCCAGGCTCTCGTCAGCGGTCTCCTCGGCCGTGTGCACGATGACCTCGGCCTTCTCCGGCTCCTCGTACGGATCGTCGATGCCGGTGAAGCCCTTGATCTCCCCCGCCAGCGCCTTCTTGTAGAGGCCCTTCGGGTCGCGCTCGATCAGCTTCTCAATCGGGGCCTGGCAGTAGACCTCGACGAAGTTCCCGATCATCGCGCGATTCTCGTCGCGGATGGCCGTGTACGGCGAGATGCATGCCGCGATGGCGGCAACGCCGTTTCTGGTGAGAAGGTCGCAGACGAACCCGACGCGCCGGATATTGATGTCGCGATCTTCCTTCGAGAACCCGAGTCCCTTCGAGAGGTTGGTGCGGATGATGTCCCCGTCCAGAATCTCGACATTCAGACCGCGCTCCAGAAGCTCCGGCTGAAGCTTCTCCGCCAGGGTCGACTTCCCCGACCCCGACATCCCTGTGAACCAGACTGTGAATCCCTTCGCCATGCGTGTTCCTCCTTCGTGGTCCGCGTTGGCGGTCCAGTGAGTCTCTACCCTAGTCAGCGTCTACCTTATCTACATCCATTCCCGGAATCGGCCCCTTGCGGAAGCCCCGCTCCTGGACCATTTCACGCGACATCGCCTTCAGCCTGTCGGCGAGCTGATCCGGCTGGTGCCCCACGTCCTCACCTGAGAAGAGTGACTCCCCGATCATCTCCTTTGGAATATCGATCCCGAAGTAATCGAGCACGGTCGGCGCTATGTCGAAGATCGAGTACGGGTCCTTGTGCGAGACCGACGTGCGGAAGTTTATGCTCGAGATGAAGATGCCTTCCTGCGCGTGGTTCGCGTCGTCGGGCCCCGTGTCGTTCTCGAAGATGTGCATCGTTCCCATTCCAACAGAACCCGCGCTCCGCCAGTCGAGCCCGCCCAGGTGAACGATGAGGTCCGGAGGGATGTTGACGATATCCTCGTAGATCTCCTCGGGCTTGAAAACCAGGGTGCCAAGCTCCACACCCTTCTCATCGACCGTGTACCTCAAGAACTCAGCCAGTTCGTCCCGCTCGCGGTGATAGTCACCGGCCGGGATCACACCGTGCGGCTCGCGGCCCTCCACATTCATGAAGATGCGGGAGTAGTATCCCCCTTCGCCCCATGCCTTGGTCTTCGACCAGTCGATCATGTCGGGCCTGAGCTTCGTGGGCTCAGTCGGCTGTTCCTTCAGTGTGAGATACCCCTTCGCCTGCAGCCACTCGTTGATGCAGAAGCCACCGACCATCGTCTTGGCGCCGTGGTCGGATACGATCATGACCTCGGTGCCGTCATCGATGTCTTCGAGAAGCCCCTCGATCAGCTCATCGAGATAGACGTAGTAGTCGTGGATGGCGTTCTCATACTTGTTGCCCGGCTCGTAGAGACGGTGGGCCTTGTCCATGTAGCGCCAGAACGCGTGATGGATGCGGTCCACACCCATCTCGACCATCATCGCGAAGTCGTAATCGCCCGCGCGGTAGAAGTGACGGAACGCCTTGAACCGGCGGCGCGTCATCTCGTAGATCTGCTCGAGTAGCTGCTCCTTCTCGTCCGTGCGGAAGTTCTTGACGTCGATGATGTAGTCGCCGTCCGCGGCCTTGTCGACCTCTGCTCCGAGTTCGGGCGGGTACGTCCACTCTGCCTTCTTGTCCGGAGTCAGGAACGAGCAGACCATCGCGCCGTTCAGGGGCTTCGGTGGGTACGTGAGCGGCACGCCCCAGACGAGCGACGAGAGACGGTTTCTCGAGAGGTGGTTCCAGAGCGTCTTCGCCTTGACGTTGTTGGCGTTCACCGTGTAGAGCGCCTCGTAGTCGTGGCTCTTCCGGTTCCGGAACCCGTACATACCGAGCTGACCGCCGTCCTGGGACGTCATCATCGACATCCAGGCCGGGACCGTGATCGGCGGAATGGTCGAGAAGAGCGGACGGAACGTGCCCCTCTCCATGATCCGTCTGATGGTCGGGAGATCATTGAGCCACTCGCCGAACACCAGCTGCGGCGTCATGCAATCGAGGCCTATGATAAGCAGCTTCTTCTGGCTCATCTGTCTACTCTCCCTTCTGATACGCCTTCTTGAGTACTTCCGCGACCTCTGGGCGCGTGAACGTCGGAGGCGGAAGCTCGCCCTCTTCGAGCATCGCGCGGACCTTCGTGCCGGAGAGGAAGACGTGGTCCTCGTTGCCGTGCGGGCAGGTCTTCTGCGATGCCATGTTGCCGCACTTCTTGCAGAAGAACGCATGCTCGAACATGAGAGGCGTGATGTCAAGCGCTGCGGGATCGAACTCGTTGAAGATGTACTGCGCGTCGTACGTGCCGTAGTAGTCACCAACGCCGGCGTGATCGCGGCCGACGATGAAGTGCGTGCAGCCGTAGTTCTTGCGGACGATCGCGTGGAAAATGGCCTCGCGCGGGCCGGCGTAGCGCATGGCGGCCGGGAAGACCGTGATCGCGACGCGGTCGTCGGGATAGTAGTTCTCGAGAAGGACGTTGTAGCAGTCCATGCGGACGTCCGCCGGGATGTCGCCCTTCTTCGTGGCGCCGACGAGCGGATGAATGAGAAGTCCGTCCACGATTTCTAACGCCGTCTTCTGAAGGTACTCATGCGCTCGATGGATCGGGTTCCTGGTCTGGAATGCGACGACCGTCGACCAGCCCCTGTCCGCGAAGTGCTTGCGGGTCTCGAACGGGGTCAGACGGTACTTGTTCATGAGCTCGTGCTTCGGGAGCTCGAAGACCGAGACCTCGCCGCCGAGGTAGATGTCCGAGATCGAGTCGAGGTAGCCCACGCCCGGATGTGCCGGGTCCTCGGTGAGGAGCACCTTGCGCGCCTCCTCGTTGCGGTCGACCGCGTACTTGTCCTCGAGATGGAGCACGCCGAGGATGATGTCGCCGTGGCAGAGCGCAACGTCGAGACCTTCCTGGTACTGCTCGGCGTCGTCACCGGGCTTGACCGAGAGCGTGACGGGGAGCGTCCACGGGAGACCGTTCGGCAGATGCATGTCGTCGAGCACGCCGTCGTACTCGGCCTTGGTCATGAATCCGGTCAGCGGGCTCATCGCGCCAACGGCGATCATCTCGATGTCGGCGAGCTCGCGCTCGTTGAGCTGGAGCTTCGGGAGTGCGTCAGCGGTCGCGAGGAGTGCCTGCTTCTTCTCCCCCTCGACCATGAGGTTCACGAGCGTGCCGCCGTGCGGCTTGATCTGGGTCAGCTTCTTCTCGGTCAATGGTGCCTCCCTCTATATATAGTGTACTGCGTGGTGGTGGATTGGCTACAAGTATCCGGGTTATCTGTAGCGTTGCTACAGATAACCTAAGTTCTTCAGGCGCTGCTTGATGGCCTCGATCTCTTCCTTTGTGAAGTCCCCGTTG
>CAZFRO010000028.1:0-32370 GCA_964521425.1 uncultured bacterium
GCGCGGGTGCCCAAAGACACAATCGGCTTGACACCGACCGTTCCATATCACTTCACACCCGCCGTCATCTGACCCGCCTGCAGCTCGAACGAGTAGCTCATGTCGTTCCGGGGCGAGCACGGGATGTTCATCCACACCTTGTCGTGTTCCGGTGGATCGGCGAAGGTGACGTACTGGTAGTTGACTCCAAACCCCGCAACGCCCGCGAGTATGCCGAGTGAGTTGGCGGCGATATCCTGAACCGAGACGCCGAGCGCGTCCATCCCCTTGACCTCGACAACCTCCCAGACAAGCATGATACCCATTGCGCTCCCCGCGGCCTGCCACTTGTTCATCCCGACTTCCGATCCACGCTCGTACAGCCCGTGCGTGATCCAGGTGTGCGTTCCCTCGGAGGCGCTCGCGGCAACAGCGTTCTCACCCCACGCTTCCCACGTGAGGGAGCGTGCTGAGGCTGGACTCACAATCGAGATCAGAAAAAGGGAAACCCAGACAGCGATCGTAGCAAACCGCATGATGCTAACTCCTTGAGTTGTCGGTGGTGGAATAAGGGAGACCAGGGTGAGTCTTGATGCCGACCGGCCCCTCCGTTAGTCATGTTCCAGGAGGCTCTCCGATGACTTCGACGAGGGAACCGGCCAGCAATGTCTCCCCAATGCGTTAGCGCTCTATCGCATCAGCACCATCTTTCTCTCTGTGAAGATTCCGCCCGCGCTCATGCGTGCGAAGTACGTCCCGGAGGCAACGTCCCTGCCTCCATCGTCCTTGCCGTTCCAGGTCACGAAGCTCGGCCCCGCGTCGGCATCATCATCGACAAGGACCCTCACGAGCCGGCCGGACACATCGTAGATAGCGATCCGGGCATGGCCCTGCTCCGCCAGACTGAAGGCGATACCGGTCATAGGATTGAAAGGATTCGGGTAGTTCTGCTGAAGCGCGGTGACGCTGCCGAACTCCACATCGCCGACATCAGAGGTCGGCTCACCGAGTCCGACGGTCCCGCCGAACGGCACGCTGTTGTGAGCTGTGACGGTCAGCGCCGCCTCGATCGGCTGATCGAATTCAACTGTGAGAACGACATGGCCGGAAGCATCAGTCTCGCCGGTCACGTAGATCTCGCCATTCTCTGTCATGAGGCAGACGGTGGCGGAACCGACGGGTGAACCGCCGACCGTCACCTCAATCTCGAGATCGCCTCGATCACCCTCGAGCCGCACGCAATCGTCGTAGCTGACTGAGAGAAGAGAGGGAGCATCCGTCCAGATCGGAAGCTCCGGATCTCCAAGGAGGTTAAGTTCGTACATCACGTAGCGTGTGTAATCGTCGCTCTGTGCAAGACCGATGAAGTTGTGCTTCGCATCCGCGTGAACCAGTCCGGCGTGAACCAGGTCTTCCGTGAAGAGTGACTCGAAGAAGCGCTGGCTGTAGAGGTCGGACACGCACTGTCCCGGGTAGCCGGGGCAGCCCCAGCCGTAGCGGGAGTTACCGACGTACGCAACGCCGCCACCGGCGCCGTTTGTCAGCCAGTGCTCGCCGAAGGTGTCGTAGTCGATGGCAGCGGACCAGCACCCGACCGAATACCAGAGACCACCGCGCTCACCGTTACCGAGACCGTCGAGTGTCGCGGAGGTGAGCGCACCGGGGCCAACGCTGGCGGTCGAAATGTTGGCGTGCCCTTCGTGGACGATGATCCCATATCCATCTTCCAGCGCCTGAACGGCTGACGCCGCGCTCAGGTTGCCGGAGCTCTCATACAGTTTGGTGATCGGGTCAAACGCGTCGGGGACGTAACCGTCGTCAATCATGTCGAGTGCAACGCCACCGTCGGTGTACGGATTCGGTGAGTCCCAGAGGATCTCGCCGAGGAAGAGCATGTTGGTCTGGAAGTCGGAAGACACTGTGAACGAAGCGCCCTCGTACACGAGGACCTTGTCGACGAAGATCGCCGCTTCGCCCAAGGTGCTGACGGGCGCCCTGCCGACGAACACGTCAGCATGCATGTCCACGCCGTCGCTCCCGATCTCACCCCAGCGACCGTCGCCGTCGTCGTTCCAGGTTCCGTCGAGAGCTGAGTAGTAGAGGTCCGACGGGATGCCCTGATCGTAGAAGAAGTCGTAGGCCCTGCGTGCCGGGACGATGTTGGTGTCGCCACCAAGAAGGACCCAGCTTGTTCCGTCGAGAGAGAAGTACTGCTTTATGCAGTTGCGGATCTCCTCGGCATCATCTCTTCCGTCAAACAGGGGGTTGGCGTAGATGGACTCGAGGCTCACTATCTCAGCCTTGACGCCCTTCCTGGTCTTCCAGTCGGCCAGCGGCTGGAACGCGTCGATGAACGACTCCGGACATATAATGATGTAGTCAACCAAGCCATCGTCCCGCGCGGATGATCCTGTCGCGTACATATCGATGTCGTCAGGATTGGCTGAGGAACCAACGACCGCCGCGCCGGCTGCCGAGGAGAGAGAGGCGGCAACCGGTGAGCGGTCGGAGGTAGAGCTCAGACTGACTGTGATCTCGATCTGTGTGTGAAAGAGAAGCTCCCCGGTCGCCGGCACGTACTGCAGCGGCGTCACGAGGATGTCGGCCATCCGATAGCCAGCAGAGGAACCGCCCCCGGCCAGGCGTGCTATCTCCTTGGGGTATGGCAGCACAGAGCCATAGGTCTCTGCTTTCGGATGGGGTATTTGGACTGCTTCACCAGAGGAGAACCGCGCTGGCCGGGGAGCAGGCAGAATCATGTAGGTATCGGGAAGATAGACAGTCCCGCCGTAGCTGTACGACAGGTCCTCGGGTCCTGTATTCGGAGGAAGAAGAAGCTGGATGTTGAGGAGGGGAAGCATGGGCTGGGCAGTCTCGGTGGTGTACTGGGCTCCCTCAAGGGAGACCAGGTCGTACCCCTCATGCTGCTCGAACGTCAACTGCGCTGGGTCGAGCAACAGGGTTGCGACCACGGCGTCAGCCGTGGCGGTGACTGCCACCTCATAGCTGGTGGCAGTCAGAGCCGCCGGGTCGAGTCCGGCGTTCGCATCAAGAGCAGGAAGAGTGAGGAGCAACACTGAGAGGACGACCTGGAGGACAGAAGTCCTGACTGCGGAGCCGGCACTGACGGTGCCGCCGAGAAGGCTTGCGCCCACGCTGTTAGCAACATCCAGCTTCGATCTTCCGGTTGAGTACAAAGAAAGCCTCCGACCGTTTGCCGGCCGCAGGCTTTGTGATCCCCATCACAACTTTAAGAATACCACAGCTTGTTCAACCTGTCAACAATAAATCTTGGGGCTCTCTCCTATTCTTCAGTTCTGCCCAAGCCATGGGGCTTTCCGACTCAATCAGGCGGGGTTAAGGACTGCCATTATGTGTTCAGTGTCTGAACAATGCCTTGATATGGCCCCAGGTGTGCGCCTCGACAGGCGTTTCGGTGTACCAGTCGTCGTAGTCTACAGTCCCAGAGATAACACCCGGCCCATCATCGCTATCGTAGATGCTCGCCTCTATCTCCGCCTCGACAGCCGTACCCCACCAATTCTCTGTGGCGTCGATCGTGACCAGCGGTGGATCGTAGCTCATGAGCCGAACATTGTATCCGGGATTATCGTAGAGGTTGCAGTCGTGGATCACGGGTGAGCTTGTTTCCGTCCGGCAGACGATTCCTGAGAAGGAGCAGTCGGTCACCCACGTACTCTCGATGAGTGGTGATGCCATCTGGCACCAGATGCCGGTCTGGCAGTGCCTCACTGCGCAGTGAGTGATCGGGCTGTCCGACTCCGTCAGCTTGATGCCGGTCTTTGCGTGCATCACGACGCAGTAGTCAAACGAGGTCCCCGGCGAATTGAAGATCCCGATCTCCTTCCACTGGCTCTCATCCGGAAGTCCGGAGGCTGACTTGAACACGACGCTGTCCCACATCGCACCCTCAACAATGATGGTCCCGCCGGTCGTGGCGTCGGTCCACAGGTACCAGTTGTCGTCGAACAGAACCTCGACTCCGCTCTCAATCGTCAGTGTCGCGCCCGACTTGACTGTGACATTGCCGGTGACAAGCCAGGGGTTCTGTGCGCTCGTCCAGGTGGTGTCCACGAGGATTCCACCGGAGACCTCGTCGGCGGATGCAGGATCGGGCAGGACAAGGAGAGCGACCGAGCATAGCAGCACCGCACACAGCAACACTGCACGCGGCAGCACGACGGGCCCGATTCGTCTGAGTTCACTCATTCCTCATCACCTCCCTTGCCCACCCCACCAAGGTGCTCATACCCTGAGCGCTCGAGCGGCTCCCGGGAGCCGTCCGCTCCAACGATGCTGCACCCCTCTCCGGCGTCAACCACGTCCCCTATGTACGTGGCCGTCGTCCCTGTCGCGGCTGCCATATGCTCTACCGTTCGCGACATCTCCGAGCGAGGTATCGTGACGACGAGTTCGAACTCCTCACCGCTTCCCATCGCCAGATCGAGCGCGCTCAAGCCGATCGCTTCAGCAACTGTGGTCGCGGACTCGTCAATCGGAATGCGGCCGGCCTCTATTCTCACTCCGACTCCGCTCTCATCCGCGAGGTGCCAGAGCTCCGACCCCAACCCGTCGCTTATGTCAATCATCGCATGAGGCGTTGCCACGTCGAGAAACGCCTGGGCCTCGGCAATCCGAGGAATGGGCCTCAGGTGCCGCCTCACAGCCTTGAGCACGTCACCCTCCTGTGGAAGACCCGTCGTAAGAGCCCGAAGTCCTGCCTCAGCCCCTCCGATCCGACCGGTGATCATGATCGCATCACCCACGACCGCACCGGAGCGGGTGACAACCCTGTCTCTGCGTGCCGCCCCCATGAGCGTGATCGAGATGACGAGATCAGATGGGGAGCTCACGATGTCGCCACCAACGATGTCAAACGAGAAACGGCGGCAGGCATCCAGAAGCCCGTCGTAGATGGCGGAGATGTCGCTCTCGGTGATGTGCGCGGGGATGCAGAGGGAGACAACGGCCCGCGTCGGAAACCCTCCCATTGCGGCGATGTCACTGATGTTCGCGATCATACACTTCGTGCCAATCTCGCGGAACGTCGCGAAGTCCCGGCGGAAATGGACGCCTTCCACGAACGCGTCGCACGTGATGAGGCCAAGCCCCGGCACCGGTTCGAAGACGGCCGCATCGTCGCCTATCCCGATGAGGGTCGTTCTCCCGGGCGTGCCCACGCTCTCGCGTATTCGCTTGATCAGCTCGCGTTCTCCAGCGCTCATCGCGCACCTCTTCGTGCCGGTGTCTGCCGCCTCATTAGGAGTCGCATATTCGTAATCCGTCGTGTGCTCAGCCGTCAGTCAGACAGAGCAGGGCGGAGTGAGCCATCACGGCGGCTCCTATCCAGAGAGCGTCCTCGTCGATATCGAACTTGGGATGGTGCCACGGGTAGGTGAAGCCGCGCTTCTTGTTCCCGGTACCGAGGCGGAGCATCATTCCTGGAACGCGCTCGACGAAGTAGGCGAAGTCCTCGCCACCCATGGACGGCTCGGTGACTTCAACGACGCTGCGCTTCCCGAAGAACTCGCGTGTCGCCCTTCTCACGATCGCTGTAACCCTCGGATCGCACGTCAGAACAGGATAACCATCCCGGAAGTCGAATTCGTACCGACCGCCAAAGGCCCGCGTTACGTGATCGACGGTCTTCTCTATCATGCGTACACCGTCTCTCCTGTCTTTGGGATCGAGCGTACGCAGTGTTCCCTCGATGTCGACGCGGTCGGCAATGATATTCTGTCTGTACCCGCCGTGAATGGTGCCCAGGGTGAGAACGATCGGATGTGTCGGGTTCACCCGCCTGCTCGCGATCGTCTGAAGCGCCGTTATCACCTGCGCCTGGAGCGTGATGGCGTCGACTCCTAGATGCGGCTTCGCGCCGTGTGATGCTTCGCCGAGGATGGACAGCGAGAAGTCGTCGGCGGCCGCCATCATGTGCCCGTCCCGCACTCCGATCTTCCCAACGGGGATCGTTGAGTCGACGTGCACGCCTATGATGTAGTCGACCTTAGGCTTCTCAAGGACCCCTGCCTCGATCATCGGTAGCGCCCCTCCGGGCGGAGCCTCCTCGGAGGGCTGGAAGAAGAACTTCACGTTGCCCGCGATATCCTCCCGCCTCGCCGCAAGGAGTAGCGCAGCACCGAGCACGGTCGTCGTGTTTCCATCGTGGCCGCACGCGTGCATGAGCCCTTCCACCTTGGAACGGTACGGGACATCGTTCTGCTCTGTGATCGGAAGCGCATCCATGTCGCCGCGGAGCGCAACCGTCTTGCCAGGTTTTCCCCCGCGCAGAAGACCAACGACTCCGGTCTTTGCGACCCCGGTCGTGACCTCGATTCCCGCGGCCTTGAGCGTGTCCGCCACGAGTTCGGCCGTGCGATGCTCCTCGTACGCCAGTTCCGGGTACATATGGATGCGGCGGCGCACTTTCGCGAGCTTGCCGGCGAGCTTCTCCGCGTCCTTCGCCATCGTGTTCTTCACTCAGCCCCCCTGAACCTCTGTCTCACCTCTGGCCCTCGCAGACGCCGCTCTCGAGCTCCGAGTAGACGTCGGGAAGGAGATCGATCAGATCCCCCGCTATCAACGCCATCCTTCCAACAGCACATGCCGCGATGTCTCCGGCTCTCCCGTGGATGTACGCCCCAAGCACGCCCGCGTCCAGTGCGGGCATCCCCCGGCCGAGGAGTGCCGCGACAATGCCGGTGAGAACGTCACCCGTCCCACCGGACGCCATGCCATCGTTGCCTGTGGGATTCAAGTAGATCTCGCCTGAGGCACCGGCAACAACTGATGCGGCTCCCTTCAGGATGACGGTTGCTCGCGCACGGGTCGCCACGTCAGCCGCCACCTCTTCCCGCTTCTCAAGCACGTCGGCCATCGTCCGGCCACAGAGCCTCGCCATCTCGCCGGGATGCGGCGTGATAACGACGGGAGCGTCGCCGTGCCGTGCGCCGATATCCTCGGGAGTCAGCGCATTCAGGCCATCTGCGTCGATGACGCAGGGAAGCGAAAGGTCACCCACGATGGCCCGTATCAGCTCCTGCGTCTCGCCGTTCTGCGAGAGCCCCGGTCCGAGCGCCATGGCGTCGGCCGATTCGAGCAGGCTCTTCACTCCGGGAAGTGCTGCGACGGAAAGCGAACGCTCGGCCGTCTCCATGAGCGGCCGCGTTATCACCTCAGTCAGCTTGGCCTCGAGGATGTCGTTCAGACTCCCCGGTATCCCGAGGGTCACAAGTCCCGCGCCGCTTCGCAGAGCCGCAAGCGATGTTAGGGCCGCGGCCCCCGTGTATCCTACCGAGCCTGCGATGACGGCTATCCTCCCGAACGTTCCCTTGTGTCCACCTGGATCTCTCTTGGGAAGAAGATGCGATGCTTCCTCCTCCGTGAGGACGCTTCGCTTGGGTTGGATGGCAGTGATTACGTCTTCAGTGATGCCGATGTCGACGACATGAACGATGCCGGCGGCCTCGCGACCCGGATGCAGGTAGAATCCACGTTTCGGAAGCGCCATCGTACAGGTCCATGACGCGATGACGCACTCGCCCTCTCGGGCGCCGGTCGAAGCATTGAGTCCGGATGGCACGTCCACGGCGAGGACCGGTCGTCCGCTCGCGTTGATCGCAGCTATGACGTCTTTGTGTAGCCCGCGCGGGGCGCCCTCGAATCCCGTACCGAAGATCGCATCGATGATGAGTTCCGATTCGACCATCTCACCCAGAGAATCGGGAAGCCCGCCCTCGTCCAGGAGTTCACTGACGCTTCCAGGCTCCAGTCGCTCATAGTTGGTGCGCGCATCTCCGGTAAGCTCGCCTGGTTTCCCAAGAAGGTACACACCGACTTCGGCGCCTAGGTCCCTGAGTCCTCGAGCGATGACAAAACCGTCGCCGCCGTTATTCCCCTTCCCGCAGATGATCACGATCCGGGCGCCACCAGGGTCACCGAGTTCGCTCTCGATGAACTGGACAGTGCCCATCCCGGCGCTCTCCATCAGAGTAAGCCCGGGAATTCCCAGACCATCTATCGCCCGGCTGTCGATGGCTCGCATCTCGTCCGTCGTGACCAGTCTCACCTCGAGTCCTCCAGTCTTCTCTCCCGCGCCTCTGGCGGCAACGCTCATACCCCACGAGGGCCGCAATGCTCATGCCCCTGCAAGAGCCGCTCAGGCGTCCTCGACAACCACAACCGCGGTGGCAGCGGTCTCGGAGTGCGAGAGGCTCACATGCACGCTGCCGGCGCCAAGAAGATCCCTGCACTTCCGGTGCGCGACAATGCCGGGAGCTCCACTCGCCGCGTGGACCACTTCGACATCCGTCCATCGCATACCGGGACCAAGCCCTGTCCTCAGTGCCTTGAGAAAGGCCTCCTTGGCAGCAAAGATCGCCGCGTAGGAGGCCGTGTCTTCCTTGTACTTCATGCAGTACGCGATCTCGCGCTCGGTGAAGAGATGCTCGCGGAAGCCGGGGCTTGACGCCTTCATGATGCGCTCGAAGTGCGCGATATCAACGACGTCTGTGCCCATCCCACGGATCACGATGATCCTCCACAGATCCCGGGCCGCTACCGCGTGAGCTTATCCACGATCCCGACAAGCTGCGAGATGTCGTCGACCTCATAGTCCGCGCCGGAGGTCGTCGCTCCCGAGGTGTCACCGTACTTCGCATAGACCGTCTTGATACCGACGCCCTTCCCGCCGACCATGTCGCGCTCGGGCCAGTCGCCGATCATGATGACCTCATCGGGACCCACGTTGAGAACCTTGCACGCCTTCATGAACGGCGCGGGATCAGGCTTCCTGACATTAGTGTCCTCGAAGGTAATGACGTGATCGAAGAAGTGCTCAAGACCGAGATAGCAGAGGCGGGACCATGCCTGGTAGCGCGGCGCATCGGATAGGACCGCAAGCTTGAACCCCCGCTTCGCGAGCGCCAAGAGGGTCTTCTTGACGTGCGGGTAGAGCACCAGGGTGTACTCTCTACCTCGTCTGTAGCCGATCACGGCCGCGGTGTGGATCTTCGGGTCTATCTCCCCGTACTGCTCCTCCAGAAACCGGTCGAAGACGCGCTGGTCCTCTATGCCCTCCCGGTCGTAGATCTCGAACAGCTTGGTCCTGGTCTCTCCCGCCGACATCGGCAGACCAGCATCTATCATCGCCTCGATGGCGGCGTCGATCGACACGGTCTTCATTCTCATGAAGTCGGTGAGTGTATTGTCGAGATCAAAGATAATTGCCTTCAGCATCCGACCATCCTGTTGTTGGGAAGCGCGGGATATGAGCACGGACGAAATCGTGATAATCCAGGTTCAGCCTTGTGAAGCCGTGATCCGAGCTACTTCGTGCTCTCGCTCACCTTCGTGCCGCGGCTGATCTCGCCGTTGTCGATCCTGATGTGAAAACCACATACCGGGTTGGAGCATACCCAAGCCTTGTACGTTATTGCAGCGCCATCTCGTCCGTAGTCCGACAGGGGAACCAGAACCCCCTTCTCACACATGCGGCAAGCAGGATACGTACTGGGCATTTCAACACCTCCCGTCCCTCTATCTGATGATTCCACCCGCGCTCTCCTCGCTCTTCCCGTGACGAACAGAAGTGGGGCCCCGTGGCGTGATCCACGGCGGCCTCCCTCTCGTCGTCAACCCTGCCGAAGTCTACCTCTTGGCTCGCCCGGCTTCAAGGTGGGCGAGTCTCGTCGGCTCCGGCAGCCTGTAATCGTTCCCTGTTCTCAGCACCCACTCAGCCGCTGTCTCAACAGAGACCCGGTGGCCCGGTGAGACAAAGAGCGGCTTCGTGTTGTCCTTCGTCCTGAGAACCACACCTATCTTCTTGCGGTGGAGGCTCAACGTCCGCATCGCGCCGCGTTTCTGCTTCGGTTCCTTGAACTCCCCGATCAAGCGGGACTTCGCACATCCTATCGACGGCCTGTCCATCAGCACGCCCATGTGCGCCGCGAGCCCGAGGCCTCTCGGATGGGCGATGCCCTGCCCATCAAACATCAGGAGATCCGGCTCTCGTGTGAGCTTCGCATACGCTTCCTGCACAACCGGACCCTCACGAAAGGTGAGCAAACCCGGAACGTACGGGAACGCCGGCTTCTGAGCCGCAGACACTATCTCCAGCGGCTCGAGACTCACTGCATCGATCACAACGATGGCGGCGTAGAGAAGATCCTTCTGGGGAGAGAAGGACACGTCGATCCCGGCGACGGACTCAATCCGCCCGAAGTCATCCTCGCGGATCAATCGCCCGACGAGGTCCTTCTGTATTTGAAACGCCTCCTGCACGGAGACGTTCCACAGGTGAGCATCAACCACCATCGACCGCCTCTCCCGGTCACCACTGACGACAGGCTACGCGAGTAAATGCTGGCTGTCAATCCGCAACTGCCGTAGGGTGGACAATCGAATACTCAGATTGGCACACCCATCAGGAGGAGCCTGTGAACAAGGGCATACTGATAGTCGTAGTGGCGATCCTCGGTGCGTTCGCCATATGGGGATTCTCGCACTACAGCGGTGTCGCGCTCGAGATGGAGATCGCGGCCCTGGCCGGAATCGAGGATCCGGCAGAGCGGATAGACGCGATCGTCGTATACGCCGTGGAGCATCCCGATCTCGACGTGGATCTCTTCGCAGCGGGAGCAGCCGTGATTGCCGAGGCCGCTCACGAACTCGGAGAGATACGGGCGATCGGATATGTGGACACCGTACTCAGGCGCCAGATGCCGGACGGCCTCCGGTCGCCGCTTACGGCTGAGCTTCACGATCTCGTTGTGATGCGTCTCTACTACGGCCCCGACGACGAGCTTGCAGAGAAGGCTGACGCCATCGCCGCTCATCTGCTCCACGCCGAGGGCATAGGCGGCAACGCGCTTGCCGTCGCCGCCAGCATGAGGTCCGGCATCACCCGGGGACTCGTGAGGGAGTGGCCGGTACGCGTGCCCAACCCGTGGCTTACACTCGCACTCGCGGAGAGGAGCCACGCTACCGGAGATGAGATCTCCCGCTGGTACCGGAGCGTTCTGGGGGAAGCCTACGCCAGCGTCATTATGGTCGCGGGGCTGCGGAGGGGCGAGGATGTAGAACTCGCCATGGTCGATTCTCTTCTCGCCGTCGCTCCCGACTCGAGGCACGAGTACTTCCTGCACAATCAGCGCTTCAACCAGACTCTCGGTGCAGATGATGCTGCCGCGATTGAATCCGCACAGATGATGGCGGGACTCATGGACGAGCACGGGGAAGCACAGACACTCAACATGGTTGGCTACGCCCTCGCCGAGCACGAACTCGCGCCCGGACTGGCCGTGGGCATCTGTGAACGGGCTCTGGAGCTGGCCGAGACCGCGCGCGACAGCGCCCCCATTCTGGATAGCGTCGGATGGGCACACCACAAGGCCGGGAATCAGGTTGAGGCCGCACGTGCCCTGGAGAAGTCACTGGCCATCGGCCGCGCCTCACCGACCTACGGTCAGACAGAGGTCACTCATCTCCTAGCCGTGTACGACGCCTCAGGCGACACCGAGGCTGCGATCACACTTCTCGCATCGATGATCGCTCGTTCAACCGACGACTCGACTGACGCCCGGAAGGAACTTGGGGACTGGCTCGACCGGGACGGTCGAGGCAAGGCAGCCCTCAATGATGTGGTGATGGCCCATCGCTACTCGGGTGTGATGAACGCTCCGGAGTTCGCGCTTGTGGACGAAGAGGGCGAAGGACTGACGCTCGAGGACTGTCGCGGTAAGGTCGTGTTTCTGAATTTCTGGGGCACTGGCTGAAGCCCCTGCAGTGTGGAGTTGCCACACATCCAGAAACTCAGTCAGCGATTCGCGGGTCGTGAAGTCATCTTCATCTCGGTCGCATCGAGCGGACCGAGCAAGCGCGCCCTTGAGGTGCTGGCGGGAGCCGGCATCAAGTACCCGACCTTCTACGACCGAACGATCTTCGAGGACTATCATGTCGCCGGGATCCCGACGACCGTCCTGATCGACCACGTGGGACGTGCCATGTATCGTCACATAGGATTCCGCGAAGGCCACGAGGTGATGATGGGGGAAGAGATCGAAAGGCTCCTCGCGTGGATCGAGGAGGCTTGACAGGACATCAGGAGCGACCGCGCTATGTCTTCCGCTCCTTCTTCTTCGCCGCCGGGAAGAGGACGTTGTTGAGAATGAGACGGAAGCCGGGCGAGTTCCTGTGCATTGACAGAATCGTCGGTGGGTCTCCGACCATGTGGCGGTAGTCCTCCGGGTCATGGCCTCCCATGAAGGTGAAGGTCCCGCGACCTAAGCTGCCGTGGATGTACTTCACCTCGTCCCGCCCCGGATAGTCAGCAAGAACGCGAACGTGCCGCTTGACGAGGCTCCGTCGGAAGCTCGTCGTCTGCCCCATGAATCCCTTCACTACATTGACGTGGCACTGAGTCAGCATCGCAGGCACCGGGTCGTACTTCGCCGCGAACTCAAACAGCGTGAAGTAGTCTGTCTCCTGGGGACGGCTCTTCACCTCATCGGTCATGTCAATGTCAGAGAACTCATAGGTACTGGGGTTCGTGAAGAGTGTGAAGTCCTGAAACGCGAGACACCGCGAATAGTCGAGACGCTCCTGGCAACCCGGAGCGGGCGGCGTCTCGTCAAACGGCACGCCGACGATGTCGATACCGGCTGCGGCCAGCGCTATGTCGAAGCTGTCCGTCGCCGAGCACATCGCGAAGACAAAGCCCCCACGTCGAACGTAGTCCTTGATGGCACGGGCGGTCGCCTTCTTGTGTTCGGAGACCGACTCAAACCCCTGCTCCTTCGCCAGGCGCTCGAAGTCGATCTTCCGCTTCTTGTACCAGTCCGCGTTTCGATAGTTGGCGTAGAATTTCCCATACTGCCCGGTGAAGTCCTCATGATGGAGGTGCACCCAGTCGTACTTCCCGAGTTCGCCGGACTGCACATCCTTGTCCCATATGATCGTGTAGGGAATCTCCGCATAGTCGAGCACGAGCATGACAGCGTCATCCCACGGCTGGACGTCGGCGTCCGGAGCATAGAGGGCGACGGCTGGAGCCTTCTCAAGGAGGACGACCTCCATGTTTTCCTCCTCGATCGTCCGGTAGATGTGCGCAAGCGCAGCACCTCCGGTGGCCTCAACCAGCACTCCGCGGTACCGGCACTCGGTCTCAACGTCGGCGCCGCCGTCGAGGATATGGAACGACCCACCTCGGTAGTTGAGAAACCACTCGACACGATAGCCCTTCTCGATCGCCCAGTACGCGACCCCGTACGACTTGAGATGATCGGTCTGCGAGAGGTCCATCGGTATCAGATAGGACGCGTATGTCACGCCAGGAATCACGAGAAGCGCTATCGCCAGAATGAGAAGCGTGGTCGCTCGCCTTCTAATCATCTTCTCTCCCCCCGCCTGACGCGCTCGATCTCCCGGCGCGCCTCCCCGGAGAGCCAGTTCGGTGGCAGGTCATCGAGAACCGCCTGAAACTGAGCGATCGCTTCCCTCTCGCGTCCGTTCATACCTTTGAGAATCCTCCCCCTACGCATCATGGCCTCAGCCCGCACGGCTATCGCCTCGATCTCGGTGATGACTCGTCCGTAGATCGAGAGTGCGGCTTCAGGGTCCCCCGCCATCTCAGCAAGACCACCGCGGAGCATCATCGCCTCCGATGCCACCATCGCAGCAGGGTATATGCGAACCACATCATCAAGAAGCCCGGCCGCAAGCTCGGTCTCGCCGCTCAGGAGCGCCGCGTGCGCATCGGCGAACACGGTGAACATCGCCTCGTCTCCTGCCTCCTCGGCATCCGAGATGACGAGCATGAGCCTGAGTGCATCGTTCACGAGCCTCCCGGAGAGATGTCCCTCAACCGTTCCCCTCAGTTCTTCCAGAGCGCGAGGCCCGTCGTGACGCAGGAATGATATGTAGCCGCGAGCGAACCCCGCCCGCTCGGCCACTCCCTCGCGGGGATTTCGCTCTCTCAACTCTCCCGCAAGCGTGTAGGCGCTGTCTAGATCTCCCAGTGCCATGTGCGCGTCGACCGCGATCATCGCCGCCTCATCGGCAAGCTCTGCTGCTCGTCTTGGAAACTCTCTGTCTATGCTCGCCACCGTCGCGAGAGCTGCTTCGGGATTCCGTGTCTGCTCAAGCTCGATGCGCGCCGCCAGAAGAAGCGCCTCGCTCCCATCCGCCTGACCGCTGAATGCCGCGGCCACACGCTTCAGCTCAATGACAGCGTCGGCGGGTTCACCCAGCGCCACGAGAATGTCGGCGGCGCCTATTCCTGCCAGTGCCGCGTTGACCGAACCCGGATGTCGCTCGATGATAGCCGTGAACACGCGGCGTGCCTCCGAAAGAAGGCGCCTGTCTCTAAGGGAGTAGGCGTATTCCAGAAGCTCCCTCCCGCGCCTGCCGGCGAGTTCGTCAGCCTTCACATACGCCAAGAGCGCATCATCGAGTCTGCCGGTGAGCACGTACATGCTGCCTGCGAAACTGAGTTCCGAAGACGTGGCTTCAGTGGCAGCCACGATCTCGTCTGCACGCGATCTCACTTGAGCACTCGTGGCGCCCGACTCGAGCATCAGCTCGACGAGGTTCGTGGCCCACTGCACCATCCCAGGATACTCGTTCACGGTAGTGAGGCATTCGTCGATCACGGGCTCGTGTTCTCCGACTGTCACGTATGCGCGGGCCAGTTCCTGGCTGAACAGTGTTCCGTCCTCGAGTCGCTCCCTGCCACGCAGTAGCGTCTCGATGGCGTGCTCGTGCATCTTGTAGTGCATCTCAAGAGTCCCGACGTCCGTGTACGAGGCAGGCAAGGCGCGATCCGCCTCCAGCATGTCACGCCACATCGTGTGGGCCTTGTCTTGTTCTCCGCTCCGAGCGTGCGCGGCCGCAAGTTCGTAGACCGTCTTTCTGTCTCCTGGAAGCATGGAGAGACGCTTCTCGAGAAGGGGGATCAGGCCCTCGCGCTCCACGCCGGCCTGTGTGTATGCCCGTGCGAGACCCCAGAAGGCGCGTTCATCATCGGGGAATCGATCAAGAAGATCAACCGCCATGCGGACGGCCGCATCGTTGTCGCCGAGCGCAAGGGCGCGCCGGACATCACCGAGCCCGAGTTCGACGGCATCGGCATCCACGGGGTCCCGCGCCCAAGCTCCGGGGGTCAACGCGAGAAGTGCTACCACAAGACACACGCCGGCGGTGGCCCGTCCCCAATCTATCGCCCTCAAGGGTTCACCTCCCCGGCGGCATCCCGCGTCAGATTCTCGAAGTAGGCACGAATGAGTTCGCGATACTCTGCGGGGTATTCATGCTGCATCGCCCGAAGAAGATCCTCTCGTAGCTCCCGCGACGCCTTTGTCACATCGTCCGCAAGCCCCCCGGGAGCTGTTCGCGAGTAGCCTTCTCCGACTCGCGATCTCCGTTCGCGCTTGTAGTCCCTGCGCCTGAGCGAGCGCTGTGAGTCCAGAAGCCGCGACAGTATCCTCTTCTGGCGGTCGATCGTCGCCTGTGAGGCCCCGCTTCGCTCCATCTCGGCGAGCGCAGCTTCCATGTCACTCACGGTGTCGTCGAGCCGCCCCAGAATCTCGCTTCTCTCCCCGAACTCCTCCGCGAGCCTTCGGGCCTCCTCGAGCAGCCGTTCCTGCTGGGCCTTCATCTCGGCGAGTTCGTCTTCAAGAGTCGAGCCTCCTCCCTGCTCCTCAGTTCGGCGACTCAGCTCCTCCGTCATCTGGTTGATCTCTTGCTGCCGATTGGCCATCTGCTGCAGCTGTTGCATCATCTGTTCGAGCGCGCCACTCGATCCACTCGAGGAACTCGATTGATTCGCGGTGAGCAGCTTCACAATGAGGAAGTTCACGCGACCGAGCGCGTTCTTGGCCTCTTTCCGTGCTCCAGAGATCGGGCCGTCGGCCAGGGCCGCGGCAGACCTGGCCATGGACATCTCAATGATGCCGAAGATCCGATAGAGGCCCGCATCGATCTGGAACGAGTCCTTTGACACCCTGAACATGCGCTCCGCGACGAATGACACCGACTCCGCGAGGTCAGTCTGCTTCGCAACGAGCTCGACGAGCTCGCCTCGCGGAATCCGTTGTCTCTCTTCGACCGCAGACAGAATCTCCTCCTGCTCCTGCGACACACCGAGAAGCTCCCCTATTGCCCTGAGGACGGTCGCGCGGTCCCGCTGCTGAATACTGCATGACATGCCGCCCTGACACGATGAGAGCTTCGTAAAGAGGGCCTTGAGATCGCTGGCTGCCGATTGGCATTGAGATGAGGCCTCTGCTGGCTTCATCCCCGCAAGCTTCTCGGCGGCCTCCTGCATCTTCTCGAGCGTGTCGGCCTCGTCGAGTTCCGCTGCGGCCTCACGCATCTTGGCGGCGGTCTCAGGGTCGACCTTCTCCATGTCGGCTATGGCGCGCTCGAGGTCCTCCCGCAACCGCTCGGCGTCCTCGCGGAGCCGCTCCTGCCGCTCGGCCATGGTCTCGCACTGCTCCTGCCCAGGGGATTCCCCGCTCTTGTCGGCAATGCTCTGTTCCTGCTCCGCCAGACGCTCCGCACGGTTCGCGACGTCCTTGAGCCCCTGCTCCGCCTTCACACGCTTGAGGAGATTAAGGGTCTGCTCGAGCCTCTTAAGATAGTCCTCCTGTGTGAATGTCATCTCGCTCATCGCCTCGGCCACCTGCTCGGGGCGGATCTCCCGCATTGCGTCTCTGATTTCCTGGAGCAACTCGCGCATCTCGTCGGTGGCAACTTCCTCCATGAGTTGCGAGATCTCGTCCATCTTCTCAAGGGTATCGAGGGTCACTCGATCCGTCTCGCTCATCCTGTCAGAGAGGTCCGACATCTGCGCCGCCATTTCACTGACGCGCTCCGCCGCCTCCTCCTGCCTCTCGAGGGCCTGCTCAACCCTCTCCTCCTCCTGCCAGTCCATCTCGGGATCGCTCAGCACTTCATCACGGAGTTCCTCAAACTCGTCCTTGAGCTCTTCCTGCTCAACGATGGCCTGATCGAGTTCGTCGAGAATGTCATCCTGCTCACCCGTGATCTCGCTGTATATCTCCGCCATGGAGGGGAAGCGAATGATGTAGCTATCGGTCTCTGTGCTCTTCGGTCCTCCAACGAGGTCGTTATCGACAACCTCAACGAAGTAGACGAGAACCGAGCCCGGCATGATGCCTGTCTCGCTCAGGTCCCAGACGGAATCATGCACAACCTCCCGATCTCCGCGCGTCCCGAACTCCGCGAGTGAGACCGTGTGATCCTCGGCTTCTCCCTCCAGCGCGTAGTGGAGCCGCAATCTTAGAATCCCGTAGTCGTCTATCGCCGAGATCGTGAGCGGCAGCATCATGTCGTGTGGAAGTTCGCGGTCCTCGCCCGGCTCCACTATCCTCGCAAGTGGATACTCGTCACGGACCGCCACGATTGAGTAGACGGGCGGGGTTCGGTTGGAGAGGCCATCGGTATCAAGCAGTTCGATCGAATACGTGCCGCTTCCGTTCACCGCTATCACGCCAGTGAACGTGCTCGGGCCGCGACGGGATAGCTCGATGCGACGCCCGGATCCCAGAACCAGAGCCGCCGCATCCAGAGGCTTGCCCGCAGTGACTGTCACAGTCACATCAGACCCTTTGAGCGCGGTGATGTCACCGTTGTTCTCATCAACGGTTCTCGGAACCAGTCCGCTGTAGGTGGGGAACGCGTAGTCGAGACGGATGCGCGATACAAACGGCCGCTCCAGAACGCTCACTTGGTATGACGGGCTTTGCACATCGCCAACCGCGACGGAGTACGTGAGGGGCGTGCGCACGTCGATGAGCGTCGCCTCGTAGTCCCGCCCGGGAGACTCGTCCACTGGTGCTTCGCCTGCCTCCGCTTGCTCTCCCATCGTCCGCTCGGCTGCCGCCTCCCCCTCGAACTCGAACACGAGCGTCGCAGGAGCTTCCGCCGACCCCGTGACGACAGCGGTCACCGAGAGGTTCTCCCCTGCAACGAGCTCCGTGTCCCCCGGTTCCACTTGGATGCCCACTGTGACACGCTCCACGCGGGCAAACGGGTGAAGGAGCCTCTCTGCCGCCGGTCCGACACGCGACCCGAGCGCAACCAGGATGACGATCGATATGAGTACTGTCAGACCGAGCGTGCGCACCGCTCGCCGCCGTCCGCTGCCCCGCGCGGCCGGACTGAGATCAACTCCGGCAATCGCCAATGCCGCCTCCACCACGAGAGCGTCGATGAGATCCGTCGAGTAGCCGTGTCGTCCTGTGCCGCGCTTGTCCCAGAGTTCCGTTGCGGACTCGAGCCGCTCCCCAAGATCGGGGAACTTCGATTCAATCCGGGCAGCGACAGAGACAGCGTCGAATCTCTTCAGAAGCGGTCGGATGAACCAAAGAGTCGCACCCACCCCAAGAGAGACCAGGGTTATTAGAACCCCTGTCGCCCGAAGCCACATCGGAAGGATAAGCACGGAATCGACCAGAAGGATGATGGTGGCGACTGTGATAGGAAGTGCGAGCGTGCGGAGGAGTTCGGTAAACGCGACGTGCCGTCTTGAACGGTGCCAGATGCGAGCGATGGCGACCATGAGTTCGGTGTGCTTCTGCTCGGTCCGCGTCATGCCGGCCTTCCCACTCTCAGTGCGTCAGTGCATAGACGATGATGTTCATTCCCATGCGGAGCGCGGCCTCGTGCTTCTCCGGAGGATCGTTGTGGACCTCCACCTCCTCCATGCCGTCTCCGATGTCCGTGTTGAAGCTGTAGAAGATGACCATGCGACCATCGAGATGGACGCCGTATCCGTGAGGCGGCCCACCGTCATGCTCGTGGATCTTCGGCAGCCCCTCCGGGAAGTCGTAGAACGAGTGGTAGATGTCGTGATCGAAAGGAAGCTCAACCAGAGGACTCCCGGGCAGCACCTTGGCAATTTCCGCTCTGAAATAGGGGTCGAGGCCGTAGTTGTCGTCAACCCACATGAATCCGCCACGCTCGAAGTACTTCCTCAGGTTGCTGACATCTTCTTCGCTCAGGCGTATCCGGCCGTGGCCGGTTACGTAGGTGATGGGGTGAAGGAAGATGTCATCGTCGCCGGGAGAGACGGTGGCCGGCGAGGTCGCGATCTTGAGATCAGTTCTCTTGCGCAGTTCCGTGAGGAGATTCGGAAGGGCCGTCGGGTTCGCGTACCAGTCCCCACCGCCGCGGTACTTGAGTTGCGCGATCGTGATCTCCTGCCCCACATCACTCGCCGTGGCCGTCGAAATCGGAAGCTGTGCACCGGCAAGCAGAACCGCGCTCACGAGCACCGAGAGGCTCAGTATGGACGCTCCAAATGAATGCACTGACCGATGTCTACGCTGCATGGTCTCTCTCCTTGGACCCTTACTTAGACGCATCCTGCCCAACATCAGTTCACTGCCTGCATCCAAGAAACGGCGGCGCCCCGAAGAGCGCCGCCGAAAAGTGCATCTACTGTCGCCCTTCCGGTATCTACTTCCTGTGCTTCCTGGCCTCCGCGGCTATCTGCCACTCCACGACCAGCGGGCTTGCCACATAGATCGATGAGTAGGTGCCTACAACAATGCCGACCATTAGCGCGAATGCGAAGTCCTTGATGACCTCTCCACCAAAGATAAACAGGCACAGTACAACAAGAAGCGTCGTCAAAGATGTGACGATGGTCCGGCTCAGCGACTCATTGAGACTGGTGTTGACGATGTCCACGAAGCTCTTCCCGTAGAGCTTCCTTCTGTCCTCGCGGATCCTGTCGTAGATAACGATCGTATCGTTCAGCGAATACCCGACGATCGTCAGAAGAGCCGCGATAACCGGCAGCGTCAACCCGCGACCGGTAAGCGAGAAGAACCCGAGTGTGATCGCTACATCGTGAACGAGCGCAGCGACCGCACCGACCGCGAACTTGAACTCAAACCTGATCGAGATGTAGATCAGAATGCCGATCAGGGCATAGAGAATCGCCATCGCTGCCTTGCCGCGAAGCTCCTGCCCAACTTTGGGCCCGACCAGCTCCTCGCGCATGAACTCAGCAGGATTGTCAGGCATACTCTCATTGAGCGCCGTCAGAACCTCTCCAGCTGCATCGTGCGCCTTCGCCCACTCGGCCGACATCCGGATGATGGCCTCACGGTCACCTCCGAAGTGCTGTATCTCGGCCTCCTCAACACCGATAGTCTCCAGCGTCGAGCGAATATCCTCCGCCGACACGGGGTTCTCGAATCTCACCTGCAGAAGCACGCCGCCGGCGAAATCGATGCCCAGCTTCAGTCCACCCTGAACAACTACCGACACGACACCGATGAGGATGAGCGCTGCCGATAGAAAGAATGCAGCTCTGCGGTGCCCGAGGAAGTTGAATTTGGTGCCGACAAGAAACTCCATATTGTGTCCTCCAGTATCGGAGCCGTCCTCACCCGCTCCGGGGGGGTCGCTAGATGCTCAGCTTCTTAACGTTCCATTTCACAGTGATGAGATCGAACACCACGCGCGTTGCCACGATAGCAGTGAACATGCTCGCGAGGATTCCGAGTGAGAGTGTCACTCCGAATCCCTTGACCGGACCGCTGCCAAAGCGGAGCAGCACGGCCGCTGCGATCAGTGTTGTCACGTTTGCATCCATGATGGTCATGAACGCGCGCTCGTAACCGTCACGAATCGCTGCGCGGATTGTCTTCTGGTTCCTAAGCTCCTCCCGAATGCGCTCGAAGATGAGCACGTTCGCGTCGACCGCCATTCCAATCGTCAGAATGAGACCGGCGAGACCCGGAAGCGTAAGCGCCGGGCGCGGAGTCACAGGAAGCGTTGCCATGATACCGACAACGATCAGTATGTTACCTACAAGAGCAGCCACAGCAATTGCACCGGACGCCTTGTAGTAGACAAGCATGAAGATGACGACGAGAATGAAACCGATCGCCATCGCACGGAGACCAAGCGTGATGGAATCCCTACCGAGTGACGGACCGACCGTCCGTTCCTCGATCACGGTCATCGGCGCCGGCAGCTTTCCTGCGCGGAGGATGATCGCGAGATCCTTCGCCTCCTCATCGGTGAAGCCACCAGTGATTGAGGTCGGCGTGCCGGAAGGTATCCGGGACTTGATGACGGGAGCCTTGTAGACAGAACCGTCCAGAACCACCGCCAGATACTCACCGATATGCGATCCGGTATGCGAGGCAAACGTCCTTCCACCGGACCTCGACAGCCTCATCGAGACCCCTGGCGCGTTGGGATTGTCCTGGTCCAGGCCCGGCCTGACATCCGCCGAGACTATTGACGACCCCGTCACGACCGCGTCTCGCTCCAGAACGTAGAATGCCAGATAGCCTTCCTCGGTACCGAAGTGCCGCACATCCTGTGCCCAGGCAATCCTGTAGCGGGGCATGCCCAGATCGGTCGGATGAGCTGGCAACACGCTATCGAGATCGATCCTCTCCAGCTGCTCCTTGGCCCACGCCACATCCTTCTCAAGGAAGAATGGAAGCTGCTGCAGGTAGCGAGCGCGGATCGAGAACGGGTGTTCCTTCTCAAGCTTCTCCGCCTCGGTCAGCGGAAGCCCTGTCTCGGATTCCAGCGACATCTCGCCGCTTGCGACGAGAACTTCGACCAGCGCACGGTCAATCGATCGGAGAACGATATCGGTCTCGGCCGGTGGCGCAACCGCGATGAACTCGAGCAGCGCTGTCCGTCCGATGAGCCGTTTCGCCCTCTGCTCGTCCTTCAAACCGGGCAGCTGAACGATTATCCTGTTCTCGCCTTCGATCTGGATGGATGGCTCGGCCACACCAAACTGATCGATCCGGTTCGTGATAACCTCAACGGCGCGCTCCATCGCGTCCACCGCCTCATCGGCCGGAAGCCCCTCCTTGTCCACCTCCAACACAATGTGCATTCCGCCCTGAAGGTCGAGACCCAAACTGAGGGAGTTCGCCTTGAGGTCCTCGAGCTGTTCCGCAGTCATCTGTTCCTTCTCGGTCTCATTCATCGGCAGGAAGCGGAACGTGTATGATGACCGCCACACCGCCAGAACAAGAACGAGCAGAACGAGAATGACCTTCCATCGCATGTTCGACGTCATTCACTACCTCCGCGGACGCGTCCCCTCCGGTTCCAGACGCGGTACGTGGTTTCCGAGTTCAAAACATAACTCTATATCATAGCTTGAGATGCGGGCGATGGCAATGGAAAATGATGGTCGAGCGGGCAATGCATGGGCACATCGAGAGCTGGCGCGTATGGACTTGAGCTAGGCCCCTTCCATGAGGGAGATCATCTCAGCTGTGGCCTCGCCCATTCCGACCAGAACGGCCCTGGAAACAACGCTGTGACCAATGCTCAGCTCATCGATCTCCTGTATGGCCGCGATTGGTGCGATGTTCAGATAGGTGAGCCCGTGCCCGCCGTGGGCTCTCAGGCCCATCTCCTGTGCCGCAATCGCCGCGACTCGGACCTTCTCGAGTTCATGCTCTATCTGGTCCGGGTCTCCTGTTTCAGCATAGATACCGGTGTGAAGCTCAACGATGTCAGCGCCAACGGCCTTGGCGCGCCCAACCTGAACCACATCAGGGTCGATGAATATGCTCACCGTGATTCCCGACTCCTTGAGCACGGAGACGGCCTTCCGGACGCTCTCCTCCTCAGAGATGATGTCGAGCCCACCTTGAGTGGTCAGTTCACCGTCACCCTCAGGAACGAGCGTGCACATCTGGGGACGCACATCCCGTGCGATATCGAGCATCTCATCGGACGTACTCATCTCGAGATTGAGAACGCCGGCGACGGTCTCCTTCAGAAGCCTGAGATCGCGGTCCTGGATGTGTCGCCGGTCTCCCCTCAGGTGGATCGTGATTCCACAGGCCCCGGCGAGTTCCGCCTCGACGGCCGCCCAGACGGGATCCGGCTCACCGGCCATGCGGGCCTGCCTGATAGTGGCAACGTGGTCGACATTGACGGACAGCCTCATGGGTGATCCTCCTCATTCGTATACGGTGCTAATACTCTGTAGAGAGCGACCGGGCAAGAGCACGCGCCCGACTACTCCACAATCATGGAGACCGGCACGATTCGGCATCCACGCTCCCTCATTCCGGGGAGCATTCGCCTAAGAGCGTTCAAGGTCTCCTGCCTGGGATGGCAGATACCTACCGCAACGCCCTTCCTTCTCGCCAGCTCCTCGAGGGCCTTGAGCTTACCCTCTACGTCTCTCCGTCCCGTCTCATCCAATGTGCTGTCGAGGAACATGCTGCTTCGCGCCGTCGGAATCCCGGCACGCGATGCCTCGGCTCGAGCCACAGAGAGCGGGGTTGTCATGCTGTCGACAAAGAAGAACTCCCGCTCCTTGAGAACGTACATGACGCTTCTCATCGCGGAGGTGTTCTCTGTAAGTCTTGAGCCCATATGATTGTTCGCACCGACTGCGTAAGGGACGTCGGAGATGCACTCGCGGACCATCTCTCCCATTTCGGATGCCGACTGTGAAAGCAGGAGGGCGCCGTCACCGGGATCTACACCGGGGTAGCCCTTGGGCTCCATAGGAAGGTGAACGAGCACTTCTTTCCCCGCCTCATGCGCCGCCGCGGCCACAGCCGGGGCGCGAGGTGTATGCGGGAGAATGGCTATCGTCACGGGGTCATCGAGCGCGAGGAACCCCCGCGTGATCGCAGACATGTTGTGGCCGAAGTCATCGATCACGATGGCGATCATCGGACCATCTTCCGCGACCGGGCGCTCAAGCGCCTCTGCCCCGAGAACCTGTTCTTTCAGAACGAGGTGATGCGTCTCAACGCCTTGAATCCCGAATCGCATATCGAGCGTTCGAAGATCGCGCCAGTTGGGGTCGCTCTCGCGCACCCGGAGTATCTCTCCCCCGGCCAGGCGGACTGCATTCGTGATCTCCAGATTGCAGCGATACAGCTTCTCACCCTGGGGAATCCGACCGCTCTTCTCCCAGGTGATTCGCTTGACTCCGTCCTCGCTCTTCTCCTCACGCACGCTCTCAAGCCGCTCGATTTCCAGGGCGACCAATGCCCCGTCTATCGCATCATTCACGCGCTCCGCCTGGCGCGACCTATCTCCACCACTGAAGATACGGGATGCCAACTGAGCAAGCTTGCCGCTCGATCCGAGCTCTGCGACCACAAAGAGAGCGATGACCACCATCGCGATGACCAGAAGCCACCGGCGGATGCGCGACATAGCGCGCGCTCGTCTTTCGAGTCTCGCCTTCTTTGATTGCTTGGCCAAGATTTGGAACCTCCCTCCACGTGGATTCTATGGGGAGAGGCCCCGGCAGTCAATACGACACAGAAAAAGGGGGCGGTCTCCCGCCCCCTTCTGGAATTTCAGTCTGGATTTGGATCGCTAGTCGCGGTACCGCGCCTTCAGCTGCCCGAGGGAAATCTGCTCGCCACCCTCCCCGTCGTGGGGAATCCGCCCACTGAAGACAATATCGTGCTGCACGGCAATCTCCCAGAGATCCGCGCCGTTGCTCGCTGTCTCATTGGGGTCGACGGAGAACAGGAAGCGTACACCGGCGTTCGCCCACAGCTGCCGGTCCTGCGAAGGGATGTAGACCCACAGATCCATCTCGTACTCGTGCTGCCAGCCGATCGGATCCTCCGGAGTGGGGCCTGGGACCTCAATCACATCACCGTGCTGAGTAAATGCCAGCGTGATATGGTCTATGTCCGTGTCCTCACCGAACATCGACTCTGCGATAGCCGTCTCCTCGGCCTTGTCCCAGGACCACGGGAGTTCATTTGGGTTCTCAATGACATCCTGAGGATACAACCAGAACTCGAACGTATCCGCGAGGCAGTCGAGGTACTCCGTGGCGTTCATATCCTCATACGCGAGGATGAAATTGTGAAGGACGTTCTCGGGGCTTGTTCTCTCGCGGTAACCCTCCGGAGGGACCTCAGGGTTATCGCCATTCGGGGGCGCGAAGGGGTTCCAGCACCCGCTGAGCGGCAGAATGAGAGCCACCGCTACAATGATGACTGCGGCCAGTCGCCTCGGCACTACCCGTTCCATAGTGTTCGTCTCCTTCCGTGTACCCTTACTCACACGTAGAATATACCACTTCAGAGCGCATAAGTCAACATCGCTCGCCATGCCGCAACTATACTGGGGGATATCAGTTGCGCGTCATGACGTCCCGGTAGAAATTAATGCAAACCCCATGCCTATGTGAGTGCTTTTGCTGTTTCAGACAGTCTGACGATTGTCAAGACCGTGTATTCGAAGCCCAATCGTGCATTCAAGACCCAGGGGAAACTGCTAGTTCCTGTAGTCGCCGCGTACAACACCCCAGGTCTCGAAGTCAGGCGCCTCGGTGCGGCGGTCGACCCACTTGTATATCGCCCAGCGGGACGCGGTCTTCCGCATGTGAAGGGTCACTCGTCCCTTGTAGGTTATCTGCTCGTCCACGTGCTGCCCGGACGCCCAGTCGACGGTCAGAACGTAGTCGTCCCTGCGAAAGGTCTCGTCCTGTGACTCATCGGGTGGCTCGAAGACGGTGAAGGAGACTGAGATCTTGGACGCCGCCGCGAAGATGCCCGAGACCGCCTGCTCTTCGTCGGTCAGCACCCAGTGCGCGTAGCGTGCCTCCCCCTCCAGGCCGGCATTCAGGGAATCCTCCGGGTCGACGTGAAAGGCGAAGGTGTCGGCAAAGCAGTCCATGTAGTTCGCAGAGCCCTCACCTTCGATCGCCGCCTTGAGATTCGTGAGCACGATCGATGTCGTCACCGGCGTCTCCCACGGGATCTGGCTCTCATCCGGCGGGCCGTCGGGCGTTCGGGGCGAGAACAGGCACCCACTCAATCCAGACACCAGCATGACCGTGAGCACCAGAAGGGCGATCTTCGTCACGAGTGATCCGTCTCTCATCTCTTGCTCTCCCAATTGACCCCCGATGCCCCGGTTGGTCGGAGGTCGCGTGTCGTCGGCTCGGTCTAGAAGGTCCTGTCGAGCGTCGCTGAGATATTCCACACATCCGCCTGCTGCTCTGTGATGTTTGGTGCATCCCTCAGAGTTCGAGCGACGGAGATCTTCAGAATCGAGCCGTCGTCGAGCTTGTGGTCGACGCTCGCCTTCGCGGTGAAATTCGTGTCGTATCTCTCATAGGATAGCCACTGCACCTGGTCACCGATCATCCACTTACGTGTGACGCTCAATCCCTGCTTTGCTTCGATGTCGATGAGATCGAAGAACGTATATCGCGCCTTTAGTGTGATCCTGTGATCATCCCGCTCACTGCCTCGATCATAGCGCTCGACGCCGAACTCGTCTTCCACGTAGCTTCCCTCATCTTGCCCCGAGTACGTGTGTGTTGCGTCGAGTTTGAGTCGTGCCGTGGGCTTCCAGTCAAGCTCTGTGGCTATGGACAGTCCCCGAATCAGAGAGTTCGATGTGTGATCGAACGTGTAGGACGTGTAGTCGGCAGAGAGTGTATACCTCTGCGTGAGGGTGACCGTTGGACTCAGGAACATCTGCAGTTTCGGCTGCAGTGAATAGGTCTGGCTTGTCTTGTTGTCACCGGTCCTGGAGGTTCTTATATAGATAAGCTCGTCCTGCTTGACTCGCAGATTCAGGGTCGCCGTGATGCTGGTCTTCGGCTCGTATGTCATGCTGAACGTCACTTCCTGCTCGAAGAGATCACGGTCCTGGTCGTTGGCCTCCACATCCGCATAGTGGTGCGATAACAGGCCAACGCGTGCGAGCATGTTGGCGTGGAACCGCTCCCCGAAGTCGCGGCTGAGCGATGTGGAGAAAACGTCATGGTACGTGTCACCCGTCTGAAAGCCGAAGTACTCGTTTGCCTTTCGCTCGGAGCCCAGACTTGCAGTGAACTTCGTTCCACTGAATGTGTAGTCCAGCTTGCCTGTCACTGAATGCCCAATGACATCGCTGTCCTTTGTCGTCTCAATCTCGTAGTAGGCCTGGCTCCGTGAGTAGTCATAGTCGAACGTCATGCTGAGGCCTTCCAGCGGCGCAAAGACGCTGGTCAAACCGACCGTCTGGCCATCCAGCGCACGCTCCTCGGTTGCGTGCTCTTTGGGATACTGCATGGTCGAGAACGACCGCCGCAGTTTTGCCTCAAATGAGTTCAGGTCCCATTCGTACTTGATGGTGCTGTCGAGCGCGTGATTGAACGACTCGTTCTGGTTCTCCACATCCTCACCCTGCCTTGAGTCCAGCAGTGAGTGACCCCCGGAGTAGGAGAACGAGGTGGTCAGATTCTCCATGGGATCGTAGTTGAGTGTCGCACCTATCGTCTCCGTCGATCCCTGACTTCTGATATCCACGTACTCGTTCTTCTCGATGCCGGAACTCGCGTTGAGTGTTGTCATGACACCACTCAGGAATGTCTTCCTGTAGCCCACCGTGAGATCCACTGTCTCCTTTTCTCTGGAACTCCTCACTTCGTTCGCAGCCCCCTCGTTGCGAACGTCTACCTGGGTGTTGCGGTTGAACTTCATCCCCATGCTGATGGCGTCCGTCACGGCGACGTTGAGCCTCGCGTTCCAGCTCTCCTGGCGGTTCTCTTTGTTGAGTATGAAGTTCGATCTCGTGTTTATGTTGGAGGATGCGATGAAGTTGACCCTCGGGGAGAGTCGGTAGGACAGGTCGAAACTGTGACCCCACTTGCTCACATCCTGCTCTCGCCCATATGTCAGTCTGTAACTTGGATGGAACTCGGCAGCTTGAACCTGTGCCCGTGGGCGTGTTCCGGCACCCACGTTCTCAAACCCTCTACCCTCATCATCCTCAACCACGGGGGCACCCGGATCGCCGTCCGGATCCTCCGGTGCCTCTGGTCCTTCCGGGGGCTCACTCTCAGGCGGAGGATCGCCATCGTCGGCCCAGGCATTGCCGACCGTGAGCATCAGGGCAAGGAAGAGCACCAGGATGACCAGAGCAGGATGAGTGAGATGGTGGTTCCGCACGACCAGGCCTTTCATGACTCGGTTGTCCTCGTACCCGTCCACCGCGCTTCCAACGCTATCGCAATCGCTTCGAACTCCAGCACATCCAGCGTCTCACCCCTGCGCGTCAAGTCTACGCCGGTTGCCGCCTCCAGCTCATCGCTCGTCATGCCGTGGCTACCAAGAAGATCGGCGAGCGACCGCCTGAGCATCTTCCTCCGCTTGCCGAACGCCGCCTGAACAACCGCCTCGAAGACCTCTGCGCTAGTGTCCCTTTGTGGAGCACGTTCGAAATCGAGTTCCACGAGCTTCGAGTCGACCTTCGGACGGGGAAAGAAACACGAACTCTTCACGGTGAAGAGAAGCCTCGCGTTCGCATGATACTGAACGACCACGGAGAACCCCGAGTAGTCTCCGTCACCGTGACGCGCCACGATCCGGTCACCCACCTCCGACTGGACCATGAGTGCAGCCCGTTTGACCACGCCTTTCATGTCCGTCAACATTCGGATGAGCGGGCTCGTGATACTATACGGAATGTTACCGACGACGAGCAACCGCTCGCACTTGTGAATCTCCAGGATTCTCTGGAAGTCGAAACGGAGGATGTCACCCGCAACAAGCGTGATACGCGGGTCATCCCCGTACTCCTCCCTGAATGCGCGGACTATGCCGCCATCGAGTTCCACGGCTATGACGTGGCGTGCTCTCCGGCTGAGTTCAAATGTCAGTGCTCCGAAGCCCGGGCCGATCTCGACAATGACATCATCCGGTTCCGGCGCGATCTCGTCAACTATCTTCCGGATGACGTTCATGTCGTTCAGGAAGTTCTGTCCGCGCTGCTTCGAAGGCGCGAGCCCGTACTTGGAGAGCATTACAGATGGTAGCGTAAGATCCATCAGCAATCAGTCCCCGCCGTTCTCAGGCCGTCCCCTACCGCCACCACGCACACGGAACCCAACGCCGAGTTCATCGGCGACCCTCCTGGCCGAGTCGATGTTGATCTCTGGTATGTCAACCACACTGACGACAACGTCGATCCCAGCCTTCACACATTCGCGAATAAAGGAACGAACGTGCTCGTACGTGCCGGCTCCGAATCTCGGTCGGCACACACTCTCGTAGACCGTAGCGCTTTCCGCGTTCAGACTGACTGAGACGGAGTCCGCCACGAGGGCAAGTTCATTAGCGATGTTCCTGTTCCATATGAGATTGCCGTGCCCGTTTGTGTCGATGCGCACCTTCCCGCCAAGCTCGCGCACGCGAGCCCCGACCGCTTTGATCACATCGAGCCTCATCGTCGGCTCACCGTATCCACAGAACACTATCTCGCGGTAACGAGTTGGGTCTCCGATCGCATCGAGAAGCTCCTGGGTCGAAGGCTCTCTCTCGAGACGTAGATTGTACCCCCACAAAATATCCGTCCGGTATCTGATGCAGCATTTACACTCATTCGTGCACCTGTTTGTGATGTTGAGATAGAGATTGTCCCACATCTCATAGGCTATCGCCGGCGCGGGCTTCTCCGGAATCCGGAAGAGCTGCATCGCGTTTCCCGTTGTCTGTCGCGCGATGTCCTCTGCGCGAACGCCGGTGGCAGTGGCAACGGCCTCGGCGACCTCCGAGACAAACGCTGGCTCGTTCCGCCTCGTTCCCTGGCCCTTGTGCGGCTCCGGAGTCAGCCATGGTGAGTCCGTCTCGAGGAGAATGCGGTTCAAAGGTACAGCTCTCGCGGCCTTCACCATCTTGCCCTCGCGCGAGTAGGTGATCGGCCCGCCTATTCCAATGTGGAAACCGCGATCCACGACCTCCCGCGCGTAGTCGGCGTCGCCCGGGAAGCAGTGCATGACACCGCCGACTTCACCCGCTCCCTCCTCATCTATAGTAGTAAGGACGTCATCGAGTGCATCTCTATTGTGGATGATGAGCGGTAGATCGAGTTCTCGCGCCAGGCGTATCTGTGCACGAAACGCACGGAGCTGATCACCCCGCGGTGAGAGGTTCCTGAAGTAATCGAGACCGATCTCACCGATGGCAACGACGCGTGGGTGCGCCGCCAGCTTCCTGAGTTCATTCTCCACCGCGTGGTTGTAGGAGGACGCTTCATGAGGGTGGATGCCTGCGGTCGCGTAGATAGAATCATGCCGCTCGGCGAGCTCGATGGACCCACGGGTCGTGGTGAGGTCGAAGCCCACATTGATCATCAACCCAACGCCGGCCCCAAGTGCCCTCTCGATGACTTCCTCACGGTCCCGGTCGAAACGGTTGAGATTGAGATGGACGTGAGTGTCTGCGAGGACGTAGTCGGCCACTGCTAGCTCACCTTCGTTCCGACCGACATGTCTTTGTCCGGCACAACCACGGATACCGCGTCGTCGCCGGTCGCCGCCAGAAGCATGGCCTGGGATTCGATACCCCTGATCGTGGCAGGTTCCAGATTCGCGACGACGACAATGGTCTTACCGACGAGTTCCTCTGGAGCATAGCCAAGCGCGATTCCGGCCACCATCTGCCTGACGTCTCCGCCACCCAGATCGACCTTCATCTTGATGAGTTTCTTGGTCTCCTCCACGCGCTCCGCCTCGACTACTTTCGCCAGCTTGAATTCCAGCTTCTGAAAATCACTGAAGGTTGCCATGTGCTTTTCGTCCTTCTTCTTGTCCGTCTTCTTATCCGTGGCGCGACCGCCCTCCGGAGCCACCTCGGCCTCCACATCCACGTTGAATCGCTTCGCGAGATCTTCGTCCGTGTACTTGGGGAAGACCGGTTCCCCCTTCGTAACCTCGATCTCATCCGGCCACGCGGCACCCCAGGCCACGAGCTCAGAAAGCTCGTCATCGCCGACGGCAAGAGAGAGTCCGAGCTGGTGGAGTATCTCCTCGCACTTACCGGGCATCACGGGCCATGCCAGCACCGCAACCTGGCGGACAACCTCAAGCACGTCGAAGAGCACCTGCGCGAGACGCGGCGAACCTTCCTTGGCGAGAGCCCACGGCTTCTCTTCCTCGATGTAGCCGTTCGCGCGACGGACCAGCTCCCATATCGTAGATAGAGCAACCTGTGGCGCGTACCCTGTCATCGCTTTGGTCACGCCCGATGCCACGGATTGCGACAGCTCGACGAGCGCCGCTCCGTTCCCATCCGACGTGGTCGCGGCGAGATTGTTGATCCTCCCGCCGAGGAACTTCTCGACCATCGCAGTGGACCGCGAGAGGAGGTTCCCAAGATCGTTGGCGAGTTCCGAATCGTATCTGGAACGGAACTGCTCCCACGTGAAGTCGACATCCTTGCCGTAGGTCCCCTCGCGCATCAGAAAATACCTGAGTGCGCAGGGTCCAAACATGTCCGCGGCTTCGAGTGGATCGACTCTGGCGCCCCGGCTCTTCGAGAGTTTCTCTCCCTTGAAGCAGACAAAGCCATGGCCATACACGGCGCGCGGCAGTTCAATGCCGGCACTCATCAGCATCGCCGGCCATATGACGCAGTGAAATCTCGTGATGTCCTTGCCGATGATGTGCACGTCGGCCGGCCACCATCTGGAGAACAGATCGTCATCCTCTCCGTACCCGACACCCGTCACGTAGCTGGTGAGTGCATCCACCCAGACGTAGATGACGTGTGCCCTGTCTCTCGGCAGCGGGACTCCCCACTCGGATCCGGCGCGCGTCACACTGATGTCGTCGAGTCCCCCCTTGATCAGCTGGATGATCTCGTTGCGCCTGGTCTCCGGCTGAATGAACTCGGGGTTCTCCTCAATGTGCTTCAGAAGGGGCTCTGCGTACTTCGAAAGCCGGAAGAAGTAGTTCTCTTCAGCAATCCACGCGGGTTGGGTTCCATGAGTGGCACAGCACCCATCTACGAGGTCCTTCTCCTGAAGAAAGGCCTCACACGACTCGCAGTAGTGTCCTTCGTAGTGACCCTGGTAGATATCGTTCCCGATCGCTTCGAAGAGTAGACTCAGACGCCGCTCGTGTTCCTCGCTGGTCGTGCGGACGAACCGATCGAAGGATATCTCAAGCCGCTCCCAGATGTCCGTGAACACCGTCTCCATCTCGTCGCAGTACGCGACCGGGTCCATGCCCTTCACTCTCGCAGCACGCTCCACGTTGAGACTGTGTTCGTCGTTCCCCATCTGGAAGTAGACATCATCACCCAGGAGGCGATGGAAGCGCGCAAACACATCTGCCGATATCTTCTCGTACGCGGTACCTATGTGGGGCGCGCTGTTCACGTAGTCTATTGCTGTTGTTATGTAGTACTTACGAGGCATCTTTTCCCTCTTTGCGCCGCCTGCTCCGACGACTGGATCTGGACGGTCGGCCCGATGAACTCCTGCGGCCCGACTTGGCCTTCTCCTGGCCCGGCTCGGCGCCCTTGCGATCTACTCCGGCCTTCTCCTGGCCTGACCCTGTGTCCTTGCGGTCCGGCCTGGCCTTCT
>CAZFRO010000029.1:0-29472 GCA_964521425.1 uncultured bacterium
ACATGAAGAGCGTGTGACCCGCCTACCCATTTTACAGAACTGATGTTGCTTTGCCCGAGAACGGTAACAGCCCTCATGGAACACCTCCTCTGGAAGAGCCTCCATCGTGCATTGGTATCTGCTCTTATTGGACACCGCAGGCGCCTGGGTGTTTCACTTGATGTTCCGGCGCCCTTGTGCGGCACATCTCGCAGAGTGGCCCTTTTGCACTCCTCCCGAGGATGGTAGTATCTATGGAGCCATAACATCAAGAGCCTGGGAGGGTCAGAATGCAGAATGTGAGCGAGAAGCTTCCCCGCTGGGACATGTCCAACATCTATACGAGCCTTGAGGCAGACGACCTTGCGACCGGAAAGAAGGAGTATGAGGGGCTTCTTGGAAAGCTGGAGTCGTTTATCGCGGACAGGGGGATCAAGCGGCTCGAGACCGCGCCGGAGGACCTTGACACAGCGGCCGCAACACTCGAGGCCTTGATCAACCTCCTGAACGAGACCATGGTCCTTGGAAGAAGGCTGGGAGCGTTCATCGATGGCTTCACCACGACGAACACCTACGACAAGATCGCTGCGAAGAAGGAGAGCGAACTCCGACTGCTGGGCGTGAGACTCTCGAACTCGTTCGTCCTCTTCGAGGCATGGATCGGCTCGATCGCTCCAGCCCTTGATGCCCTCTGCGATCGATCACCCGTGGTCAAGGAGCACCGGCAGGCGCTCGTGGATATCGCGGAGCAGAGCAAGTACAGGATGACGCCGGAGATGGAGAACCTCGCATCCGAGCTCCTGGTCTTCTCCGGTGGGGAGAGCCTCAGCATGCTTCAGGGCACGGTCACGAGCCAGCTCAAGATGCCGTTCGAGAAGGATGGGAAGACCGAGATGTTGCCGATGACGGCTATTCGCAACCTCTCAAACAGCCCGGACGAGGATGTTCGTCGGCGCGCCTACGAGACAGAGCTTGAAGGCTGGGCGACCATACGAGAGCCGGTTGCTTTCGCCTTAAACGGTGTCAAAGGCACGGCTTTGACGCTCGCGAAGCGACGTGGACGAGAGAGCGTACTCGACAAGTCTCTCGATGACAATATGATCGACAAGGAGACGCTCGATGCGCTCCTGACATCGATGAAGGCCTCCCTCCCCATCTTCAGGAAGTACTTCAAGTGCAAGGCGAAGAAGTTGGGTAAGGAGAGTCTGCCCTGGTGGGATCTCTTCGCTCCTGTCGGGTCGGTTGAACTCTCATACACGTGGCCGGAGGTGCAAGACTACATTGTCGAGCAGTTCGGGACATTCTCGAGTGAGCTTGCCGACTACGCGAAGAACGCCTTCGAGAAGAACTGGATTGATGCTGAGCCGCGCGACGGAAAGGTTGGCGGCGCCTTCTGCATGCGCGTTCCAGGCGTAGACGAATCGCGTATCCTCGCCAACTTCGACGGCAGCTTCGATCAGATGAGCACACTGGCACACGAGCTGGGACACGGATTCCACAACCATTGCCAGATCGGCCTCCCTAT
The DNA here is from genome assembly GCA_964521425.1 of uncultured bacterium. Lineage (GTDB taxonomy): Bacteria > Joyebacterota > Joyebacteria > Joyebacterales > Joyebacteraceae > Joyebacterum. The sequence goes on from CAZFRO010000029.1 coordinate 1,505, forward strand.
GATGCGCCAGGGCTCACCGATGACTCTGGCTGAGACGGCATCGATCTTCTGTCAGACGATAGTCATCAATGCCGCGCTGGACGCATCTCCACCGGAGGCGCAGCTGGGCATCCTTGAGAACCAGATCATGGACGCCGCCCAGGTCATCGTGGACATCTACTCGCGCTATATCTTTGAGACGGAGGTGGTCTCGCGGAGGGCTGAATCCACTGTCTCCGCGGACGACTTCTGCGAGATCATGCTCGATGCGCAGCGCCAGGCCTACGGAGATGGGCTTGACGGACACCATCTACACGAGTACATGTGGCTCTTGAAGCCGCACTACTACAGTCACCACTACAATTACTACAACTTCCCCTACGCATTCGGCCTCCTGTTCGGGCTTGGCGTGTATGCGATCTACGTGAAGGAGGGTGAGGCGTTCCTCCCGCGCTACAAGGAGCTCCTCAGGAGCACGGGCGAGGGGAAGGCGGCCGATCTGGCGGCACGCTACGGGATCGACATCCGCTCCCGCGGCTTCTGGGACGCCAGTATTGATGTCATGGCGAAGCAGATCGAGAGGTATTGCGAGCTAGACTAGCTTGCGGTCGGCACGGGGCCCATCATGAATCAGTGCGATTCGCCAGGAGATGGATCGCTGCGTCGGTGGTGGCGTGGTATCGCGGCATCCGCGGCGCTGCTTCTTGTAGTCGGTTTGCTTGTGGGGTGCAGCCCCGGTGTGTGCCACATGTACCTGGGTCAGGAGCGCCCCGACTCCGAGACTGCAACGGTTGTGGCGGGAGTGCCGGGTCTCGGGATCCTCGCGGTGGACGAGAACAAGACGCCGTCGCGTGGCGGCAATCTGGTGCCGGAGGTGAGGGTTCTTCCGGGCAAACACTCAGTCCTTGTCATGCGCGTTGTCCCTGCGACCGTTGGCCGCTCAGGCTACCGCACAAATGCCGAACTGCTGCTGGATGCCGTGGCAGGACATCGATACTCGATTCACAGCGAGAGAGGTCGTGCGGGAGTGTCCTTCTGGATAGAGGATGAAACGACCGGGCGAATAGTGACCATCTCATCTCCATTGTGACGCGGGAGCTTCAGGTGGCTCGGGCGGATCGGGGTGGACCAGCATTGGGGTTCGGTCAGATCTGATCCTTCTCTGCTACGACGACAATCCACATGCTCTCTTCGTCGTACGGAGCGCGCGCGAAATCACCGTAGATCGCCTTCCGGGAGAGCCCGGCGTAGTCGAGCGCATCATCTATGACAACAGGAGTGATGATGGCGACGTCTATCTCCTCCCTGTCCGTGTCGCATCGGGTCCTGCCTGGAATGTGTTCCTTGTAGAGGATATTGAAAGACGTTGTCTCGTCGCCATCGAAGTAGGTCTGCGCAACAAAGCGTATGACGATCCGCCCGCCCGGAAGCTCGCGTTCCTCCGGAGGGACGTTGACTGTACGGCGGAGGCTCCGCGGTGACATGATGTCGAAGGCGAATGTCCCACCCTCCACCATCTGATCGGATGTCGAGCGGAATATGCCTCTCAGATCGTCGGCGCTGTCTCCCTGAATGCTCGATGAGGCCCCATACACGAAACCGAACCTGCGACCGAGATCGAACGACAGCATGTCCGCCACGATCAGCCTGCTCCTCCCTGATATCTCAGGGTAGTAGTTTCGCCGCTTCTTCTTCGCTTCCTTGATCGTCTCAGGCGAGCGGTCGATTCCCCAGACGTCGCGGCCTTGCTTCGCTATCTCGAAGAGCAGCTCCCCCGTGCCGACGCCAAGTTCAAGTACGTCACCGGTCGTCTCCCGTGCGAGATCCAGGTAGAACTGGAGACCGGCGCCGGTGTCAAAGCAATCGCCATACTGGGGGTTCGTGCTGTAGCTCATTCCAGTCATCCTCCGCGATGAACGATCTTCTCAAAACGCCGTGTTCAGGATAACATGACCTGCGCAACAGGGATAGTTCACTGAGTAGAATGGGAGGAGCAGGTGACTGTCGCCACCGACACCATAAGATGTCAGACAGAGGGAGACGGAGACACCATCGATCTCACGGGCGGTCTCGCACAGGCTATCACGGCTTCCGGGCTCAGGACCGGCGTTGCGACGCTCTTTGTCGCGGGATCGACGGCAGGGATAACGACAATCGAGTTTGAGTCCGGGGTCATAGAGGATCTTAAGGAGGTGCTTGATACGCTGGCCCCAAGCGACAGGGACTGGCGGCATCACAGGAGATGGGGAGATCACAACGGCCACAGTCACATCCGCTCCGCCCTGGTGGGACCGAGTCTCTCTGTACCATTTGTGAATGGTGAATCGGTTTTAGGAACATGGCAGCAGGTCGTTCTTCTCGACTTCGACGAACGCCCACGGTCGCGCGAGGTGGTCGTTCAGCTCATCGGAGAGTAGTATCATAGGACTATTGCGTCGTTGGGGGTGCCGGCAGTAGGATGGATTTTGAGTGGACGGCGCCTCAGGGGAGCTCTCACAATGCGTGTCGTCGTTACAGGCGGAAGCGGACTCCTTGGCCGGCGGGTCGTGAGCAGGCTCGCAGGCGAGCATGATGTCGTGAACCTCGATATCCGCTCCTCGCGAGATAATGTGGGCGAGTACGTTCGCTGCGATATTCTGGACAGGTCCGGCGTAGCGCGTGCCTTGAGAGGCGCCACTGCTGTCGTCCACGCCGCCGCTCTCCCCGGCCCCTCTTTCGGAACACCACAAGAACTCCGTACTGTAAATACCGATGGAACTGCTGAGGTCGCGCGCGCAGCGCTCGAGGCCGGCGCAGAGCGTTTCATCCATATCTCAAGCGAAGCCGTTCTCGGCTTCGTGTTCGGCAATGGAGAAGAAAGGCCCAGGTATCTGCCGATCGACGAAGGTCATCCCACCTCTCCATCCGAGCCCTACGGCAACAGTAAGTTCGTTGCTGAGACGCTCCTTGAACATCAGATTGGGAGTGCGCTGCCACTCGTCATCCTTCGCCCTCCCTGGATCTGGGTGCCAAGTGAGTATGACCGCTACCGCGCACTGGTGGAAAGCCCTGATCAGTGGGTGGGGGGACTCTGGGCATATGTGCATGGAGATGATGTCGCAGAGGCGATCGCTCGGCTGCTCGCAGCCGAGCTACCCACAGGAACTCACACAGCATATGTGTGCGCACCAGACAATGGAACCATCTATCCCACAGCTGAACTGGTCGAGAAGTGGTATCCTGATATCACGCTTCCGGGTGAGTTCCCTGAATACGGTAGCCTCATATCATCCGACACGCTCTTTGCACTCACGGGCTTCCGCCCGGCGATGCGATGGAGGGAGTTCCTCACGGCATGAGAATCGTCCTCGACATGGACACGGGTGTAGATGATGCGGTCGCGATGGTGCTCGCCATGAACTCCCCGGAGTTCGAGATCGAGGCCATAACGACCGTCGCCGGAAACGCACCTGTGGTTCAATGCACACGGAACTCACTCCTTATCACCGAACTCCTGAGACCGTGGGACCCTCCCCCTGTTGCGCACGGCGCATGTGAGCCGCTCGTGCAGTCTCTCATCATCGCTCCGGAGGTCCACGGCCACGACGGTCTGGGCGGGCTCCTGGACTCGCTTCCAACGCCGCATCATGCCGCGGATACGAGACCTGCCGTCGAACTTATCGCAGCCATCCCGCACGACGGTCCGGACGACGTGGCGCTTGTCGCCTCGGGTCCCCTGACGAATCTGGCCGTGGCGCTCAGGACCGACCCGACTGCAATGGCGGCCTACAGGCACATTGTCATAATGGGAGGCGCCTTCGATGTGCCCGGGAACACCGGACCGGTGGCCGAGTTCAATTTCTACGTCGACCCCGACGCGGCATCGGAGGTTCTGAACTCAGGACTCGACATCACGATCATCCCCCTCGACGTTACGATGAGCACGGCTCTCACACGAGACGCACTTGAGTCACTGGTGAGGAGCGGGGGGCAGACTGATATCCCAGCTCTGGCGAGGCCGGGACGGAACCTGGCGGCGATTCTCTATCGCGCCCTCGACTACTATATGGACTTCCAGGAGGACGAGTCGGGACTGAATGGCGGCTTTATGCACGATGCGCTCGCCGTTTCAGCCGCGCTCTTCCCTTCCATTATCACGACGAGGCCGGCATCCATTGAGGTCATAACGAGTGGGCCTGCGCGCGGACGCTCACTCGTTCATCCGGCTGTCAATGGGCGGACGGTGAACATCGCCGTCGGTCTCGACGAGAGCATGTTTCACGAGATTCTCGAGGAGAGGGTTCTTGTGCCTGTCTGGGGATGAATCCTCCCGCCCGCTAAGTCGTCGGACCGGTTGTTGAAATCCCGTCCGTGAATGGGGAGTTACGTAATGCAGAAGCGTCCTCAGAAAATCGGCCTGGTACTCGGGAGCGGCTCCGCTCGTGGCTGGGCTCACGTCGGAGTGATACGCGCTCTTGAGGAGAGAGGCATACGCGCCGACTGCGTTGCCGGGACCAGCATCGGCGCTCTGGTCGGCTCTGCCTATGCCGGGCGAAAGATGGACGTGCTGGAGGGAGAGATCCTCAAGCTGGACTGGAGGCGCGTGCTGTACTTCTTCTCCGATCCCTCGTTCCATCGATCTGGACTCGTTGACGGGAAGAGAATCGCAGACTTCCTCCGAAGCCGGGCCTCGGGTCTGAACATGGAGTCGCTTCCGACGCCGATCCGCGTGGTCGCCACAGATCTGAATACCGGTTGTGAGGTCTGCTTGAAAAGCGGCGACATCATCGACGCTCTCAGGGCAAGCTTCGCCATACCCGGCGTCTTCACACCGGTCGAGATAGATGGTGCGATCCTCGTCGACGGTGGTCTGGTCAATCCCCTGCCCGTCAGCGTCGCGAGGCAGATGGAGGCGGACTTCGTGATAGCCGTGGATGTCGGGCGCACATCCATGACTCCGACAACTCCTCCCCTCATGCAGACAGACGAGATGGGCAAGGACAGCAAGGATGAGGAGTCGAGTTCCTCGGTAGGGCTACAGCTGCTCAACTCCCTGAGCGATCTCATCGGTACTATCGATGTAGCACCCCTCACACACCTCCGACAGAGATCACACAAGGTGTCTCTCCCGCACGTTTTTGAAGTGCTCGTGGCTTCGATCAACATCATGGAGATGGAGATCACCGAGATGAGACTCAGGACCGAACCCGCCGATCTCTTGATCCGTCCATCGCTCGGACATATCGGGTTCTTCGAGTTCAACAAGGCAGAGGAAGCCATCGCCGAGGGGTATCGCGCCGCTACAGAGGCGCTCAACGGTCTAGCAGACGGTGGCGCCTTCCTCGCGCAGAGCTAGCTCAAAGCGCGACACCTCGCGATAGACGGATCCCTAGATGTGGCTGGAGTAGGTTGGGTTGGGTGAGTCCTTGCAGTCTACCTGCCAGACCGAGGGCGCTCCGGACGGGCCTCTGCGTGTGCGGTACCCAACCCGCGGATATCAGCCTGAGTCACCGTCGAAGAAGCCCCTTCCTCCGAAACAAAGGGGCCCCGTGCAGTCGCACGGGGCCCCAAAGATCCGGCTTGACACCGGCTGTTCCATATCACCGGTACTTCGCTTTGATCACACCCCAGCTTGTGCGCTCGACCGGGGTTGCGCCCCCGTTCAGGAATAGGAGGTTCTCGTCCCCTATGCCGACTGCCAAGATCATGTCGGGGTCACCGTCCGCGTCAATGTCCAAGAGATCTATACCCCAGGCTCCATAGATGGTCCGAACAGATATCCCCTGCAGCATGTCCGGATTCTCAACGAACTCAAACTCTTGGGCCGTCCCCACGTTCTCAAAACACTCCGGCCATGTATCGTACGAGACACGTACAAGGTCCAGGTCTCCGTCGGAGTCGAGGTCGCCTAGGCCCATTGTCGGGTATGAGCCTGTGGCCATTGCAATACCGTCCACCCACGCAACAAACTCGTAGGAGGGTGAGGTCGCTGTGCCCACATTCCGGGCGTAGCGTATCCTTCCGGTCCAGCTGCCCAACATGCGGTCCAGATCTCCATCACCATCCATGTCAGCAAGCCGCGGACTACCGTGGGCGCCGCCGAACGGCACGCCATCGAAGACCCACAGATCTTCCACCCACACAGGGTTCTGCGGCGTCCCCCTGTTCCAGTAGAAGCGGACGAAGTCGTCGTACCAACAGGTGATTACGAGATCGAGGTCGCCGTCAGCGTCAAGGTCCCCCAGTCCACCGTTTCGCTGAATGCAAGATGGCACATCCTCGTATGGTGAGGGACCAAGTTGCCAAGCAGGCTCCGTGGGTGTGCCCACATTCCAGAATTGGTTGATGGGAACTGCATCGAACAGCGAGACATCGATATCACCGTCTCCGTCAAGATCGCCAGCTGCCATCCTGCAGCTGTATCCCTGTGGAGCCAACTCGTGCGCCGGCGTCCAGTAGATCGTGGCAGCTGAGGTGGCACACGCAACCATCAGGATCAGACCGGCCACCACCAACACATTCACTATCGCCTTCATATCATCCCCTTCCACTCTGAAGGGTCGGGACAGAGGCGCCCCATTCTCGGCGCGACGCCGGCCTTACCGATCGCCATCATCATGCTCTACATCCATCGCCCTCGGCGTGTACCAGACAGTCAATGCAGCAACGCCGGCCCGCAGGCCACCGGCAAACTCCGGCAACATGCTGCCTTCCTCGCCAGCCGATGGAGCCAGCACGAACCCGCGGTTGGCTGCCGCGTCATCCGCCCAGATCGCCACCATCTCGGTCACATCCAGGCGAACGAGCGACGAGTCTCCGGATGCCACGCCCCACATCGCGTGAAGACCGCGGTCGAAGGGCTCTGCACCACTGCCATCGAACCCTGTCCAGTCGACGAGGCCCGCCTCCCAGTCCTCGGTCACGAAAAACGCGTTCAGGGTCAGACCACCCACCTCGGCATCACACTCAACCGTCGCACTGAACTCAACAACGGCAAGCTCGATCTCCGCTTCCTCGAGATACTCCGGCAGGTCGAACTTCGCCAGGAACCCCATGGGAGTCTCGGTACCGGCATCCATCACAGAGCCAGTGGCGCTTGACTCAAGCTCGACCCTGGCGGCGAGACTGGCACCCGTTGCGCCTACGAGCAGCACCAGGGCCATCATGGGGATTACGTAGCACCGACCGTACCATCCGTTCATCGGGCGCCTCCTACTTCAATAGTACCACTTTCTTGACCGATGTTGAACCCTGCGATATCAGACGGCAGAAGTAGACGCCGGAAGAGACCCTGTGCTGGGCATCATCCCGGCCGTCCCAGACCACATCATGCCAGCCGGGCTCCATAGTGCCATCCACCAGAGTCGTTATGCGCCTACCCGCGACATCGTAGATAGACAGAGTGACGGCCTGCCGGGCCGGGAGACCGAACCGCAACGAGGTCACTGGATTGAATGGGTTCGGCGAGTTCTGGATGAGGCAGAACGGGATCTCCGCCTCGACCCCATCATCGTCACCGGATCCCTCACGTCCGAACGGATCGACCACAAGAAACGGCTCCCAGTCCACAAGCCCCGAGAACAGCCGCTCGTCTGGCTCCGCCGTACCCCACCAGTTATCTTCCGCCATGACGGTCGTGGGGCAGGATGTGTCAGCGCGCACCCCGTAGCGAAGCCAGGTCCCATCCACGCTGTTGTTGCCGCCGTCTCCCGGTGCCATCCCAAGGTCTGGTATCTGAGATGCTGTCGCCGACTCGATCCAGAAGGCGTCACTTGTCCCATCGATCTCGTTGTCTCTCGGGACCGCACTGGAGAGATAGAAGTACATGGCCTTCGACACGGCATGGTACTCCTCGACGAAGATCACATTGCCGCTGACATGCACCTCGCTACCCTGGCCCTGGTTCTTGCACGTGATCCCCCTGGTTCGCGCATTCGTGATGGTGTTGCCGCTGATGAGCATCGTGTTCTTCATCTTGTCGAAGGTCCCGTCAACCGATATCCCGCAGAATGGTCCGCCAAAAGGAGAGTACTGGAAGGAGATCGTGTTGCCGATGATGTCCGACTCGTAGTCTGAGACCATCTTGATCCCGTAGCTTCCGCAATCGGTGATTGTGTTCGTGTCCACTGTCGCACTGCACCGTTCCAGATAGATGCCTGTATGGGCGTCAGCGATGTCATTCCTGCGGATTATGACAGGAGCCGTGCCCTGCTGGTCCGTGCACTTGATCCCCGTTACTTCGCACTCCGCGATCTCGCAGTCCTGGATCAGAATGCCGTCAGGCCGGTTGGCGGAGATACCTATGGTGGCGTCCCTGACGATACACCCCTCGAACTCACCGTGGCTGTAAGGGAGCAGTTCGATCCCGTACCAGTCGCCTCCGGAGGTTCGGGAGGCCCCAGCCGACATGAAGCGTATCGGCGCCAAGGCAGTGTCAGCCAACGCGGCCATGTCGCCCTGAATGATGAGCTCGGTCGCATCAGGATCGGCGCCCGATGTCTGATCATCGTCACCCGCTACGACACGCACGGTGGTCCCCGGTTGGACGAGGATGCTGGAGGAGAGATCGATCGTCACATCCCCGGTGAGGAGATAGTCGCCCCACCAGGAGACCGTTGAACCTGTCGGATAGGCGCCGGTGATCGCCGTCTCGTAGGTGCCGGTGTGCCGGGCGTCGCGCTGGAAGGCCGACCATCTGGAGCCTAGCCCCATGTCCTCTTCCCACTCAAGACAGTGCAGCATGCCTTCTCCGTCCGCGAACCATATCTCAAGGTAGCCGTCCTGATCGGCGTCGACGACCGCGGGCGTGGACGCAGGACTTCCCCAGAAGAACAACGGTCGGTCTATGTCAGAGAAGCGCCCGAGGCTCATCCCCGCTGCCGCAGTGTAGATGTCGATGTGCGTCATGTCGCGTCTGACAGACTCCATCCCGTCAATCCAGTGCTCCTGCCAAGAGCTGACAATGATCTCCGGCGCCCCGTCGCCGTTGAGATCGCCGACCACGGGTGATGCGAGAGGCCGGTACTCAAGCGCGACTGAATCGACACACTCAAACTCCCCTTCAGACCACTTGAAGAGGTACAGCGTGCCGCACACGGCCGACGGGTCGGCATCGGTCCCGGCAGACACCACGATGATCTCAGGTGGCCGGCTACCGTCTATCTCAGCAAGAGCGATCCCAGTCACGTATCCTGCGACAGGTTGCACCGCGCTCTCCACACCATCTGCACTGAATGCGGCCAGTGACTGCTCTCCACACACAACCTCAGGGCCGGACGATCCCGCGTCGAGCTCGACAGCCACCGGGCTGCAGGGTGTGCAGCCTGTGCCGCCCTCCAGTTCGGCAGCCCATAGCAGGCTTCCGTCGTGCCCTGACACGGCCTTGAGCGTGTCGGATTCCCCATAGTTGATGGCCCAGACCGCGTCCGGAAGACCATCGAGATCAAGATCGACGCACGTAGCGCTGGACTCCCGAGCACTGAGCACCGCGTCTTCCACACGGTCCGTCGACCACGCCTCGTCACCATTCGAGTCGATGGCCACGAGCGACTCGCCGGGATATTGCTGTTGACCAAACGGAATCATGGACCTCACGATGACCTCGAGACTGCCGGCATCTCCCGCAATGAAGTCTCCGATCACCGGCGCTGAATCAAGGCCCTTCACGTGGCACGGCGATGTCCAGAAGCTTCCCCCACTCGCTCCGTCTATCGCATCCGCGTAGTTCCCATAGCAGATGACGATCTCAGGTGCACCGTCGGCATCGAGATCCGCCACGGCAGGCGGCCCCTGGAGTGCGGCCTGATTGGGTGCTTCGAAGCACCACAGGCTCTCGCCGGCGGCCGAGTAGGCGACAACCTTCCCGGGTATGCGAACACTCGCCACGATCTCCTTGGGGAGTGACCCGTCGACGTCGGCAACGGTGATTGAGAGACCCTCCGTCCCCCATAGGCTGTGTGGGAAACCCGTTTGCTCGAACACCACGCCGAGCGGTAGCTCCGCCGTGTTGTTGTCCGCGAGCAGCTCGTCGGTTTCGGGGGGAGGCGTGACCGTGACGCGAAGCAACCTGTGGCCAATGTCATCGTCCCAAGGCTGCCACTCCGTCTCGGCCAGTTCCATCCCCCAAGCAGGCGGAGTCACATACAGCGTATCGAAAGGAGTACAGCCTGTCGTGTCTCGCTCGCAGATCTCGAAGACCACGCTGACAGAGTCATCGGGCGTGTAGTTGCTCCGGTTCTCAACCTCGACCTCAATCGTTAGCGTACCCCCAACAGATGGAGACGATGGGCTGAGGGAGATACCTAGAGGTGTCACGACATAGTCCGGCGCGCTCGAGTACCCATCACCGCCCGTGTCCGTCAGCATGATGTCGATGGCGGGGTCGCCGAGGAGGTTATACATGAGGACGAGACTCTGGCCCCCGATCCTGGAGAGGTACTTCATCTTGGCGAAGGTAATGAAGTCACCGATGCGGTGGTGGTTGTCCTCGAATATCCCCTGCCACATGTACAGCCCGAGACTACTCCAAGCGGGTGAGGACAGCTCGCTCGAGCCAAAGAAACTCAGGGCCCCCGTGGGCTGCCCTTCGATCTCCTTTTGGTGCATCAGCGCTTCGCCGAAGCAATCATAGGTGGGTGGTATCACATCCACGTTGTAATGGTCATACGCCCCGGTCAAACAGGAGTAGTTGATCCAGAATGGCCACTGGCCAGCGTCGTTCTCCAAGTCGGCCACGCGCGGCCAGTCAAAGGTCTTGCACATATGCGTGTGTCCGTGCGCGCAGATCTCCAGGAGGTGGACACCGCTGTTGATGCGGTCAAGGTGGATGTCGCTGACGGCATTCTGCTGGACGGAGCAGATACCACCCTGCTCGTCTGCGTGGGCTTCCTCCGCCGGATACCAGTTCGGCGGGAGGATCTCCTGGACGGAGTCAAACGCTTCGTGAGTCGCCGCGGGCCAACCGGGGTCCTCCGTCTCACAGAACCCCGATGTCAGGAGCATCTTTGATCTCCACTCATCAGAGGAACTCGCATTGGTCTCATAGCTGACGAACTTCTGCACCTCGCGCCGAAGCTCGGTCGTGTCGCTGGCGCACAACCGCCCGATCATGAGATCCGGATACCAGTCAGTGTTGCCGTAGACACATGCGTACCAATGGTCTGTTGTGATACCACCGCCTCCATCCTCCACTTCGTGTGCCGGAAGCAGCGTGTTCAAACCCCCGTGCGCCTCATCCCGCGCGTCGCCGACCAACAATACGTATCCCAGCCTCCCATCGAGCATGTGCTCGGCGGTGCCTTCTTCGTAGAGATAGAGGTCCTGGATGAAGTGATGGATGGCCGTATCGCTGATCGCTCCTTGTCCATGGTGCTCTGCGACCGCGGTTCTCGGCACGACCGCAACGTTGTAGCCGTTGTACCTGGCTCTGTGCTCAGCGAGTTGCAGGATGCGTGGCGAGACCATCAGCTCATCCTCGACAATCATCAGATAGTCCGTGAGGCTGTCAGCGCAGGAGACAACCGTGCTGTGGACGCCCCATCTGCCGTCACCGGCGGGGCCTCTGAAACCACCGCCCACACCTGCATACCCGAGCAGAAGCTCCTCCGCGATTCTCCCAAACGGACCCAGCTCCTCAGACATTCCTCCACTACCACCGGTCAGATCTAGAGTGACGAGCAGCTCGGGGTAGACGCAGATCTCCGACGTCGAAGCATCGAAGCTCACCGGGTAGCTGGTGAGCTTCGCAACACCCTGTCCTCTGAAGATCCCCGAGGCTCCAGTGCTGATCCGCGGAGATGGATAGCCGCCAGAACGAGAGTAGGCTTGCTCGTTCAGAGCGAACTCGTAGTCGATGTATGGCCAACCCTCCTCCGTATACCTGATCACCTCGACCTCGACGGGATAGACGACGCCGTCGCTGACACGCTGATCTCACACCCTCGCGGCACGGCGAGTAACTGGCGAACGGCTGGGAGGGCGGGATCTCCAGTCACGGTAGAATGGAAATACTCGGGGAAGCTCAAGTGCTTGTAGTCGGTGCCGTCATGCTCGATGGTCTCGCAGAGCATGCCGGGGGTGCTGATGATCAGTCGGATCCGGCTCGAACTGGAGGAGATGATCTGCACCCTCGGAGCGGTTGGAGTCGCGGTCACACCATCGAACGAGATCCAGCCATCGGGCAGTCCTCCCTCGGCGATGACGGCCGCGGGGATCAGCATCAGGAGGAGCACGCACGCCAGGAGCTGCGGAAGGCCATGGTGAACAGTGGAAGACACGGACGGACGAGTGGTGGAGTCGGCATTCAAGGCAGCCCTCCTGTTGTCTGGGTGGGGAAAGAGCGCGGAGTGCATGTTCCGACTAATCGCATTGTGTCCAGTATAGTCCCCATATGCCCAGCGGAGTCAAGCGGGATCTGGGGGAATGCCCCCCTGCCGCCGACACCACGCTCCCCTTGAAATCGGCGACTGGCAGCGCCGTCCCTGATCCTATCCGCCACGCCCCGCACAGAAAAGAGCGGGCCCCATCGTGGGGCCCGCTCTCGATATTCTCACATGCTTCTGTCGAGACTAGCCCTGCCAGTCCTCCGTGATGTACACCTCGCGCCTGCACGATGGGCACATGACCCTGTATGAGTCACCCCTGCCGAGCGGCTTCTCGCCGCGCACAGGTGGATCGGTGGTCGCGTCGAGTTCCATGTTGAGCGCCGTCACGAGCACCGGGTTGGCCACCGCTAGTGAACCGGTCTTACGCGCGATCCATATGAGGTGTTCCCGTGTCGTGATGACTCCACCGCAGGACTCACAATGGACGAGTTCCTTCTCGACCTTGGTTACGGCCTGGTCTCTGTCGAAGACGGCCAGCTCGTATTTCTCGTTCGAGAGGATGATGCCCTTCGTGGTCGTGCAGTAGGCCTCGCACTGCCCACAGAAGATGCAGTTATCGAAATGGTGGACCAGTGTTCGCGTGCCATTCTCGTCCAGCACATCGATCGTATTCGCCGGACACACCTCCGCACACGCCCCACACCCGATACAGTCATCCTCATGGAACTCCGGCTGGCCGCGGAAGGCGTCCGCCGGCTTCAAGGGAGTGAACGGGAACGTACTGGTGTACGGCCCCTTGATCACAGCAGTGATCGCTTCCTTGAGCTCCCGCACCTTTGGTGTCTTCATTGCTGCTCCCGTTTTCGTCGAGCGAACCTACCGACCCGTGTCTTCCTTGTACCTGTCGACGACCGTGCCCTCCCAGAGCCTTACACCGGCGATGTGCGCGCCGCGGGCAAGGGCGTGGCTTCCGGTCGGTGACGTCCACAGCACGAAGACCGCGGCCAGGAGCGCCTTGATCCCCATTGCGTTCCATCCTGAGTGCACAAGCACGCCGATGAGGATGAGTAGCGTGCCAAGTGTGACGCACTTCGTCGCGGCCTGAAGCCTGTTGTAGACATCGGGAAGTCGAATCAACCCAAGCGCGCCGACAAGATCGAACGCGACGCCGATGGAGATAAGGATGATGGGTACGAGTCCTATCTGACTACTCATCGAATCCCCTCCCCTCCAGGTACTTCGCCAGAGCCAGTGTTCCGATGAATGCCAGTAGAGCCCAGGCGATGGCGATGTTGAGATAGAAGTCCTGACCGGTCACGATTCCAAAGACGCCGCAGATCCCCACCACCATCACGCCGATCGTGTCTATCGCAACCGCCCTGTCAGGGGGCGTCGGTCCCCTTGCCACCCTGTAGAGGCACATGAAGCACCCCATGATCAGCAGAAACAGGATTACGGTCATCAGTCGAACACCCTCCTCAAAGTGACCTCAAAGCGACCCGCGATGTCCCTGGTGATCGCCTCAGCGTCCTCGATGTTCTCATGGACGTTGATCCAGTGAACATAGAGCCAGTCATCGATGATATCTATGGTCAGTGTGCCAGGCGTGAGCGTGATCGAGTTCGCGAGAAACGCCTTGCCTTCGTCACTCTTCAGTATCGTCTTGACCTTGACGATTCCCGGTCTGATGGGCAGGTTCGGATGCAGCACCCGGTAGAGAACGTCGAAGTTCGCCACGATAATCCAGAGCATGAGCGAGAGCAGATGCATGATCGCCCAGAACCACCGCACCGGACTGAAGAGTCTCTCCGCGTTCTTCGGCAGAAGCCCCGACAGGCCCAGCGCAAACAGTACCGCCAGTACCGCCCCGACAACCACCCCCTGCCAGTCGAGAGACCAGGTCAGGAGTAGCCACAGGGCAAAGTAGATTGTGAGATCCAGGAGCCTTCGCTTCAGTGTGTCCATCAGTGCTCCTTGCCCCCTATCCGAGGACCAGCTGGATGTACTCTGCACCATTCATAAGAGCGTCGCGGGCGGGTTCCAGAACGCGCGGTCCCACCACGGGGTACAGAAGCCCCATTCCGACGCAGGCTATCGCCAGGAGGATGAGAGGCACATACATGAGGGCGGGAACCTCCCTCGCCTTCTCAACAAGATTCGACACGGTCCCGTAGATGATCTCCCGCTGGACCTTGATGTAGTAGACCAGCGTCACAAATGCGAAGATGATGGCCACGATCGCGATCCCCGTATGCCCCGCCTTGATCGTTGCAATCAGGATCAGGAGCTTGCTCCAGAATCCGCTGAACGGGGGAACTCCGGCGATGGAGAGCGCCGCCATGTTCGTCGTGAAGGACGTGACTGGCATCGTCTCTCTCAGGCCACCCAGCTGCTTCATGTCCCTGGTTCCGGTCGCGTGCTGGATAGCGCCCGATGAGAGGAACAGAAGAGACTTGAACGCGACATGGTTGAACAGGTGGAAGAGGCCGCCCAGTATCGCGAGGCCCGCGATCGAAAGCTGACCACCGGTGGCGAGCACACGTGCACCCACACCGATTCCCAGCATCACATACCCGATCTGTCCGATCGAGCTGTACGCCAGAAGCCGCTTGTAGTCCCACTGTCCGATCGCCAGAAGACCGCCGACAATGATCGACAGAATCGAGAACGCTATCATGGCGTTCGCGAATATGATCGATCCGGCAGAGCCGGTTGAGATGCCGTAGACATTGAAGAAGATACGACAGATGGCGTAGATGCCGAGGCTCTTGATGACCACACCTGAGAGCATCGCAGAGATCGGCGCCGGCGCAGATGGATGTGCATCCGGGAGCCATGCGTGGAACGGCACGAGCGCCGCCTTCAGCCCGAAGCCCATCAGGAAGAAGGCACCGGCAAGAAGCAGCGCGGGGTTCATCTCCCCACCGAACCTCATTGCGATCTCCTGCGCGACATCCGCCATGTTGAGAGAGCCGGTCACCGCATAGACGGTCCCGATCCCGAACAGCAGCATCACGGATGCCACGCTACCCAGGATGAGGTACTTGAAACCCGCCTCGAGTTCCTCTGCTCCCACGCCGAATGCGACAAGCGCGTACGACGCGATCGATGCGACCTCCAGGAATACGTAGAGATTGAAGAGGTCTCCCGACACAACCACCCCATTCATCCCGGCCACCATCAACATGAAGAGCGAGTAGTACTTGGTGAGACCCGTATACATCTGCATGTACTTGAGCGAGAAGAGAATGCAGAGGAATCCGACGACGTTGATCGCTATGAGCAACAACGTCGAAAGACCATCGCTCACGAGAGCGATTCCCACCGGCGGCGCCCAGCCGCCCATGTGATACACGGCCGCCGGCCTGGTCACCTGCAGGACCGCCATGATCGCCAGTATCAGCGAAAACAGTGGGGCGAGGGTCTGCCCGCTCTTCTTCCACCAGACCCCGAGAAGGGGAATGAGGAAAGCTGCTCCGAGCGGGATCGCGACATAGAGTGGTAAAGGGTTCATTGGCTATCCCCTCAGCTTGCTGATCACGGACATGTCAAAGGTGCCGTGCTTCTCGTAGAGCCGAATGCACATTGCCACCATGAGAGACAGGACACCCAGGCCGATGACGATAGACGTCAGAACCAGAGCCTGTGTAAGGGGGTCCACAAAACGCTCAAGGGTGGCAACCGGCATGTTCGGCTCGATGATCGGCGCCACACCGCCGTTCTTGTACCCGACGATGATGAGATACAGATTCACGGCGTAGTCCATGATGACTATCCCGAGAATCTTCTTCACGATGTTCTTCTTGGCCACGAGACAGTAGAGCCCCATTGTCAGAAGAACTATGCACATGAAATAGACGGTCATGCCAGTTCATCCTCGATCATGGCCCTGAAGGAACGCCTACGGAAGACCGCCAGCGCCGAGAAAACCAGGAAGAGCGAGCTACCGACCTTGAACGCGATAGCAATGTTGAGCGGCAGGATCATCCCCGAACTTAAGAGCCGGAACGCTTCCCCCCTGCCGAAGGTGTTCATGAAGAAGAAACCGACGGTCACACCGAACCAGCCGATGAGCAGGAACATGAGAGCTCCTGCGCTGTCGAGAATGTGGGCCGTCTTCTCCGGCATCTTGGAGAAGGCCACTTCCTTCCCGTGTGCAAGCATCAGAAGGATGAAGGCGCATGCGATGATCACGCCTCCGGCGAATCCGCCGCCGGGTGTCAGGTGGCCATACAGCACGATATACGTGCCGAAGACTATGATGAAACCAACAACGAAGTCCGTGATCGTCTTGACTATGAGAGTCATACCGTTCATGCGGCGACCACCTCCTCTTCCTTCCTCTTCCCGTCTTTTCTCAGGAGCGCCAGGGCTCCGATAATCGACGTGAAGAGCACTGTCGCCTCGCCCATCGTGTCGTATGCCCGGAAGTCAAGGATCACCGACGATACGATGTTGGCGCAGTACGTCGCGGGAAGCCCGGTGTGTACGTACACCCTCGACACGCGCATGAGTGGCTCGCCAAACTCGGGGAAGCCCCTGCCCCCAAAGATCATCGCCCCAAACCCGAGGACCAGCCCGAAGAAGATCAGTGATGTCACGACCGCCAGAGTATCTCGATGCGATTCGACCGCCGTGTTGTCGAGAAGGATCGTTCCCCTGATCAGGATGATCAGTACGAGAACCTCAACAACCAGCTGTGTGATCGCGATGTCGGGCGCTCCAAGAAAGAGGAACGCGACAGACAGCGCGAAGCCGACCGCAGCCACCGAGATCACAGCGGACAGGAGGTTCCTGGTCTCAATGGCCACGATCGATCCCACGATCATGAACACCAGGAGTGCATAGAGCTGAGGAGTGATGTTTTCCATTAACTCGTCTCCCGCCTGTCTCGAGCAACCTTGTGTGTCATCCCAAAATGCCCACTACCTGCCGGCCATTTCCTTTAGCAGTGCCGTCAGTACCGCGAATACTATCGCACCGAGACCTATGACGCACCACGCGAGGTACGTCGACAGGACGCCGCTGTGTAGAGACTTCAGCGCCTTGACGAAGACATCGCCGACCCGGCCGCCAACCACGTGGACGTCGAATACCTTCTGCTCGGCGTTCATGTAGAAGCCCTTGAACGGGATCATTTCCTTGATCGTGTTGTAGAAGCCCGTCCCGGTCACGTGCATCGCATCCATGCGCTCCGGCGGTCTCGTACCGCCGATGAAGACATGGCCTACCCGCCTCTTCGTGAGTTTCCCCACCACTACCACGCCCAGCCCGACAATGATGCCCACGATGATAAGCCCGGTCGCACTTGCCGGATCCCAATACCCGGCGCCGAGCGTGATCGCGCCTGCCGGCGTTGTGTCGACTGCCCCATGGACGATTGGATTGATGAACCTGTCCAGCGGGAACTTCGCCCAGACACCGAAGAGAACACAGAGGCCCGCGAATACGATCAACGGGATCCGAATGAACCAGGACGCCTCTCTCACGTGACTAAGTGCGCTCGGCTGCTGCCCAAGGAAGGCCGAGTAGAGAACCTTAACAAACGACGCGAGCGTCAGCGCACTTCCGAAGAGGGCGACGACAATGAAGATCCAGTACGCGCTGAAGCCTCTGCCACCCAGCTCGACAATGCCGGTGTAGATCATCCACTTCGAGACGAAGCCGTTGAACGGAGGCACACCGGAAATCGCGAACGCCGCGATTGCCATGGTGATGAACGTGACAGGCATCGCCTTGGCGAGACCTCCCAGTTTTGAGATCTCCGTCGTTCCCGCCTGCTTCTCAATAGACCCGGCCCCAAGGAACAGACACGACTTGTAGATGGCATGGTTGAGCATGTGGAAGATGCCGCCGGCGATGGCTATCGGGATTCCGGTGCCGATACCTAGCACCATGTACCCGACCTGGCTGATCGCGTGGTACGAGAGCAGCACCTTGAGGTCGTGCTGGATGAGCGCCATCATAACGGCCGCGAATATCGTCACCGCACCTATGATCATAAGGACGAGCGAGAGACCTGGCCCTATGCTGAAGATGTCGAGACTGATTCTCGCAAGAAGATAGATTCCCAGAAGCTTGTCGATCGATGCCGGGAGCAGTGCCATCACCGGCGTCGGTGCGCCCTTGGCCGCAGCGGGAATCCACGTGTGAAACGGCATTGCGCCGGCCTTGGTGATCGCACCGATCATCAGAAGCAGATAGATGAACGTGGACATCGGGGCGGCGACAAAGATCCTGAGATGGCTCATTGAGAGCGTGCCGTACTTGACCCAGATCAGAGCGACGGCAAGGAAGAGCGCGGCATCGGAGAAACCGAGCATAAGGAAGCTCTTCGATGCACCATCGGAGGCCTCAGCACGCTTCTTGCCCAGGTTGATATACAGGTAGAGGATCGCGGTCAGCGCCTCCCAGAAGATAAGGAGGATGAGCAGACTGTTCGAGAGCACCGCACCGCAACTGGCCGCCACCGTCCAGAGCAGATAGGCGTAGTAACGCCTCCCATCGTGCTCCTTGTCGAGCCAGCCGATCGAGTAGATCCCCACACCTAACCCAAACAGACCCACAAACACGATGACAAAGGCACTGAAGTGGTTGAGCAGCAGGTCGAACTGAACGTCAAGGCTGCCAAACACCACCCAGTCCTTCGTGAACGAGAGCGGCCACTGTCCGAACAGCTGGAGCGCAGCAACCAACGCCCACGCGGTGCCCGCAATTGCGATCACCTCCCTGACGCCCTTGACCCGTTTCGGTACGAAGAGACAGAGCAGGCCGGCGACGGCAGGGATGATTATGGGAACCAGAATCTGTGGCATCTACTTTCCCCCGAGCCTCTAGAGATTCTTCTTAAGCCATTCGGTCTTCTGGTGACTCAGCTTGATAAGATCATGTCCGTTCGCGATTCTCTTGCCGCCTGGGTCGATCACAGCGATGCGCTCCGTGCAGCTGTAGCACGGGTCGATGATCGCGAAAATGACCGTGGCGTCTGAGATGCTCTCGCCCTTCACGCGCGGTCGATAGGACGGGATGTTCACGAAGGTTGGCGCCCTCATCTTATGCCGCTCGGGCATGTTCGTGCCGTTCGAGCGGATGAAGTGGAAGCACTCGCCGCGCGGGGCTTCAACGTGACCGATTCCCTCTCCCCGCGGGATCTCGCGAACCTCACTCCTGATCTCCCCGCCGGGCAGCTTCTTGATGCACTGCTGGACGATCTTGACCGACTCCAATATCTCGAGAAGCCTCACCACAGCCACAGCCAGCATATCGCCATCGGGCTGGGTGATGACCTTCCAGTCAACCTCGTCATACGCGCCGTACGGTTCGTCTCTGCGGACGTCGATGTCAACGCCTGAACCTCGCGCGGTCGGACCAAGAACGCCGTACGCGACCGCGTCCTCATTGGTCAGGATGCCGACGCCCTTCAAGCGTCCCAATATGACCGGGTCGTTGAGAATGGCGCCGATGAGCATGTTGGTCTTCTCCACAAACTCATCCATTGCCTTCAGTACTGGTGGCCAGACATCATCAGGAACCTCGCGCCTGACACCACCTGGGCAATACCACGCGTAGTTGTTCCTGTTTCCGGTGATTGCCTCGAGCGCGTCGAGGATCGGCTCCCGGTACTTCCAGCCCCACATGAAGACGGTCCAGTAGCCGATGATGTGTCCGGCAAGTCCTACCCAGAGCATGTGGCTGTGCAGCCGCTCCAGCTCGTGGACGATGGTTCTCAGATAGCGCGCACGATCAGGAACGACGATCCCGCCGATATCTTCCATCGCAAGGGTCGCTGCCCAGCTGTGTGAAGCCGAGCAGATACCGCAGATTCGCTCAACCAGGAACACGTCCTGATCGAACGTCTTCTCCTCGGCCAGAAGCTCCATCCCTCTGTGGATGCGCCCGAGATCCATGTCGGCGCCCACCACAGTCTCCCCCTCGACCTGCAGAGTGATATACTCCGGCTCCTCGAGGAGAGGATGGAATGGCCCAATGGGAATGGTTGTGCTCATTTATTCGTCTCTCCTCATTGCATGGAAGTCTGCCGGTCTGTCATGGGAGGAGAGTATCTTGCGCGGATCCGGATGGTCGACGAACTCAACGCCCAAGAAATCGAAAATCTCTCGCTCGATGAAATCTGCAGCCGGGTAGTACTTCGTAAGCGCTTCTATTTTTGGGAATGGCTTGTCGAGTGTTGTTCTGATGTTTACAACCGTGCCCTCACGATCAATTGCGAAGTGGTACAGGAGCTCCACCCCCGTTGACCGATCGCTCCCCGTCGCCGTCGTAAGCCTCCCCCCCTCCACCTCGTACATGTGCCGTGTCACAGCAATCCAGTCGTCATTCGAGACCGCGACATACGCACGCTTGTGGTTGTGTTCGTAGATCTCCACGCGGTCGCCGAACTTCGCCTTCAAGTTCTCAAGAACCTGTTTGCTCATCGTCTTGTCACTCCCCGAGCCCGGGCCTTTGGGCGGCAACCCCGCACCGCTTCCTTCACCACCGGCTCATCCTGTTCAGCTAGAGCGTCCCCAAGAGCTTCACGACCGCGCCGATGATTGCCTCGGGTCGCGGAGGGCACCCTGGGACATACGCGGCGACCGGAACATGCTTGTCGACAGGTCCCGCGAAGTTGTACCCGTCCTTGAAGATCCCGCCCGTGCACGCACACGCCCCGATAGCTATAACCACAGCCGGCTGGGGCGCCTGCTCGTATGCTTCGATCAGATCGGGCACGACCTTCCGCGGCACGCTGCCCGAGACCAGAAGCACATCGGCGTGCTTCAAGCTGCCGACGAGCTTCATCCCGAAGCGCTCCACGTCGTACTTCGGGCACAGACAATCGAGAACCTCGATGTCACAGTTGTTGCACGCGCCCGCGTTCAGATGGAACAGCCACAACGACTTCTTGAATCCCCACTTGGTTGCGTCCATGTGCTCCCCGTCCGCTCGCGACCTAGAATCCGAGGATCGCGAGAATCATGCCGACGACCGCTATCACGGTGACAGGTCCCCAGAAGAATCTGACGGCCTGGTCGATCCTGACCCTCGGAGTTGTGTTCTTGATGAGAACAATGATCACAATGATTATCACGTACTTCACGATCGTGTAGAGAATGCCCCACCCCGAGAGAACCAGTCCACCCCAGAAGACCGTGATAAGGAAGATGGGCAGCGTGAAGAGCATCATGGCCTGCTGAAGCTTGATGACGGCAAGTGCCGCGCCCGAATACTCTATGTGCGTCCCGTCCATCAGCTCAGTTTCAGCCTCCGGGATGTCGAACGGCGGGAACGTGAGCTTCGCCTGAACAACCAGAATGCAGACGATGAATGCCAGAATGCAGGAGGCGTTGCCAAGAAGCACACCGTTGGCCGCCTGGTACTGGAGAATGCCGTCAAGTCTCAGTGTCATCGGGGACACCTTGGTGACGGCCGTGAAGATCGCGATGACAAACGGAAGCTCGTACGCAAGGACGAGCTTCATTTCGCGGCTGGCGCCGATGCTGGCAAGCGGATTACTCGATGCGGAAGCGCCTAGAATGATCCCGAGCGAGGGAATCGTCAGAAGGTAGATGACACCGATGAGATCTCCGACGAAGCCCGTGCCGTGCATGTTGGTGAGCCAGAGCATCGTGGACACAACACCAACGGCGGCAAGTCCGGCCATTGGTGCGAATAGGAATCCCGCCCGCCTCGCTCCAGCCGGTATGATTATCTCCTTGCCCATCAACTTGAGGACGTCGGCGAACGGCTGGTACCACGGCGGGCCGACCCTCCACTGGACCAGCGCACTCACCTTGCGGTCAATCCACTGCGTCACGAGCCCTATCACCG
The DNA here is from genome assembly GCA_964521425.1 of uncultured bacterium. Taxonomy (GTDB): domain Bacteria; phylum Joyebacterota; class Joyebacteria; order Joyebacterales; family Joyebacteraceae; genus Joyebacterum. The sequence continues at coordinate 23,614 of CAZFRO010000029.1, forward strand.
CCGTGAAGAGCAGACCTGGGAAGATGAGAAAGCTCAGAACCAACCCGAGTGTTGAAGCCATCCTGTTACCTCTCTCGTTGACTTGAATGCAGAAGGGTCTCGTTCGACGGGCCCGTTACCTCGGCCTCCTCACCGTCTTCATCACACTACGGGCTCCGCGCATCGGAACGCCCTTCTGAGCTTCCACGTCGCTGATGTCCTCGAAGGTCCGAGCCCCCGAGACGCACGTCCCGGCACACATCGAATCCTTCGCCTCGAGAGTTCGCCAGTTGCAGAGATCACACTTGTCGAGCGTGTGCCGCGTCTTCAGGAGATCGATCGCCCCGAAGGGACACGCCTGCGCGCACGACGTGCAACCACTGCACTTGATGTTGCTGCGAATGACCAGACCGTCATCGCGACGCTGAATCGCCTCCTGCGGGCACGCCGCTTCACAGAGCGGCTGCTCACAGTGTCGGCAGTTCATCTGCAGCACAATGTTCGTCATGATAGGCGAAGCCTCAAGCTGGTTCTGCATGTTGTGCGAGTAGAAGCATGCCGCGAGGCAGCTCTTGCAGCTGATGCAGCGTCCGTAGTCGAGGACGTTTCTGTTGTTCATCCAGCTCTCCTGCTTTATCGCGCTCGCGCGGTCCACTGGTGGCGGCGCCGCGTCAGCCGTTAGTCCTCCGGCACAATCTTCACGTCGGAGGAGGTTACATCAAACCACTTGGTGCCGGCGTTCAGGGTCCAGACCATGAGCCCTCGCGCGTCAGGTACATATGAGGGAATGGCCACGAGCCCTGGTGGCATCCTGTCCGTCACAGTTGTTATGAGGCGAGTCTCGCCTCTCCCTGTCGAGATGGCCACGGTCGAGCCCTGCTCGATGCCGGCCTCATCCGCCGCCTCTTCAGAAAGCCACATCTCGCAGTATGGATTCTGCGCCTGCGGGAAACTCATACGTCCCGTCAGCGTTCCGTCCCAGCGATGCAGCGGACTGATGCTCTCGACAAGCTCGAGCCCACCACCGGGCGCGCTCGCAAGCTTGCCAAGCGCCGCGTTCACGTCCACGGCCAGCTCTGAGTGCGTGGCGGTTGCCCCGCCCGCCGGAATCCCAATCCCCATCTCGGCCGCGATGTCCGCCATCATCATCCCGACAGACCTCGCGTCGCCCTGTGGCTTCGCGCACGTATCGAGCGATGTTGAGAAGCCAAACGACGGTGAGTAGCTTCCGTTGAATTCCGTCCAGACTGCCTGCGGCAGCCCGACATCGCTGTGCTTCGATGTGTCGTTCTCAAAGATCGCGGAAGCCGCGAGAAACTCAAGGCTCTCCAGATCCTCCGGACTAACTGCCCCCGGATAGAGCTGCACAAGATCCGGCCCTAACACCAGGAGTCCCTTGATTCTCTTGTCGGCAACACCAGACAGGATCTCCGCTGCGGTCCGGTTGGAACTGACGCGCTCGTAAGCGCCTATAGCATTCCCACCTCTAAAGAGAGGCGCGTACTTGCCGCCCGCGGCAGATGCGAGCTTCGCTGCGAGAAGACCCGTAAGATAACCGGATGTAGAGTCGCCGAGTCTCGAAGAGACGACGACAACGACCTTCTGGGAGTTGCGGAGCCCCGCAGCAATCCTCTCGATTCCAGCCTTCGACATTCCGCCCGCGGCTGCCGCCGCCTCAACATCCACGGAAGGTGAACCTTGTACGTTCATGGCCTTGAGCAGAGCGGCCAGAATGAGGGGTTCGCTTCCGGCCGGCGGCTCGATGTGCAGATCGGCGAACCAGTCGGTGTTGGAACGGTAAGGATTGATAGTGATGATCTGATTCGACCTGCTCTTGTGTCTTGCCTCAATGATGCGCTTCGACACGGTCGGGTGCCCCCAGAACACATCCCCGATCAGGACAAAGCAGTCCGCTTCGTCGAGATCCTCCGGGGTTGCATCGCCGGCTCCACCGCCCGTGAGCAAGCCGTAGTCGTTCCCGTCGTAGGCAACGCCTATGCTCGTGGTGCCAAGAACGTGTGTGGCGAAACCGACGGCCGCATCGTAGTCCTCGTTCGAGAGCTCTGTCCCGACGATGACACCGAGCGCATCGGCTCCATGGTTCGTCTTTATCTCGTCCATCTTCCCGGCCATCTTCGTCACCGCGACAGACCACGGCACTCTCCGCCGGTTGACGGTAGCCGCGAGGAATCGCTTCGGGTGAAGAAGGATTTCGAGGTTGTAGTGTCCTCTGGCGCAGAGCGACCCGCGGGACAGAGGCGACTCCTCATCGAAGTCTACCCTCACGGGCACTCCTTGGTCGACCTCCACCGCGAACCCGCACTGGAGGGAGCAGATGAGACAAGACGCCTTCCTGATCTCTGGCATGTCGACTTCCCCTGAGACTGATCAGTTAGAATGGATCCTCGAACGAGGCGACCTGTGCCGCCGTCATGACGGGTCCGTCCTTGCAGATGTAGAGCTCGCCCATCATGCAGTGCCCGCACTTACCTAGCCCACAGCTCATGTTGCGCTCCATCGAGTGGTAGATGTTCTCCGGCTTGAAGCCCTTCTCGAGAAGCGCGATGTTCACGAACTTAAGCATGATCGGGGGCCCACAAACACAGGCGACGGCCGTCTCCGCGCTGAACGGCAACCCTTCGACATCGACGGTGGTGAGAAGAGGCAGATCGTCAAGAAGCACCGTTACTACACCCACCTTGCCGGTCCAGTTCTCTGCCGGCTCGTCGATCGTCAGCAACACCTCAGTGTTCTTCATCTTCTCCCACTCGCGGAGAAGGTCCTTGAAGATAACGTCTTCGGGCGTCCTCGCTCCGTAGCGGATCGACACCTTCTTGTAGCGATCGATGTCGTCGAAGAGTGCCAAGATGAGCGACCGAAGCGGGGCCAGTCCAACGCCGCCGCCCATTATCAGAATCTCTTTGCCGTCGAAGTCGGCCATGTTGTAGCCGTTGCCGTACGGCCCACGGATCCCGACGGTGTCTCCCACCTTCATCTTTGTGAGCGCGTGCGTCACCGTGCCGACGTCCATGATCGTGATCTCCATCGTCTCTGTGACGTTGGGGTTCGACGACGGCGTGAATGGAGCCTCTCCAACTCCCGGCACCGTAAGCTCAACGAACTGACCCGCCGCAAAGGTAAGTGGCTCCTTTGGACGGAATCTGTAGGTTGTGATGTTCGGGGACTCCTGCTTGATATCCTCGATCACACTCTCTATTGGCCTGTAGATGTTCTTCATGCCTTTGCCATCTCCGTGACGACGTGCTTGATAGATTCCCTCATATCGATCCGGCCCATGCAGACATCGATGCATCTGCCGCAGCCGGTGCACGAGACCGCGCCGTACCTGTCACGTGAATACTCCAACTTGCAGCGAATACGATTCTCCAGGCGCTGTGGCAGGTTCGGCCTCGAGTTGCCGCCTCCACCGGTCCTGGCATAGCCGATTGACAGACAGGTGTCCCAGTTCCGTGTTCGCTCGTAGCCGCCCTCCGCCCTCTGGTCCACAAGCAGGAAACACGTACACGACGGACAGGTGCGATTGCAGGCTCCGCAGCCGACGCAGTTCTGCGTGACGTATGCCCACGCGGCCTCGTCGCTACCCAGCTCGTGTTTGTCGTGGGCGACGTCGACTGCGTACTGAGCGTTCTGACGCTCGACGGCCGCCGTCACCGAGGCTCGGCTTCTGCTCCGCTCATCCTTGTGATTCGAGTCGACCGGAGTGAAGAGGTCGTCGCTCCCATCGAGGAGCTTCTCCCCCTTGTCCGAGCCGGTCGTGAGGATGTACCCGGACTCAAGCGGAGAGATGTTGAGATCGAATCCTTCGTCGACATACGGCTTCCCACCCATCATCGTGCAGAAACAGGTCTCCTTCGACGCGGTACAGTCGACGGAGACGAGGACGGTGTTCTGCCGCTTCTCAATGTAGAACGGGTCGTCGTATTCCTCTGTGAAGTGCTTCGTGCTCCAGTAGACCTTGTCGAATTTCTCGAGACCATCAAGGTCACAGGCCCGCGGTCCTACGACGATCGTCGCCGGCGCCTCCACGCTCGCCTCGGGATCGCTGCTCGGATACTTCGCGACCACCTCGCGCGCGTAGAAGAGGAACGTCTTGGGGGACTGTGCTGGGCACGCCCCGTGGAGCTCAAGTTTGTCGGGGACCTCTTCCTTCACCAGCTCGTAGTCGGGTGTCTCCGAGTTGTTCATGATGTCGAACGTGACCGGGACGTAGACCCTCTGGTTCTTGGCCCAGCGCCCGATGAGCTTGAGGAGGTTCTCTCGTCCGATGAAGACTTCTTTCATCCTGGCAAGCCCTCTCGCTTGGAGTTCTTTCGTTTTATCCGGCCGGCTCGTACGAGCCGTACGACCTTCCTGAGCGTAAATAAACCCCACATCGCTATTCGCTAGGAAAGCGATCCCGGGGTCTTTGTGTGCCACAGAGGTGGCTGGAACGCACCAGTCGTTGCCAGCAAGTAACAGTCAGTCCTTTCAACTGATTGTTGCTCGCGGGGCGAAGCCTGTGCGCTCTCCGCCCGCGCCACGGAACAAAAACGGGCCCGTATCGAGCCCTTATAGCCCAAGAGAGTCTAGCGGCCGGTGCGCGAACTGTCAAGCGCAAAAGGGGATAATCAGCTACCGCTTTGTCTCCATGAACCTGAGGTCCAGCTCGCCCTCACCGGCATCGTCATTGAGGATGTACTTCTTCACCGTGGAGAGCACGGTGTCCATCGTCTCGAGCCAGAGCCGGGTGCGGATGGTGCTCCGTCCGCTCCGGTACTCGGCGACGAGTGCGCGGAAGCGGTCCGCCTCACCCTGCGCTCTGTGAACGAACTCTGTGCTGTCGCCGCGTGCGGCGATGATCAGCGCCGCGCCCTCACCACGGGCCATCGGCACGACTCGGTTGGCGTAGCCGTTGGCCTCCTGGATAATGCGGTTCTTGTCCTCACGCGCACTGGCCACATCCCTGAACGAGTCAGCCACATCGCGCGGAGGATTGACCTCCTGGATATGAGCCGCCACGAGTTCGATCCCTGTGCCGTAGGAGTCGAGTATCTCCTGCGCGCCCGCCTTGACGTAGCGCTCGATCTCGAGCTTCGCGGTGGTCAGTACGTCATCAACGCTCGTGACCGCCACCTTCTCCGTCAGGACCGCCTCGCAGGCTTTCCGCACGAGCCAGTGCGGCTCCTCAACTCCGAACAGGAACGCCGCCGGATCCTTCACGACATACTGAATGAGAAGCTGTCCCTCTATGATATTCGCATCTCCGGTGACAAACTGCGTCTCCCGCGAGGTAGCGGCGAGCCCTCGGACCCGATCGATGATCTTGTAGCCGATGCTCATTCTCTTGATGGACGTCACCTGGGGGGTCGCAACTCTGCCCACGGGCCACGGAGGCCGGTAGTGGATGCCTGGCTCTATGTTGGCGGAGACGAGCCGGCCGAAGCGTGTAACGACGCCCCGCTCGTCGGGCTCCACGACATATATGCCCGACAATAGATACATCGTCAGGAGGCCCAGCACGAAGAGCCGCGCGAGCCGCTTCACGCGAGGCAGACCGGCCTTCATGTCGGTCCCGACGCTCGCCTCATCGGCCCAGATGGCCCTCTTGTCGCTGCCCATGTCCTGCCCGTGGCTCACCTGCTAGTTTCCCTTCCCGTCGAGGTACTTCAGGAGCTCGGAGTCGGAGGACAGGACGATCGTGGTCTGCTCGTCCATGAACGTCTTATACGACTCGAGGGTCCTCAAGAACTCGTAGAACTCCGGGTCGACGCTGTGCGCCGAGCTGTAGATACCCATCGCCCTGGCATCGCCGCGACCGCGAATGGCCTCCGCCTCGTGGTATGCGGTCGCGAGTATCTCCTGTCGCTCCCTGTCGGCAGC
>CAZFRO010000030.1:0-25496 GCA_964521425.1 uncultured bacterium
ACAAGCGCCAGTTTCGCCGTCGCTGTCTCTCCGTCGCGCTCGTATCTGCAGAAGTAGACGCCGCTGGCCACTTTCATCCCGCGATCGTCTCGGCCGTCCCAGCGTGCCGTGAACGTACCGGCCTCCTGCCTCGAATCGAAGAGCGTGCGCACATGACGCCCTGCTATGTCGTACACAAGAAGTCGCACGTGAGAGGTCGACGGGACGTGGTAGGTCAGAACTGTTCCCGGTGAGAATGGGTTGGGTGCACTCCAGACGAGGTTCGCTCCACCGATGACATCGTCGCCGGGTACGTCCAGTGGCTCCGAGTACATCGCATCGGAGACCTGGAGGATTCCCCAGCCCATCAGCGTATCGGGAGACCCACTGTGAGTGGACGTGGAGTGGATGGCGTCGATCACATCCTGTGGTGTCCACCCGGGGTGCCCTTGCACAAGCAGACCGACAGCGCCGGCAGTGATCGGACAGGAGAAGGATGTCCCGCTCGCAAACCCGTAGCTTGAGGTGTCCTCCGTCGTGGCGACATATGAGTAGAGTCCGAGCGCCATCACATCAGGCTTGATCCGCCCATCGTACGTCGGGCCCACGGAGCTGAACCAAACCCGATCGTTGTCGCAGTCGACGGCGCCTATGCTCAGCACGCTGTCACCGTCTGCCGGGGCGATCATGTACAACCAGGGATTGTCGCCTTCGTTTCCCATCGAGTTCACAATGAGCATTCCCCGCGCCGCGGCCATGTCGGCGGCAATCGTCGTCGTGCAGGTGTTACCGTCCATGTCGGCATATGTGTACCAGTCGAGGTAGCCGAGCGAACTCGAGACGATATCCGCTCCAAGACTGTCCGCGTACTCGACCGCCTCAACCCAGTTGTCCTCCTCCGCCTCGATCTCCTCATCAACCATCTCGGTCTTGCAGAGAACGAAACTCGCGTTGTACGAGCCCCCGTAGATCTCGCCTGAGTACATGCCCCCGACGTTCGACAGAGTCGCCGTCCCGTGTGAGTCCTGCCCGCCGGGGTCGCCAGGCTGGTTGGACGTGACGGCATCGTCGTTGATGAAATCGCGTTCTCCGGCGATAGCGAGGTGGCGATATGCCTGGTGGTCGGTATCGAAGCCCGTATCCAGCATCGCGATCATGACGCCCGAGCCGTCGAATCCGTCGTCGTGGAGATCAATGATCTGGACCTGATCGTTCTGGCAGTATGAATCCCCGTAGTCGAACGTGCGCATCCCGTGCTCTTTGCGCATCTCGTCCGTGGCTGGAAGAATGACGGGCAGGGGCTTCGTGCCCTTTGCCACCGGCCGGAGTTCGCGAACGAATGGGAGTGCCGCGATCGCCTCGGCCTCATTGAGATCAGCTCTCACCGAGATAGCATTGAGCCAACGGCTTCGAGCCACGATCTCGACCCCGGTTGCCTCGACTGCACTCACATATTCCGCCGGCACCGGCAGGTCATTGACATTGACCTCCATCCCGACCTTGGCCCGTCGCTTGAGAGCCCTCTCGGTAAGCACGGCCTCGAAATCGGCAATGGCCTGAGCCTCACTCCCGCGAGAGAGCGCCTTGTCGGCGAAGAAGACCCACAGCTTCGCCCTACCGGCCGGACCCCCGTCAGAGAGAGTTGTTCTCGCCATGAGCGGCGTAACCGGGAGAAGAACCGCGACGACTGAGAGGATCGCGACGACTCGGGATGTGCGTGACCGCATGACGACCTCCGTGCTGTGAAATGGTCTAAGTTACGTATATCGCGCAAGTTACCATTGTAACACGGATTGCACCACATAGCAAGCGCGCCTGACGAACCTCATCTTCTACCGGAAGTCGCCGGCGTCTATTCCGAGGTTCCTGAGATGGCGGTGGAAGGCCGGACCCTGAATTCCTGCCAGGTCCGCGGCCGCCTTGACGCTGCCGCCGGTCATGCGGAGGAGGTGGGAGAAGTAGGCTCGCTGAAATCGCTCGCGTGCATCTCTGCTGGCGGTCTCGTAGGTGGGTGGCTGCTCTGGAAAATGGAACGGCTCACTGTTGATATGCTGCGCCTGTATTGTGTCGCCGTCGCATTTGATAATGGCTCCGATTATCGCGTTTAGGAGCTCGCGGACGTTGTTCCTTTTCCAATCGCGCTCGGTCAGCGTATCGAGCGCGCCGCGCGAGATGCCAAGCCCTCCTCGACCCATCTTCCTCGCCTGCTTCTGGACGAGATAGCGCGCGGTAAGCGGAATGTCCTCCTTCCGCTCTCTCAAAGTCGGAACACGGATCGGGTACTGGTTCAAACGGAAGTAGAGCTCCTCTCGGAATCGCCCCTCCTCGATAGACCTCTCGATGTCCTGGTTCGTCGCTGACACGATGCGCCCGTCGAAGTCGTGTGTCTGGTTGCCCCCCATCCGCTCGAATTCGTGCTCCTGCACTGCTCTTACTAGTTTCGGCTGCACCACCCCAGGCATGTCGATGACTTCATCAAGGAAGAGAGTACCTCCCCTCGCGTACTCCATCTTTCCAACTCTCTGCCGCTTCGCGTCGGTGAACGCGCCGGGTTCGTGGCCGAAGAGCGTGCTCTCCGCGACGGTCGGTGTGATTCCCGCACAGTTCACGGCCACGAATCTGCCGCGCCTTTCTTTCGAGCTCAGCGCGTGGATGGCCTTGGCAACTAGCTCCTTGCCTGTCCCGGATTCCCCGGAGATGAAGACGGCCACGTCCATCGGTGCGACGCGCTCGATCTCTCGCTTGAGCCTCCGGATGGCCGGGCTCTCCCCAACTATGGCGGCAAGTGCACCCCCTGTCTCCTCGTCGATCAGCTCCACGGCACGACGGTTTCGGGCATCCTCGATGGCGAGCTTGGCGATATGTACTATCTCGTGAACGGCAGGACCGGTTCCCTTTGTGACATAGAAGAAGGCGCCACCGCGTATGCTCTCAACGATGTGAGACATCTCAGTGAGCTTCGTGAGCATGACTACGGGGAGATCGGGATCCTGTTCCTTGATCTCCTTCAGGAGGTCGATGCCGCTCATGTCGCTCTGAAGATCAATGTCGAGAAGAACCAGATCGTACGACCTCTCCTTCACTGCCCTCATCCCGGAGCCTGGGTCACCGACCACCGTACAGTTGAGATGCTCGGAGACGAGGGCGGCTATGTCCTCAGCGAAACTCGTCTCGTCATCGACCATGAGGACCCTGGGTCTCACGTCTTTCGTCAAGTCTGCTCCCACGTTTCCCTCCGTCGTACCTCAGAGTCCCTTCACACACCTCGACCGTCCGGGTGCGGCCGTGCACCTCGGCCGCACGAATCTGTCTAGCATACATCCAGTCTAAGCTCAAACGTCGTCCCTTGTCCGGGTGCGGATTCCAGGACCCGGAGCGCCCCGCCTCGCTTCACGAGCATCTCCCTTGATGCCGCAAGTCCGTGCCCGCCCCTCGCTCGCTCTGAGTACCCCTCCTCAAAGATCCGCTCATGTTGGTCCGGTGGGATCCCCTTCCCCGAATCGATGACAAGGACGACCACCTGGTCACCGTTGCGCGCGGCAGATATCTCAATGCGCCGGATCTCAGATCCCTCCACGGCGGCGATGGCGTTCGCAAGCAGGTTCTCAAGCACGAAACTCAGTTCCCCCTTGGTCGCAAATACACGCACCCCTTCGACCGTCGATGTCGCCGGCACGAGGAGATCGATCCCGTGCTCGCTCAGGTCTACGCTCAAGACGCCGGCCGCCCTCCGGATCTCCTCGATCGCCGAAGACGATAGCTCCAACCTGCACTCGCGCTTGAGCGCGTTCAGGTGAACGTCAAGGTCTCGCACCATCTCATCGAGCAGCACCTGAAGCGATGCTGAAAGCTCCATATCGGGGAGTTCAGGGGGAAGGCCATTGATCATCCACCGGCACGAGGTCACATCACGCCCGAGGGCAGACATGACCCTGGACGCCACACCGATGCGCGCGGCTTCACAGAATATCGAAACGATGCGAGGAAGCCCTATCCCGGCCACATTGTCCACAGCTTCACGATATCGTTCAACGAAAGCCTGTGGAGGAGCTGAGTCGAGGCCTGAGAGCATGGCGAGTTGTTCGCGGAGCCTTCTGAGCGTGCGCGTCGCCGCGAGCTTCCCGTGGCCGGCTGTCGTGAGCTCACCCAGAAGTTTGTCGAGGGAACGCTCACGATCTGCCTGCGGGATGAGCCAGCGGCGAAGCGACGCAAGCCACCCTCTGCGAACACGCGGCACACACGCGCTGCCACCCACGGTGAATGCAAAACCCAGAATAATGAGGGGCCAGATAGCCACAGGGGCTCTCTGGAGCGCGAGGAGGAGTGCCGACTCGTACTCGCGCACCATGACGCCGCGTGTGCCGTCCGAGTAGGTGACGGCCTCTGCCGGACAGTCCTTGTTGCAGCCCGAGTAACCGGGATCCGCGGCAAGGGGCCGCAAGTGTAGATCGAATGCAAATACACTCCCGTTCCCAGCGACTGCGATCAGCACAGGGTGATCGATCGGGTCCATGCTAACGACGGCGATTCCACCAAGAGACGCCCCCGCATCAACCTCATCGATCTCCTCGAGCACCGAACCGTCGAAGCTGAAACTCCTCAGGAAGCCGTCGGCGCAAGCCACAAGCAGGACTGCTTCGCCGTCGACATCAACGACTATGACGTCGTCTACACCGCTTCCATTCGCCCAATGCGCCAAGAGCTCCCCGCTCCGACCTTCCCGAATCGAGAAGGAGAAGGAGTCGGGCACAGCTGAAGATCCAGTTCCCACCCAGTGCACGACTTCGATCTGGCCGTCGCCATCCAGATCGGCACACTCCGCAAAACAGAATGTGTACGGCCCTCCGGTCTTGTAGCGCCATAGGACAGTTCCATGCATGTCGATTGCGGCGACATAGGAGCACGAGTCGGCCATGTCATCCACGACCGCTCCATTCCATGGGGAACTCAGACCGAGAACCATGTCTTCAGCACCGTCGCCGTCGAGGTCTCCGAATGCAGCGCTCCGAGGCGGGCTTCCCGCAAAAGGCACAAACCAGTCGACGTCATCGGTCAACATATTGCCGAGACCTACACCTCGTGGGTACTTGCACAGCCCGGCTCCCACAGTGAATACGACCGACTCCGCCATGCCATCGCCGTCTGTGTCAAAGGCCCGATGCGCCCCGATCCACCCATCCCACACACCACTGGGCGAGTGACTGTAGAGGCCGATATCGAGAGACAAGGCGAAGAGCGAGTCCCCCGACGCACTCCTGTCATCAGCAGTAGCCGACCATGCTTCCAGTAGAGCTTTGTCTTCTTTCTGACGCGACAGCAGTAGCTCGGGAATGCCATCACCGTTCAGGTCCAGCAGACCTCCGGGACGGATCACTGCCCACGAGTTCTCCTGGTTCATGGCACTCTGGTCGTCCCTCGTGATCCGCCTTGCTGTCCAGTAGTAGTAGTCTCCCCCTCCTGACTCGTTCAGTGTAATGAGCTCGTGGGCCCTGTCTCCGTCCAGATCTGCGAGCCAGCTTCCTTTCAGATTGGGCACGCGCGGTGAGTACTCCACGAACCTGTACGGGAGACTGTCGCTACGCTCCAGCAGCCCACCGCGGCCGGAATCGCAGGAGGAGAGCGCCAGGCACAAGAGAAGGAGTGTCAGCATTTCAGTCGGTTTTGTCACTTGATCACCCTCAGGCACACCTCGAAAAGAGCCCCTTCTCCAGGCGCCGACTGCAGGAGCCTGATCGACCCGCCGCGCTGGTCGAGAAGCTCTCTGCTCCGCGCCAAGCCGTGTCCACCTCCGTCTCGTTCACTTGTGCCCTCTCGGAAGATCTCATCGTGCATCTCAGGGGGGACACCGATCCCGCTGTCCTGAACCACGACGGTCGCCCGCTCGTCTGCGACAGTGACATCAACACGGATCGTCGCCGTCTCACGCTTTGCCACCGCCCTGAGCGCATTCCCAATCAGGTTGTCGAAGACGAACGTGAGTTCCCGTGAGGTCCCGATGACGCTCAATCCTCCCAGGCTCCCGATGTCCGGTCTGACGAATGTCAGCCCGGGCCGTGCGAGTTCCGCGTGCCTTGATGACAAGACGCGGCCGAGTTCACTGCCCAGCTGCGACGATCGTTCAAGTTCGGCCGCATGCTTCACGGCCGCAAGTCCCTCATCCATAGCTGGAAGCGAAGCATCGAGTCGCCTCTGAAGGGCGAGCGCATCATCGGTCGCCGGGATCTCCGCCGAGAGTCCGGTGATGACACTGCGCGCCTCGTTGAGCGAGGCCACAAGCCGGGCTACCGGCTCCGGGACAAGCCCCAACCTCGCCGCCTCTCCTGCAATCGAATCCACAGTCGGGATGCCTATCTCCCGCGCATTCCCTACCGCCTCGGCGAAGCGTCCCCTGAAAGCCTCGGGCGGGTCGGCATCGTAGTAGGAGAGCATAGTGAGCTGCTCTCGCACGCGACGGAACGTGGAAGTAGCACTGAGCTTTCCGTGGCCGCCAGTCTTGAGTTCGGTGAGGAGGTCATCGACAGCGGCCTCTCGCAGCTTGCCCGGGGTCACCCGTCGTCTAAGCAGAGCAATCGTCCGGCGGCGCCAGGACGGAACAGAGGCAACAACGCCGAGAACAAGAGCGGGGCCGCCTATCAGCCCGAGCCAGACAAGAAGACGCCTCACCCAAGGAGGCAGCGGGTTCTTCTCGAGATAGAGGAAGTATATGGTCTGGGACGTCTGGGTTATCACGCCGCGCGCAGGCCCATCTCTCGGCGGGAATGCCACCTGAACAACGCGGTTGTGGTTGTGGCGGGTACTCTCACTGGTCGAGAGTGCCGCCAACGGCTGAAGGTCCGAATCAAGCGCCACGAACGTTCCAAGCACGGTCTTCACCATTACGCCGGGCCGTCCTGAAGGCAGCCCGAAGTCTGCACGTCGCGCCGCTGCGATCGCCTCCTCGCTCTTGAAGACCGCATCCTGCACGAATCCACCATCCGCGAACGCGTACATCCTCACTGTTCCATCAACGAGTGCCACAAGAGCCCGCTTGCCGTCATCTATCTCGAGGAGTTCCACGCTGTTCGTAGAACTGCCGAGAGGTATTGATGCAACAGGCTTTCCATCTGAAGCTCGCCATGCGCGGAGGACGTAGTCGTCCGCGAGGTGGTCCCCGGTCCCACCGACGACAGTAAGGACCTCCAGTACTCCGTCACCATCCAGATCATCGACGATAAGCTCGACCTGTGCGGAGTGCCCGGCCAGTTCCTTCCACCACAGAACCTCACCACTCAGATCTACGACGAGGACATAGGCCTGCAAGTCCTCCCAGTCTCCTGCACGAGCACGATTGCCGGGAGACTCGGTCCCGACGATGATCTCCTCGATCCCATCTCCATTTACATCTGCCGTCGTCGCCGTTCCGGTCGGGGTGGCGCCCGTCGGGAGCTGCCACACGATATCTCCGGTCTCCCAGTTCACGAGCCAGATCCCACGGGGCTCTTTCCTTAGTCCCGTAACCACGGCGACGGCTGCCGATTCTCTTGTGCCGTTCCCGTCGAGATCGAACGCGCCGATGACACTTGCGGATCCACCCCAGCGCCCGTTCTCTGACAGGCTTTCGGTCGCGTCCCAGACAACGGTTCCGATCGTTCTCCGGAGCGTTTCCTCCCCACCGACAACAAGCTCCTCAAACACGAACGAGACGTCCGCGCCAGCGACCTGTTCCCACCAGACAAGCTCTGGCAACCCCTCGCCTGTAACATCCACGAGGCCCATCAGAAACGACTTGCTTGTGAGGTTGATCTGCGTCACAGAGGTGTGCTGCGCTTCATGCAATCGGAATACGCTTATGTAACGGATGCCGTCCGGATCCGCGGAGAAACAGACGCCTTCGTCGATTCCATCGCCTTCGAAATCCCCAGCCGTGAACGTCAACCGTGCGTTGCTGGGAGGAGATGCGTGAGCGAATCGGTACGGGAGCATGGCCGGATCGTCAGGGAGACGGTGAGGACCGTCCCCACACGAGGAGAGGATGACTGCCAGGAGAGCAATCAGAAGCGTGGCAACGCAATGGCTGAGGTTGGCGCGACTGTATCGCATATGTCGTAACTATATCACATCCCGGAGGATCCCTCAAGTAAGCTTGCCGAAAGAGTAGGATTGCCCCGCCGGCAAATGTGCTGAACGCGCCGAGAGGGAGCCCACACGTTGACTCCCCCTCAATGCTGACTCGCGATCTAGTACGCGCGGACGGACACAGGTCCACCTATCCGTTCAGCGCCTTGTACTTCAGTGGCTCGAAGTTGACGAAGTCCGAGTGGTTGATGATGAACGCCTCCGTCGTATGACGATGACCGTTCCCCTCACCGGCGTGCACGGCGATCATGTGACAGATGTCGCTCGGAATCCCACGCTGGAAGGCCAGGGCTGTCCCCGAGAATGGATGCCTCAAGTCCAGGCCCTTCTCACACTTCACGTACTTCTTACCCTTCTTCTCGTACTCGAGGCACTTCCCCACATCATGAAGAAGCCCACCCGCGATGAGATGGTCCCGATTGATGGGAAGCATATCACCGTATTCCGCCGTCATGACCGTAGCGATCGCGATGGCCGTCCTGGTCACCGCCTGCGTGTGCTCGATCAGACTGATGTCCGTCTCAATGAGAAGCGTGAACGGGATCTCCGTAAGGTCCTTCGCCGTCCAGCCGCCCTGCACCGCCGCCTCGGTCCATACGTCGACCGTCTGCTCGCGAAGGGTGCGATCCTTGATGAGTTCGAGCTCCGGAAAGAGCTTCCTCAGGTCTTCCGACAGTGCCATCCGTGACTCCTGGGTCTCGGCCATCGCCGTCTTGCTCCTGTTCTTGAGTCCAGCCCGCATGCGCGGGTCGTTTCCTGGCTTCCTCCACAGCCCGGAAATCCGGTGGCAGCCTTCTCAATAGAATCAGCTAGCCGACCGTTGGGACATCCGGGAAATCAACATCGATCTCACTGACGTTGCTCACATAGTTGGCCATCGTTGACATGGCCATGACAACGTCTCCCTCTCTCCAGTTGGGACGGAGCGTCCGCGTGACCGAACACCCGACGCGCACCCCATCGGCTACTTCTCACATCCATGCACACGCGGCCGCCACATCAATAGGGCGACCCCGCGTCTATCCGCGTTCCGTCTCGAGCTTCGCTCTCGCGTAGTTCAAGAGTCCCCCGGCATCGCGGATGGCCAGGATCTCAGGAGGGAGCGGCGGGAACTCGAACACCCGCCCCCCGACCGTTATCTTTCCACCTTCAACATCAAGAACTGCTTCGTCACCGTCCTTGAATGCCGCAACCGCCTCGGGGCACTCGACAAGCACGAGCCCCTGGTTGATCGCGGCGCGATAGAAGATTCTCGCGAAACTCTCTGCGACCACGGCTGCGATTCCGACAGCCTTGAAACCCAGGACAGGCTGCTCTCTCGAGCTCCCACAACCGAAGTTCTTGCCCGCCATCACGATGTCGCCCTGCTTCACTCCCCCGGCGAAATCTGCATCCAGATCCTCGAGCAGATGAGGCTTCACTTCCTCTGCCGTCGAGCACGTGTAGGTGTACTTCCCGGGGAAGAGCATGTCGGTGTTGATGTCATCGCCGTACTTCCAGACTCTCAAGGGTCACCTCCCTACGCAACCTTCCTCGGATCAGTCACTTTACCCGCGACGGCCGATGCCGCCACTGTCTCGGGACTCGCGAGGGCGGTCTCTGCATCCTTGCAGCCCATGCGGCCCTTGAAATTCCTGTTCGCCGTCGAGAGGCAGAACTCCCCGGGCGCCAACACCCCCTGGTGCGCGCCAAGACAGGGCCCGCATCCAGTCGGCAGAAGCACTCCACCTGCCCTGACGAGCTTCTCAATCGTCCCGTCGGCCAGAGTCGCCTCCAGCACGGCCCGCGATGCGGGCAGAAGCAGGAGCCTCACACCCGGATCGACCTTCTTCCCTTCGAGGAAAGCCGCGGCAGCATGGAAATCGGATACGCGACCGTTCGTGCAGGTCCCGATGAAGGCCTGGTTGATCGGGCGACCCTCGACCTCCGATATCGGCTTCACGTTGTCTACCTTGTGCGGCATCGCGATGACTGGCTCGATGGCGCCGAGGTCGTAGTCAAGCTCTCGTATGTACTCGGCGTCCGAATCGGCCCACACCGGTTCATAGTCCGACCGCGCAACACCGATCGATGTCAGATAGTCCTCAGTCACCGAATCGAACGGGAAGACGGCGATCTTGGCGCCCATCTCGATACCCATGTTGGCGACCGTGAAACGCTGCTCGATATCGAGCGACGCGACGTCACCGTGAAATTCAACGGCCTGGTAGGTCGCTCCGCCGGCGCCTATATCTCCGATGATCGTGAGGATGAGATCCTTCGCCGATACGGGGGGTTTGAGAGCCCCCTTGAACGTGATTTTGATCGTAGGCGGAACCTTGAGCCAAGTCTCCCCCACAAGCATCAGGGCAGCGGCCTCCGTTCGATCGACACCGGTCGAGAACGCATTCACAGCGCCGTACGAGCATGTGTGCGAGTCACTGCCGACGAGGATCATCCCCGGGACCGCGTGTCCCTTCTCAACGACAACCTGATGGCAGATCCCAACGCCCACATCATAGAAGTTCTTGATCCCGTACTTGCTGACGAACTCGCGCACCGACTTGTGGCCCGCGGCCGTCTTCTCGTTCGCCGCTGGTGTGACGTGATCGAGCACGATGACCGAGAGATCATCCCGGACAACGCCGTACTTCTCGAGATCGTCCTTGATCTTGCCTATGATCGCCGCGGTGTTGTCGTGCGTGAGCAGATGCGCGGGGCGTATCGGCACTATCTGGCCCGGCACCACGCTCGGAAGCCCCGCAGCGCCGGCAAGAACCTTCTGCGCGAATGTCTGTCCCATGGAAACTCCTCGGATCTGCAGGCGACCCGGAGTAGTCCCCGGGCCACCCACATTCCTTCGGTTACAGACTGGCGATGATAGCGTCCGTCATCGCGATCGTCGTGGCAGCACCCTTCTTGATTACGTCGGCGCCTCCGGTAAGCTTCATCATGTCGTACGTCCGGACCTTGCCCTCAGCGATCACGGTCGCGATCGCGTCCCTGATCTTCGTTGCCTTCTCTGCCTCACCGATATGGTCGAGCATCATGCAGGCGGAGAGGATCATTGCCATCGGGTTGACGATCGAAGGATCCAGCTCCTGGTACTTCGGTGCGGATCCGTGCGTCGGCTCGAATACGGCGACCTCGTCACCGATATTGGCGCTGCACGCAAATCCCAGACCACCGACGAGGCCGGCGAAGCCGTCCGATACGATATCACCGAACATGTTGCCGGAGACGATCGCGCCGTAGTCCTCGGGGTTCTTGGTGAGCCACATCATCTGAGCGTCGATGTTCGTGTTCCAGAGTTCGATTCCCGGGTAGTCCTTCTGGACCTTACGGGCCTCGAACATCATCATGCCCGATGTCTCCCTGATGACATTCGGCTTCTCGCAGACAGTCACGGACTTGTAGCCGAACTTCTTCGCGTACTCGAATGCCGCCTTGCAGATGCTGTGGCAGGCCTTCCTCGTAAAGATGCGTGTCGAGATCGCGAGGTCCTCACCCGGTATGTCCTTGAACTTCGCCATCTTCACGTGTGTGTTCATGGCGTCGCGCACAACGGGCGGAGGATCGGTCCACTCTACACCAGCGTAGAGACCCTCGGTGTTCTGACGGAATATGGCCACGTCGACCATCGGCTCGTCAAAACCGTCACCCTTCCGCCTGATGAAGTTCAGCGGATTGCCGGCGAAGGACTTGCACGGCCTGAGGCAGGTGTGAAGATCGAAGTGCTGACGCATGCCGACGATCGGGCTGTAGTAAACGTAGCCCTTGTCCTGAAGCTCGGGCGACAGCTCTGCGGCCGCCTTGTCCTTCGGCTTCGACGTGATGGCGCCGAAGAGGCCGAGCTTGTGCTCCTCGAGAAGCGCGAGGGTGCGCTCGGGAAGGGCGTTTCCTTCCTTGATCCAGAACTCCCAGCCGATATCCGCGTGCACGTAATCGGCCTCGAAGCCTGCGGCTTCCAGCACTCTCAGCGCCTCTGGCAGTACGGTCGCGCCGATTCCATCTCCCGGCATTGTGACGATTGTTCTCTTCCCCATCTGTTCCTCCTGAAATTCCCGAGCCCGGTCAGCGCCGCTGACCGCGACCCTACGGTACTGCTGCCTAGGTTCTCGTCATCTCTGTTTTCACCATCTCACCGAATCTTCGCATTCCCTCCGTAATGGCCTCGGGAGAGACCATGCTGAAACTCGCTCTCATGCAGTTCGTGAGTCCACCCTGCGTTGAGAACGCGCTCCCAGGTACAAGCAGTACCTTGAGCTTCTCACACTGCTCATCGACCATACGTTTCGCGTCACATCCGTCCGGCAGAACAAACCAGACGAACATCCCCTCGGTGGGAATGTTGTAGCTGACCTCCGGCGGCAGGTATTTCCCCGCCGCCTCGATCATTGCATCCCTGTTCTTCCTGTAGAACTCGCAGTTCGTCCTGATGTGCTCCCTGAACCCCTCGTGCCCGCGTGTCGACATGAACTTCTGGAGCAGGGCCTGTATGAACATGCTCGTGTGCAGATTCGACGACTGCTTGAAGAGAAGAAACTGGCGCACCAGGTCGGCTGGGCCGGTGGCGTATCCGATTCTCAGACCCGGTGCAAAGATCTTCGAGAAGCTGTCGAGCCGCACGACTCTTCCTTCGGTGTCCATGGACTGGATCGTCGGGGAAGGGTGGTCGCCATCAAGACTGACGAGCTGGTAGGGGTCGTCCTCGAGGATCAGGAGATCGTGCGTCGAGGCTATTCTAAGCATCTGCTCCTTGCGTTCCTGCGTGAGCGCGACGCCGCCCGGGTTATGCCCGCTCGGAACCGTATAGATGAACTTCGGGAGTTTCTCGCCTCGGTCCGCCATGCGATCGAGTGTCGCCTCGAGCTCGGACGTAACCATGCCATGCTCGTCCAGGGAAACGGAGACGAAATTCCTCGTGAACGACTTGAATGCCGAGAGCGCCCCCGGGTATGCAGGCTCGGAGAGCGCGATAGAGTCGTCCTCGTCGGTGAAGAGGTAGGCCATGATGAAGAGGCCTTCCTGGCATCCGTTCAAGACGACGAGTTCATCTCCCTTTGGTTCAACTCCGTCCTTCAACTTGTGCCAGGCTGTGAGCTCCTCCTTGAGCGCAACGTGAGAATCGGAGGGCCCGTACTGCGAGGCAACAGAGAGCTCCTTACCCGCGAGCGTCGCAGTGCTTCCACCCTTGAAGCGAATGTCCACGCTCTCGAAAACAAATGTGTCAGGATTCGGATAGCCTCCGCCAAGCGAGATCATGCCGTCGATCTTGAGATACTTAAGAAGCTCGCGAATCGGCGACGACTCCTTGCCTCTGGCCCGGTTGGCGAGCTTTGTTTCCACATCTACCATGTTGT
Organism: uncultured bacterium; assembly: GCA_964521425.1. Taxonomy (GTDB): domain Bacteria; phylum Joyebacterota; class Joyebacteria; order Joyebacterales; family Joyebacteraceae; genus Joyebacterum. The sequence goes on from CAZFRO010000030.1 coordinate 13,437, forward strand.
CTCTCCTGGCACTGGGTACGACCGGAAATCGCGTGTCCGCGGCCCCCGAGCGCCTCAGTACGGCCGCCACAACCGAACCTCGTGACGAAACGAACCGCCCCGGAGAAGCCACTTCGAGGCGGGGACAGAACACCCTTGAGGAGCCTGATATCACGAGCGCTATATTATACCGAATCCCTGAGAAGGGGTCAATGAGCAGACTGTGTGTGGAATCGGGTGCGCCTGCCCGAGCGCTCTGCTAGAATATGCAAGGTGGCTCGGTCGCAATGCGGCTTGGGCCCCACCTGGACGCACACTCATGATCGCCATGCACCTCGGGGGGAAGCCCCCTTTCACGCTTCTGAAGGAGATCAGTAATGAACTCGAAGCGCCTCATTATCCTGACCTTGGTGCTTTTCGGCTCGCTGTGGGGGCTCTCAGAGCTGGGCATCGGAGAGCTGGCTCTCTCTCGGTCGATCCCGCGCGCGCCGATACTGACGGCCATCGGCATCCTCTTCCTCGTGCTTGCGCGGCGCCTCTGGGCGACGCCGGGAAGCTCACTGTCTCTCGCCGCCATCGCCGGGGCATTCAAGTTCCTGCAGCATCCGGTCTGGGGCTGCAAGATAGCTGCGGTTCTCATGGTCGGCGCCATCTTCGACATCGCATTCAGTTTGTACGAGGCACGACAGACACGCCGGGCGGGGGCGATCCCAGTGGGTGGCGTCCTCGCGATCTCTGCCTCCGTCACCTTCGCTTCGTTCATCGCTTTCGGACCGTTCGCGAAGTACGTTCTTCTGAACCCCTACTGGTCGATCGCCGGTAAGATGAACGACTACATGTTCGTCCAGGGAGCCGTGGCAACCGTCCTCGCAATTCCGGCGGCCTGGGCGGGGCTGACGATCGCCCGCAAGCTCCTCCTGGCATCGGAGAAATGGACCGATGCACGGTGGGCCGTCTACCGAGTTGCTGCGGTCGGATCCGGCGTGGCCGGAGTCGCGGCCGCGCTGGCGCTTCGTTACTAGATTGAGGTGAGAGATGCCGAGCACATGGATTCAGATAGTCGGAGCGAAGAAGACAGGTAAGACGTCACTCATCGAAGGAGTAACCCGCGAACTCGTTGGCCGAGGCCGAAGCGTATGCTACGTCAAGCACACGCACTCGGAGCCTGGATTCGACAACGAGGATACCGATACGGCTCGCATCAGGAACGCTGGAGCGAGCACGTCTGTTCTGGTAGGCACGGGTTCAACGATCGCGTTTCATTCCGGTGCTACGGAGGCCATTGAGCGCATCTCGTTCCGTGACTCTCTGTCCGACGACATCGTCATCGCCGAGGGATTCAAACAGGCGCCGGGCAAGAAGATCGTCCTCCCTGGCGGGGATCTTGAGATCGAGAAACTTGATGGAATCGTCGCGCTTGTGGGGGACGCCCCTGACGGATTCAAGGGAACAACGTTCGATCTGGGCGATATCGCAGGGATCTGCGACCTCATTGAGAAGCTGGCAGCATCTGGTGCCGGAGATATGTGGTCTACACGTCTCTTCATCGACGGCGAAGAGGTCAAGCTGAACGCATTCGTCCAGGATGTGATGGCGTCCGCCGTCCTGGGGATGAGCACGGCGCTTAAGGGAATCGAGGGAGGCGGAGAGATAGAGCTTCGCTGCGCGGTTATAGCTGACGAGGAATAGTACGACCGCGGGGATCCGGCCACCACGCACGCGCGCCGGCACCGCGGACAAGAGACACATGGGTTCCACGGAGGATGCAATGAAGATAAAGGTGGCCAAGAAGCACTGCACCGGCTGCAAACTCTGCATGCAGATATGTGCGATCCACCACTACGAGGAGATCAATCCGAGGAAGGCGGCGATCCAGATCGACGCGGCGTTTCCCGACCCGGGCGTCTACACACCGAAGCTCTGCGTCCAGTGCGGCAAGTGCATGGAGGCCTGCCCCGAAGACGCCATCTCGCTCATCGGTGACGCCTATATCATCGACCCGGAGCCGTGCACGAACTGCGGCATCTGTGTGGAGGTCTGCCCGTTCGATGTCATGTTCGTACACGCCGATGCTCCCACACCTATCATGTGCGACCTCTGCATGAAGTGCACAGAGGTCTGCAACACCGGAGCACTCACGGCTGCCGAGTAGCACAGGAGGAGAACAACGATGAACGGATTCGGAGGAACGATCGTTCGGATCAACCTGGAGACGGGTGAGATCAAACGGACGCCGACGCCGGAGGACTTCGCACGCGAGTGGATGGGGGCACGCGGGTTTGTGGCAAAGACGGTCTATGATGAGGTTCCGCGCGACGCCGATCCGCTCGGCCCCGAGAACGTTCTCATCATGGCGCCGGGCGTCCTGACCGGGACCTTCGCACCCGCGGGGTCGAAGATCGGGTTCGGATGCATCTCGCCTGCGACGAATGGACACGCCGACTCCAACATGGGTGGACACCTCGGCGCCGAGATGAAGTACGCCGGATACGACATGGTCGTCTTCGAGCGCATCTCCGAAGAGCCCGTCTACCTCTACATCGACGACGACACAATCGAGCTCAGACCCGCCAAGGACTACTGGGGAGTGGGATCGCTCGATCTTGAGAAGCGAATGAAGGACGATCTCGGTGAGGACTTCCAGATCGCCACGATCGGACCCGCTGGAGAGAACGGTGTCGTCTACGCGTGCATCACGCACGACTTCGGCCGGCAGGCCGGACGCTGCGGTGTTGGTGCGGTGATGGGATCAAAGAAGCTCAAGGCAATCGCAATCCGAGGAACGAAGTCGATCCCGGTGCACGATCTCCCGGCGCTGACGAAATCCACGTACGACATCATACAGCGCACGAAGGTCCACCCACTCATGGAGCCGTGGCAGAAATACGGCACAGCGCTCTTCGTCGGCTGGTCGAACGATCATGGTTGCTTCCCGTCAAAGAACTTCCAGCAGACCTACCATGAGGGTTGGGAGGGAATCAGCGGGGAGAAGCTCCACGACGAGATCCTCGTAACGCACAAGGCGTGCTACGGGTGCTGGATAAACTGCGGCAAGTACTCCCTGGCACGCATTCCGGGCAAGCCCGAAGTATACGTCGAGGGACCCGAGTACGAGACGATCGCACTCTGCGGCGGAAGCTGCGGGATGACGAACATCCACGACGTCGCATACGCCAACTACCTCTGCGACAATCTCGGCCTCGATACGATGAGCGGAGGCAACACAATCGGCTTCGCCATGGAGTGCTACGAGAAGGGCATCATCACGAAGGACGATCTCGAGGGTCACGAACTCCGGTGGGGCAATATCGATGACTTCGAGAACCTCATCAGGATGATCTCAGATCGCAGAGGCATCGGCGAGATCCTCTCGTACGGCACCAAGGGCGCCGCGGAGCGCATCGGGCAGGGCACGCTCGACTTCGCTCACCAGGCGAAGGGCATGGAGTTCAGTGGATACGATACGCGCTGGTACTCCGCACAGCTCCTCTCCTACTGCACGTCCGACATCGGTGCACACCACAACCGCAGCTGGGCTATCACGGCCGACATCCAGATCGGTCAGGACACGCCCGAGGGCAAGGCCGAGGTTGTCATCTACCTCCAGCACATGCGCCCGCTCTTCGACACGTGGTGTTGCTGCCGGCTTTTCTGGGGCGAGGTCGACGTTACGGCAGAGGAACACGTCGATACGATTCGCTACCTCACAGGCTGGGACGTCACGTTCGCGGAGTGCATGACGATCTCTGAGAAGATCTGGAATCTCACACGGGCACATTACATCGAGCGTAACGGTGGCCACGGACGCCAGTTCGATGTGGCGCCTGTGAGACAGCTTGAGGAGAAGGTCCCGAGTGGTCCTGCTGAGGGCAAGCGGGTCGGTGTTGAGAACTTCGAGTTCATGCTCGACGATTACTACTACAACCGCGGCTGGGACGAGCACGGCAACCCGACGCGCGAGGTGCTCGAGATCCTGGGGCTTCCACACGTCGCCGACAATCTTGAGAAGGCGGGCCGTCTCGGTGAGCCGTTTGAGGACGGCGTGCCCAAGGTGCGCGGCAAGAGACTCAAGCCCAAGGCCATGTAGGCCGCCATGCGTCGTGGCCGCGACATGGATGATTGCCAGGCCGCCACGCGTCCTGGCCGCGACATGGACGACTGGTAAACCGTCACGTGTCGCGGAAGCAGTGTGAACGGTTATGGAGAGAGCGATGATCGTCTATCTCCGATCTGGCGGGAAGCTCCACGAGCTTCTCAAGCCGGACATCGATCAGTACACACGCCGGGTCGAGACGCACGAGGGCGCCACGCTCATTGAGATTCTGGGCGAGCTTGGCATTCCACTCGCCATGGTCGCTTTCGCCTTCGCCGATGGAAGGGTGCGGAAGCTGGAGTATGTCCCGTCCGATGGAGATGTGATCACGATCCAGTCACCGGTTGCAGGCGGATAGGCTCCGGTACACAACCTCTATTGCCCCGCTCAGGAGACCCTCATGGTGCTATCGGCCGATGAGCTCGAGCGCTACGCACGCCAGATGGGACTTCCCGATTGGGGCGAGGATGGGCAGGAGCGTCTGCACGACTCGCGCGTGTTCATCGCAGGCTCAGGCGGTCTCGGCTCCGCTGTCGCACTCTACCTCACAGCCGCGGGCGTTGGACGCATTACCCTCTGCGACCCGGATACCGTCGAACTCTCCAACCTGAACCGTCAGGTTCTCTACTCCACAAGTGACATCGGACGCAGGAAGGTCACGGCTGCTTCTGAACGCCTCGTCTCCCTGAATCCAGCGGCCGCAATCGTCCCGCTTCGGAGGCGCATCGACGCGCCTTCGGCGCACGATCTCATGGCGGGACATGACATCGCAATCGACTGCCTAGACACCCTCGAGGCCCGGTTCGTGCTGAACCGCGCATGCATCGCCCTCGGCATCCCCATGATCTACGCCGCGGTCAGCGGGTTCACTGGGCAGCTCAGCTTGATCTATTCACCAACGACTCCGTGCCTCGAGTGCTTCATTCCCGACAAGGACCCAACCGAGAGATCACAGGTTCCGGGCTGCACGGCCGGCGTGATAGGCTCACTCCAGGCGACCGAGGCGATCAAACATCTCACCGGCATCGGCCGCACGTTGGCGGGCCGTCTGCTTGTTGTTGACGGCATGGGACCTAGGTTCGATGTCCTTGAGATAGAGAGGGACCCTGACTGTCCTGCATGCGGGAGCCAAGAGAAATAGCGAGTTGGGGCTCTGGGGAGCTGAGCGGAGTGACTGGCTGTAATCGCGGGAACGAGAGGAAGCTGCCATGAGTCCACTTGCTGTCTGGATCGCATCAGTCACCGGTCTCACGATCGAGACGTCGCTTAATCTCGCGTACACGGCCGCCATTCTGCTGGTCCTCTGGGCAGCCCGTCCGCTCGTGCTCAGGATCGTCTGGAGAAAGACCGACGACGCCCGAACGCGCTACGAGTGGCGCAGGACCTCAGGCTACATTACTGCCACACTCGGAATCCTGCTTGTGGGTCGTATCTGGTTTACGGGCTTCCAGTCACTCGCGGTGTACGCGGGGCTCTTCTCAGCAGGCATCGCCATCGCTCTCAAGGACCTCGTGGCCAATGCCGCTGCCTGGGTCCTCATCGTGTCGCGAAGGCCGTTCGTTGTCGGGGACCGGATTCAGATCGGCGAGTTCTCAGGCGATGTCATCGATGTCCGTTTCCTCCAGTTCTCCCTCATGGAGGTCGGGAACTGGGTCGATGCGGATCAGAGCACCGGCCGGGTTCTTCACATCCCCAACGGGATGATCCTCTCCGCTCCGCTTGCCAACTACAGCCACGGGTTTCGATATATATGGAATGAGATACCTGTGCTCGTCACGTTCGAGAGCAACTGGCGGAAGGCGAAAGATATCCTGCAGGAGATCGCCACGGCGCACGACGACGAGAAGAGCAAGCGCGCTGAGACAACCGTGAAGGAAGCGAGTAAGAGATTCATGATCTCCTACTCGACGTTCACACCGAAGGTCTACACAGCCGTCAGGGACAGTGGTGTACTTCTGACCATCCGGTACCTGTGCCGGCCGCGCCGGCGGCGCGGTACCGAAGAGGCTATATGGGAGGACGTGCTGGACCGCTTCTCGGCGGCCCCAGACATCGACTTCGCCTACCCCACACGCAGGTTCTACGATGGCCCGGAGAAGGTCCGGGAACCGTAGGTCTCAATGTGAATCGACCGCTCTACACCTTCACCTGCCGCACGCAGTCTATCACGGTGCCGTCGACCCACTTGATTGCCGCAACGACCTTCTCCTCAAGCTCCGGTGGCTTCGGTGCGCCACCGACCAGATCGTCGATCTCGGCCTTCATCTCCTGGATGGTCCGGATCGGCAGACCCTTGCCGTGGACGGATGCCAGGAGGTCCTCGCGCAGCGGGTTGATAGCGATGCCACGCTCGGTGATGATGACATCGATGAGTTCGCCCGGCCCAACGAGTGTCGTGACCTCATCCACGATGACGGGGATGCGGTCGCGGAACGCGGGGATCGGGAGGATCGTACATTTCGAGAAGAGGCAGTTCTGCCATCCTCCAATGCCGTGCAGGAGCCGGCCGTCTGAGTGCGTGACTACGTTCGCATTGAAGTTCACGTCAACCTCAGTGGCACCCAGTACGACGCAGTCGAGCATCGAGGCGAAGTTCCCCTTGCCGTGCCAGTTGTAGCTCGTGAACGGGCTCGTGTCCAGGTGGCGCGGGTTCTCCCGCATCGACCTCACACCGTCGAGGTCGAACGTCTGCCCGTCGAGTATGTAGTCGGTGAGACCCTCCTCCAGCATGGCGGTCAGGTACTGATTGCTCCCGCCGCGCACGAACCGCGCCTTCACGTTCGCCTCGCGCATCATCTCCATAAGATAGATGGCGAACGAGAGGGACGTCCCTCCAGCACCCGCCTGGAACGAGAAGCCGTCCTTCATGATGCCGACGTCCCTCACGAACTGCGCCGTCATCTCGGCGATCCGCTGTCGATCAGGACTCTTCGTGATCTGTGTCGTCCCCGACACGATCTTCAAGGAGTCCCCGATGGCGTCCATCGTGGTAACGAAGTCAACATGGTTTCCCTGGATCTGCCACGGGGCGCATGGGAACTCGATGAGGTTGTCGGTCACCACGATCACGCGGTCGGCATACTGCGAATCAGCGAGCGCAAATCCCAGAAGCCCACATGCCGCCGGGCCGGTAAGCCCGTGCGCGTTCCCGAACGAATCGGCCGTAGGTGCGGCGATGACCGCGATGTCTATGTGCACCTCCCCGTCCTGGACCGCCTGGTAGCGTCCGCCGTGCGAACGGAGCACGCCCATCCCACGCATCTTGCCCTCGGAGCAGTAAGCGCCCAGAGGCCCGTTCATGCTTCCCTCGATGTGATGCACGACGCCGTTCTTCATGTGTTCGATGATCGGTGCGTGGCACGGGAACGATGCACTCGGGAACCACATGAGGTCCTTGATACCGAGTTCAGCCGCCGCGTCGAAGAGGGCGTTGGCGACGAAGTCCCCGTTCCTCAGATGATGGTGAGTCGATATCGTCATACCATCACGGATGCCGGCCTCTTTGAGTGCGACTTTGAGATCGGACACGACCTTATTGCCGCTCGCCGGATAGTCACTGCAAGTTGCGATTTTCGGGGCGGTCCTGTTGCCCGTGGGGTGGTGCTTGCCGACCCCCTGATACGGAACCGCTGTCTGTCCGTTGATCTCTACCGGGACCATCCGCCCGGCCGCATTCTTCTTCATCTCGGGGCTAGGCATTGTCGGCACCTCCTTCGCGCCAATCCTCCGGCAGGAGTCCGGACCTCACTGCCATGTCGACAGTCCTGAGAGCACGCTTGACGACGGGCGGGTCGATCATCTTGCTCCCGAGCGACACGACGCCAAGGCCTTCTGCCTCTGCTTTCTCGAAGGCGAGGACGATTCTCCTGGCCTTCTCGATCTCCGTCTTCTTGGGCGCGAAGCCACTGTGGACAACGGCTATTTGCCTGGGGTGGATGCAGCCCTTCCCATCGAAGCCAAGACTCTTGGCCTCGAGCACGCTCTCCATGAGGCCTTCCATGTCGGTAACATCGGAGAAGACCGTGTCGATCGCCTGCACGCCGGCGGCACGAGCACCGTTCACGACCTGCGACCGTGCCCAGAAACTCTCGCGGCCTTCGTTAGTGCGCTGTGTTCCTATGTCGGCCGTGTAGTCCTCAAGCCCGATCGCGAGCGCCACGACGCTCGGTGACGCGGCAGCGATCTCGTAGGCCCGCCAGCAGCCGAGCGCGCTTTCGACGATCGGCATGAGGTAGACGTCCGCATCGATGCCATGCTTGGCCTTGAGTTCCTGAATGCGTGTGTCGACTGCTACCACCTGTTCCGGGCTCTCAACCTTGGGGATGAGAATCAGGTGTACGTTGTGTGGAACGAGGTAGTTCAGATCCTCAAGCCCGGCTGGAAGCTGGTTGATGCGGACCATCCGCTCTGCGCCAAAGAAGTCAACGGTGCGAAGAGCATTCCTCACAATGAAGCGTGCAGTGTCCTTCTCACCCGGCGCGACGCTGTCTTCCAGATCGAGAATGACGGCGTCAGGACCGTGCAGCCCCGCGTTCAGCATGAGCTTCGACTGGTCACCCGGCAGGTAGAGCCGCGAGCGCCTGAACCGATCGCGCGTCGTTCCAAGCTTCGTGAATGGCTTCGCCTCGGGAAGAAACTCGGCCGCCGTGTCGGGAAGCACGCGCTTCACAGCGGCCTCCAGACGTGCGGCGATCACGAACGGAAGCGCGCCGGCGTCCTCCACTTCCACGTCCGCGTGCTCGACTCCCAGAGCCTCAAGCCCGTCTTCGATCAGCTTCCGGATGGAGTCCCCGTACATCGACTCCACCTTGCTCTTGAGCGATATCGTGATCCCGCCGCTCTCCCGGGGAGAGACCGCTATCCAGCAGTCCGAGCGGACCCTGTCCCCTCTCCGGCCGGCTTGACCGACTGCGCTCACGATGTGCCTCCTTGCATCTGGTCCTATCCCTTCAGCAATCCACCTCTCTGGTAGATCTCCATCTGCACTTGAGAGAACGGACTACCCTTCACAGCTTCCCCCGAACCGAGAAGCGTGATCTCACCACTTGTCAGATCCACTTCGATCTCGTCGCCGTTCTTGAGACCCGCGCCGGCGAGGTCCGCTGTCAGGATCGGCACGCCCGCGTTGATCGCGTTGCGCTCATAGATGGCGCCGAACGACTTAGCGACCAGAAGCGTGACACCGAGGCTCGTGAAACAGCCCACGGCCTGCTGTCGCGAACTGCCGCAACCGAAGTTCGATCCGGTAACGACGATGTCGCCTGCCTTCACCTTCTCCGGGAAGTCCTTCCACCCATCGAGATTCCCGAACGTGTGCTGTCCCATCTCGCTCAGTTCGGTAATCGCCAGGTGGCGATTGTGGAAGATCATGTCGGTGTCGATGTTGTCCATGTCGACGAGCCAGACGCGTCCCTTGATCTTCGTCGGACTGTCCCCTCCTGCTGTCCCGGTATGAACCACCGGCTTCTTCGTGGCAAGTTCTTTGTCGGGCATGAAGACCGCGGGCCTCTCTGGAATCGTCTCAGGCGTCGCAATCACACCCGCTACCGCGGACGCCGCTGCCGTCTCAGGAGACGCCAGGTAGACCTCGCCCTTCCCCTGCTTGCCCGGGTAGTTCCTGTTCCCGGTGCTTATCGTCACCTCACCCGGCCCATTCTGGCCGATCTGCCCGGCCGCACACCCGGCGCATCCCGCATTGCCCAGAAGCGCGCCTGCGTCCTTGAAGATTGCGATGATCCCCTCATCGAGGCACCGCCTCCACACGACGTCGGTGCTCGGGACAATCTTGAGCACCACGCCAGGAGCCACCTTCCGGTTTTTCAGTATCTTCGCGGTCGCAACCATGTCCTCGTAGCGTCCGTTGGTACACGAACCGATGAAGACCGAGTCGACCTTCCTGCCCGCGACGTCTGAGACCGCGACCACATCATCCGGGTGACCAGGCTTCGCGATCATCGGACCGATTCCGGAGATGTCGACCTCCTCGACACACGCGTACTCCGCATCATCGTCCGCGTAGACGGGCGTCCATCTCTTCTCGCCTGCGTTATTCGAGTACTTGATGATCTCGTCGTTCGGCGGGAAGAATGTGATGATGCCACCCATCTCCGTCGCCATGGATGCAATCGTGATTCTCGCATCAAGCGAGAGGCTCTCGACCACTGGACCGTAGTACTCGCCTGCGAATCCCAGAAGCCCGCTTGCGCCGAAGTGCTTGATGCAGGCCAGCACGATGTCCTTGGCTGTGGCGTTCTCGCCCGGCTGACCCTTGAGGGCAATCCTCATCGACTTCGGGATCTTGAACCAGACTTTCCCGTGCGCCCAGGCGCTCGCGATATCCTGGTCCCCCATGCCCTGCCCAAACGCTCCGATCGCGCCCAGTATGTTCGCGTGCGAATCCGTCGAGACCAGTGTGCCTCCCGGTCCAACCAGACCTTCATCGATCGCAAGATGCGTCCCGATACCCGAGTCGATATCAAAGATCTCGATCCCTCTGGCCCTCGCGAACAGCCGGCACGTTTGTTGGTTTGCCGCGTACTTCTGGTCCGATCCTCCCGGATTGCAGTCGAAGGTGAAGAACGTGCTCCCGACGTCATCGACGCTCAGGTCGTTCTGCTCGATGTTCTTCACCACATTCGCCCCACCGAAATCGCGCGCTATCCGCGCGTCGATCACCATGTCAACGATGTCGCCCGGTGATACGTCTCGGCCCGAGTGTGTTCTGCCGATCTTCTCAATGATTGTCGAACTCACGCTTCCTCCTCCGACCAGGATACGCCCTCCGCCCGGCCTTCCATTCGTGGAGAAGCCGCTCGACCAAGTGCGCTCACGGGAGATTGACTCTCCATCCCGACGATCGCGGTCGAACGGCCCCACTGTCAGTATGTGTCTCTCGAGGTTCCCGCTATGATGCGGCCTCTATTTGATCACCATGATCTTGCCGGTGATACTCCCCACCCCGGGTGCCTCAACCGACCAGATATAGACCCCTGGCGCCACGTCCTCGCCATTGGAGTTCTTGAGATCCCAACTCTCCTGATCGCTCTCGGGATCGTCGTGGTCAAGTGTACGAACAAGCTTGGCTGATGTCGTGTATATGCGAATCGTGGCCGTTCCGGGAAGCCTCACGAATGCGATCCGCCGCTCTCCGTCGTGCTCCCAATCCGCGCCGGAGCGATACGGATTCGGGATAGCCTGGATCCTCGAGAGGATGTCCTGCTTGCCGTCACGCGGGTAGACGGTCACGGAGCTGTTCAGCTCGAGACAGTCCTCATTAACAGAACTCACACCCAGTTCGAATGCCGTCACAGACAACATATAGGGAAACGCGTTCTGGGCATGTCTGTCTGTGTAGACGCGGATGCTGTCCTCGTAGAATGGATCGAGGTCCCAGTAGCCTGCGGCGGACGTGTCCTCCTCGCCCCAGACATACTCTCTCGCCAAGAAGAACTCGTCCTCGTTCCAGAGCTCCTTGACCCACACCCGATAGCCGCCGAAGTCGACGCCGTACACATCGATAATGTCCCGCTCGTCGATCCCCATCGTCCAGCCAATCTCAAGACGCTGGTCTCCGGGGCTTACGAACTTCACCCGCGGGCAAAGGTCGGCAAGCGCCGCAGACGCACTCAGAAAAAGGACCCCAAACACGACAAGCCCTGCCACCGCCCGGCGCACACCGCTTCCCTGTATCACCCTCATTCTTGCCTCCGTTGGCCACACGTGGCTCGAGAATCGCGATTCCGGTCTAACGCTCACCGTCTGAGGCTAGCACCCGACACCCACCCCGTCAAGCGGATATAGAAGGAGCCCGCCGGAAGATCCCGGCGGGCTCCAAGGGGGAGAGGTATTGTACGTAGTACTGCTACACTACCTGTACATCGACTTGATGCTGCCCCAGCTGCTTTCCTCGACCGCAACAGGCTCTGCGCCCTCGGCCCAGGTGTCGTCCACGTTGATGCCAGCACCACCGGCAGCACCCGGACCACAAC
>CAZFRO010000031.1:0-22341 GCA_964521425.1 uncultured bacterium
CCGGAGTCGAACCGGATATGTCCATGTGAATCTACACATAACTATGGACACTACCCCTTCAGGTGTCCTGAAGACGACGGAATCACACCCGAGACACCGGTTGCAGAGCAATAGGGAATCGCTTAGAATCGTCCACGCCTTAGGGGAATCTAAGTCACATCAGAGACGGAGACTATTCAGGGGCGGCCACGCCTTGCACTGATTGCAGTGTACGAAGGGCGCTCGGGCTGTTCCACACCTGGTTAAGGAGGAGAACATGCGCTTCAAGACAGTTCTGACCGTCACGATGCTCCTTTTGGTCCTGATCGTCGCAGGGTCCGCCCGCGGGCAGGAATGTGGTCCGGGGTGCCCTGCTTGCTCAGGAAAGGCCACGGGTGATCTGCTGCCACCGATGGTGATTCTCGGCTCCGGGCTCTACATCCCTGACGGTGAGGAGGAAACAGCCGTTCTGAAGCTGCGCTACGGGCTGCTCTCATGGATGGATGTGGGGATCGGGTATGCGGTCGATACGGAGCAGATGACCTGGAGTGCTCGCGCTCGGCCGATCACACAGGATCGAGATGGATGGCGTCCGGCCGTCATTCTGGGAACAGGCAGTGTGCAGACGGGGGGAAGCGACCAGTCCGCGTACGTCCAGGTCGCCAAGACGCTCGAGATCGTCGAGGGACGTCTGGGAGTCAGCCTGGCTGCCGGCTACGCGACGGACCTCCCTGACTTGCGGGAAGACTGGGTCCTGGGGTCGCTCTCGTTGACGCTCTTCGACAGAGTGAGCCCATTCTACTCCTACGACGGGGTCAACTCGCACGTCGGCCTGTCGTACTTCGCCACGGAGTGGCTGACTCTGACAGGATACGCATTGGAGATGGAGGAACTCGCGCTATCGGCGAGCGTTCAGTGGGGGTTTGGTGCGGACGAGGACGAACACGAGCACGAGGACGAACACGAACACGAACACGAGCACTAGGACGCCGACTACGAAGAGACGATCGAGATGATGGTCGTCAGATAGCAGAGCTGTACAACTGCCCGCTATGACTGGCTCCCGACGGAACTTCGTCGGGAGCCTTCGTCTCTATGGCTCAAGACCCATCTTCTTGAGGATTGCATTGAATCGAGGGTCGTCACGGAGGGAATCCGAGTAGGGACTACGCAACATGTTCTGCAGCCTCGGGTCCTTCTCAACGAGGGCGCGCTCCAACCACTCGAAGCACTCATCTATGTCGCCCAGTGCGAAGCAGAAGCTTGCTCTAACTGACGGCCACGTGTAGCCACCGCTTCCCCTTGAGAGCACGTCATCCATTGCGGCTCGCGCCCTGTCGGTGTCACCGTTCCAGGCGTGTAGAACGGCCACCCAGGCCCGGAAGCTCTCTTCGGGGATGATCTCTATGGCTTCCTCGTAGCGTCCTTCAATGGAGTAGACCATCGAGAGGAAGTAGCGTGCCTGGGCAAAGCTCGGGTCAATCTCCAGTGTGGTCTCAAGAATGTCCCTCGCCTCGTCGTAGCGGCGCGCGTAGTAAAAGGCCATGCCCACGCGCGCGTTAATGAAGAGTGAGAGCGGGTCGAGTTCTCTGGCCTTGTTCATCGCCTCGACGGCCTCATCAAACCGGCCTAGAGTAATGAGACCTTCGGCGGCCCATTGATATGCGGTCGCGTAGCCGGGGTTGAGCTCGATGGCCTGCCTGATCTCCCGCGCGCCGCCCGCCCAGTCCCACTCGTAGTTGCTCATGATGCAGGCTAGCGCCGCGTGGGCTTCAGCGAGCGAATCGTCCAATTCGAGCGCTTTCATGGCCGCGGCCTTGGCCTCGTGTACGAATCGCTCCTGATCCTCCTCCGTGCCCATTGCGCGGGGGGAGAGGAACTTGAGTGCGACCTCGCGCTCGAGCCTCAGATCCTCGGCCTTGTAGACGACGCCCATGCCGCCTTCGCCGAGCTTCTCAAGGATCTTGTAGTGGGAGATGGTGGTGCCGATCATTTCCGCACCCCGATCTTCCTGAGCAGGGCGATGAACCCTGGGTCGGAGCGGAGGTCGTCGAACGACACGTCGGCCACCAGGAGCAGTATCTGGCTGGAGCGGGTCTCACAGATCTTCTCCAACCACAGGATGGCCTGTTCCTTCTCCCCAAGGGCGGTATAGATCGAGGCGATCATGGGCGACTGTATTCCGTCTTCGGCAGCGGCCGTCTTGAGTTCCTCAACAACATCGAGGGCCTCGGACTTCCTGCCGGCGAGCGCGTCGATGTAGCCCCGCATGCCCTGGAACCAGAGTTCTCCTGCAGGCAGGGCCGAGCCCCTCTCGACCGCTGCCAGGGCCTTGTCGTACAGTCCCCGCCCGGCATAAATGTCGGAGAGCGCCATGTAGGCGGGGCCGAATGCCGCGTCGATCTCGAGCGTCCTCTTGAACTGCTCTTCTGCTAGGCCATGCTCGCCCAGATTGTCGAGCACCATGCCTATGAGCAGACTGATGATCGGCGAGAGCGGATCCAACTCAGCCGCCCGTCTGGCCTCCGCCAGGGCGTCGTGCGGCCGGTCGACGGCCATCAGGTAGACGGAGTACCAGTGGTGCGCCGTCGCGTAGCTGGGATTGAGCTCGATGGCGCGCAGAAGCTCCTTCTCAGCACCGTCCCAATCCCAGTCGCGCACCATCTTGACCCACGCCAGCGACGCGTGGGCTTCCGCCAGATCCTCATCAAGCTCCAGAGCCTTCTTGACGGCGGCGTCAACCTCACGGAACGCCTCCTCCAACCCCAGCTCTTGCGTGCTCTCGAGCACGAGGTAGCAGTCGGCCACTCCGGCGTACGCGGCCGCGTAGTCCGGGTCTCTCTCTATCGCCTGGCGAAAGCACTCAAGAGCCGTTCTGGCATCCGCGGGGTTCCTCTTGTTCCAGTAGAAGCGGCCCTTCAGATAGAGAGCGTACGCTTCCAGATCCTGCGTGCGGCGCGCCGTGGCCGCGAGGCTATCCCCTCCGAGGAGCTTGATCTTGAGGTTGTCGACTATCGCCAGAGAGATCTCATCCTGAATCGCGAAGACGTCCTCCATCTCGCGATCGTACCTCTCCGACCAGAGGTGGTAGCCGTCCGAGATGCTGACGAGCTGCGCCGTGATGCGAAGGCGATTGCCCACCTTCCGCACGCTCCCCTCGAGCACGGTTCCGACACCGAGCTTCTCGCCGATGTCGCGAACGTCCAGCTTCGCATCCTTGAGCGCGAAGGCGGAGGTCCTTGCCACGACACGCAGCCCCTCGATGTTCGCGAGCGAGTTGATGATCTCCTCAGCCATTCCGTCGCAGAAGTACTCCTGCTCAGGGTCGGCGCTCATGTTCGTGAAGGGGAGGACGGCGATCGATGGCGGCGGTTCCGCCTGGGCCGCCATCCTGACGGAGCTGCCGGATCTCAGACTCTCCCTCAGGACCTCGAGGTCGGATCGGAGGTCGGCGGTGTTCGCGTAGCGGTCGTCGGGGTCCTTCGCGAGAGCCCTATTGACTATCTGCCCGAGCTTCGGCGGAGCAGCCGGGGAAGCCTCCACGAGCGGAGGCGGCTCGTCGTTCAGGATGGCGCGTATGACGGCTTGGGGGTGGTCGCCTGCGAACGGTGGATGCCCCGTGACCATCTCATACATGACCACTCCCAGCGCCCAGATGTCCGTCCTCTGATCGATTGGCTTCCCGCACGCCTGCTCGGGAGACATGTAGGTCACCGTCCCCAGGGTGTCCCCGGGGGTCGTCAGGTCCGTTCGATCGAGGAGCTTAACGAGACCGAAGTCGAGGATCCGCACGTGGCGATCCTCTGTGATGAAGATGTTGGCGGATTTGATATCACGATGCACGATTCCGCTGTCATGTGCCTTACCGAGTCCACGGGCCGTCTGGATCGCGATGTCCAGTGCTTCCTTGACATCAATCGGCCCACTGACAAGCCTCTCCTTGAGGGTCTCGCCCTCATAGCGGGCCATGCAGATGAACATGCCCACATCGCCCACTTCGTCGATCTCATGAATCGTACATATGTTTGGATGATCCAGAGAGGATGCCGCCTGCGCCCCCATGATGAAGCGCTCTCTTGCTTCAGCATCGCCGGTGAGTCCCGCGGACAGGAACTTCAGGGCCACCGTGCGCTTGAGCTTGAGATCCTCGGCCTTGTAGACGACGCCCATGCCGCCTTCGCCGAGCTTCTCAAGGATCCTGTAGTGAGAGATTGTCTTGCCGATCATCGGTGGATTCCTCGGTGAGGATCGTCGATGGCGAGTCTGAAGACCGTTCAGCGCCATTGTAGCGCCGCTACTGCGTGGAGCATAGGGAGTTCTTTGCTGGATGGGGGAGAGCCCCGTGCCTAGGCCGCTCATGAGCGAGTGGACAACGAACGTGCTGGTCGATGAACGGCGCCGGTGGTACAATTGAGTGAGACCACAGGTTCGCGTGGAATCCCCTGCCGTCAGCCCGTCGACTGTCTCTTCGAGAGGGGAATCGGTGCTTCGAACGATAGTCTTCCTCATCGCGATTCTAGCCATGAGTCTCCCGATCTCCTCGCGGGCCATGACGCTACGAGAGGTCTACGAGGCCGCGGGACCGGGTGGAGGCTACGACCGCTACGTCGTGCTCGAGACCGGGCAGGTCTACACCGGCGGGCTCCTCATTGGGCCGATTCTCTCGCCCTTCTCCTGGGAGCTCGAAGGGGCTGTCGGCGAGGACGTTCGGATCATCGGGAACGGCGCGATTCTCGATCTTCGCGGAGAGCAGATCTGCATCTCCTTCTGCGAGAACCGTCTCGACATCGATGACTGCATCATCCTGAATGGGAATATCCGGTTTCGGGGGATCAACACGAGTGACTACGTGGAGATCCCGGAGGGGTCGGTCCGCTACTGCACGTTCTACGAGCCCCACGACTACGGCGTGCGTCTGCAGGGATCGGGCGAGAACGTCACGATCGAACGGAACATCCTCGTCGATGCGGCGGACACAGGGTGGGACTACATCTACACCCACGGCGCCTCACTCGAGTGGCTTCCCACGGGAACCAACATCTCCATGAGCGGGCAGTTCGGGTTCTACGGCGTGCCGGTTGTCCAGGAGAACTGGACATGGCACTCAGACCCTGTTCGAAACGCGACCCCGCTCGCTCACTTCTCATTCCTCTGCGAGTACGGGTGATTCGAGCCCATGGACTGGCCGGAGGCCAGCGCGGCGCCGAACTTCAACGTCGTTGGGATCGATCCGGAACTCGTCGATCCCAAGACCGGCGACTTCAGGTTGAGCCCGGGTTCGCCGGCGGTCGGGTACGGGTGTCAGACGTTCCCCGCACTCGGAGAGTCACCGTTCGCAGGCGTGCCGTCCCAGAGAAGACCTCTTGCTGAGGAGGCGCTCGTTGCCCAACGTGACGCGGATCCGTGGCTGGACCCATGGGTTCGCGCGCCGGGTGTTGGTCGCTCGAGCATAGACGTTTCAGGAGCGATCGCGCTCGACACAACCTGGGATGCCGACACGGTTCGCGTCGTGGGAAATGTCGCCATCGATGATGGCGTCACTCTCACTGTCGCGCCAGACACGCGCATCGAGTTCGCCGGTTTCTACCGCCTCACTGTCCACGGGCGGTTGCTCGCTCTTGGCACTGCTCTAGACCCCATAGTCTTCACGACCGACTATCCCGAGGCCTTCTCTCCGGATACCACGAGGGCCGGCTCCTGGAACGGTATTCGCTTCCCCTGGACGAGTTCGATCAATGAGGAGTCAAGGCTCGATCACTGCATTGTCGAATACTCGAAAGCGCTCGGCGACGAGCCGTGGGGTGGAGCACTCTCAGTGACCGGGTTCTCCAAGCTCATCGTGCGGAACAGCATCTTCCGGAACAACGTCGCTGATTATGGTGGCGCCGTCTTCTGCTCGCAGCAAGCGGCCCCGGTATTCGCAGGGAATCTGATTGAAGGAAACTGCGCCTTCCTGCGGGGCTCTGCGATCTACGTTCTCTACTCCTATCCGGATCTCACCAACTGCACCATCGTCTCGAACGAGTGCTTGAACGAGGAGCCGTTCGATGGGACCGGCGCGATCCACAATCACATCTCGAAGCCGCGGACGAAGGGCTCCATCGTGCGGGACAACAGCTCCGTGTACTTCATCCCGACACAGATTATCGAGGGCAAGGGATACTACACGACGTTCTGCGACGTGGAGTATGGCCACGCCGGTGAGGGGAACATCGATGAGGACCCGTTCTTCGTCGGGTTCGGCGAGCATCCCTTTGCACTTCTCGATGACTCTCCCTGTGTGAACGCCGGGGAACTGGACACGTTTGAACTGTGGCTGCTTCCTGTCGACATCGCGGGAGAGACGCGCATCGATGGAAGCAGAATCGATATCGGCGCGTACGAGGGATCGGGGGGAACCGGCGTTGAGGGTGTGACCGTCGAAGCGCCGTTCCTCTCACCGAGCAGACCAAATCCGTTCCGGCGCCAGACGACACTCGCATTCTCGTCGCCCGGCGGATCGGTGACCGCGAGCGTATATGACGTTGCGGGGAGGAAGGTGCAGACGCTCCTCGATCGCGTAGTCGGGCCGGGTGAGCAGGAGATCCGGTGGGACGGGACGGACGATCGTGGACGGTGCGTTGCCTCGGGCGTCTACTTCTGTCGCCTCACGGGTGATGGCATAGATGAGACGCGCAAGATGGTGCTGCTGAGGTGATCGAGCCCCTGTGAATCGAAACTCGTGGCGTGGTTACTCTGCCTGAACACCCGGGTTTTGTGGTATAATAGAGGCTAGCGGGCTTGCGGGCCTGCGAAAGAGACCTCGATCGATGTCAGACACACGCGTATGGGGTCAGCGGGTATCCCTACGTCTCCAGCACTTCATAGAGAAGAGGCTGATGATGAGGGCACGTGCCATCCTACTGATAGTCGCAGTCGCGCTCGCCGCGGGGTTAGTGCCCGCCCATGCCCAGACCGCCGTCCTCATCTCCGAGATGTGCGATCCGCGTCTCAACTACCTGACCGATCGGTTCATCGAGATCTACAACGCGGGCCCCACGGCTGTAGATCTGACCGGCTGGGATCTCGTCGCTGTGGGCAACTCGGGCGACATCTTCACGTGGCCGCTCTCCGGATCGATCGACCCGGGCGAAGCGCTCGTCTGCGGCGACGCGACGACGGTCATCGCGTTTCCGGTCGACTTCCCGCTTGAAGCATGGTCGAGCAACAGCAGTCTCTGGAATGGGAAGGTGGGGGACGGGGCGAAGCTTCTCAACGCGGGCTCCGTCATCGTCGACTACGCTGTCGTGACCGGGACGCACTTCGAGAACGAAGACTACGTGCGCAACGAAGGCATCGTGCTCCCGAACACATCCTACGATCCTTCCGAGTGGACGGCGACGTCCGTCGACTACCCGACCGACGGGACGCCGGGCACGCATGTGACCGCGCCTCCGACTCACGGGCCGACGATCACGAACATCGTCACGGCTCCCGAGGCGCCGCTTCCCGGCGAGGCGGTCGACATCTCCGCCGATGTGACGGACACGACGGCCATCACATCCGTCGCGCTCTTCTGGGGAACACATCCGCTCTCCATTACCAACGAGATCGCCATGTCGCTCGGTGCGGGCGACACCTACACCACTGACTCTTCGATTCCCGCTCAGTCCGCCGGCGTCACTATCTACTTCAAGGTCCAGGCGACCAACGATCTGCCTGGAACGAGCGTCTCCGACGTCGAGAGCTACTCGCTGCCGTACACGCTCACGATCGCCGAGATCCAGGGAGGCGGATCCTCGTCACCCTACGACGGGTACGCGGCCATCACTTCCGGCGTCGTGACCGCACGCTACAGCTCGTACTTCACGCTCCAGGACGGTGCTGGCGCCCGCAGCGGAGTGTGGGCGAGGGGTCTCGCAGCACCCACGGTCGGTGACACGGTCACCATCAGGGGAACCATCACCGAGAGCGACGGCGCGAACAGTGGCAACACATTCATCGTGAGTGCTGTCGTCCAGAGTTCTTCTCCGGCCGCAGTGGTACCTGCTCCCGCATTCATCACGACGCTCGCGCTCTCCTCAGAGGACTACGAGGGCGTGCTCGTGATGGTCGATGACGCCGAGTGTACGAACACCGTGCTGGGCACAGGTGAGTGGGAGATAAACGACGGCAGCGGCGCCGGGGTTGTCGATGATCTTGGATACGCCTTCACGCCGACGCTGGGGACCGTCTACGACATCACCGGTCCGCTTGCCTACCTGGACAGCGGCTTCAAGCTTGAGCCGCGTGACGCGGCCGACATCGTGTGGGCAGGTGACAACGCGGCGCCCGGGCTTCTCCAGGTCTACGCGACCGACGAGACGAGCATACTTGTGACCTTCACGGAGGACGTCGACGAGACGACAGCCTCGACGGCCACCAACTACACAATCGCCGGTCTGACAATCAGCAGCGCCGCGCGCGACGCGTCGAACCACGACCAGGTCGTGCTCACCGTGTCTACCATGTCACCCATCAACTACACACTCATCGTCGATGGTGTCGAGGATCTCTACGGGAACGCGATGGACAACGTGAACTACAGCTTCGACTACGTCGACATCACCATCCCTGCCGGCTACTACGACAGCGCCGAGGGACTGCTGGGCGAATCCCTGCAGGCGGCCCTTCACGCGATCATCGACGACCACACGGCCATCGGCTACGCGAACACGTGGGCCGCCTTCTACAGCACCGACGACAAACCGAACGGGAAGGTCTGGGACATGTACTCCGACGTCCCGGGCGGAGTGCCGCCGTACGAGTACACGTTCGGCGTCGACCAGGGTGGTGTCGGAGGTGTGGAGGGCACCGGGTACAACCGCGAGCACTCGTGGCCGAGCAGCTGGTACGGGGGCGAATACTCCCCGATGTACTCCGACCTCTTTATGGTCTACCCGACGGACAACTTCGTGAACAATCAGCGCGGGTCCTATCCGTACGGCGAGGTGGACTCGCCGACCTGGACATCCCTGAACGGAAGCAAGAGAGGCAACTGCTCTTACTCGGGCTACTCCGGGATTGCGTTCGAACCGATCGATGCGTACAAGGGAGATTTCGCGCGGTCGTATTTCTACGTGACCGCACGCTACTACTCGGAGGACGCCGCGTGGCCCGGTAGTGACATGACCGATGGCGCCGAGCTTCTGCCGTGGGCCGTCAACATGCTGCTCAACTGGCACATCGAGGATCCCGTGAGCCGCAAGGAACTTGAGCGAAACGGCACCGTCTACACGATGCAGGGGAATCGCAATCCGTTCATCGATAGGCCGGAGTTCGCGGCTTCCATGTATGTGACGACAGGTGTGAACGAATTCACGGAGCCGACCTTCAGCCTTTACCAGAATGCGCCGAACCCGTTCAACCCGACGACGACCCTGAGCTTCTCGCTGTCCGTGGGTGCGGTGGTGGAACTTTCCGTCCACGACTTGAGCGGGAGACGCGTCACGACGCTGGTCTCAGGAAGATTCTCCGCGGGTCATCATGCTGTGGTCTGGGACGGCCGGGACGCAAGTGGACGCGAGGCTGGATCCGGTATCTACTTCTACAGCCTCAAGATAGGGGATTCGCACGAGCGCAGGAAGATGGTGCTATTGAAGTGATATCGAGGGCCTGACCGTCGTTTCAGGCCCTCACAACAGAAAGACCCAAGATTGCGCTTGACGTGGCTGGCCCACTAGGCTATGCTGTTCTGTAGCAGAGGCGACCATGTTGGTATGTTGACATACCCTGAGACTCTTAGGAGGGACTTGGCGCAGACGCCGGTTCCTTTTTTGTTTTTCAGGGGCGCCATGAGGTGCCCGAGAATGTGGAGCGGGAGTTGGCGGTCGGCGATGGTGCCACCTGCAGGGGCAAATGGACCCCGTAATGAAGAAAGTCGGAGTGCCGGATGAAACCCGGCTCCCGGCAGGACAATCGTCGATGCAGGGATTATCCCTGTCCGGCGAGTTCAAGAGAGGTAGCACACAGTGAGTACGACAGGAACAGTGAAGTGGTTCAATGACAGTAAGGGCTTTGGTTTCATCTCATTGGAAGATGGATCAAAGGACGTGTTCGTGCATCACTCCGCGATCCAGGGCGGCGACGAGTTCAAGACGCTGAACGAAGGCGATCGCGTTGAGTTCGACGTTGTTGCAGGCGAGAAGGGCCCGGCAGCAGAGAACGTCGTGAAGGTCGAAGCCTAGCTGCGGCTTGTCCGCAGATCAGCATGAGGCACAGGGCCACCCCATCGGGGTGGCCCTGTTTTTTTTGTCCAAGCGCTCATGCTCGCGCCCTTGTATGTGCATGTGAATGCGCGCCTGCCCAGAGTCTCACATCACTGCCGGTTTGGAGCCGCGGCAAGGCCCGGTTCTACTACCTCATCAGTACGAGCTTCTGCGATGCGGAGCCGTGCTCCGTCAGGAGCCTGCAGAAGTAGACGCCGGACGCTGCGGGTGCGTCATCCAAGTTCCTTCCATCCCACACCGCGCTGTGAACGCCGGCAGCCATAGCCTCATCGACGAGCGTCGCGACCAGGCGACCAGACACGTCGTAGACAGCGAGGTTCACGTGGCCGTCCACGGGAATCGAGAACGCGAGTTCGGTATCGGAACTCGTCGGATTGACCGGTGCACTGAGCGCGACCGATGTGATGGCATCACCACCCGCCGTGCCGGTTGAAACCTGCGTGACGTACTTGAGGATCCAGTTCCCGGGGTCGAAGCTGAGCCCCGTTGCCTGCGCGTCGATCTCGAAGAAGAAATCCTGGCTCAGCGCGTCGTTCCACACCGTGACGAGCGTGTCGCCGGCCGTCGTCTGGATCTCGATGTCGATCGGCATCGTGAAGAGCCCGGCGTTCGTCTGGACCTGGTCGATATGAAGCATCAGGCCGTGGGGCGGTCCCTGGTCGCTTGCGATCCAGGAGTACTCGTAGTCGGGGCGGTTCTCACCGTAGACCCACGGCAGGAAGAACCAGTCCATGCCTCCGCCGTATGCGGCCTCGCAGTAAGTCTGGAACTCCGATGTGACCGCCGTGTCGTATGCATTCCCGCTTCCATACGCAGCGAGCATTCCCTCAAGGGCATCGATCGGGTAGTGGTAGCGCGTGCCGTTCGCGAGTTCCAGAACGCGGCGGAGCATGTGAAGGACGAGGGCGCCCTTGTCGTAGACGGTCCGGTTGAAGGTCGAGTCCGGGTTGTAGATCGGGCCATCAAAGTAGCCGTAGTAGTCATAGCTCTCGATGTAGTCGTCGTAGCCGGTCTCGCCGTCCTGGTTCTCGAACCAGAGCGCCTCCGAGTAGCTGGCAAACCCCTCATTGAGCCAGATGTCATCCCACGTCTCGCAGGTCACCCAGTCGCCCCACCATTGATGGCCGAGCTCGTGAACCAGGATCCAGTCGTAGTAATGGTCGCCGCGGATGAGGACCCTGCCATAGCTTGTGCAGGTCTGATGCTCCATCGCTCCGCCCCACGGGAAGATGGCATGACCGTAGCGCTCCTCGATGAACGGATACTCGCCGAAGATGGCCGTGAGGGCACCGATGGCCTCCGCCGTGATGTTGAGATCCTCCTGCGCATCCGAGAGGTGCTCAGGGTAGACGTAGTTCTCGATCGGCATCGATCCGCGCGAGTACGTGTAGTAGTCGACCCAGCTGGAGTAGTTGGAGATGGCCACCGAGATGAGGTAGGTCGTGATGGGGTAGACCTCGAACCACTCGTAGGTCTTCGTAGTTCCGTTGTCCACGACCGACTGGAGCATCCCGTTTGAGACCGCGACGAGCGCATCGTCGACCGTGAGGGCGATCCGTGCTGAGTCGGCCTTGTCGGCGGGCGTGTCCTTGCACGGCCACCACTGCCTGGCGCCGCTCGGCTCGGAGAGACTTGAGATGATCGGGTTGCTGCCGCCGTGCGTGGAGAAGTTGAGCGCATCGTCTATCGGAGCGCCGTGATAGGTGACAGTGATCTCGAACGTTCCTCCGGTGTTCACCGTCGTGTTGAGCGTCACCGTGATAAGATTGCTGTTGTGTGTGTACGACGCAGGACTTCCATCGTGTGTGACGGCGTCGACAGTCATGTTGTCGCGAAGATCCAGGATGACAGTTGTGAGGCCGTCGACAACGCTTGTTGCACGCATCATGACGGACCCGTCCACCGTCTCCGGCCCCTCGTCGATCTCGATGTCGATGTCGTAGTAGGTGGCGTCGTAGTCATCCTGGGATGCCCGCGTCGCGGTCGGCGGAAGAGCCAACGCCTCCTGGAGTCGCTCGAAGGAGGCCTGCTTTGGCTCCCAGAGAATGGCCCTGGGGTCCGGTCCGCCGGCTGCACGGTCTTCAAGCCAGGTCGGCCGCGCTGTCGCGACCGCGGTAACTGCGATGAGACAGGCGATGGCCAGGACGGCGATCCGCGCTGCCGATGAGAGAACTCGCTGCATGGTCTTCCTCCGGAGGATTGAGACTGGAGTGTCCACGCCCTGAGCCGGACGCGCAGGCCAGATACATGCCCAAACCCTATCATATCACATTTGAAGCAGACAGTCACGAATGGTCGACAGCTGAAGCAGGCGGTCTCGATGGTCGATAGCATGGCGCGCCAATATCCTCGTGCACACGCGGAAGGGAGACACGCTCCACGCATCGGACGGGGGTGCATTCTTGCCATGGCGCGCAGACTATGGTATAGCACAAAGAACGATGTAATCACATCAGAAGGGGCATCCTCGAGGTGCCCCTGCGTACGGAAGCTACGCGCGGCACGGTGCCGGGCACCGAAGCCGCCACCTGCAACGAGGGGAAGAGCTATGCGAATCAAGCTACTGGTTACGGTCGCGATCGTCACCGCGACGGCCTGTTTGTGGGCACCGCATGCGAACGCTGTGTGGCCGCACGACCCCCTGGAGAACTTGCCCATCTGCGCCGCGCCCTACAACCAGTACGACGCGCTGCTCGTCTCGGACGGGGCGGGGGGCGCCATCATCGTATGGCGCGACACCCGCGGAAGCAGCCAGGACGTGTATGCGCAGCACGTGGACGCCTCGGGCGCGGTCCAGTGGACGGCTGACGGCGTGCCGGTCTGCACGGCCACCGGCACCCAGTGGAACGTGGACATCGTCTCCGATGGCGCCGGAGGGGTCATAGTGACGTGGGAGGACCAGCGCGGGGTCCGAGACATCTACGCGCAGCGGGTCGACGCCTCGGGCGCCGCCATGTGGACCACGGACGGCGTGCTCATCTGCGGCGCCAACGCGAGCCAGTACAAGCCCAAGATCACCACCGACGGAGCGGGCGGGGCGATCATCACGTGGCAGGACGCCCGCGTGGGCAACCAGGATGTGTACGTGCAGTGGATCAACGCCTCGGGTGTCGCTCAGTGGACGGCCGACGGCCTCGTCGTCTGCACGGACGCTGCGGCTCAGTACGATCCCAGGATCGCCAGCGACGGCTACGGGGGCGCCTTCATCGCGTGGCACGACTACCGAAACGGGAACGACTACGACGTCTATGCCCAGCACATTCACTACTCAGGCGCCGCCGGCATGGAGGCCGGTGGTGAGGTGATCTGCGCCGCTACGAACTCGCAGACCATGGTCGAGATCATCGGCGACGGCGTTGGAGGGGCTATCATCCCGTGGTGGGACTCGCGCAGCGGGATAGACAGCGATATCTACGCCCAGCGGATTGACGACAATGGCGACACGCACTGGACCGCGGACGGCGTGGCGGTCTGCACGGATGCGGCCGGACAGGACAATCACAGAATGGTCTCCGACGGGGCGGTCGGCGTGATCGTCGTCTGGCAGGACGACCGCAGCGGCTTTGATGAGGACGACATATACGCCCAGCGTGTGAGCGCGTACGGGAACGTTGAGTGGACGGTCGACGGGGTGGCCGTCTGCTCTGTTCCTGACGCACACGACTCCAATCTCGTCGCCGACGGTTCGGGCGGCGCGATCATCGCGTGGGAGGACTATCGGTCACAAACGTCGGACCAGGACATCTACGCGCAGAAGATCGAGCGAAGTGGCTACCTCGGCTATCCTGCGCCCGGCATTTCGAGTGCGGTCGACCACCCGGATGACCAGGGCGGGGAGATCATCGTCAGCTGGGGTGCGAGCTACCTCGACGAGTGGCCGCTCTCGGTCGTTGACTACTACAGCGTGTGGAGGCGCTACGGTGGGACGGGCGCGCTTCGCCTGCACACGGATGCCACGAGTGCGATTCTTGGCGCATGCACGCTGGAAGACCTTGGACTCCGCGGCTGGATCCATGTTGACGACGTGAACGCGATGCAGTTCAGCGAATACGGTTACATCGCACCGAGCTTCGGTGATTCGACAGAGGCCGGTATCATCTGGACCGATCTGATAGTACTCGCGCACGCCTACGAGGGGAGCGACTACTGGGCTTCGGAGGTGATGTCCGGGTATTCGATAGATAATCTAGCGCCAGGCGCCCCGCTCGCTCTGATGGCGGAGGGTGATGATGTCGATGTCGAGCTCGTGTGGTCGCCGAGCGGCTATCGCGATGAGGATCTCGGCGCATACAACGTGTACCGGAGCGACGCGCAGGGATTCGTCGCCGACGAGACGACATTCGTCGGCGCTGCGACCGACACTGTCTTCACCGATGTGGATCCCGGCGCGGCGACCTGGTACTACCTCGTCGCCGGCGAGGACGTTCACGGGAATGAGGGGCTTCCTTCAAACGAGGCATCCGTGACGCTCGGAACAGGAGTTGCGGAGCCAGTGGCACCACAACGGTTCGCGCTCTTGGGCAACTTCCCGAACCCGTTCAATCCGACCACGCGGATCACGTTCGACCTCCCGGAGGCAGCTTCTGTGGAACTTGGGATCTACACTGCGTCCGGGCGCAGAGTCGCTACGCTCATCGATGGTGTTGTCGAGGCCGGTCGGCGTAACGTGACCTGGGACGGGCAGGATGACAGAGGCATGGGTGTCCCGAGTGGCATCTACTTCGTTCGCGTGACGAGGGAAGGGGAGACCCTGAGCCACAAGATAGTGCTTCTCAAGTGATGTGTAGCTGCTGGACTCGACCGTTCCATATGATCCAGCACCGTCACAGAGGTTGTTTGAGGCACCCTGCGCCTGAGCGCGTGGGGTGCCTCTCTCTTTCTTCCCCCCGGTTGCGTGCGTCTGGTGCGTGACGATTCGTGCGGCATCTGGTAGAATCCCACAACTCACGATTATGTGCCACATTGGAGGACGGTCTCACATCACGTCCCAGAACGCCTGCCTCCGATGTCAGCGAAGGGGGGATCCACGTGCTCACAGGACAGAGTGTCGCCCGCGCCCTTCCTCTTCTTGCCTTGGTTCTTGTTGTCGGCGTGGTCGCCACGGCGATGGCGATGCCACAGTACGCCTCGGAGACCGGTCTTGCCTGCGGCGCGTGTCACGAAGACGGCGCGGATGCCGGTTCGCTCACGGAACTCGGCGAGGACTTCCTTCTCGCAGATCACGTGCTTCCAGCGGGGTTTGCAGAACCGTCCAACCTTCAGATATGGCTCAGGGGATTGGTTCGCTTCCTACATCTGGTTGGTGGGGTAGTCTGGTTCGGCGCCATCATCTACATCCACCTCTTCCTGACTCCCCGTCGTTTCGCCAAGGGCCTCCCGCGTCCCGAGATGAGGCTCGGGTGGTACTCCATTGTCCTGATGGCGGTGACCGGCACGCTTCTCACTATCTGGCGAGTGGACTCCATTAGTGAGTTGTGGACGACGGCGTTCGGGACCATCTGGATGATCAAGTTCGCGGTCTTCCTCACGCTCGTACTGATTGCAGCCGCTGTGACGACGGTCATCAATAAGAGAATGCGACGGGAGGCAGAGTGCGCGGGTGGAGTGGGGGCGTGCGGCCGCGTGAGGTTCGCCTTTGATGGAGTACTCTATGACGCCACGGACAGCGCGTCATGGAAGGGGGGTGTCCACTTCAATCGCCATCGGGCAGGGACTGACCTGACGGCGGCGATAGCGGATGCTCCACACGGTCCTGACGTGCTCACGCGTATCGAGGCCGTTGGGCCAGTTCCTGAGGGTGGTCGCGAGGAACTGTCGCGACCGGCTCGGGTCTTCGTAGCACTGGCGTATTTCAATCTGGTCCTGATAGCCATCGTTCTCTTCTGCGCCTCCTTCTGGGGTTGGGGGCTCAAGCTGATCGACTGACGTGCCACGATAGCGGTGAGCGCCTCGTGTGCAGTACAATGGGATTCTCAGGCTGAAGAACCTGAACTGCCGGGATGGACGATGAGTACTCACACAAGACCACTCAAGCGGTTCGTGGATATGGCGACGTCCCCGTCAGGGGAGCGCTCGCTTCTCCTGGATGTGGTCGCCTTCTCGGTGGCCATCGTCTCGGCGAGCGTCTTTCGCTGGGAAGCCTGTGACATCATCTGGGCACTCTGGGTGTCGAGTCTGTGCGTAGGCTTCACGACCATCATCGTTACGATCGCGTCCAAGGCGAAGGACCCGTCTTCCGGACCGCTGGCGCTGAGGATACTCGGGGGATTGGGGATTCTGGCGTTCTTTGTCTTTCACTTCGGGATGTTCCATTTCGTGCACAGCATGTTCCTGGCCGCGTTCTTCCCTCTCACGAATGATGATGCCTTCTCGAACATCTTCTCGACGGGGTTTGTTGCGCTCCGTCTCTACTGGCCGTTCGTCCTGATGAGCCTGCTTCCGAAGCTGCCGGGGCTGGCGCGCCAGTGGAGCGGATCAGTCAAGGCCGATGCGGCGTTCGCCCAGCCATACGCGAACGTCGTGAAGATGCACATTCTGATCTTCGTCTTCGCCGGCCTGCACGCCGCAGGACTCAGCCGGTATGCCGTCTACCCGGTTCTCGCGTTCTACTTCTTCCCGTGGAGGAGGTTCATGAAGGCGTATCGGGGGAGGGCCGCTCGAGCGTAGTCTGGCTCATGACGTCAACAGGGAGAACCAATCGTGCAGGCATCCGAGCACACACTCCACGTCGCCGCCCCCGGACCGGTCCAGGCGGCGGACCGCATCCTGTCACTCGATATCCTGAGAGGATTCGCTGTTCTTGGGATTCTCCTCATGAACATCCAGAGCTTCTCGATGATCGGGGCCGCCTACCTCAATCCGACGGCGTACGGTGATCTCACCGGCGTCAACCGATTGGTCTGGTCTCTAAGCCACTTCTTCGCCGATCTCAAGTTCATCTCGATCTTCTCGATGCTCTTCGGTGCGGGGATCGTGCTGTTCTCCACGAGACTGGAGTCCCGGCGCTTGCGGGCGGCCCCTGTCCACTACCGGCGTGCATTCTGGCTTCTCATCATCGGTCTGGCGCACGGCTTCCTCCTCTGGTACGGGGATATCCTCGCCACATACGGGCTGGTCGCTCTCGTTACCTATCTGTTTTGGAGGCGCTCACCGCGGGTGCTCCTAGTGGTCGGGCTCGTCGTTGTCTCCATCTCATCACTACTCTCATGGATGTTTGGCGCCTCGATTCCATACTGGCCGCCCGAGGCGATCGAGGGGATGTTGAGCTTCTGGAAGCCTGGGGCCGAGGCGATAGCCTCCGAGTTGGCTGCGTACGGCGGATCCTGGATCGCGCAGATGTCCGAGCGTGCGCCTGGGATGGTCGAGCATCTGACGGTTGTCTTCTGGACCACCATGCTGTGGCGCACGGGTGGTCTGATGCTCATTGGGATGGCGCTCTACAAGTGGGGCGTCCTGTCGGCGGAGCGCTCAAGGCGCTTCTACTGGACAGCCGCAGGAGTGGGTCTGGTCGTCGGTCTTCCGCTGATCGGGCTCGGGGTGGCCCGTCGGTTTGCGGCCGACTGGGCACTCGAGTACGCGTTCTTCCAAGGCGGTCAGTACAACTACTGGGGGAGTCTCCTTGTCGCTCTGGCCTACGTCTCCCTGATCATGCTCCTTGCGAAATCCAAACCGCTCGGAGGCGTCTCACGGAGGCTTGCGGCCGTCGGGAGGATGGCGTTCACGAACTACCTGATGCAGACTGTCGTCTGCACGACGATCTTCTACGGACACGGGTTCGGGCTCTTCGGGACCGTTGAGCGCTCGATACAGATACTGATCGTCTTCGCGGTGTGGATCTTTCAGCTCTGGTTCTCGACCTTCTGGCTCGAGCGCTTCCGGTTCGGTCCTGCCGAGTGGCTCTGGCGGAGCCTGACATACATGAAGCGACAGCCGATGCGGCGGTAGTCCAGCCTGCAAGCTAGGGGCTCCGCGGCCGTCTCGCTATTGCAGCGTCACCAGCACCTCAATAACGCCGGTGCCCGAACTCAATGAGCCGAGGGCCTTGCCGATGACCGTGCCGACAGGCGGATTCGAGTCGCGCATCGCGTGACCACGCGTACCCGACGTCACGAGGAGGTCGCCCGGTCTGATCGACCCGTTCTCCGCGCTCACCTTACACGGGACGATGCCCATTACTGCGAGCGGAATCTCTTCGTGCATCGTCGCCATGTCGTCTAACGAGTAGGTACCGACCTGGTCTTCTCCGACTGCCTTGTCCCAATCCCGCGGTGAGCCGACGAACCCGGGCTCTGTGCTGTAGACGCCGGCTACGAGCGTTGAGTGCGATTCCCAGGACAACGCGATAGAGCGGTCACGGGACGGGTCGATGACCATGACGTCTCCCGCCTCGACCGACCGCGCGCCCGAACTTACCGCCAGCATCTCCGCGAAGTCGGCGGGGCCGTAGTAGCCGCCGCCATTGATCTTGAACTCGGTGTCGCTTCCGAAGCCCGTATGGCACTCGATGTACTGGAAGTCGCTGACGGGGCTGTTGTTAGTGTGGATGAACAGCAGGTTGTCCCCGGTGCCGGGGTCCGACTGGGAGTAGATGCCCGCTAGCGTGCCGTATGAGCCGTAGTGCCTGACAATAAGCGCGGGCTGCGAATACCCCTCACGATCGTGCACCTCGAGGGCCGCGCCCGGATACTCGCAGGTGATACCGACGCGTCCGCCATCGGTGACCATGAGGGCGATGTCGCCGCCCATATCAACTCTGAGCGCATCCGTTGACCCACTATCCACGATGTGGACCCGCGCGTCCGGGGACGTGTCTCCAACGCCGATGCTGCCGCTGGTGAGCACGTTGCCGTTGCCCTTGACTCGGAGGGATGGACGATCCTCGCTCGCACTCGATGAATTCCGCTCCGTCGTCCGAGCCGCTGGCCATCTTGATCTGGAGCATGTCGTTGCCGCTCGATGACGGCTGCGTGCGCTCGATGTTCACGAGCCTGGAAACGCCGCTCGATGCGGTGTTCATGGCCTCGAAGCACTCGCCGGAGCTGCTCTCCTGAATCTGAAAGCGCGCGGTGGGCGACCGCGTTCCGAGCCCCCATCTGCCCGTAGAATCGATCGTCGCGCCGTAGACCGTGCCGGCGACCCCGTGGAAGCGGAACTCGAGGTTCCTGTCCTCGCTGACGTCGTTGCGCATGCTCCACCAGGCGCGGCCGTCCTCAGCAAGGTAGAGGATGCCGTCGCGCGCTGCTGTAGCATCGATCGAGAGACCCGTGTGACTGCTCCCATTCCGGCGGACCCGGGCAACGACTTCGGTCCAGCCGGGAACACCGCCTGCCGCGGCGCCTGCTCCTGTGATGTGGAACGTATTCTCGGGGCTCAGCGTCCCGATACCGACGCGGCCGACCAGATGTGTGATGTTGTCTCCGTCGATGGCCCAATCGTTATCGCCTGATCCGGTGACGCCGGTCAGGTTTGAGCCGTCCCCGTAGTATGTCGTAGCACTGACGTCTCCATTGACGTCGAGCTTACGGGTCGGAGTTGAATCGCCGATGCCGACGTTACCGCTCAAGCGATAGACGTTGCTGCCGGAGATGGTCCAATCGTCATCTGCCTGCTCCGCGACGTTCGAACGAAGAGCGGTCGGCGTGCTGCCGAGCTTCTGCCGCGGCGCGAGAGATTCACCGTCAACCGTCAGCTGAAGGTAGTACGGAGGATTGTCGAACGCGGGCAGCGCCACTGTCACGCCGAGCTCGATATGGAACCAACCCTCGATGATCGTCACGTCCACATGCGTTTCCGGGCCCCAGAGCGAACCCCCGCCGTTCTCGGAGTCGTACAACTGAACCTTGATGTCATACGTGTCATTGATCGGGTCGCCTGTCGAGACATCGGCCAGGAAACCCTGATACCAGACCGTGGCCGGGATGGTCCGCGGCACGTTCGTCTCCGCATCTGATAGCGCCTCCCCGTGCACGGTCGACGAGAGGGCGGGTATGGTCGACAGCAGCACGGCCGTCGCCAGTATCACCATGAGCGCCAGCGTCTTCATCCGGACCTCCTGCGCGAACGGCATTGCACCGTGAACTCCTGCAACCTAGTACCCTGTAGCGTGAGACTAGCAGTCGGGCGACCGCATCGCAACGGCTGACGAGACTGCAGCCGGAACGGAATGGAACGAGGGACGCCCCCGAGGCTTCTGCCAGGGGGGCGTCCGATACTCTGCCGCGATTCCGTGCGGGGGTACGCCTTCGGGCGTAGGAATCCCGGATTGAACAAGGCCCCCAATCGCATGACCGGGGGCCTTGTTCTTTCTCGCGTCGTGGAGCTGCTCCGGATCGTCGTGCTACTTCATACGAGCCTTGAGCTCCTTGATCGCCTCGCTCACGCCTTCGAGCTCCAGCTCGGCCTGCTTGCGATACTCCTCAAGAGCTGCCAACCGCTCCTTCGCCGTGACGAAGTGTCTCGATCCACCGCCGCAGCAGCATCCATGGCTGTCGTGCATCCCGTGGCCGCCGTGGTGATGGCCGTGCTGCTTCGGTGTCTCACAGCAACCGTCTCCGTGCGATCTCCTCTTCATGTCTTCACCTCCTTCCGTCAGATTAAGCAATTCAGCAACTACTTAACATCCCAGACAATAAAGCCTCCGTTTAGCCGACTTCCTTCTCCAGTTTCGCGATCTCCTTTCGCACTGCCTTCAGTTCCGTCTCAAGGAGTTCAGCTCGTCTGGCGAGCGATGTGAGATCGTGAGTCGTGGACCCAGACCCGCAGCAGCTCGTCCCGCCAGGGGCCTCCCCATGCCCAGTGTGTCCGTGACCACGGCCTTCGCAGCAACAGGTGGAAGTGAGCATCTCGAGGCAGGAGTCAAGCCCATTCGCGTCGACTGAATAGGGGACGCGGTAGCCGCGTCGCTCCTTCGTCACGAGCCCGACCTCCATAAGGAGCTTCATGTGCTGGGAAACGGCCGGGGGCGTCACGCCGAGTTCCTCGGCGATCTCATTGACGCCGACCTCACCCCTCTCCTTCAGGAGTTCGATGATCCGGAGTCGAGTCGGCACACTCAGCGCCTTGAACATATCCGATGGTCTGTGTCCCATACTCACGCAGCTCCCCGCAAAGTCATTTAGTCAGTACTTAAGTATAGCCCTGCGCCGGGTCCTGTCAAGGAGCTTTGTCGCCCGGCCAGGAACGAGGGACGCCCCCGAGGCGTCTGCCAGGGGGGCGTCCAATACTCTGCCGCAATTCCGTGCGGGGGCGGCGGGATGCTGCTCGTTCCCCAGGCCGTATGAAACGGCCAGGTCTTGTCCCTACCGGTACAGCGCCTTCACGCTTGTCCAGCTCGCGCTCTCGACCGCTGTTGAGTGCAGGCCCTCGAGGATGAACGGGAGACCCTGGTTGTAGCCACCGTTGTCGATGTAGGCCCACGTGGCTGTGTCATCTACCGACTGCCAGGCGTCGCCGGTATCGCCCTGGTTCCAGATCGAGACAGGCGGAGCCCACGGACCGGACGTGAGACTGCCGTCAGCCTGCCAGACAACATAGTAGTTGCCCGGGCCGAGTGTGATCAGCACATTGCAGATGTTGGCCATGATCGGACGGTTCGTACCGCCGGGGGCGGACTCGAGAGTCCTGTACACGCCCGACCAGGTGGTCGACTGGAGCACGTTGGTCGTCATGTCGCCGAAGACCTTGGTCGACGACGCCTCGAATGGCGGGCCGTCAAAGATCATAACGTGATAGCCTGTGATCGTCGACGCTAGTGTGCTTCCGGTCTGGTATGCGAAGAACGTGATCGACGTGATATCCCACGAGTCGCCCACGGGAACCGTGAAGTCATCGGAGAGCCAGTTCTGGTAGTCGAACTGATGTCCGTACCCATACGTGCTCATGCTAAGGGTAGTGTCCTGGAGCATCGACTGGTCTGGTGAGAAGTTCATGATGGGGCCATTGTCGAAGAGGACGTCACGAGCGCCCCCCCACGTTACGGTTGGGTCATGCTGTTCGTAGCTGGGTCCCGCAGAGAGCCAGATGTTCTCCTGGTCCATCTCTGCCATCGCTGGAACCAGGAGCTGAACCGTACCGGGATTGCCGGAGACTCCATTTCGTGAGAGGATGGAGTCATGAG
>CAZFRO010000032.1:0-21728 GCA_964521425.1 uncultured bacterium
CCCGGGATCTTCTCCCGGATGCTTCGGACCAGGGCGAGGTAGTCATCGCGGGTGTAGGAGCGGTTCATTCGGCGCAGAATGCTGTTCGACCCCGACTGAACCGGCAGATGCACGTGCTCACAGACCTTGTCCAGGTGCGCGATTGCATCGATGAGTTCACTCGAGAGGTCCTTGGGGTGTGATGTTGCGAATCTGATCCGCTTGAGGCCAGGGACATCGTTGACGATGCCAAGGAGTTGCGCGAATGTGACAGGGCCGTCGCGATAGGAGTTGACATTCTGTCCCAGAAGCGTGACGTCCCGCATCCCGAGCTTCACGAGTGCACTCACCTCGGCCAGCACGGTCTCATATGGGACGCTGCGTTCTCTCCCCCGCACGTAGGGTACGATGCAGTAGCTGCAGTAGTTGTTGCAGCCGCGCATCACGCCGACGAAATCGGAGAGCGATGCTGATATCGGAGCGGCTCTGACACCGTAGTTCTCACTGCCGTCCGGGCGCGTGTCGACGCGCTTCGAATCGCGAGCGACCTCATCAATGATGTCGGGAATGAGCGCGTAGCGATCCGTCCCCACCACGAAATCGAGCCCGCGCACCTCGCTCAGGAGTTCGTCGCCGATGCGCTGTGCCACGCAGCCGATAACGCCGAGGATCGCGTTCTTGCCGATAAGACCACGGAGATGCCGGAGACGTCCAAGGGCGCGCTGCTCCGCGCGGTCCCGGACGCTGCACGTGTTCACCATGACCACGTCCGCCTGCACGAGATCCAAGGTCAGCGAGTGCCCGGCCGACACCAGCATCGATCGGATCATCGCAGAGTCGTACTCGTTCATCTGGCAGCCGTATGTTTCGATGAGGATCTTCATCTCGCACTGTCCCGGATCATCGTTCCGCGCGTGTGTTCCCCGTCGACGTTTTCCACCAGCACTCGGACGAACTGGTTCTTGAGCGACTCCGGACCCGCAAGCTCAACTCTGACGTAGTTGTCCGAGAGTCCGGTGAGGAGAGTTCCCGTGCTCTGGTCCCGCTTCTCAACGAGGATTTCAATCTCGCTTCCGACCAGGGTCGTCCTGAAGGCGAGCGACTTCTGTGCGGAGAGTTCCTTGAGCGTTCGGCTCCTCTCCTTCTTCCTGACACCGGACAGGCTCTCGGTGATTTCAGCGGCCGGTGTTCCACTCCGTGGCGAGTAGGCGAACACATGAAGATATGTGAAAGGCAACCGCTCTATCAGATCGATAGTGGCGGAGAAATCAACCTCTGTCTCCCCGGGAAAGCCAACCATCACATCCGCTCCCAGACCGGCCTGCGGAAGACGGTCCGTGACGCGCCGCACTATCTCCTCATACTCGGAGGCGCTGTGTCCGCGACGCATCGCAGCCAGGATGTCATCGGATCCGCTCTGTAGCGGTACGTGCAGATGATCGCAGACCGTGTCGAGTTCCACGATTGTGTCGGCAAGCTCAGTCGTGAGTTCCAGGGGCTCGATCGATCCGAGTCGTATCCGATCGAGTCCATCGACGGTCACGAGCTTCCTCAGGAGATGTGAGAGACGTACCCCATCGGAGTCGTACGCGCCTATGTGGACACCGGTCAGCACGACCTCCCTGTATCCGTTCTCCGCAAGCGTCCTGGTCTGCGTGATCACCTCAGCTAGCGGCCTGCTCCGCGAGGGACCCCGCGCATCCGGAACCGCACAGTAGGTGCATCGCCTGTCGCAGCCTTCCTGTATCTTGAGAAAGGCCCGTGTGTGCCCGCGAAACCGTACGATGTCGAGTGGCTCGAAGTGATCCACGGTAAGTGGTCGGACCACTGTGCGGCTTAGATGCCTCCCCTCTGCCGGGACCTGGCGTTCCAGGGGTTCCGATCCCCCTTGCCGCGCCTTGAGAGCAAGATGCTCGATGGCCAGCTCTGGTATGGCGGCCTTGTCGCTGTTGCCCACGACGATGTCGACCTCGGGCATCCCCGCGAGACGCTCCGGTTCGCGCTGGGCGTAGCAGCCCGTCGCGATCAGTACGGCCGAGGGGTTCAGCCGCGACGCCCGCCGCAGCATCTGTCTTGATCTGTAGTCACTCCGCATCGTCACCGTGCACGTGTTGACTACGTAGACATCGGCCGTCTCCGAGAATGGGACGACATCGAACCCGTCGTTCTCCAGGCGTTCGGCGATTCCCTCGCCCTCATACTGATTGAGCTTGCACCCCACCGTCATTACCGCGACGGTGCGATGGCTCTCGTCACGAGCGGACATCTGATCTGTCATCCCATCTTCAGGAGTGCTAACAAGAAACGGGGGGACTCAATCGAGAGTCCCCCCGTGCAACGAAACACATCCCGCCGCTTGCGCAGGGGTATCCCCGAGGCTTGGTGCTACTCGGGTTTGTCCTCTGCGGAGTCCTCGTCGGTGTCGACCGAGTCCTCTTCAGCTTCCACCGGCTTCTCGTCGGCAGGAGCCTCTGTATCGGCATCCGCGGCGTCTGCCTCGGGAGCCTCTGCATCGGCGTCCGCGACAACTGCCTCTTCCTCGTCGGAAGACTCCGCGTCCTTCTCGGACACGGCCTCATCGCCCTCGGCAGGAGTGGCGCCCTCGGCGTCATCCTTGACTGCCTCCACCTCCGGCTCCTCAACTACCTCTGGCTCGAGCAGCTCGGGCCTGACATTGTGAGCCTCCACGTACTCCTGGAGTACTTCCTGAGGCTGCTTCTCCATGTACGTCCGAACGGAGAGCACGATCCTCCGGTTGTCAGGTGAGACCTCGATAACCTCGAGGGGAAGACCATCACCCGGTGCGAAACGAGCCTCAATCTGGCTTATCTCGGTAACGGCCAGGTGCGACATCGGGACGAAGCCCTCGACGTCCTGCGGCAGATCAACCACGATTCCGGACTTGTGGATTCTGCTCACACTTCCCACGGTCTCGGTGCCGACGGCATAGGCCACGGCGAGCTCGGGCCACGGATTCTCGATACACTGCTTGATACCGAGAGAGATCCTGTGGCGATCCTTGTCGATCCCGAGCACCATGATCTCGACCTTCTGGCCTCTGTGAAGAACCTCACTCGGGTGCTTGATTCGCTTCGTCCATGACATGTCAGAGATGTGGACGAGTCCGTCCATTCCCTCTTCCAGCTGAACGAATGCACCGAAGTCGGTCAGATTGCGAACCCGGCCCTCGATCCTCGTACCGATCGGGTACTTGGCATCGAGATCCTGCCAGGGGTCGTTCTCCGTCCGCTTGAGTGAGAGCGAGACCTTCTCCTCAGGCTTGTTCACATTCAGGACCTTGACTTCAACAATGTCGCCGATCCCCAGGATCTTTGAAGGGTGGCGAATGTGCTGAGTCCAGGACATCTCCGAGATGTGGATGAGTCCCTCAACGCCCTCTTTGAGTTCGATGAACGCGCCGTAGTCCGTGATTGAGACCACCTTGCCGCGCACACGCGAACCGACCGGGAACT
This sequence comes from uncultured bacterium, assembly GCA_964521425.1. GTDB lineage: Bacteria > Joyebacterota > Joyebacteria > Joyebacterales > Joyebacteraceae > Joyebacterum. The sequence goes on from CAZFRO010000032.1 coordinate 3,453, forward strand.
CCTTCTCGACGTTCTCCCATGGGTACTCGGCAAGCTGCTTGAGACCGAGAGAGATACGCTCACGCTCAGGATCGTAATTGAGAACCTTGACCGTGAGATCGTCGCCGATCGCCACGAGCTCTGAGGGATGACGAATTCTGCCCCAACTCATGTCGGTGATGTGCAGAAGTCCGTCGATTCCTCCGAGGTCAACGAAGGCGCCGAAGTCGGTGATGTTCTTGACGATGCCCTGACGTATCTGACCAACTTCAAGCTCCGCCAGGAGCGCGGTCTTCTTCATCAGGCGCTCCTCCTCGAGGACGACGCGTCGCGAGATAACGATATTGCGGCGGCGCTTGTTCACCTTGAGGATGCGGAAGTGCAGCGTCTGTCCCAGAAGCTCTTCCAGATTAGGAATGCGCCTGAGCGCAACCTGGGAGCCCGGTAGAAACGCCTCTACGCCGAACAGGTCAACCTTCAGACCACCCTTGATTCTACGCTTCGGGATACCCTCGACGATCGACTGCTCGTCGTGCGCATCCTTGATCTTGTCCCAGACCTCGAGGAAGTCGGCCTTGCGCTTGCTGACCTTGACCTCGCCGTCTCTGTCCTCGGTTGCTTCAAGCAGGACGCTCACCTCATCGCCTACGGATATCGACGAGGGATCCCTGAACTCATCCAGTGGAATCCGCCCCTCCGACTTGAAGCCGATGTCGACCGTAACCTCGGAGTTCGTAATCGAGAGAACCGTACCCTTTACGAGTTCGCCCTCATCGATAGACCTCAAGGTCGAGTCGTACATCTCGAACATCTGGATATACTCTTCCTCTGTGTAGCCGAGTTCTTCCAGATCCTCTTCGGATGGGATGGGCAGTATCTGTTGCTTGACGGGCTTGGGCTCAGCCTCAGCCTTCGGAGCTTCGTCCGATTCGGTCTCGTCAGCGCCGTCCACCGGCTCGTCCGCGGGGGAGCCTTCAACGGCATCCACGCCGTCATCGGGCGCCGGAGCATCCGCGTCGACATCCAGGGGCTCCGAGGCTTCTACGACTGCCTCAGCTGAGTCATCAGCCGGACTGTCGGTCGTGGCCTCCTGCTCTGTCTCTACGAGCGTCTCTACGACCGTCTCTTCGTTCGCGTCCTTCTCGATGGAAGGCTCAGTGTTGAGTTCGTTGTCTCTGTCTTCGAACATCCTGTGAACTGTCTCCTCTCTCGAACACTAGTGCTTTGCCGGCTAAGGGCGGCTTTCCTCCCCCGTGCTTCCGGGGGCCTGAGTCTCTTCGACCGCGTGAACCACTTCATCCACGATCCACTGCGGGGTCGAAGCACCTCCTGTGATTCCCACTTCCTCCTTGCCCTCAAGCCACTCGGGCTCAAGTTCTTCAGATGTCTCTATGTGGTAGGCGTCGCAACCTGCCTCTTGGCAGAGTTTCCAGAGACGCCTGGTGTTTGCGCTGTTCCTTCCCCCCACGACCAGCATCACATCGACGCGGCGAGCAAGCTCGAGCGCGTTGACCTGGCGCTCGAATGTCGCCTGGCAGATCGTGCTGAAGACCTTTATCTCCTTCGTCTGCTCAAGAAGGCGCTCTACGACCGCGACCAGATGTCCGATCGGCTGCGTGGTCTGGCAGACGATCCCCACCTTTGCCTCCCTCGGGAGCTTGTCCAGTTCATTCGGACCGGCTATGACCATGGCCGGCGAGGAGAGGCCACCCGCTATCGAGAGAACCTCGGGGTGATCCTCTTCTCCCACGATGACTACCGCGTAGCCTTCGTCGGCAAGCTGTCGAGCCCGCTCCTGTGCTTCCTTCACAAAGGGACAAGTGGCATCCACAAGCTTGATGCCTCGTCGCGTTGCGTCTTCCAGCACGCCTCGCGGAAGGCCGTGGGAACGGACGATCATCGTTCCCCCTCGCGGGTCTTCCAGGTCTTCGAGATCGTCGATGACCGCGAGGCCCTCTCGCTCGAGCTTCGCGACGACCTGGGGGTTGTGTATGATCGGACCCAGAGTGAAGATGGGTCCATCCCCCGCATGCTTGTGAGCGGCGTCGAATGCTATCTTGAGCGCCCGCTTCACTCCGAAGCAGAAGCCGGCGCACGGAGCGACAGATATCTTCAACTCCCCGCCCCTTCCTTCCCGATTTCGACGATCGCGTCCATCACGCGTGCCGTGACATTCTGATAGGTCTCGCTTGTAGCCGGTCCCTCGACCGACAGGGGCTTGCCGAATGACACCGCCAGTTCTCCCCGGTTGACGAAAGACCGCCACATCCTGTCGGATCCACTGATCAGCGCAGGGATCACGGTGGCGCCGCTGGCATAGGCCACATAACCAGTGCCCGACTTCGCCCTGCCGAGCTTGCCCGTCTTGCTCCTCGTTCCCTCCGGGAACAGGGCGAGCGCTCCGCCGTCCTTCAAAACCTCGATCGCACGTCTCAGCGCGCGACTGTCAGACCCATCGCGGTTCAGAGGAATCACGTTCAACTGCCTGAGAACATGCGCGAAGAGCCTGTTTCGAAAGAGTCCCTGCTTCGCCAGGAAGTATACTTCCCTGCGGCAGGCCAGTCCGAGAATAACCGGATCCCAGTTCGAGATGTGGTTACTCGCAATGATGACTGGACCCGTATCCGGAATCGACTCGCAGCCCGATCCCCAGCGTCCCCAGATCAGCCGCACCAACGCTCTCAGGATGGTGCAGATGATTCTGTACGGAAGCGTCACTCGTTCTCCTCCGCATGTCCGGTGTCACCGCCGGCTGCATCCCCGGCTGGATTCTGTGGAGCGGATCGCTCCCGAGCCAGCTTGATCACCGCGTCTACCTGCTCGTCCACGGTGAGATTCGTTGTATCAAGTTCAACGGCGTCTTCCGCTTTCACGAGCGGGCTATCCAGCCGCGTCGAGTCCCGTCTGTCCCGCTCCCTGATCTCCTCGATCACATCTTCCAGGCTGAACGCCTCATCACGCCGCTCGTGGTCCTGCAGACGTCTCCGGGCTCTCTCGTCCATCGAGGCGACGATGAACACCTTGAGGTCGGCGTCCGGAAAGACAACGGTGCCGATGTCGCGGCCCTCCATGACGCAGTCGGTGCTGTGACCGAGCTTGCGCTGCTGCCTTACCATGGCGCGTCTGACGCGCGGCACAGTCGACATCACCGACGACGCGTTCGAGACCTCGGGAGAACGAATAGCCTCGCTGACATCCTCACCGTCGAGATAGACAGGCCCGGTCCCTCGTCCAGACAGGACGATCTGGGCCTCCTCGGCAATGCGCGCCAGTGACTCGGTGTCGTCCATGGGCACTCCCGCTCTGAGAGCACGAAGCGCCACGGCGCGATACATGGCTCCGCTGTCGATATAGGCATAGCCTAACCGACTGGAGACCAGTCTGGCCGTTGTACTCTTGCCCGACGCTGCCGGGCCATCGATTGCGATGATCAGGTGTGCACCCTATTCGAGAGAGGTTGGAGGTTAGAGGCTAAGCCTATGGGGTATCCCCTGTCTATCGCACTTAACACCACAGCCACATATAATAGACCGATTCCCATCGGAGCACAAGCCGTTTCCTGCGCCTTTCTACTCGGTATCGAGGCCCACGGCCTCCCTGAGAGCCTTGAGTTCATCTTCAGTGAGCCCTCTTGAGTGACCGGGCTTGAGATCCCCAAGTTCCAGGGGGCCGATCCTCACGCGTCTGAGGGTCCGGACAGAGTGCCCGATGGCCTCAAACATGCGCCGGATCTGCCGTTTGCGTCCCTCGTGGATAGTGATTTCGCAGGAAGAACGGTTGTGGGAGACCGAGAGCGCCTCGATCGAGGCCGGCGCTGTGGCCTTGCCGTCAAGCGAGATCCCGTCTTCGAGCGACCGGACGCTCTTCTCCGACAGAACCCCACCCACCAGGACCTCGTAGGTCTTGTCCAGTTCGAAGGACGGGTGTGTCACGCGATGCGCGAGGTCTCCATCGTCCGTCATGATCAGAAGCCCATCGGTATCCGCATCCAGGCGGCCGACCGGTACCACTCCAGCGAGGCGACGCGGCACGAAATCCGCCACGGTCTTCCGCCCCTGCGGATCGTTCATTGTCACGACGTAGCCTATCGGCTTGTTCACGACTATGTAGGTGAATTGTCTCGGGAGTTGAACGCGGCGGCCATCCACCTCAACAAGATCCGAGTCGGTGTCAACGGTCACGCCGTGATGGGTGACGGTGATTCCGTTGATCGTGACTCTGCCGGCTTCCACGATCCGGTCGGCACCCCTTCTGGATGCCACTCCGGATCGCGCCAGAAAGCGGTTAAGCCTCATCAAGGGCGTCAATGAGCTTACTGTCCTCCATATGTACTTCGCTCTCATCGGGCGAGGTCTTGTCCGTGTAGGTTTCGTCCGTGTGCGCCTCGCCCTCCGTCGCTTCCTCGGTCTTGCTCGCGTCGGCAGTCACACCTGCAAGGTGCTCGGCTCCCTCGATGGTCATCTCGAGCTCCGAGTGGGCAAGCCCGAGGATCTCGGCGAACTCCTCGAGACGAGGCAGATCGGTGATCGTGTTGAGGCCGAAGTACCTCAGGAACTCCTTGGTCGTCCTGTACATGAGCGCGCGTCCCATGCCCGGGGCACGCCCGGCGATCGTGATGACGTTGCGCTTGAGGAGTGTGGACAGAACGCCGCTGGAATCCACACCTCTGACGACCTCTATCTCAGCTCGCACGAGCGGTTGCTTGTAGGCAATGATGGCCAGGGTCTCAAGGGCCGCCTGGCTGAGCTTTGAAGGCACACGACCCTTGTGGAGCTCCCGTATCCACTTCGAGTACTCAGGTCTGCAGTAGAGCTGCCATCCCCCGGCGACCTCCGTGATCGCGAAGGCCGACTGTCCCTCTGAATACTGCTTGTCGAGATCCTTGATGGCCTCTCTGACCTCAGCGCGGGCCGCTCCGGAGATCTCGACCAGTTTGTCGAGCTGGATGGGGAAATCCGCTGCGAAAAGGAGCGCCTCGACAATGCGTTTGAGATCGGTCACTGCTATCCCTCCGTCTTGGCCTTGATCTCGATCTCGCCGAACACCAAGCTCTGTACTGCGACTATGTCCCCGAGACGTATGAGCTCAAGAAGGGCGATGAACGTCGTGACAATCTCCGGCTTCCCGGATCCGGCGGTGAAGAGGTCGCGGAATCTGATCGCACGTGAATCTCGGATCCTGTCCCGTATGAACTCGATCCGATCCTCGACGGAAACCTGCTCGAGGTTGACTTCGTGAACATCGATTCGCTCAGGAACGCGCGCCAGCACCTCACGAAGACAGTCGACAAGATCGAAGAGCGTGACCTCTCTCAGAAACTCATCAGGCTCGACTTCGTCCTCATCCACTGTTCGATAGGCGGAGGTGTCCACACCGTGCTGGAAGTGGTCTCGCCGCTCGACTTCGTGGCCGGAGAGGACCGACGCTGCCTCCTTGAACTTCTTGTACTCGACGAGCTGGCGAACAAGCTCTTCTCTCGGGTCTTTCTCCTCCTCGCTCTCGTCGATCGAGGGAGGCAGGAGCATCCGGATCTTGATGCGGATAAGCGTCGCCGCCATCTCTAGAAACTCACCGGCGAGCGCCAGATCGAGCGTCTCCATGACCCTGATATACTCGAGATACTGCTCCGTGACGGTGGCTATGGGGATGTCGTAGATGTCAATCTCATGCTCCCGGATCAGATGGAGCAGGAGGTCGAGAGGGCCCTCGAATGCCTCTAGCTTGACCTCGTAGGTCGGCCTCTTTACGAGCGGAAGCGCAGCATCTTCCCGCGCCGCTGTCTGCGGGGCATCCGTCGGCGCCTGTGGGGCGGCCCCACTCGTACTGTCAGTCACCTGATCCTCTCCCCCTCTTTGCCTGCGCCTGCCGCCAGCTTCTGCAAGACGCTATCACCTCTTATTCTCCACGTCAAGGTCTCGGATCGCCTTCCGCACGAACTCGCGCTCCTCCGCTTCTGAGGTCACAACTCCGTCCAGGCGAGCCCGCTTGAGATCAGCGAGGGTCTCTCCGAGAGCTGTCCCTTCCTCGAGCCCGAGTGCGATCAGATCTGCACCCCCGAGAACTGGCCTCACGTTCTCGAGTTCAAACAGGTAGAGTGTGATGCGCTCCGAAAGGGCTGGCCCGGACGAGGCAAGAAGCACAACCAGGGTCTCGGAGTGGAACGTGGCGAGCGCGTCGTAGATGTCACTTCTCGGGAGTGCGCTCTCCGACTCCAGGGATTCCCGCACCTCTTCGTTGAAGCGCGCGAGCTCAGCCACGATACTTCTCAAGGTCGCGCTCGCGCGGAGGCGATCGAGGAGCCTGCGGGCGTCAGAGGGCGGAAGCGCGCTCACCGCCAGAAGGAAACGAGCCCGCCAGAACGTGGCGGATCCTACTGAGCCGGTCGCGTTCTCCTTGATCGTCCTGAGCCTGCTGAAGAGCCGAGCTGCATGTTCCGGCAACCGCCAGCCCGGGTGAATGCTCGCGAGCGCTCCCAGTGAGTCGAGCTGCTCAAGCGGCGACCAGACCTCGTCTTCGCTCAGGATGAGGCGGATTTCGTTCATGATGCGTTCGCCGCTGACAGTGCCTATGAGATCTCGCAGAATGGCGTCTCGCAACAGCGTCTCAGTCAGCGGATCCAGTGTGAATGAGAATCGGGCGGAGAATCTGATACATCTCAAGATCCGTGTCGGGTCGTCCTCAAAACTACGCTCGTGGATGACACGCAGCACACCCGCCTGAAGATCCTCCCGGCCGCCGGTTGGATCCAGCAGTTCGCCGAATCCATCCTCGTTGATGCGTACGGCCATCGCATTCAGCGTGAAGTCGCGTCGTCTGAGATCCATCTCGATGGGATCCGGCGCCACATCAGGCAGGGCGCCGGGTTGGGCGTATGATTCCGATCTGGATGTGGCAACGTCCACCTTCACGCCACGTCCAAGCAGCAGGATAGCGGTTCCAAACCGGTCGTACTTCTTGACGTGCCCTCCGAGTTCGCGGGCGGCCGCCTCGGCGAAGTCGATTGCATCGTCCTCAACGACGACATCGAGATCTTCAGAAGCTCGCTTGAGCAGAGCGTCGCGGACGACACCCCCCACAACAAACGCACCCACTCCGCGACCGTCGGCGATCCTTCCCAGATCGCGAAGGGTCTTAAGTGTCCCGGAGGTGAGTGCGTCCTTGAGCGCCTCGACTATGTCTCGATCCGGCACGTGATGCCTCCAGCGTCCATCCGGAAGGTCACAGACGATGACCGCACCGGGTCATCCCCTTGGGTGAAACGTCCTGTGTATCTCCTTCAGATACTCGCGGTCTACGCTCGTGTAGATCTGCGTTGTGGAGATGTCGGCGTGTCCCAGCATCTCCTGGACCGCCCTGAGATCCGCACCACCCTCGAGTAGGTGTGTCGCAAACGAGTGGCGGAGCGTATGGGGTTTGACGCGTTCGCGCACGCTCGATCTCTTCACCTGCTTCTGGAGTATCTTCCAGAACCCCATGCGCGTAAGAGGGCGTCCGCGAGCATTCAGAAACAGCATGTCAGTGAGGGCTCCCCTCGCGATCAGGTCGGGGCGCACATCTCGTCTGTATCGCTCCGTCCATTCTATCGCCGTGTTTCCCACTGGGATGATGCGTTCCTTCGAGCCCTTTCCGAACACGCGTATGTAGGAGTCCTCGAGAAACAGGTTTGACAGCTCGAGACCGATGAGTTCGCTCACCCTGAGTCCTGCCCCGTATGCCATCTCCAGCATGGCGCGATCTCTCACACCGAGGAGCGTCGCCGTGTCGGGTGCGTTCAGCAGTTTCTCCATCTCGTGCACGCCAAGCACATCCGGCAGCCTGCGCGACATCTTTGGGGTTTCCATGTGCAGCGTTGGGTCCGTGTAGCTCCTGCCCTCGCCTCTCTCAGACAGGGCCAGAGGGAGAAACGCGTGGTAGCCGCGAAGACAGGAGAGGCGGCGGGCCGCGCTCCGTGGGGAGAGCCCGGAGATGATTCCTCCACCGATATACTCCCTGACATCGCGTTCAGCTATTTTGGAGGGGTCTGTGATGCCGCTCTTGGCGAGATGGGCGGCATACTGGGCCAGGTCACCCCGGTAGGAGGCGACGGTGTTCTCTGAGAGACCACGTTCCGAGGTGAGGTAGTCGAGGTAGTCCTCGATCGAGTCCGTGAGCAGTGAGGATACGCTAGCCTGCGTCGTCACCTTCCCCGCCCTCTGATTCCAGAAGGAAGCGGATGCGCCGGCGTCCCTCGTTCTCGCTGTGCCGGAACGCCAGGCCGGTCTGGCCGTTCTCGATCTCTATCAGACGCCGCTTCATGTCTGTGCCGCCACCTGAGTAGCCGCCGAGAGAACCGTCGCTGTTGACGACTCTGTGACATGGGATGACTATGGGGAGCGGATTCCGGGACAGCGTCTGCCCGACCGGCCGCGTCGCGCGAGGATTCCCGATCTGCTCGGCCACCCACTTGTATGAACGAAGTGCGCCGAACGGAATGCTCCTGACGGTCTCGAGTACGGTGCGGGAGAACTCCGTCAGTGTGGATGTGTCCAGCTCGTAGTCGAAGTCGACAGGAACCCCGCCCAGGTAGCTCCGGATATCGTCGACGACACGGCGAAGATGCAGCCTGTCCTCAACGGCCAGGACACGCGTCGTTCTCCGGATCGTCGCCAGCTCCCGGTCGACGTCGAGTTCCTTGCCGAACGCTACCGACGAGAGCCCCTGTTCGCTCCGGGTGAGCAGAAAGCGCCCCAGCTCCGTATCGAAACTGACGTAGCGAAGCATCTCCAGACCAGAGTCAGTCTGATCGTCGCTGTGTACCACCACCACGCGCTTCTTGTTCGAGTGCTTGCTTGATTTTTCGTGCTGTTCGGATCCCAATGCCCGGTACCTCCGCAATCTCTCCCTCACCGCGCTCAGCGATCGCCGCCGCGGATCCAAAGCGTTCAAGGAGCGCGGCCTTCCGCGATTCTCCCACTCCGGTGATGTTATCCAGGATTGACCTTCTTGCCGTCTTCCTCCTGAGAGATCTGTGGTAGGTGATGCTGAAGCGATGCACCTCGTCCCTTACCCTCACGAGGAGCCTCTTGCCGGCCGATTCATCAGGGATCGGGACTGCGCCTGCTCGCCCCGGGAGGAAGAGTTCCTCCGCCCGCTTCGCCAGAGCCACAACGGTCACTCCTCTTGCTCCGGCCTGTCGAACCGCCTCAGTCGCCTTCCGGAGCTGTCCCTTCCCACCGTCGACAAGAAGGAGATCGGGGAGTTCCCGTTCCTCCTGAACGGCGGAGCTCATGTGACGAAGCACGACCTCATGGATCATAGCACAGTCATCGGCGCCTTTCACGGTCCGGATACGATACTTGCGATAGAGGCTCTTGTCCGGTTTCGCATCGCGGAAGGAGATCACCGTTCCTACGGCGTGGGCCGCCTGGATGTTCGAGATATCCACAGCCGAGATGAGTCTGGGTGGACGCGTCATGCCCAGAAAGACACGAAGCTCCTCTATGATCTTAGGCACTTTTCGCTCATCGAAGGCCCTCCTGAGAGCAGTCCGAGCGTTCTCCCGGGCGAAAGCGACGAGTTGAAGCTTCTCACCCCTCTTCGGGAAGTGAATGGAGACCGCGCGCCCAACCTTCTCTCTCAGCCAGTTCTCGATCGCCTCGGTCTCGGGCACCTCATGATCGACGAGGATCTCAGGCGGCAGCTCGGTCGCAACCGAGTAGAACTGCTTCAGGAAGGCAGCCAGGATCTCCTCACGGCCTGTCTCCCGCACGAACTCGAGAGGGACGTTCTCGCAGCCGATCATCTTGCCCCGCCGAATCCGCACGACCGACGCGACTCCGTAGTGCTCGTGATTGTCAATCGCCACGACGTCGCGATCGACGCGCGTTGCCGTCAGCACCCTCTGGCGCCTCACGACCTTGTCGATGTCTGCGATTCTGTCCCTCAGAGCCGCCGCCTCCTCAAACCTGAGGGATGATGATTCATGTCGCATGCGGCTCTCAAGCTGACCGAGCACTTCGTCGGCGCGGCCGCTCAGAAAGAGGCACAGCTCGTCGATTCCCCGTCTGTACTGATCCTCCGTGACCTCTCCAGAGCACGGCCCCGGACAGCGCCCGATCTGATGGTTCAGGCACGGTCTTGGCTTCAGCTTGAAGGTCTTGCAGGTTCTGATGGGAAAGATCTGACGCACGAGACGCAACGTGCGTCTCATCGCTCTGGCATCGGTGTACGGACCGAAGTACCTCGATCCGTCCTCCTTGATGACTCTGGTCACGTAGGCTCTCGGGAATCTCTCGGCGAGAGTCACCTTGATGAACGGGTAGCGCTTGTCGTCCTTGAGCTTGACGTTGTACCGGGGACGGTGCTCCTTGATCAGATTGGATTCGAGTACGAGAGCCTCCGTCTCGGATCCCGTGACGATGTAGTCAAACGAGGAAAGACGCGATCGCAGGATCTGTACCTTCCGGTCCGGGGTTTCCCCCTTACCCGTGTATGCTCTCAGCCGGCTGCGCAGATTGAGGGCCTTGCCAACATAGATTATCCGTCCGCTGGCGCTCTTCAGAAGATAGACGCCAGGACCGGTGGGGACTCGCTGAGGTGAGGTTTTCCGGGAAGCTGCCATACCACGTAGCCTAGCCTGCCTTCAGCGCCAAGTCAACGCGTCTCAGGGAGTCGCAAGAGGGGCTTGACTCGAAGGCCTGTTGCTGGTATATTCCATGGATTGTGATGAGAAATCCGAGGAGCAGTACAGGGAGGTATCTAGTTGCCCCAGAAAAAGTCGGCCATCAAGAGACTCAAGCAGTCCAAGATCCTCAATGAGAAGAACAGGGCGGTCAAGTCCCGCATGTCAACGGCCATCAAGAAGGCTGAGGGCGCCTCTTCTGAGGAGAAGGAAGTTCTCGTGCGGGAGGCTGTTTCGGCGATCGACCGTGCGTCCAAGCACCGCGTCTTGAGCCCACAGGCAGCGGACAGGAAGAAGTCCGGTCTGATGAAGAAAAGAGACGCATAGCTCGCTCGCGTCTTTGCAGCATTGAAGAGCCCCCTTCCAGTATGGAGGAGGGCTCTTGTTGTATCACTGAGCGCATTGTCGGAGGCTGGGCGCCGTGCCAGGTGTGCGGCTCCGCGCAGGGCTCCGAGGTCGGAGCTAGGCTCTTGCTTCCTCCACAATCCTGACGATCTCCGTGACCGCCTCCTCGACCGCAACGTCACGTTGCTCGCCGGTAGCTCTCATCTTGATCTCGAGAGCGCCTCCCTTGAGGCCGCGCTCGCCAACTGTAACGCGGATTGGCGTGCCGATCAGATCGGCGTCCTTGAACTTGACGCCGGGAGAATCGTGGCGATCATCCAGCAGTACATCTATGCCGGCCGCCCTGAGTTCATCGTAGAGGCGCTCGGAGACCTCACGAACCTCCTCGTTCTTGAACTTCACGGCGAGTATCTCCACCTCGAACGGCGCGACGCTCATGGGCCACATGATGCCGTACTCGTCGCTGTGCTGCTCGATGATGGCGGCCACCGTTCGGGAGACACCGAGACCGTAACAACCCATCTCGAACGGCATGGCCTTGCCGTTTTCGTTGAGGAACGTCGCCTTCATCGTGTCGGAGTACTTCGTGCCCAGTTTGAAGACCTGGCTTACCTCAATGCCGCGGAAAGAATCCATCGTCTTCCCGCACTTGCGGCAGAGGTCCCCCTTCCCGATCTTCGCGATGTCACAGTAGCCGTCGACGCTGAAATCCCGTCCGGGATTGACGTTTCGGATGTGGACATCCACTGCGTTTCCGCCCACGACCGCGTTAACGAGTGGCTCAACCGAGTTGTCGACCAGTAGCCTGACTCCGGACAGCCCTACGGGGCCTGCAAACCCTACCGGCGCCCCGGTCAGCTTCTCGACAACATCAGCTGGTGCGGCTTCGATCATGTCCGCGCCCAGGATCCCAGCCAGCTTCTCCTCGTTGACGTCGCGGTCGCCACGGATGAGGGCAACCACGGGCTCGCCGTCTGCGACGTAGACGATCGTCTTGATGAGCCGCCAGGGCTCCACATCGAGGAACTTGGAGACATCCTCTATCGTCTTCATATCAGGCGTGTCAACTGGCTCCGCGGAGAGGGGCTCCTCCTGCTGCGCGATGGCTGCGATGACCCCTTCGGCCTGTTCGTCGGTGGCGGCGTAGCCGCACTCACAGACGATGACCTCGGACTCACCGGTGTCGCACAGGGCCATGAACTCGTGTGACGCGCTGCCGCCAATTGCGCCGGTGGCGGCTTCGACGGGTCGGTAGTTGAGTCCGCAACGGTCGAAGATGCGACAGTATGCGTCGTACATGATCTCGTAGGTCTCGTTGAGGGAATCCGCGTCCCGGTGGAAGCTGTATGCGTCCTTCATGATGAACTCGCGAGCTCGAACAACCCCAAAACGAGGTCTGATCTCGTCACGGAACTTCGTCTGGATCTGATAGAGCGTGAACGGAAGCTGGCGATACGAGCGCACCTCGTTACGGACGATGTCGGTGATCACCTCTTCGTGCGTAGGTCCCAGGACGAATGCGCGGTCGTTTCTGTCATGAACGCGCCACAGCTCCTTACCGTAGACATCCCAGCGCCCGGTCTCCTGCCAGAGCTCGGCTGGGGCGATGACGGGCATGAGGAGTTCCTGGCATCCGACTCGGTCCATCTCATCCCTTACGATCGCCTCCACCTTCCGGACAACACGCCAACCGAGCGGTAGGAAATTGTACACGCCGGACGTGAGTCTCCTGATGAGGCCTGCCCGCAACATGAGCTTGTGGCTCGTTGTCTCGGCGTGGGATGGGTCTTCCTTGTGTGTGGGAATCAGTGCTTTACTCCAGCGCATCGCTATCCTCGCTCCTGTCCCGCTGGGCCCTGTTCCTGCCGGCCCAGCCGCGCTCATCGCGCGTCCTCATGTCGATGAGTTCCTCGTACAACCCACGGATCTCCTCGAACTCGAAGTCGCGGACGTTGTCCTCGTAACCCCAGAAATCGTCGAGCATGCGATTGCCTTCACGCTCGTAGAGGTATGCCTGCGTGAACATCTCGAGCTTGTCGACGGCACGAACGACACGCCCCTCAACCGAAGAGCGCTCCGCGAATTCCTTCCAGAGCCCGATATACTCATCCGCGTCGTCCAGGGATCCGAAGAGCTCCTCGAGAACCCGCAATTCGGCTGCTTCCTTGACATCGTGGCCCAGAAGGCTGCTTGCCGGAGCGTGTATGTCTCCGAGCATGTGCTCCGGAAGATCGTGGATCAGAGCGATCTTCAGGAGCTTCTCCAAGTCGATGTCGATTCCCAACCGCGGTGCCAACAGCATCGATATGATCGCTACTGCGAACGAATGCTCGGCGACGCTCTCTCCGTCGCGCACGCCCCTCACCCGCCAGCCCATTCGGGGGATCGTCTTCAGTTCGTTACACTTCAACATCACGTTGATGAGATCGTGGTAGTGAGACACCGTCGCCTCCGCTCCAGGGATCAAAGATCGAGTACGTCCATCATGTCATAGAGTCCCGGTGGCTTCCCGTGGACGAAGCGCACGGCCTTGAGTGCTCCAGTGGCGAACGCCTTCCTGGAGAAGGCCGTGTGTGAGAGTGTAAATTCCTCCGTTTCGGACACGAGATGCACCGTGTGTCTGCCTGTGATGCCTCCGGCCCGCACGGCGTGCACGCCTATCTCTCCTGGACGTCTGGCAGCGTCGAGTCCTGAGCGTCCGACCTGGATCATCCCCGGACCCACGCCGCGGGCGTCCGCGATGATATGGGCCAACTTCGCAGCCGTTCCGCTTGGGGCGTCCTTCTTCGCGTTGTGGTGCGCCTCGACTATCTCGACGTCGAACGAGTCGCCCAACCGCTCTGCTACCGATCGAGCCAGTCCGAACAGCATGTTGATTCCGAGACTGGTGTTCGGTGCGATGACGAGGGGTATGCGCCTCGATGCTGCCTGTATGGCAGCTATCTCGAACTCCGTGAGTCCCGTTGTCCCTATGATGAGTCCCAGACCGTCGGCGCTCGCACGCTCCGCGCATGCCACCGCCTGGGTGGCGATCGAGAAGTCCACCAGCACGTCGTAGCTTCCGCGCTCAAGTTCGTCGAGTCTCGTGCTCACAACGATGCTTGAATCCGCATCGGTCCAGAGATCACAGAGTCGTCTTCCGACGCTCTCGTGCGTCGGCATCTCGAGGCCCCCCACGAGCACGAGATCCTCCGACGCCGCGATCTCCTGCGCGACCATCCCACCCATGCGGCCACAGATGCCACTGACCACTACTCGAATCACTATCGCCTCCCGTAAGCGTTTGGAGCGTCTAACATAGCATGGCTCGCGCGCATTGGCAATGCGCCATGCCTGTCCAGATCCGCGCGGAGTCAGGGTACACAGTCGACTGGGGTCTCAGGTGCTCTGGGCTGGAATATCAGTGCAGAGGGCTTGACGGGCTCTTGTCATGCGGCGTGCCGAAGCCATCGATGGCCCGTCTTACGGCCTCGGTGACATCCTTGGGGCCGAACGGCTTCTGGAGGTAGCTGGCGGCGTCGTCAAGAAAGCCCCCGTCCTCCTCACCCTTCGGATATCCACTCATCACTATCACGGGAAGATCGTAGCCTGCCTCAATGAACGAGTCCCACAGCTCGCGACCGTTCATTTCGGGCATGACAACGTCGGTCATGACGAGAGAGATATCATCCCCCGATCGTTTCATCTCCGCCAGCGCCTCGCGGCCGTTGGTTGCGGCGAGTACATCGTAGCCGCTTGCCTTGAGGACGTCGATGATGAGCGAGCGGACGCTCGGATCATCCTCGACAACGAGAATCGTCTCGTGGCCCGCCGTCTTGAGCCCCGTCTCCTTCGCGTCCTCGACCTGTTCCGGCTCCTTGACCGGCAGGAATATGCGGAAGGTCGTGCCCTTGCCAAGCTCGCTGTCGAGTTCCACGAAGCCACCGTGACGTCGTACAACGCTGAAGACTATCGAGAGGCCCAGACCGGTTCCCTTGCCTGCCTCCTTGGTCGTGAAGAACGGTTCGAAGACCTTCTCCCTGATATCATCGCTCATTCCGGTACCGGTGTCTGTCACTTCGATGATCTGGCATCTCTCTATGCCGGGAATCGAGAACCGCTGCGCCAGTGGCCCTATGTCCGTGAACTCGCGTGTTGTGATGCAGATATCTCCACCCTCGGGCATGGCGTCCTTCGCGTTGACAGCGAGGTTCATCACCATTTGAGAGATCTGGTGTCTGTCCCCGACCGTCTCGACCATTTCACCGTCGAGGTCCAGCGTGACGTTGATGTGGTCACCCAGCATGCGTCTGAGGAGCTTCATCATCTCCTCGATGGTCTCATTGATACTGAGGGCAGTTGTCTCTGTCTTGTCCTTGCGGCTGAACGTCAGGAGCTGGCGGGTGAGCCCTGCAGCACGCTCGCTGCCCATGATTATCTCTTTGAGACCTCCCTGCTCCCTGAACTCCTCAGGCAGCCTGGTCATCAGGAGCTGAGCGTAGCCCTGGATCGTCGTCAGGAGGTTGTTGAAGTCGTGCGCCACTCCGCCGGCGAGCTGACCGACCGCCTCCATCTTCTTGGACTGGTGGTGCTCGGCTTCGAGCAGTGCTCTCTCCTCAAGCTCCCTCTCTCGCGCTATCGCCCTGGCAATGAGTCCGGCGATGACCTCCAGAATGCGGATCTCCTCGTCCGTCCAGGTGCGCAGACGGGAGCACTGCTCGAAACTCATCCACGCGACCACGCTATCGTGCACAGTGACCGGCAGAACAAGTAGAGACCTCATGCCCTGTGCAGTGAGGTTGGAGATGTGCTCCTTCGGGAAGACACTGATATCGTCGACCCGTATCTGCTCCCCGAGCGCAAGGCAGTCTCGCCACTCAGGGACGTCCTCAACCGGATGTGCGCAATCGATCCCCGCCGGTTCCGTGCCGCGTGTGACCCACTCGTGTGTCACGTCAGTCATGCGTTCGGTCGACAGTCTCTGGACGATGCGAACGCGGTCGAGCGACCACGCCTTCCCCACACGCCCCATGACGTCGGCGAAGTGGGTCCTGGGTGAATCGTAGTCCTTGAGAAGAACCTCAGAGATGTGATGCAGAAGCGATTCGTAGCGTACCTGGAGTCTCAGACTCTGACGGGCAACGAGGTTCATCCGTCCGACCCAGAGAATGGCTCCGACTGATATCAGGAGCTCCAGATCGTGGTCTGTCAGGCGGGGCTCCTGAGCGCTGTCCTCAGCGAGTGCGCCGGCCACGAGCACGAACTCCGCACCGTTCTCGCCCGTGTTCGGTATCCAGGTGAAGAAGGGAAGCGAGAGACTGGTGCGGACCATCTCTATCCACTCGCTCGACTCAGTGACGCCGTTGACAAGCTGGGGCTCGGTCCACACTGAGGCGGATTCCTCGGGAAGAGACATCTCAAGGGGAATCTCGCCCGCCTCGTACCCGAGGGCTGCCACGGGGCGGTACGCGCCCGCAGGTCCGTTCCTCTCAAGCACGATGGCCCGCTTCATCCAGAGCTCTGCGACGATGGCCTTGAGCGCTACGTCGTACAGCGATCCGATAGAGCCGGCGGATCCGATGCTGTTCTGAAACCCAGTGAGAAAGCCGAACGCCTTGCGTGAGCGGCGGACCTCCTGAGTCAGATGGAGTATCTTGTACTCGGAGCGTACGGATTCACCACCGAGTTTCTCCACCCGTTTCCGGAGGCCCGCCACGCGGTGTTCCAGTTCACCCAGACGGTCTTCTTTCTTATGATCGAGATCGGCCACGCTGCCTACTCTCCCATGGGTCTAAGCTAGCGGTCCTCGGAGAGGACGATCAGAACGCCCGTCCAGTCGAGGGCACGGGATCCACCCATGAACGGAGCTACTTCCACTCCCGAGTAGAAACCAAGAAGAGGCATCTCCGCTCCGATCGTCTCCTGGACCAGGGCGCCCTCTTCAGCGCCGGCGCCACAGAAGCCGCTCGTGCGACCCGCGCAGTCGATGTAGATGCCGAGGAACGGGTCGGAGTCCTTCACCTCGCCAAGAAGCTTCTCGGAGATCGTGCGCGCCGAGTCGAGCATCTTCTCGTTGCTGCGGCGCATGATCTGGATCTGCTCACCTGGCCCGAAGTCCGATTCGAACAGTATGAGTGAACCATCCTCGGGGTTGACGCCTGCGATCAGACGGTTGACATACTCATTCTCGTTGAAGTCACCGTACGGATCGTTGCCGTGGTTCGCGCCGAGGGTTATGAGCATCGAATACTGCTGCCAGTCCTTGCCGGCCCCAGCGCCGATGATGTCCTCGATGACGTTAAGCGCGGGTCTGCCGTCCAGCTCGCGCACGACAGGACCCTCGATGCTCGTGATGGTGTGGTAGTCGCTGGCCGGTTCACATCCGTGGCTGATGGCGTGGTGGACGGAACAGTCTCCCGAGATCACTACGCCGGCCGCGTGCTGAGAGAGTGTCTGGTCGCCGGCAAAGACGGGTGCCTCGCGCCACTGGTAGTCCTTCATGACTCCCCCGCCCATGATCGGCATGTGCGGAGACGGAAGCGACTTCTCGACACCCTTGATCATCTGACTGGCAAGGTTGACGGCGAACGGATCCGCCTGCTTGATGGAATCGTAGAAGAAGATCGTTCCCTTCGAGTCGGGACGCGTCTTCTCAGAGACGAGCTTGCCGAATTCCGTTCCGGCGGCCTCCTCATCGTCGCTCAGATTGCCCACCGTGACGGCATCGAAGCGAACGTTGTCAGCGCCAACGACGGCGACACCACTCTCGTAGCCACCGTAGCCGACTTTCTCGTTCGTAATCACACCGACGGTCATTCCACCGATCAGTGTGGTCTCTCCAACGACATCTCCGACAGCCTTCAGAAAGGCGAAGGGATCGTGGTTGCCACCACAGAACGCCATCGTAAGATCACTCTTGTTCGTTGACGCGTACATCATTGCCTTCTCAGCAGCCTGACGACCCGCAGCCGCTGAATTCGCGTTGTCGGAATAACCGACTCCGGACTTTACCGACTTCATGCCTTCCTCCTCACGCAGGTTCTTTCACTCTCTAAGACAGGCTGCCTCCGGGCAGCCCCCCCTCGGTCGAAAACGGATCAATCTGCCCCATGTACAGCAAGAGGCGTACCAGCAAGGGGGCCACAGGAGGCGACGGAATGGCATGGGATCGGTTAGATCGGGTCCGAATTGTTCTCTAATTGAACAGATGCGCCTGATATCGAGAGAAACCGCGGCTCATGTGGCAGGATGCAACCTGGGATGATGATCGGGGTGGAATGGTGATCAGGGGCTGAACAGCCTCTGACGGGGGC
>CAZFRO010000033.1:0-19460 GCA_964521425.1 uncultured bacterium
GCGGTCCAGCTCGAGTCTATCTCGAAAACTGGATCCGTTCCAGGGGGTCAGGTCAACGGTTTCCGCGCGGCCCGTCGTAAGACGGCGGCGAAGTTCTGCCGCATCCGTACGGAGAGTGTGCTCGAGATTCTGGGATTGGACGATACGATCATCGGCACGAACGTGGACCGCAAGGTGTATCTGCGTCCGACCCAGTCATCCAACGATGAGAGAGTCAGGGCACTGGAACGCTTGACGAAGACACTGCGCGCGACACATCTGTCCGGTGAGACGGCTCCATTCTTCATGGTAGAGAGTGAAGGCGAACTCCTCCGTCTTGAGATAGCCGAGCGGGATGCCATTCCAGAACACGCCGTAATCGTACTCGACGGTAGACAGCATCCTGTAGCGAATCTGGTCACTATGCGCATAGAGGCCAGATTCTCGGGCGAACACCACCCAGACGGGATATTCCTCATGACGGGTCCTGGCACAGCATCCGGCGTCCACTCGGATTCTCTACATGTAATGGATATCGCGCCGACGCTTGCCGTGCTCCTAGATCTTTCGTTCGGGAATAACTGGCGGGGGAGTCCGGCGCAGAGTGGGTTCGACCCTGATGAAGTCGAGCGCGCCGATTATCCTGCGCCGTCGGCGGCAGCTGTGGGGTCAGGAGAGATGGGCGAGGGGCTTAAGGAACAGCTTAGATCGATGGGGTATCTCGAGTAGGGTGGATCCCTACGTTGTGCCAGTTCGACAGAATCGGCCCCCTGTCGCAGTGCGACAGGGGGCCGAAGTACAGATGGTCAGCTTCATGTTCAGACACAGTTTGTTGCCCGCGGACTTACAGGCCCGCTAACAACCCCGAATCTACTACCTGAACATCGACTTGATGTGACCCCAGCTCGTCTCTTCGACGGGCGAGCCACCGCAAGGATCGTTCGTGAGCCATGGTTCGTAGACCACGTTATCCGATACGCCAGTACCGGTACCTGGTCCAACTTCGCCTGGGCCGCTAGCATCGCCGAACCAGTTATCAATGGCATCAAACGGCTCCGTGGTCGTGGAGTAGATGCCGTATGTGAGGTTGTCGTCTAGGCAGTTATTGTAGGCATGGCCCGTTACAGGTGAACCGGCCGCATACGCGACTACTGCCCAGTCCCAACCACCGATGTCACAGTTGTCGACGACGAAATCGACGGGACCGACGCCGTACGCGCAGGGACCCCAGCTGTCGACAACGTCCGCACCCGTGACCGTGGAACCGACCATCTCAAAGACGATGGGTGTACGGTCGCCTGGGACATAGAGTCCCGGATCCATCGGGCTTGCGTTGACGCGCGGATGTGACATCGCTCTGGCACCCGTCGAGTAGGCATACATGGCATCGCCGAGCGGGTTGAGAATCTGGCTGTTGTTGAAACAACCACTGCCGTCGATGTAGTAGACGCTCGTCTCCGAACCCGTAACGACGGAGTTGGTAATGTCAGCATCGCCACCATACATAAGGTAGCCGGAGGCCGTCCAGCTCGCACCCGTGTAGCAGACGCCTTCAACATAGCAGTTGTTGAGCGTTCCGGTGGGGCCGTACGAGACCTGGATACCGTTCTGTGCCGTAATCGTGGTCGGACCGGCGCCGACCGTGCTCACGTTCTCGAGGTCAACGACGAGGCCGCTGCCCGCGAGAGCGACAGCCGTCTTCTGGAAGTCCTCGACGTGCACGTCGATCATATCGATTGAGTAGGGTCCGCCCGTGTCATTGTACGAGTAGACGCCGACACCGTGCTGGGCGCCGCTGAACGGCGTGTCAATCACGTTCAGAATATCTAGCTCACTCATAGAGCCGCCTGCGTTCCAGAATCCAACACCCACGAAACGATAGTTGGCGTTACCCTTACCAAGACCATCGACCGTGAGGTTTTCGAGCGTGACATACGCAGTGTCGTGAATGTAGACGATTGCGTAGTTGTCGCCCGATGTGGTGAAGAACTCGACAAGTGCGTCGGGTGACGCGATGGTGGTTACACCAACACCGGCTCCCGTGATCGTCAGGTCCTTGGCAACACATACCTGCTCTTCGTACGTACCCGCGGCGACGATGATGGTGTCACCGGCGATGGCTGCGTCGACGGCCCCCTGGATGGTCGCGTAGTCGGCGGGGACATTGATGTCGGCCGACAGGGCAACTGAGGCTGTCAGAACTAGTGCCAACGCTGCGAGAACGGAAATGGTTCTCGTCATGGCTCTCTCCTCCTCGGTGCGGAATCCGCACGCACAGCGGAGAGGATTCTCCTACAGTACGCCGATTCCTTCGTTACACTCTTGACACAATCTTGACCAATGTACCACACATAGCATCTATTGTCTAGATGAACATTTTCTCTCATCAGCCCAGACATCAGAACCGCCGTGATACCCGCACCTCACAGTGTCTGGCAACGCTCGGATGCTGCTAAGGCCCCTTTCTACGCCTCTTGCGGGGGATATCTCTCCTCGGAATCTGTGTACGCACGTTCACTGCAAGATATGCACCGAAAGGCAGATTCGGGGTCGATTTCGGCGATGTCGACACATCGACAAAGAAAGCTTGCGCATCCGACATATGCTGTGTAATATCGTCAGGGTAGTGTTGAGTGATAAACGGTGGCATCGAGTGGCATGTAGATGATTAATGGGATAGATTGACTCACTTGCTTGATATACGGAGCGACTATCAAAGTTCAGACAAGCGCGGAGGTTCATCAATGAGAATCCTGACAGTTCTGTGTGTGACGGCGATGCTCCTGACCGCCTCTGTGGCGGGTGCCACGGTGTTCCTTTATGAAGGCTTCGAGAGCGGTGGTGCGGGCTGGGAGAGCGTCGGCGGTATCAGCGGTGCGGGATCGCTCTGGCATGCGGAGAGTTACAGATCTTCGGTCGGCGGCTACAGTGCTGCGTACAACACCGGTTACCCCGACTACGATTACGATGTGGGCTGGAGTTGGGGACGCCTGGAATCTCCGGTCTTCGACCTCTCGTCCGCGACCGCGGTCGGACTGAGTTTCGATTCCTGGCTTCTCACGGAAGCCGTACCCGTCTTCTTTGATGACGTCTTCGTTATGTACTCCATCGGTGGCGATGAGTGGTTCTCGGTTCCCGGGCTCTTCGTTGAAGTAATCCCTGAATGGATAACGTATGATGCCGACCTCTCGTTCCTTGCGGGAGAGTCTGCAGTGAAGCTTGGATTCATGTTTGACAGCGTTGACGGTGAGATGAATCACTTCGAGGGTTGGTATCTTGACGAAATCACCGTTGCCGAAGCGGGCAGCGGATCACCGGTGCCCGAACCTTCGACCATGCTCCTGCTGTCGAGTGGGCTGGCCGGCGGAGCGTTCTTCTTTAGAAGGCGCCGCAACAGCTAGTCTGGCGGTTTCGTTCGAGTGATGTGGCAGCAGTGATGCGACAATACAGAGAACGCCCCCTGCGGTAAGACGCGGGGGGCGTTCTGTTGTGGTCGGGAGTCTGAGGCTATCGCAGCAACACCAGCTTGCCGGTTCGCGAACTCGTCTCCAACCCTCCAACAACCTTAAGTTTGCTGAAGTAGACGCCGCTCGATACGGCTCGCCCGTTGTCGTCGAGTCCATCCCAGGTTGCCGTGTGTGGACCCTCCGCAAGGTCGCGCTCGACTAGCGTTCTGACGTGCCGTCCAGCGATATCGCATATGTTCAGCGCAACGTGTCCTGCGCCGTCAAGCTCGAACGGAATCAGCGTGAGCGGATTGAACGGATTCGGATAGGCGGGCAGCAGGCGTGCGGACGACGCGGGAATCTCATTCGCAACATCAGAGCCAGCAAGCGGAGCCATCCCGGCCATTTCGAGAATCAACTCCTCTGACAGGCCATGGTACGATGCCATCGTGCCTGTCGCGTAGACGGGCGGACTGACGTAGGCGTAAGTAGCATTGACTGCGTTTCCTTCCGCCGGGCGGTTGACGCGCACCCACGGGGAGTCGCCGGCGACAGCGAGATTCACGAGATCGACCGCATGCTTGCACTGGTACCACAGCGGAGGATAGTCGAACAGAGGCCAGAGCGCGTTCGGCGGTTGCGCGTGGTCCCATTCGGCCTGGAAGCGGAGGTAGCGACATTGAATGTCTCCGATGTAGTTCGTCGCCTCGCGTTCAGCCCACCACGCGACATTGGCCGCAGTCGAATCACGGTACGTGCTCCAGTGGCCGAAAATAGCGTATGTCCCAGCATGCTTATCGTTCGTCGGGTCAGCGTCAAGCGACCACGGGTCCTTGCAGGTTACGAAGCTCTCCGATGGTCCTTCGAGGTCGATTAGGTACTTCACGGGCAGTCCGGGATACCGCCCCAGACATCCAGCTCCCGCTGTGATGCCGTAGCTTCCCGTGATGACGCCCACGTTCTCGATATCGACATTCTCCCGCGACAGAGCGAACTCAATGACGGCCCTGAGATCATCTTGGTGGACGGTGCCGTTGTAGTCCTCGACACCCCCACTTGGGTGGAGTGTTCCGCGTCCTTCGGCGTTGAAATGGAACTCGATGATGCCGTCATCGGCGACATGGTTATTGCCGCCTTCGCCTTCCCCGAGCCCGCCCGTCATACATACGACAGCGGGGAATGTCTCGCCCGGGTATAGGGCCGCCTCAGGTTGAATAATCTTCGTCCAGAGCACGTTGCCGTTCGGGGCCGTGACAAGGTAGCCGTCGACTACCTCGGTCGTGTACGAGGAGGGGAAGGACCAGACGATCAGCCCTGCAGGGTCGACTTCTAGAATGGAGCTTCCCGACGCGATGAGCGTGTTCCCAGAGGCGAGACGGTCGGAGTCATAACTGACATCGGGTACCGTGTACTCCCATGCAGTAGCCCCCGCGGGTGTGACCTCGAGTATCCGGTTGTTGTCAGAGTCGTTGATGAGGGTGTTGCCGCTTGCGAGCCGGTCTGCGTCGCGCGGCCATGCGAGTCCGCCCGCATAGCTCCAGACGACGATACCGGCGGGCGAGACCTCGAAAATCCGGTCATTGTTCGAGTCGGCAACTATCGTATTGCCGCTCGTGAGCCGGTCTGCGTTGTGGGGACCGTTGAGTCTGAACGGTCCGCCTCCGGGGATGCCCGTGTCCCCGAACTGCCAAACCACCGTGCCGTCAAGTTCTGTCTCGAAGATACGGTGGTTATCGCGGTCGGTGATGAGCACATTGCCGGTCGTGAGCAAGTTGGCGTCGTTGGGGTAGTCGAGCGTGCTGCCGTCGCTGAATGTGATGGTGTCCGTGTCCCAGACGAGTGTCCCGTCACGGTCTACGATGATGACGCGGTCGTTGTCCGTGTCCGAGATGATGACTGTGCTATCGGGCTGCATGTCAGCATTATGGGTCCAGTCGAGACCGGTCGCGTAGGACCAGATGATATTCCCGTCGAGATCAATCTCGTAGACGCCGCTTGCCGTACCCATCGGCACGCCACCTTCGGAGACAAGGATGTTGCCGTTGTCGAGGAGGTCGACATCGTGAACGATGCTGGGCTCATAGACAGTGGCCGCGGTTGGCACGGGAGTGGTCGCAAGGAGCGCGAATGCTGTGATGGCTACGAGCGCCACTGACACGATAATGCCGCTAGTAGTAGTAACGGTCTTATGTGATTCTTTGACTCCGAGTATTGTGAGCATCCTCTAGTTCTCCTCTATAACCGGCTAGGTGGGTCATGATGTACCCAGTTTGACCGACCATCACTCCCCACTAAACAGCACCCACATGCTGCACGTGCAGCTATGGCCATCCTCGCGGTCGGACATGATGCGGAAATCACTGATTCCGGCGTCGCGGAGAATGGACTCCATCTTCTCCGGCGGAATGGGGTCTACACCAGGGCCTACGCCGCGGGACGCCATCTCGGATTTGATTCGTTGGAGGGCGGGGAGAGGTAACCTGCGCCCCATACCTCCGCCGATATAGGCTTGACCTCCAGGCTTGAGCACCCGATGGATCTCTCTGAATCCCTGGGCCTTGTCCTCCCAGAACAGGAACGACCCGCGACTGACGACGAGGTCGAAGGTCGCGTCGGCGTACGGCAGGGCTTGGACATCGGCGACCGCGCACTCGACGCGATCCTCGAGTCCGGCCTCCGCCACATTGGCACGCGCGATAGCGACAGCGTCGGGGTCGATGTCCGTGCACTCGATGGTCATTGTGCTCATTCGCGCCAACTCGATCGAGAGATGCCCGCCTCCTGCGCCGGCGTCGAGACAGAGGCCGTTCGACATCATCGTGTCGTCGATTATCTGTTCGGCCAGGACGGGGTAGATGGGCATGAACACGTCCTGCACGAAGTCCTCGAAACCTGCCGCATCCATCGCCGCAGAGCTCCCCGGGTGTAGTGCGGAGTTGGGTTCTTGACGGGGCGCGCAGGATACGAGGAGGGTGAGAGCCGCGAGGCACAGGAAGCCAACGATCGCGGCGGTTGTGGCAGCCGTGTGGATCGTGGTGAACGAGGCAATCGGGTGGCAGCTGACATCGTGACGCATCTACGTCTCCTCTGTGTTGGGCGCGCGGTGCGGACACTTCCTCTCCGCTACCGCACTAGGACCAGCTTCTGGAAGCTTACAGATGTGCCGGAATCCCCGGCCCCCATCCGCACGAAGTACACGCCTCCCGCGACGCGATGTCCTCCCGTGTCGCGTCCATCCCAGAGTAGCTCGTGTCGTCCGGCAACGACGGGTTCGTCGCAGAGTGTGCGGATCTTGCGGCCGTTCACATCGACGATTGTCAGGTTGACCATCTGGTCGCTGGGAATCTGGTAGCTGATGCTCGTGCCGTCGCTGAACGGATTGGGACTTCCGCCGAGCACGGCCGCGATACTGAACCCGTCGGGTTCGTCCGGCTCCTCTTCCACACTGGTCATGGGGTCGTACCTGAAGATATCACCGTTCGGAGTCGTTGCAGCGAGAATGGTGCCGTCGGGTCGTTCGTGGAACCTGAGGATCTCGCGCGTTCCGGCGAGACTGCCTTCGGGAACCCACGTCGTCCCACCGTCCGTCGTCTTGCAGGCGACCGAGTCTGGACCAGTCTGGTAGCCGACCATCATCTCGGCGGGGTCGGTCTGAACGATGTCATAGACGCGCACCGCCAGTATGTTGCCGTGTCCTACCTGTCCCGTGTTGTTCCAGGTCGTACCGCCATCGGTGCTGTTGTAGACGAACCCACCATCGTCGTGCGACCATCCGGTGAACCAGAGCACGCCTCCGTCGTCCTCAAGGAACGACTCAACGCTAATCATGCAACCGAACGACATCATTGACGTCCACGTCGTGCCGCCGTCGGTCGACCGTATCGGGTCGCGCCAGCCGCCAGCGTACAGTATGCCTCCAGAGTCTTCGTACAGGGTGGACACGCTGTTCGTTATGGCCGACGGTGCGGCCAAGAGTGACCATGTCAATCCGCCGTTGCTGGTTTCGTAGATGCGGCAGATGGGAGATGTCCCCGCGAGGATGCGTCCGTCCGATACCTCGAGGAGCGCTCGAACGGCCGTCGATGCGGGCATATTGTCCGTTGCGGTCCAGGTATCGCCCTCGTCGATGCTGCGGAACACCTGTCCGTGTGGATAGGTGCCGGCGTAGAGGGAGCCGTCGCTCGCCGCGAGGAGCGAGTAGGTTATCATCGCTCCGGGGATGTCGGCCGTGGCCTCCCAGGTCGTTCCGTCATCATAGGAGCGGAAGACGACGGCGCCCGGCTGAGTCGCGGCGTAGAGTGTGCCGTCTCCGTCCTCCGTGATGTCGTAGACATTCCACGCACCGTCGAGTTCGCCTAGCTGCTCCCAGCCGACAGACGCGTCGGTGACGATTGCGGGAGGAGGCAACGAGTCTCGGTACGTAATCCAGACATCCTCACAACCACGGCTTCCCTCGAAAGACTCCGACGCTACATAGAAGCGCTCTCGGTCGGCCGACAGCCAGCAGGAACATGCTGGTCGGTCGACGTTGATGGGTGGACCGACGTTCTCGGGTGCTCCCCAACTGCTGCCCGTCCATCGACTGAACCAGAGGTCGGTGTCACCGTAGCCGAACGGTCGCGGATTGCCGAAGTCGCTGAAGAAGAGAAGACTGTCGTCCTGTGTGATGTACGGTCGCATCTCATTGTGTATCGTGTTAACGGGTGCCCCGATGGACTGATGGTCGACCCAGTCGTCTATCGCGCCGCTCGGGCCGCGCTCGGTCGTCCAAATATCGTTACTGACGACGTAGTAGATCCGCTGCGCGTCGTTGGACAGGCAGGGGTCGGAACCTGGAAAGAGGATGGTTGCAGGACCGAACTCGCCTGCGGTTCGGACCGAGTAAGAGATACCGCCAGGACTCTTGAAGAACAGCGTATCGCCATCGGCCGTCGTCGTCGGGCTGCGGTCCGCTCCGGGCGTGTTGACGTTCGGGCCGAGGTTTGAGACGGGCCCCCATGTATTCGCGACGCTGTCCCATTCGGCATGGTAGATGTCCCACGAGCCCTGGTGTTCGGCGTCGGCCGGACAGTACTGGCCAGAGTAGCGGATGAAGAACATCTCCCGTTCATCGGGCGTCAGCCACGGATTGCAGTCCGAGTCGGAGACGCAGACGCTGGTGCTAATAGGGTGGCTGTAGGTCGCTCCCATGAGCCGTCCGTCTGCTGTCAGGGGAGTGTGCGCGGGAGATGATGGTGTCAAGGTCGCGATGTCGGTGCGTGACGCCGTTCTCGGGGAGTCCGGTGTCGGGCATGCGACCGCGGGCGGTGCAGTGAATAGTGAAATCGCAAGCGAGGACACAAGCAAGCACGCAACAGATACTACAAGGGCGGATTTCACGAACACCTCCTTGAACCTAGTCTGAGCCACTCTCGTAAGCGTCTTCGCGCTGGCTACTTCAAAAGTACGGCAGTTGTGCGACCGATATCGACTCCCGCACGGACGCGGCAGAAGTAGACGCCAGATGCCACAACGCATCCGTCATCGCCCAGACCATCCCACACGCTGTCGTGACGACCAGGCTGTTCTACCTGCTCTGACTTGAGGACGCGGACGCGTCGGCCGGAGACATCGAAGATATCGATACTGACAGGCAGCTCGCACTGGAGTATGTAGGTTATTGTGGTCGTGCCGCGGGCACCTGGATTGGGACGACAGGGTAGAAGAGCCACGCGTGATTTGGAGGTGTCGTGTCCGTCATCCACGGGTACTGACGTCATGGCTCCGTTGAGGCCGAAGTACATGGGAGGGGTGCCGTATTCGTGCGCACCGAGGTCGGGGCCTCCGCCGACGGTCATGTCGCCGTCATTGAAGTTTGCGATAGCCTCGGCGGAGTCGGCGCCCGCGGATCCAGGTGCGAGCCAGAACACGCCTGCCTCGCCGCGTTCAGGAATCTGAAGTTCTGCCCATGTCGGCGTGACGCCCTCGCCATAGTAGCTGTACCAACCATCCGGTTCGTAGACGTCGTTAGTGTCAACGATGGCGACGACCGAGCAGGAGACCGAGTACATGTTCATAACGCCATTGAGCATGTCGTAATTGAAGTCGTTCGGCTCGAGGTTCAACTGCATTGTGACGATACTGCTGGGGAAGATAAGGCTGTACCAGGGTGTGTCCACAACCTGTAGTAGATTGTTGCGGGTGACGAAGTTAGATATGTGGCAAGACGCAAGACCGAACGCTGGCCCCTGGTCTATCTCACCGGGCCACGGGTCCCACTCCCAGTTGTCGTCCATGGGATCATTCGGTCGCTGCAGTAGCGTATTATGAAATAGATACACGCGGCCGCCGCCCCAGTGGCGATAGTTGCCCGCGGTATAGACGACCTTCGCCGTTGTCTTGAGGAATCTGCCGACGTTGGGAATCGGTTGCTCCCAGCTGTCCTTCCAACACGAGTGGGAGTCTGCTGAAGCGATTTCGAGGAGGGCCGTCTCGTCGTACTTGTCACTCCTGTCCGCGACATTACGCCAGATGTAGAGGGGGCCCGTAGCAGTAGCGGCGCATGCGAACGCGGCGTAATACTCGTCGACGTAGTTTCCCCAGACGCGGACGTTGGTGTTGCCACCTTCGGTCTCCACGGCATCGTCCCACACGTTCGAAATCCAGTTACCGTAGATGTCGGAGTCGCGACCCGGACAGCCGAAGAACGAGTAGTTGGACGCACCTCCGATGCCGTCGGCCATTCGATGGTCGTTGTCAGAGTATATCTCGTTGTAGCGGATTACATTGTTGCCGAGCGGGTTCCGAATCAGGATTCCCTGTGGACCGTACGGGTGCAGGGGATCCGAAGCGTTGGCGCTGTTGCTCTCACACCAGCAGTTGGTGTCGAACCTAGGGTGGTGGATGCGGTTTCGCTGGACAACTATCTGCGCAATGCTCCGGGAGTCTAGAGGATCTTCGGGGTCATCATATCCGCTCATCATGCCGTCGTTCAGGAAGATGCCCGCACACTCAGCGCCCCACTCAGAGCTGGTGCCAATACCCCAGTCGCTGATGTCGCAGTCCTCGATGATGACATGATGCGCCCCCGGCTCTATGACGACGCCGTGTTCTCCTCCCGTCATCGTGAGGCCGCGTACTATTACGTACGGGGCGCTTACTCTCACACATGTGCTGTCCTCAACATTGTCGGCCGTGATAGGACCATTGCCGACGTAGACCTCGTATGCGTCGGCAGTTCCTCCGCCACCCTCGGCGATTCGAAAGGGGCCGTCCACAATGTGCGGAGAGGGTGCCTCTGGGAAGGTCTCCGGCCAGGTCTCCTCGAAGACGGTCACCGTCGAACCGCCTTGGATTGAGAGTTCGATTTCGTATCGTGTGCCCGACTGTAGGGCCACTATGGACCCACGATACTCCTCCTGCCTCCAAGAAGGTCCTGCGTAGCCGTCGGCTGTGTCTCCGGTGCGGTCATCGAACCAGAGGTCGAGTCCGTCCCGCCAGGGGCCTGGCTGCCCAAACTCTGGGTTCACGCGGAAGCGCACGGCGCACGGCGCTCCCGTGGAGTCGGAAGGCTTCCAGTAGATGCTTATCGACTCGAATGTGGGGATCGTACATGGGTCAGTGGTGGAACTGGTATCGCATACGGTCGGCAGTTGTGCAGCTACGCCAGATACAGCTGCAAGCGTGGCGACAAGGGCGACAAGGGCGACAAGGGCTACGAAGCCAGAATTGGTGACGTTCGTGGCGGTGCATGACATACGGTTGCTCCTCCATGTTGGCACTTGCTACGACACAAACCACGAAGCACATTATAGCACAGATAGCCCCTCATGTCTTGTGGTAAGCTATGAGATGTGCTATGATGCGCGTCCGCTGCGCAGTCTGGTATCCACACATCGCAGATTACGGAGGTTCCGAATGAACGTCAAATGCGTGTCCTTCCTGCTCGCGGTTCTTCTCCCTCTCTTCATTGTCGGTATTGTCCCGGCGACCGCAGATGTCTCTGGTGAATGGGAGGTCGTCCACGTCTTCCCGCAGTGGTTGGTTCTTCTGGATGTCGCCTGTGCGGGGCCGGACGATGTCTGGGTCGTAGGCATGAATGAACAGACCGACACCAATCAGATCTACTACTCGAACGACGGCGGTGAGACATGGGTGATGCAGTATTCGGGCATGGACCTCGCCGTATTCCTCGTCGGCATGGACGCGGCAGATGAGTCGAGCGTTTACATTGCCGGAACTTACGTCTTTGCCTTTCCGGATGCTGAAGGTTGTGGCGCTATGACGCGGAGCGGGCGTATCGCCTGGAATCCCATTCCTACTGCGGACTCCTTCATCGCCTCTTTCCGTTCCGTGACAGCGCGGAGTCCGCTCGAGGCTCATCTTGTCGGCGGTTGGGGGTTCTCTGATATCAAGGGACTGTATTCCACATTCGACGGCGGTCAGAGTTGGACGCAGTATGCGACGATACCGGCTTCTCACGCCGTTCTCTTCGCTGACTTCGCGGGTGAACAGGACATATGGGTCACCGGGGGGGCGTGGCCTGAAGATGAAGGGCGAGCGGGCGGGTACACGGATGTATTCGAGCCGCACGTGCGACGTGCTCTGGGGTCAGCGCTAGACGGCTTCACGCAGAATATGGAGCAGATTGAGGAGCCGTCGTTGGAGTCTGGAGTCGATTCGAAGCAGGATTTCCCGACTCGCACCGGCCAGTACGAATCTTCCATCTGGTATTCAGGCAACGCTGGCGCGAGTTGGACGCAGCAGCTCTCAAGCGTCGACATCGGCTACATGGGTGGGATAGACATGCTCGATGCCGACTTCGGCATTGCGGTCGGCGCTGGCGATTTCACCGCGCAGATCTACCGCACGACGGACGGCGGAGCGACCTGGCCTCGCGTTCACTTCCCGTCTGAGAACGATCACATTCTCGCTGACATAGAGATGGTCGATGAGACCATCGGATGGGCCGTAGGCTATGGTCCCGACGGCCCCGAGGGTCAGCCGGGCACGGCCATCCTAGGTACGACCGACGGCGGTCTAACCTGGACGCGCGAACCTATCAACGAAGCGACCGCGCTGCTCGGGGTGTCGATGTGCGATGAACACCGCGGTTTCACGTGTGGTGGCAACAATCTCAAAATATCTCGCGTGATTCGCTACGACGATGGCTTCTACGATGGGACGGGGGTTGAGGGTGGTATGAATGGAAGGCGCGTGGCTCTTGCGCAGAACCAGCCCAATCCGTTCAATCCGCGGACTACCATTTCATTCCAGTTGGCTGGGCAGGAACACGTTCAGTTGGCCGTCTACGATGTGAGCGGTCGGGAGATCGCCGTTCTCGCGGACCGCACGTTCACGGACGGCATGCATGAGGTCGTCTGGCACGGGCTTGATGACCGAGGCGCTTCGGTGCCGAGCGGCGTGTACTTCGCGCGCTGCGCGGTCGATGGTGAGTCCGAGTCCATGAAGCTCGTTCTGCTTCGGTAGGCGAGTGACATCATACGGAGTCGCAGAGCGGTCGTCTTCGGCCGCTCTGCTCTATTTCACTAGCAGCATCTTCCGCTCGCTTGTCCCTAATTCCGTTTCGAGCCGATAGACATACACGCCTGTCGCGACTGCCGTGCCGGCATCGGTCGTTCCGTCCCATGTGACCCTATGAGTCCCCGGTCCTATGGTTCCATCGACTAGCGTCGCGACGCGGCGCCCGCTCACACCGTACACGGTCAGCGTGCACCGCGAGGGAGCGGTCAGGCCGAACGATATCGTCGTGGTCGGATTGAACGGGTTCGGGAAGTTCTGTCTGAGGTCGGGCAGCGCCGTGATGTCATCGACACCGAGCGGACACCCGAAGAGGTCCCATACATTCAGTTTGGTCGGCGGTTGCGTATAGGCTGGCTCGGTGTAAGTGTCGACCGACCAGAGCAGATCTCCGGTCGATTCCACATACTGCATGCACTGGATATTCGAGCTGTACACGCCTGCCGCGTCCTCCATTACGTCCCAGCTTCGCTCAGACGTCATATATACGTTCGCCAGAAGAGAGTCGCTGATTCCCGTGTAGCGATAGCAGGAGACGGGGGAGTAGAGCGCGCGAAAGTGGTTGGTCGCCACTAGATGGTCGCCCGGAATCAACGTATTATCCCCTTGGTCGCGTACGGCGACTCCGGCTGCATTGTTGGATTCTATGATAATGGGGTGTGAGGACGGTCCATTGTCATGAGTCACATGGACTATCGTGTCGCTGCTTCGCGTGCGGTCGTCTATCGCGGCTGTGACATCGTCCGGCGTGTGAACTCCGTCTCCGTCGTAGTCGGCCACCTCCAGCCCGTTCCGGACCGTCAGCAACATCGGATGATACGGCGCCCCCGTTGAACCGACCTCGTAGTTCCCCATATTGAGAAACGCTGATACCCCGGATTCGCTTATCGCTGATAGCGCTCCGAAGAGACCAGCGTAACCGATGGAGAGCCACGGTTGCTCATCCGGTTCGGAAGGAAAGTGGACCACGAGAAGGGGATTGTCGGTAAGTGTCGGGTGTTTGCCCCAGTCGAGAAGTCGCGTTATTACGAGATGACCGTTCAGCGTAGGGTCTGCCATCGTGGCGGCGCCCCAACTCGACATGCTGGAGCAACCGTACGGTCCTGCCATGGTCAGGGAATTGAGGTCTACGACGGAGTTGCAGATGAGAATGTCGGTGGCGTCGATACTTCTGCCAAGCGTGCTGTTGTAGAGGCTGATGCCCGCGTCCAACATCCCCTGTATGATGCCATCTGCTTCATCCTCGTACTTTGAGTCGACCGAGTAGTTGCTAACGTAATAGTACCGCAGGTATGCGTACGCAAACGGAGAACCGTCGCACAGATACTCGATAACGTAATCGTCGAACACGGCCTTCCCGTCGTCTCCCGAGAGCCACCCGGCCGCATAGCCACGCTCCGAGTGCGTGCCCCAGACGGTGAGAATGGGCTTGCCGTCGATGGTCTGAAGATACCCGTTCACTTGCGCTGCCGTTACGACGGGCAGCGCAAGAAGTAAGGTGAGAAGTAGCGCTAGGCAGACGATGAGACGTCGCATCATTGCCTCCGTGTCTAGATGTTCAGGTTCAGACGCACAACATGGTTGGATGTACCGTAGTCATCGCCGAACCACGCATTATCGGTCCTATAGTACGCGTAATCGACCTCGATTGACCGCCAGCGTATACCCAGGCCTCCCGCGAATCCGTCATCCGAGATACCGGTACGGAATCGCCAGACACCGATCGGATATTCCATTCCGAGATGATACGAGCCGCCCCGACCTATCTGTTGAATGTCGAATCCGACGAGCAGGTCGCTTATAGGCTCTATCGTTGTGAACGGCTTGCTGGCGAATCCGATGGCGGCCGACATTCGGACCTTCATCTCGGTTCCGTCGTCGTAGCTGAAATTGAGCCCCGATGGGAGATTGTAGAGAACTAGAGAGACCGACGACGAACGCTCATCGTTGAGCTCGAGTCTGCCTGCCAGGTCGATGCCGAATCCTGGGTCGAAGGCAAAGGCGTTGAAATCCTCATCGGTCCAGAAGCGGCTCTTCTCTTCTTCGTCCTCTGAGTAGCCGAACCGGTCCAGCCTTTTCAGGTATCCGCGCCAGACGGCTTTGACCGTTGCACCTGCGTGGATGTCCGTATTGTACCCGAGTAGCTCTGGATGCCACGGGAGCAGGTGAGCATAGGACACGACACCGCCAACGTCGACATAGCCGCGCGTGTGAAGATCGAGAGACTCGTAGTAGCCGGAATCGCCATATGCGGCCTCTGTCTGTATGCCGATGATGCTCGATACGATGAGTCCCACACCGAAATTGGGCTGAATGTAGTTGACGAGCGATCCAGCTTCGAACGACGCATACGGGTAGTCTTCCAGTGCCTGCTCGATTACATCATGGCGCTCGGCTCCCTCTTCAGCCATCTCGATATCGATTCCCTGCTGGATGAGACCGAATACATCAGTGTTGATGACCAGATTGAGATTGGGCGTGAAATGCATGGGATTGAACGGCATTGTCGCCTTCCACTCGTCGACGTGGGTGAGGCCGGTTGGATTGTTGAGTAGTGAATTATAGTCGTCGGCCATTCCGACAACCGTGCCTCCCATTCCCAGATAGCGGACGCCCAGGAACCCGAGCGTTCCCTTATCCGAGGCGACTGCCTGGCATGCGAGAAGTACGCAGAAAAGCACACACACGGCAACGGTCACGCCACGAGTCGATCTCATATATCCTCCTGATGTGCGGTTGAATGCCCCAATCCCACTACCTGCAGCATTATACCATGCATCACGCCGTAAGTCACGCTGACGACACTTACGTGCGGGTCCGATGCGGTCCCTCTGAGCTTGCACTATTGACAGGGCTGGTTGAAATAGAGAATATGGAAAATGGGTCATGAACGAGTGGATTCATGACAATGGAGGATGGTTAGAGGGGGATAGTCAAATGACTGCTTCAGGAGATGTGTTTCGTTCATCAGTCGGTGCCAACGACGACGGTCGTACTGGTGATGCGGGCGGCAGCGTGAAGATCCTCGTTGACGAGACGGGCACTCCGAGTGCGCTCGCCGATATGCTCAAGGAGTTCGAGGAAGACACCGGCATTACGGCATCTCTCATCCTCGCCTGTGATGCGAACGCGTTCGAACCTGACTCTGCGGACGCGATGTTGCGCGATGCAGACAAGCCGCTGTTCGGCGGTGTATTCCCGGAAGTTCTCTATGGCGGCAAGCGAATATCGAGGGGAACCGTCGTTGTCGGGCTGTCCTGTCCGATTCGAACACACGTTGTCACAGGCCTGAGTCATCTTACGACCAATCCGTGCAGCAAGTGGGCGGTCGCCAATGTTCGCTCCGGCATCTCCGACCACCTCATGTTTGTGTTACTCGACGGGCTTGCGGGTGGCATCAGTAGCCTCGTTGACGGCATGTTCGACGAGTTTGGTCTGGACCTCAACTACATCGGCGGTGGCGCGGGTTCGCTCGACTTCGTTCAGAAGCCATGCATCTTCACCAATCGTGGCCTGCTCGCGGACGCGGCCGTCATGGCGCTGGCGCAGATTCCCAGCGGAGTTGGCGTTGCGCATGGGTGGGAGGATGTATCGCATTCGTTCCGCGTCACGGAATCGGACGGCAAGCGGATTATCTCGCTGGATTGGCGTCCGGCAGCCGAAGTCTACTGTGAAGAAGTGGAGTCAATCTCACCAATGCGGTTCGCCGATACGGAGTTCTTCGACATTGCGAAGGCGTTCCCGCTGGGCATAGGCGGGCTTGGTGATGAGGTTATCGTCAGGGACCCGCTTCAGGTCGATGGCACCGCTCTTGTGTGTGTCAGCGATGTCCGTGTCAACGCAGTCGTCCGGATTCTGAACGGGAACCATGATTCTCTTGCCGGAGCCGCGGAGGTGGCACTTCGCGATGCGGCGCGGTCGCTCGGCGGTGCTACGCCAGTTGCGGGTCTGGTGATGGACTGTATATCGAGGGCGCTCTTCCTTGGTGATGGAGTTGATGTCGAACTTGAGACAGCTTGGTCTCTTGGTATACCGATGGCGGGAGCGTTGACCATTGGAGAAGTTGCTAACAGAGGTCAGGTCTGTCTTGAGTTCCATAACAAGACCATGGCCATCTGTCTGATGGGAGATTGACTATGATGTCGTCGGAGGCGCGCGAGATACTGTTCGAACTCGCGATGTCGATAGACCCACAGCATAGTACGCGGAACCTGTTGGCGAACTGCGTCCCCCTCTTCATTCGACGTCTGGGATGTGCTGCCGGTGCGGTGTTCGACATGGAGACGGGGCATCCTGTTCGCTTGTTTGCAGTACCGCGCGTCCTCGAACCGGACCTAGGCATGATCGACGCTCTGTCCGACTGCCGCGACCGTGCGTCCGTCGCGTCGCTCGACGCGGCATCCGAGACGGCATCCGAGACGGCGTCCGATGCCGAGACCGAACCAGAGATGACATTGACAACGTATGTCGACAGACACGGGCGAACCGGTTACATATGGCACTTCTCCTGCGATATGGCACTCGTACTTCTCCGGCAGAGGCCGTTCGAAGAGTCGTTCGCTCTTGACCTTTCATCGGTTGTCGTCAGGCTCGGGCAGGCGCTCGAGCAGATAGGGGATCGGAGAAAGCTGAAGGCTAGGCATAAATTTCAGGTGTTGCTGACAGGGATATCGGCCGAGCTTGTTCAAGTATCATCGACTGATGTCGATAGCGTTGTAGAACACGCGCTAGAGACGTTGGGCGGATTCGTGGGGGCGGACCGGAGTCTCATCTTCCAGTGGCCGAATAATGATGGCACGACGAACTGCACGCATGAATGGTGCGCGCCTGGAGTAATGCCGCACAAGGAGACTCTGCAAGCGCTTCCTCAGGAGTCCCTTCCTCAGTGGAAGGGGAAACTCGAGCACTTGGAGTGTGCATATATCCCCCGCGTGGACGAACTCACGCACAGAGCGCAAGCCGGGAGTGGGGGAGCGGACGTTGAGGACGCGAAATCGCTTCTGCTCCTGCCCGAGGCAGATCATGGCAGGCTCACATTCCTCCTCGTTCTGAGCTGGTCTCGGTCAGCGACCGACTTCGACAGGGACATGATCCCTCTCGTGCAACTCGCGGGAGACATCATGTCTGATGCGCTCAGCCGCGCGAAAGCGGCTGCCGAGCTTCACGAGAGTGTCGAGAGAACGCATCTGGCGCTCAACGGGGCGGATCTCGGGATGTGGGATTGGCACATACCGACGGGTCGTGTTGTCTTCAACGAGCGATGGGCCGAGATGTTCGGCTATGCACTTGATGAGATAGCGCCCAATCTCAGTACTTGGGAGAAGTTGGTTCATTCGGACGACATGCCGGGCGTGGAAGATGTGCTGACTGCTCACCTTGAAGGCAAGACCGACTACTACGAAACGGAACACCGCGTGAGACACAAGTGCGGCGACTGGATATGGGTGCTCGATAGGGGACGCGTGACCGAACGTGATGTTGACGGTAATCCGATTCGTGCCTGCGGTACGCATCTTGATATCACGGAGCGCAAGAAGTCCGACGGCGCGATACGGCGTGCGCTCGACGGAGTCGTGAACGTTATAGGACTCACGGTGGAATACAGAGATCCATACACTGCGGGTCACCAGAGGCGCGTGGCTGATCTTGCTCGAGCCATCGCGCTGAAGATGGAGTTGCCGGAGGTTACGGTGAAGGCCATCCATGTAGCGGGCGTCATCCATGACCTCGGGAAGGTCGCTGTTCCTTCCGAGATTCTCACTAAGCCCGGCAAGCTCACCGAGAAGGAGTTCAGCCTGATTATGGAGCATCCTCAGGTGGGCTTCGATATCATCAAGGACTTGGAATTTCCATGGGATGTCGCTCACATAGTTCTTCAGCATCACGAACGCCTGGACGGGTCGGGTTACCCACGTGGATTGAAGATGGATGAGATACTTCTCGAAGCCAGAATCTTGACCGTGGCCGATGTCGTTGAGGCGATGGCCACGCATCGTCCGTATCGCCCGTCGCTGGGACTTGAAGAAGCGCTTGCGGAGATATTGCGGGAGCGCGGCACATTCTACGACCCAGATGTCGTGGACGCGTGCATTCGATTGTTCCATTCGGAGGAGTACTCGCTGGCAGACGTCTAGTCGCCGGAGAGACGTCTTTGCGTGGACGCGGATTTCGATGAGGAAGCCGTTGAAATCAAGGATGCCTATCTCCGTCGCGACAACATGTTTGGTGGAGATGGCTACGTTCGGTTCGGCAACTACCGTGCACCGTTCGGACTCGAAGAGAACACGACAAGTCGCTATATTATGTTTATGGAACGCAGTCAGGGTACCGATGCGTTCACGATAGGTCGTCGTATGGGTCTGGAAGTCGCGAAGTGGAGCAGCCTCTACCGTGTCGCAGCCGGAGTCTTTGGTCCGGATGTAGTGGACTGGGAGACGACCGATGCTGACATGAATGTGAATCTGGTCGGTCGACGCCTCGGTCACGATCGCGCAGTGGGACCGCCACGGTCTGGAG
>CAZFRO010000034.1:0-11557 GCA_964521425.1 uncultured bacterium
GCGCGGGAGCCTCGTACACCTCTCCGGCCAGCTGACCGTAGACGACCTGGACCGTCACATCTTCTGAGTAGATATTGAAGCCGGCCTTGCCCATGACCGCATCAACGATACCTGCGCTCGTCGGGGTGACGTCGGCCTCATAGACGGTTGTGGCGCCAACATAGGCGCTCAGATTGATGCCGCAACCGAGGAGCGAGATGTTGTAGTACATCTCGGAGTTCGTGAACGTCACCGTGCCCTCAATGAATGGAGCGAGCGCGCCGTAGAGACCGATCGACTCCACCGCCGCATCGATATCCTGCGTCGCGAAGTCGACGCCGCCCGTCACCGGGATGACGTCCTCAAGGCAGTTGTACGACTCGCCAATCTCGCTGCCGACAATTGTAAGGCCCTGACCGTACTCGCTCTCAAGCGAGAGGGTCACCTCGCCGTTGATGTCGGTCGTGCCCTCGACGGTCGTGAAGCTCCAGCCGTCGACTGCTAGCTCGACATCAGCCAGCGGCAGTCCACCGTCGTCCAGGATCGTGACCGTTACATCCGTCGGCGTGCTGATCGGAATGGACGATGGAACGATCGTGTAGGTCACAGGGACTATCGCCTGGATATCGGCTGTGTACGTCTCGGTGTTGAAACCGGTGACCGTGAGAGTCAGCATCTCGCCGACCGGTACCATCGCCGTGATGTCCATCGAGACATTGCCTGTCACATCGGTCATCCCTGAGCCGTAGATGATGCCGTCGTAGTAGAGACAGCAGAGGGCCTCATCGACCGGACTACCGTCTGCAAGCACCTCTACATCCCATGTGGTCATGCTCGGGTAGATCACCGGCAGGTGATTCACAACGAGTGCCGCAGGTGTATCGGTACGCACTCTGAGTGATGGATCACCGAAGATGGTCCAGTGGTAGTACTCGTTCTCACCGGCGGATCCGTAGTCATCGATCATGTGACCACAGCCGTTGAGGCAGATGCCGCCGTAGGTCCGGCGGGTCCCTTCGGCAGAGGTACCCACCAGGAGGTCGACGATCTCATCCTGCCCGTCCATGGGCGGATCCCACGACTGGCTGATGGTCGACGCATAGAAGCCGATCGCGCCGGTAGGCTCGCCGTTCGATCCGTTCGTTGCGCGGAGCCAGGCCTCACCGAAGCAGGTCCCGCTGAAGTTACCGTTCTCACATGCGACGCTCGTTGCGAACGGAAGCATGTTGTCGTTCGTAAGCGCGTTAATGTGACTGTTCGAGAACCCGGTCGAGCCCCAGCTCGTCTCCGAACCGTGGCCGGTGTAGTTGATGATGCTACGCCCGTCCTCGAGAGCGGTCGTCACCATGGCGGCGGTTCCGGTCGGGTCGTAGATCTGATCCACTTCTGTGTAGGTGAAGGCGAGAAGATCAAGACGGATGAT
Source organism: uncultured bacterium (assembly GCA_964521425.1). Lineage (GTDB taxonomy): Bacteria > Joyebacterota > Joyebacteria > Joyebacterales > Joyebacteraceae > Joyebacterum. The sequence goes on from CAZFRO010000034.1 coordinate 1,403, forward strand.
GTCCTCGTGCTCGTTGTCGTACTCACCATCGTCGCCCGGTCCCTGGTTGGACGCGACACCCATGCCCTTGTGGTACCACTCCGCGCCGGCCTGGGGTCTCTTCTCGTACTCGATCGTTCTCAGAACCTGTGTCGCCAGGTCGCCTGTGTTCTCAGCCGAGAAACGTCCGATGAAGAGATCAGCGTAGCTGTCGCCGACCGAGATGAGCGCGTAGCTTGGGTCGGAGAGATCGCTCACCGTGAGCGATGGACACTGTGCGATGTCTCCCACCAGCAACACGTATGTCAGACCGTTCGTGTTGTAGTAGGTCTCAATGTAGCTGTCGAGTCCGCTCGCCGTTCCTCCAGCGTCGGTCACTGTGACCATCTCACACGGAACGCCCATCTGGTTCTTCCAGTCGACCAGAGGCTGCATCTCCGCGAGGAAGCCGGCATCGTCGTAACAGATGACGAGCATGTTGCCGCCGTCATCGACCGCCGGGTAGCGATCGAGCGGGGCGCTCGCGAAATTCAGGAAGTGACGCGCGTAGATGTTGCGAAACTCCCGATCCATGAGAGCGGGCCTCTGCGTCAGTGCGTTCTTCCTGGCCGCACCTACGCTGGTGACCTCTACGACGACCGAATCGTAGACGCGCAGTGTCTGGGTCGAGGGGTTGTACTGGATCGGGTTGAGCTCAACCACGGTGCCTCTGAAGTCGCGCATAACGTACGGGTCGCGAAGTGTCACGAGCCTGGACGGATACCACTCATCGGTGTCGTAGAACCCGTCAAACACGTACGGCACACTCGCTGGGTTCACATCACGAGTGATGATCCCCTTTGATGGAGCTACCGGCACGCCTTCATACTCCACGTAGTGTGAAGAGATCACGCGAACGTCCATCTCAGCATCATCGGGGATGATGATGCTCCTACAGACATTCGGAACCGCAGGAAGACCGAGGTCCTTTGTCCTGCTCTCGTCACCGAGGGCGATGGAGTAGTAGATCTCGCCGTCGATATCAATGGCGTCCTTGATGATGCTCGAGAGCCTGTACTCGAGAACCGTTGTCTCGATGTCCGACTCGACAACACCGGCCGTGACGGCCTCTACACCGCTGCCCAGGACGATCGTCTCCGCAGACGCGAAGGTCGCCGGGATCAGCAGTACTAGAAACAGGGCGAGTAACGACTTCGGCACGGTACACCTCCCACGTTCGTGTGCGATATCACGCGCTATAAGGATCACTCATTATCAGACACGTATGCGAATTCGCGTGCCGGGCCATGGGACCGGCGGCCCAGCTTGTCCAGCCTCAGTCTCTTATTATAACACATCATTGGGAGTTTGTCATTGCTGCAGGGCACCCCCGCACAATGGGCGTTCTGGCGATGGCGGGCTGTTGATGCTATGATGTTGGATCTAGGGTTGGTGACACGCACCGGGAGACCTGATGTCAGTCATTCTTCAAGCACTCATCGATCTCAGGAATCTCCTGCACGGCAATCTCATTTTCGGTGTCGGCGCGCTCCTGCTCGCCGGGTTCGGGGGCGGCAAGCTTGCATCGCGCTTCAAGCTCCCCACGATCTCCGGCTACATAGTGGCGGGACTCGTCCTCGGCCCATCCATCCTGAACGTAGTTCCCGACCACATCGTTGAGTCCCTCGCCCCGATCCCACAGATAGCTCTGGGACTCATCGCCATCACGATCGGATCAGAGTTCAGGATCTCGAAGCTTCGAAAAACCGGCAGAAACATACTCATTATCACTGTCGTCCAGCTCCTGGCTACGTTCGGCGCTGTCGCCGGCGCGCTCGTTCTCTTCGACGCGCCCCTCCCGATGGCGCTTCTTCTGGGCGCGATAGCCTCGGCGACGGCCCCGGCCGCGACCGTGGCGATCGCAAGTGAACTCAGAGCACGCGGGCCCCTCGTCTCCACGCTCTTTGGAGTCGTAGCGCTCGACGACGCCTTTGCGATCACCCTCTTCGGCTTCGTGATGGCCTTCGCGGCGGCAATGGTAGGGACATGTGGCACTGGGCCTGTGGCCATGCTGCTTCATCCCCTGAGGGAGATTCTGTTCTCGGTTGCGATCGGATCGGTGATGGGATACGTCGTCCACCGTCTGGTCGTCGACAGAAGACGAAGCAATGAGATCATAGTCATCGTTCTCGGTTTCGTTCTCCTCACGAGCGGTATCACGATCTCGCTTCATGTCTCGCCCCTGATCGCGAACATGATGGTCGGGTTCCTTCTCATAAACCTCTCCCCGAAGAACTCGAGGATCATGCGAATCCTCGAGCCGCTCGCTCCCCCCATCTACGCCGCGTTCTTCGCCCTGGCGGGAACCGAGCTCGACATCCGCGTTCTGCTCACGACCGGTGTTCTTGGGCTAGTCTACCTCCTGGCGCGGGCGATCGGGAAGTACGGTGGCGCCTATGCCGGCGCCGCACTGGCCAAGGATTCGCAGGTGACTCGGAAGTACCTCGGTCTCGCTCTTCTGCCACAGGCAGGAGTCGCAATAGGGCTTATCCTCGTACTTCAGGATACGGCAGCGTTTGTGGATCTCCCCTACATGGGGATGATGGTCAACATCGTACTCGCATCTATCCTCGTCAACGAGATCCTAGGGCCACCACTGACGAAGTATGCGCTTGTGGCTTCAGGCTCAACCAAGAGCACACGGCGCGGAGCAAGCAGGGAGGTCACCAGATGAAGCTACTTGAAGCTGTTGTTATCGATAGCATCGATCCAAGCCTCAAGGCACGGACCAAGGCTGAACTCTTTAGCGAGATGGTAGCCCTCCTTAAGAAGAACCCGGCGCTTGCAGAGTTCAGTGAGGCCTCGGTCCTGAAGGCTCTGGACGACAGGGAGGGGACGGCGACGACGGGGGTGGGCAAGGAAGTCGGCATCCCGCACGGGAAGATAAGCGGACTTCGGCAGATCTGCGGCGCCATCGGTGTTGCGAAGCGCGGAATCGAGTACGACTCGGTCGATGGGTTGCCTGTGAAGTTCGTGGTCGCGATGGTTGCGCCACCGGATCAGTCGCAGGACTATCTCAAGACGCTCGCCAAGGTCGCCAGACTCCTGAGCGATTCATCGTTCATCGAGACACTCGTCACGGCGAATGTCCCCGGCGACATCTACGACCGGATTGAAAACATGGAGGACGCCTCCGCGAAAGTGACCACGACAGGTGAGGCGCAGCTCCTGATGTTTGAACTCATTGATTCCGACTACTTCGACCCGGTCGTGGAGTACTTCACGGAGGTGGGCGCGACGAGTGCGACCGTACTGGACGCCCGCAATGTGGAGGGGTTCCTCACCAAGGTCCCGCTCTTCGCGGATTTCTCCCGCGTCTTCTCTGAGGGCCAGGAGTTCGGCCATGTCTTCCTTCTCGTGATAGATAAGGGCGCCGTCGCTCAGTTCGTGGATGGACTCGAGGAGATCGTCGGCGACCTGGAGGAGGAAAGGCGCGGGATAGTCATAGCGCTCGACATCTCCTGCAGCAGGGGCGCCTTGAGTGCGCTCGAGTTCTAGCCGTGGCGCTGTTACCCCTGCCGTCACAGTTCTTGACAACACCCCCCATCCTCTGCTATGATGGGTTCTGTGTGCTATCTGTATGGTGTATGGGATCCGCTCCTACGTCACGTTCTGCAGAAGATGATGGCTCGCCTTTCGGCGAGAGGGAATCTTGCCTCGCCATTCGGCGAGAGGAAATCTTGCCTCGCCATTCGGCGAGAGGAAATCTTGCTCCGCCATTCGGCGGGAGGAGGCCCACAGTGTCAAGAGCTCTTCGCACGACCGCGCTGCTGTTTTCCGTCCTGTTCATGGTATGCGCGGCGCTGTCCGCGACAGCAGGTGATACCGTCCACCTCATCACGATGAGCTTCGATCCAACTGAAGGTGAGCCCGACGTGGCCTCCTGGCGTCGCGCTCAGGAGCCTGACGCGGGCGAGGTCGGATACTACCTTGTCCAGCTCTCAGGAGCGCCGACCGACGCACGCAAGAGCGCGGTCATCGCAGCCGGCGGAGAGCTCATCGCCTACATCCCCGACAACACGTATATCGTGCGTGCGACGACTGATGCCCGCGCCGGTTTCGTGGAGATGGACGAGGTCACATGGACCGGTCCGTTCCACCCCGCATACAAGGTGAGTCCGACGATCGGAACCCACGAGTTCCAGGATCCTCACCGGGCCGGTGATTCATTCCTGACGCTGATGGTTCGCGTCTTCGACGATATCGAAGCAACATCGGCGGCCATCACCGGGCTCGGAGGAGAGGTCCTCAGCTCATCTGACAACGGGATGGAGAAACTCATCGTCGTCCACGCCTCCCCGACTCTGGTGAGTTCCATCGCAAGACTGATGGATGTCTGGTGGATCGAGGAGAAGCCCGAGTTCCTCCTCATGAACGATCGCGGCGTCTGGTGCGTCCAGTCCAACGTCTCCGCCCAGACTCCAATATGGGACAAGGGCATCCACGGAGAGGACCAGCTGGTCGCCGTCATGGACTCAGGTCTCGACTACAACTCGTGTTGGTTCCGTGACGGAGGCAACCCGCCGGGGCCGACAAACCGCAAGGTCTATGACTACACAATCTACGGCGGTGGGGTAGCCTACGACGGATGCGACACGGGACACGGAACACACGTGTGCGGCACACTCGCTGGGGATCAGTCCTATGTCAATCCCGGCAACTACAGCTACAACGGAGTCGCCTACAAGGCGAAGCTCATGATGCAGGACATCGGCACCGATGATGAGTGGGCCTGCTCCGTCGGGACTATCGCCGTTCCCACAAGCTGCACACCGGCATACCAAAACGCCTACAACGCCGGAGCCCGGATCCACTCGAACTCCTGGGGCGGCTCCGAGAACAGCTACGACTCGTACGCGCAGGGCGTCGACAGCTTCATGTGGAGCAACAAGGACTTCCTCATCGTCTTCGCCGCTGGAAACGCAGGACCCGGCTCCGGAACCGTTGGATACCCGGGCACGGCCAAGAACTGCATCACCGTAGGCGCCACGAGGAGACCGTTCAATCAGAACACGATGGCCGGGTACTCGAGCAGAGGACCCGCCTTCGATAATCGCTACAAGCCGACGCTGTGCGCGCCTGGCGGCGAGGCAAGCGACACATATGTGAACTCAGCGAATAACCACCCCGGCAACCCGCCGTCACAGACATGCGCGGTCGTCGCGTCCCCGTTCCAGGGGACATCGATGGCGGCGCCGGCCGTCGCTGGATGTGCCGCACTCACTCGCCAGTACTTCGAGGAGGGGTGGTATCCAAGCGGCGAAGAGGTGCCCGACGACGGCGTGAACCCGAGCGCAGCGCTCATCAAGGCCTGTCTCATGAACTCTGCCACAGACATGGCCTCAGCCGACATCCCGAACTACAACGAGGGATGGGGACGCATACTCCTGGACGATGTGCTGTTCTTTGAAGGCGACGCCCGCGAGTTCATCACCCACGACATCACGCCGGGCGTGAGCCAGGGTGGAACTGATCAGTTTGAGTTCGAGATCGACTCATCATCGGTTCCTCTTGAGATCGTCCTCGTCTGGAGCGACTACCCCGCATCGAGCGGCGCCTCCGTGGCCATTCAGAACAACCTCAACATGACGGTGGCGGGACCCGGCGGAACCTACCTCGGCAATGTCTTTAGCGGTGGGCAGTCCACAACTGGCGGCGCAGCCGACTCGCGCAACGTCGAGGAGGTCGTGCGGCTCAACAGCCCGACACCGGGCACATACACGATCACAGTGTCGGGGGCCACGGTGCCGCACGCCCCGCAGGCGTTTGCGGTGGCAATCACGGGCTCGTTCGCCAACTGGCCTGAGGACACTGGCGTCGGTGACGACGACATCATCCCAGCCGGGCGGGCGTTCTCGATCACCGGGATCGCACCCAACCCGTTCAATCCGTTGACCACGATCAGCTACGCGTTGAATCCGGTGGAGACCGGGATGGCGAGGACGACCCTCAACATCTACACCATCGACGGCCGGCTCGTGACGACGCTCGTGGACCGCATCCAGGATCCGGGGAGTCACACTGTGACCTGGAACGGATGTGAAGCGAACGGATTCGCGGCGGCAAGCGGCATCTACTTCATGGAACTCTCCTACGGCGGAGAGAAGGCAACGCGGAAGATGACGCTCTTGAAGTGATATGGAACGGTCGGTGTCAAGCCGATTGACACGACGAAGCCCCCGTCACATGGCGGGGGCTTCGCTATGATCGGCGATACGTGTTCCGGTGCTCGCCCGAAGTGCAGTACGTGCTAGGGTGATCACCTGGAGGGCAGTGCGTGTTCAGGTGGTCACCTGGACGACAGCACGTGCCCGGGTGGTCACGCGCCCGCGACTAGAAGTAGTAGTTGACCCCCACCGTCACTGTTGTGAGCTTCCTGTCCGGTCCCTCGTCCCAACCAAGGAGCATCACCGAGGCACGTCCCTCGATTCCGAGGCCGATGAAGGGGGGCACTATCTCCACACCGACACCGAGTTCGCCTCCGTACTTGAACTCCGATACACCGTGATCCTCGAACTCCACGAAGTTGACGCCCGCGATGCCAAACGTCCTGACGCCCGGACCGCTCAGTCCGCCGATCAGCAGGTTCGCACCGAAGGTCGTGTATGTGTCGCCTCCGAAGACGATATCAAGATCCTGTTCGTCCCACAGATCGCGGGGCGACTTCTGGTTGATGGACGCGTAGTACGCCTCGACGCCAATGAGAGGTATGGCAGGAAGCACCTTCATTCTCGCCCCGACGATCGATCCCATCTCTCCGTCTATCTCTATGGGCATGCTCATCCCGCCGTACACGCCGACGCCGACGCTCACAAGGTCCAGACCGGCCGTCGCGGCCCCGCTAAGAAGCAGTAGAATCGACAGTGCAACAAGTAGTGTTCTCATTCTCGTCTCCCCTGCGTGGGAATTCATGCGCCTCGACCAACAGAGATCAATATGTGGTGCCCGGGCGCTACTGTGCAAGCCCCGACTGCAGCACTCGATTACTCCCCGCCGATCGCCTCAAGCACGACCTCGACCGCCTTCTCAAGCTGCGCGTCGTGACCGCGACTGGCCTCCTCCGGGGGTGACTCCACGAAGATATCGGGCTCGATGCCCCAGTTCTCAAGATTGCGATCGTCCAGGTCGAACCAGCCGGAACCCGGGACCCGGAACATGGTCCCATCGATCAACCTCACATCGTTCGTTCCTATGACGGCTCCGAATGTGGGAACACCCACTACCGGACCGAGACCGAGAGCCTTCCATCCCATTGGGAAGATCTCCGCATCGCTGTAGCACGTCTCATCTATCACGAGAACGAGTGGCTTCCCCCACAGCTCGAGCGGGTTTCTGGTCGGGGGCCTCGTTCTGCTCGTCGTGTACCCGTACGGACGTCTGTCCAGGAACCTCAGGATCTGATCGTGGACCGAGCCACCGCCGTTCCCACGAATGTCGATGACGAGCGCGTCCTTGCCCGAACCCTGAGCGAACAGGTCCTCCTCGAACTCAAAGAAGTTGCCCACGCCCATCCCAGCTATATGCAGATAGCCGACACGACCGTCGGAGCTCTCCTCCACCGTTCTCCGATTCCCCTCCACCCAGTTCTCATAGACCAGGTGCCGAAGCGTCCCGCCGCCCACCGGGCGGATCTCGACGTCACGCGCCTTCCTGCCCTCGGAATCGTCCGCTACTTCTATCATGATTCTGGTGCCGGCCGTATCCTCCAGAAGGCGTATCCAGTTGTCACCCTGCTCGACCGCCCGGCCATCCACCGAGAGAACATAGTCGCCGGACTCAATGCCGGCTCGATCGGCCGGACTGTTGGGGATGATGTCCCTCACCTTCACTCCGGGACCGTCCCAATCCTCGAGATGCCGGATACCGAGCCTGCCGGTATTGACGCCGCCACCACCCCACTTGTAGATGCCCAGATGCGATGCCGAGAGTTCGCCGATCATCTCTCTCACAACCGCGCGGAACTCCTCTTCGGTGTACGCGGCGATTGCCCAGGGCTCGTACTTCTCCCTCATCGCCTCCCAGTCCACACCGTGAAACTCCGGGTCGTAGAAACCTTTCCACAGAAGTCGCCACGCCTCGTTGTACATCTGACGCCGCTCATCCGGAATATTCACCGTCGTTCTGACGGAGAAGCCTACGCCCGACCTGCCGCTGATGCTCCCATCGTCAGAGGATATCGACACGCTCTTCAGCCTACCGTGGCTTATGTAGTAGCAGGTCGTTCCATCCTGATCCCACGTGATCTCCTCCGGACCTGCTCCTCCCTCAGAGACCTGGTGGAGTCTGTTGCCCTCCCAGTCGACTATCCACATGTCGTCGCTTCCGAGCGTTCTCGATCGGAAGGCGAAGTGATGACCGTCCGGAGTCGCCGAGTAGAAATCGTAACCGCCCCGCATGTTCATGATTGTGACGGTACGCTCGTTGATGTCATCAAACTCTATCTCAACGACGACGCCCGCATCGTCCTCGTCCTCCGTCTCCTCATCCTCGCCGGGGTCCGCCCCAGCCTCGGCGTCCTCACGCTCCTCGTCGGTCATCCAGTAGTCCTCGCGAGTGAGCCAGACGTACTTCAGGATGAACTGGCCGTTGTCGGTCCGCGATGCAAAAGAGAGACGCTTCCCGTCGTCCGTCCATTGCGGCTGGAAATCGTCGTTGGGATGGGCTGTAATATTGTGCGCTTCCCCACCTCCGGCCAGCAGAATGAAGATGTCCTCCCTGTGTGCCAGCGTTGTCCTTGATAGGGCAATCCACTTGCTGTCAGGCGACCAGCTGACGTGGAGGACATTGGCATCGGGAAGGAGCTCCTTCTGCATGGAACCGTCAGGTTCCATCGCCCAGAGGTAGTCATCGCCGTGCAGATACGCGATGGTCTCGCCGTCCGGCGACACCATGGGCCTCTCGTCATCCTCCGGGGAGTCGGTCAGCTGCACTACCTCACGTCCGAGCGACTTCGAAAGCCGCTCCTCTTCCTCATCCGTCGATCGAACAGCGAAGATGTCGTAGTTCCCGTTCCGATCAGACGTGAATAGAAGCGTCTCACCATCCGGCATCCAGGCCAGCTCGCGCTCGCGCGCCGCCGTCTCGGTGATCCGCAGAGCGGTCCCGGTTTCACCATCATCGAAGGGACAGACGAAGACCTCCCCGCGCACGATGAGAGCGAGTTGTGATTCATCCGGGCTCAGGGCGTACTTCGACACCCCGCTCGACAGTGTCAGTCTGAGGTTTTCATTCCACCTCTTGTCGCTCGGCGCGAAGATCTCCACATACTCCGGTTCCCCTCCGTCTGCGGCCAGCTTCCAGATACCGGCGTCCCACTCGTAGACAATCAGGGTCCCATCATCCGAGATGGCCGCAGCCTGCACGCCATCGTGATCGTGGAACGTCACCTGCGATGCAGGTCCTGTAACTTGCGGGTCTCTATCGTCGTCCGGTAGATCGGGATCCGCGTTCTCGTCCGGCAGATCGAGGATCACCTTCCAGATGTTCGGCACCGCATCGTCGCGCTCGGACATGAAGAAGAGCGTCCGGCCGTCGCTCCCCCACATCGGTCTGTCGTCGTCGCCGGCGTAGGATACGATGTGGTAGCTGGGACCTCCGTCGTAGGCGCGAATCCAGATGTCGCGCGAGGCGCTTCCCCGATAGTGCTTGCGCCACCACGGTGTGTGCCCACGTACGAACGCGATCCAGCGGCCGTCCGGCGAGACGGAGACATTGTACGCATCATCAGCGATGATCCTGCGCGGCATACCGCCGGTGAGGGCGATCTCGTAGAGCTCGCTCTCGGTCGTATCCCGTGTAGATGTGAAGAAGACGGAGCCGCCATCGCGGGCCCAACATTGAACCCTGTCCCAGGCGTCATGGTGAGTGAGCTTCTGGGGAACGCCACCCAGAGCGTCCATTATGTAGATGTCCCCGTTTCCCATCCTGTCAGATGTGAAAGCCAGTGTCGCTCCATCCGGAGACCACCGCGGGGTGTCGTCATATGCCCCGTGAACACTCAGGCGCTCTGCCCTTCCCCCATCGGAAGAGACACGCCACAGATCGCCCATGTGGGAGAAGGCTATCGCGCTCCCATCCGGCGAGGGCGCCGGCTGCCTGGCGTTCATGACCGTACCTTCAGCACACGCCGTCACGACC
>CAZFRO010000035.1:0-10577 GCA_964521425.1 uncultured bacterium
TGCTGACCCACGGTGGTGTTGCCAAGGATCCGCTCGCTGGCGATCCGGACTGCGACGGAATCGTTCCTGTCGAGAGCAGCTCCTGGGGTGGCATCAAGGCCCTGTACAGGTAGATCTCTCAGCAGTTGTTGTTGATTCACGAGAATGGGTGGTGCTTCCGGCGCCACCCATTCTTCTTGTTGTGCAGGTCGATCCCTGTCGCCGTGCGGTTTGATCCCTTTCGATTCCAGTGACCTGCGGCTATGATGGTGCTCGAGCAAATCATCAGTTGAAGGAACGGCGGGTTGTCGTCGTCCAATCGTTCGCGGCCCCGGCTTGAGCGGCAATCCGCCAATCGTTGGGGGCGCCCGCATTAGCGGCCACACGCCGCGTCTGGTATTCGGGAAGGAGTGTGGGTCAATGACAAGATTCATGGTGCTGGCTCTCTGTGCATCGATGCTTCTCTTTGTGGCTCCGGCGTCTCCAGCATGGGGTCATGACGATCTTGTCGAGTGGGTCACCGCGGAGGGAGACAGCAGCTCTCGGATACGTCTCTACATTGACTTCGATCCGCCCCATCGTGTGCATAGCATCAACCCGGAGTTGAATGCCGAGTTCGACGCCTATGTGATGCTTGACTGCATGAACCCTGAGAATCTCCATGGGGGGCTGGGATCGATCAGCATCAGGCTCGATGTAGACGAAGGTGTGTCGGCGAGGCCGTGGTTTGAGAGCCTCCTGCCTGGGGAGATGCGAGCCGGGAACTGGAAGGATGGGATCACGCTGGCATCGGCTCCGTGCACTGGAGAGAGCCCGGCGGCCATAGGCGTTCTGCATCTCACGTATCTCGGGAAGCCGGGGGCTGTCAGGATCCTGGACCATCCTCGGTTCCCGCGTTGGATTGTGAACTGTGAACTCGACACGGTGAGGTACTGCGTGGGGTCACACGGGGGCATAGGCATGAGCGCACCGGCGGGTGATGATGGCTGTGAGTGTCTCTCGAGCGGGTGGATTCCTGACCATGATGAACACGACGCCGGAACACCGGAATCGGGCGAGTAGAGACGTTCCCTGTGGGCCACGGGCTTGAGCTTGCGCCTCTGGGTAACCCATGCTAGAGTATAGAATTATACAGGAGTTAGACTACACGCGGTCCGGTGGGCCGCGCGGGGTGAGAACCAGGAGGATGAGTTGTTCAAACGCGGCATTCCGCTCTTCGTGCTTCTGATGATCCTCGCGGCAGGCTGTGCCGTTCAGGAGAAGCCCGCGACGCCCGACGGCCCGTTCGAGATTGCGATCCTCGCGACCACGGACACGCGGGGCGAGATCGAGCCCTGTGGCTGACACGGTGGCCAGAAAGGCGGGCTGGTCCGGAGGGCCGGCTATATCAATCAGACTGCAAGCGAGGCACAGCACCACCTGATTCTCGACGGTGGCGGCTCGCTCACGCGCAAGGGCTTCGAGCGCATTATGGTCGACAACGCGAATCTGCGCGGCATGGCACAGACCGGCTGTGATGCAACGACGTTCGGCGTGGTCGATCTCTACATGGGCGCGGCCTATTATCTCGACCACGTCGCAGAGGCAGGACTTACAGTCGTGTCGGCTAATGTGCGGGATGAGACCACCGGCGATCTGCTTGTGGATCCGTACGTGGTGGTCGAGAGGGCTGGGGTCAAGTTCGGCATCACGGGTGTTCTGAGCCCGGATCTCAAGATCAGGATTGACACCGGCCTGGAGAGCCACGGTGCTGTCATAGGCGACCCTGTAGAGGCCCTCAGGAAGTACATTCCGGAGATCAGGAAACAGGTCGATTTCGTGGTCGTTCTGAGCCACTCCGGACTGACTCGTTCCAAGGATATCGCAAGCGAGGTCGAGGGCATAGACATCATGGTCGTGGGTAATCACAATGCACACTCCGCGCAGCCCTACGAGGTCGGAGAGACGCTCATGATGCAGCCCGGCTACAAGGGTCAGGCCATGTGCGACTACAGGTTGAGTTTTGATGCTGAGGGTGCCTATGAGTCCTACTCGGGCCGGACCGTTGTGCTGGACAACAAGGTCCCTGCCGACGCGGCGATGGCGCTCATGCTCAAGGAGCACAAGCTGATGGTTGAGGCGGCATCGAAGCGTCGGGTTGCGGACCAGGCTGCCGAGAGGCAGTTCAGGCGAGACGCCCGGAATGCCACGGCTGCGGAGCTCTACAAGGACGAGTGCATCGGTGTCAACCAGTCGTGCAATCGTTGCCATCAGGACGAGTATGACCAATGGCAGACGACGGCGCACGCGTCTGCCTTCGAGACGCTTGAGAAGAGCCTTCAGTCCACGAACCCCGAGTGCTTGAGTTGTCACACGACCGGCCAGGGAGACCTTCCCGACGATGGATCGAGGGAGGTCCCGGCTCACCTTCGCGGCGTTCAGTGCGAGTCGTGTCACGGCATCGGTGGGGAGCATAGCCGAGACGGCTCGTACGGAAAAATCACGATCGCAACGTGCATGGAGTGCCACGATTCAGACAATAGCCCGGACTTCAACTTCCCAGAGTATCTGGCGAAGGTGATGCACTAGCAGGAATGGGGCCAGGGTTCGGGTTTCCACTTGGACGCGAGCGGCCGGGGACGGTGAGGGGGTGCGCAGCATGATGCGGACGGTTTCCTCGGGAGTGCTCCTGGCAGTTGCGCTGGCCGCAACCCTCGTCACGGGTATTGCCTCTGCGAACGAGGTCCGTGTTCTCGAGGAGAGCGACTCGGAGATTGTGATCGAACTCGCCACCACCGACTACACCCTCGAGGATGTGGTCCATGGTGGCGAGGCGTTTGTCAGGGTCGTTGCACCCGGTCTGGAGAACACGACCGAGCCGGGGCTTCCCGCCCTTCCGATGACCGGGGTTCTTCTCGGTGTCCCTTTCGGGGCCGACGTATCGCTCGAAGTTCTCTCGTTCGAGAGCGAAGAACTTGGGGTTCTCCGGATCGAGCCGGCGCCGACCGGACGGTTTGTGGAGCATGATGAGTTCACCTTCGCCGTTGAGGATTATGACGTCGACCAGGACTACCACCGAAGCGGTCGAACGCATCCTCCTCTTGTGGCCGGCTTGGGGTTCGACACCACACTGAGACACCAGCGAGTCATTCAGATCCTTCTTCATCCATTCCAGTACTCACCCCCGACCGGTCGGCTCACTCTCCACAGGAGCATCACGGTCCGGCTGAGGTTCAGTGGCCGTGGCCGTCCCGCGGGGCTGACGGATGTACGCGCGTACGAACCCGAGTGGGAGCAGCTCTACGCAGGTACGGTTCTCAACTACGATGGGGCACAGAAGTGGCGGCTCCGTCCGGAACCCGCGCGAGCCTGGAAGCGAGCTGACATGCATCAGGAGCACGAGGCCTACAAGCTGACCATCGGAGAGAGCGGCATCACCAGATTGAGTTTCTCCGACCTGTCAAGCGAGGGCCTGCCCGGCGCCCTGGGGACGGATGAGATAGCGATCTACCAGCGCTCCTACGACGAGAATGCGGAAGACCCATTCATTGAGACTCCGGCGCCCATCCTTGTTTTCGATGAGGACGAGAACGGGTTCTTCGACGGCTCGGACTACCTTCTCTTCTACGCGCAGAGCTTCGAAGAGCAGCACATGCCGGTCGGCTATGAGGACCGCTACACTGATGAGAACGTCTACTGGTTCGGTTGGGGCGAGGGACTGGCCGAGCGCATGGACACGCGCACCGCTTGGCACGGCTGGACGGGGCTCACACCGCCCACGAGTTTCCGCGAGACGGTGAAGTTCGAGGAGGACATTCTTTTCACGGCTGTTCCGGGAAGCGATATGGTCGACCTGTATCTGTGGACCGACACCTACTCGACATCCGGTGACGACTACGAGCTTTCGTTCCATATCTATGATGTGGATTTCTCCGAGGATGCCAGAGTCCGTGCACGTTATCAGGGAATCGCGAATAACGCGCACAACATCACGATCTCGATCATCGACGGCGATTCCGTGGAACACTCGCTCGGGACCTACTCCTTCTTCGGCATCGCCACGACAATGGAGAACCACATCTTCGAGGTGGCGTCCGTTCCGGACACCACCTTCACCGACGGAGAGAACACGTTCCGAACACGAGGCACTTCTGGGCCTTCCGGGGCCAACCTCGACTGGTTTGAGATCACGTACGGTCACATGTACGTCGCCCGAAACGGACGTCTGAGGTTCACGAGCGGGGGAGAGACCGGTGACATTGAGCTCGAGGTGACCGAGTTGTCAAGCAACAGCATCCAGCTGTTTGACGTCAGTGACCCGTGGAATCCTATCGTGTTCACGCTCTCTCCTGAGAACATCATCGATGCCGGTGGCAGCTATACGCTTGTCCTTCAGGATCAGGTCGCAGAGCTTGACCGCTATGAAGTTGTGGAAGGTGGAAGCTACCGCACGCCCGAGGGGATCGAGAGGCGAGAGCCCGCGAATCTCTTCGAGCAGGAGGCCGATCTCATTGTTGTGTCCTACGAGGGATTCTCATCAGGCGTCGAGCCTCTGATCGCCCACCGCGAGTCTGAAGGCCACGTCATCACTCACGCCATGCTCCACGACGTATATGACGAGTTCTTCGGAGGTCTGGTCGATCCTGAGGCGCTAAAGAACTACTTCAAGTACGCCTTCTACGAGTGGAGCCTTCAACCGCAGTTCGCGATGCTCGTGGGGGATGCCAGCGAGGATGCCCGGGGGCTCACCTCGACAAGCTCACCCAACTACCTGCCCACGTACATCGTGTCGCTCGCGCCCAGCAGCGAACTCATCGGAAGCGACGAGTGGATGGTCGCGTTTGTTGATGAGACACCCTATCTTCCTCAGATGTACATTGGGAGGCTTCCAGTCGGTTCGAGCGGACAGCTGAGCAGCCTCGTTTCCAGGACTCTCGCCTACGAGAATGCCTCATCGGCCGGCGCTGACTGGCGCAACGAGATTCTTTTCGTGGCAGATGATGTCTGGTCGTACGGAGATGACTTCAACGAGTACACGAAGAAGGAGTCGAGCGAGGGCAAGTTCACAACTGAATCGATCGTTATGGCGGAGACGGTGGCTGCGTCGCCAGCCGGGATGGACACAGTCTTGTTCATGCTCAGGCGGTACACGGATCCGTACCACGGCGACCTCACCGAAGACAGTTTCTACAACACGATGCTGTTCGTAGAAGCCGATGTGACGCCCGTGCTGCTTGATATGCTGACGGACGGCGCGTTGGTCGTCAATTACCAGGGGCACGCGAACAAGCATGTTCTGACTCACGAGCGGCTGCTTGTGGACGAGCACCAGGGCGACCACTTCGATTCGATTGAGAACGACGGCAAGCCGTTCATATTCTTCGGCTTCGCCTGCAGTATCGCCAGGTTCTTCGACCACAAGGAGAGCTACGCGGGGTACGACTGTTTCGCTGAGCAGCTTCTGTTCCTTAGCGACGAGCGGGGAGCGGTCGCCTCGTTTGCGAGCACGGGGCTTGAGTACCTGACCCCGAACATCAGATACAACAAGAAGATATTCGAGGCCATGTTCACCGATCCGACACCGACGGGCCCGCCGGAGGAGTACTTCTGGCCGAGGTGGTCGTTGGGTGGGATTCTTGGGAAGGCCGCTGTCAAGTACGCGAGTTCCGGGGGGTCGGGCATCGCCGCAAGGCGCTTCGTGCTCCTGGGAGATCCTCTCCTTCACATTGAGGCATCTCCCCCCACCATCCAGGTTGCTGTCGACGGGGTCGCGCATGTCAGCGGGGACTACCTGGAATCGAGCGCCGGTGAGATGGTCCAGATTGTCGCCGACATCATCGATGAGGTCGAGATCGACCCATCAACGATCTCAGTGGTCGAGAGCGACATAGGTGAGGTAGATCCCGAACTCTACCTGGTCGAGTCCGTCACGGATACCGGAACCCAGCAGAGTCGCTGGTACCGCCTGACCTACAACACTGAGATCCGCGACTGGAGCTACGACATCAGAGTGTCCGCCTCTGACGTGAACGGGCAGAGAACGACGTTCACGCTGCACGTGGCGGAGGGAAACATGATCCTCATCCGGGACGTCGCGAACCACCCGAACCCGTTCGGTCGCACGACGAGCATCATATATCTTCTGAATCAGAGCGGTGCGGAGGTAGAAGTGAAGATCTACACGGTCGGCGGGCGTCTGATCGAGGTCTTCGAGGACGCGCCGAACGATCTCAACTACAACGCTCTCGTGTGGGACGGGACGGACAGGGACGGTGACACGGTGGCCAATGGCGTCTATCTCTTCACCATCGAGGCGAGGGGAGAGGACGGGTCCAGCGCGATGACGCCTGTCGGGCGAATGGTGAAGATGCGGTGATGCGCGAGAGACTCAGAGAACTTGGCATAGATATCGAAGATCGATCGGGCAGGGCCGTGGCACTGCCCGAAAGCACGCAGGCCGTCGCCGCTGTCGTGCGAGAGGCAGGTGTTCGCGGGCTCGTGGTGGCGCCACACTGGCTCCCGAGCGAGAGTGGCGCAATCCACATCTCACGCGAGCGGATGCGTGCGGTGAAGGATGTAGTTCCCGAGGATATGATGGCGACGGTTGAGGTCGGCATCCGCATCGGAGAGCTGGCGTCAGCCCTCGCCGAACGAGATCTCTTCTGGCCGGCCGCGGAGTTCGCGAGAGATGGCGAGATGCTCGGAGATGTCATCGAGCGGGCCCCCGGCAACCACACCCGCCTTGGCAACACCGTCCGACGTTTCATTCTTATGGTCGAAGCCGTTCTGCCTGACGCGGCAGAGATGCGCGCTGGAGCCAAGACCGTGAAATGTGTAACAGGCTACGATCTCAAGCAGCTCTTCGTTGGGTCTTGGCAGACGCTTGGTGTGTTGACCGAGGCGACTCTGAGACTCGAGGCCGAGGCGAACCATGACGCGGTTGCAGGCAGGCTCGAACGCGACTTCGCCCCGCTTGAAGCGATGCACGCACAGAATGAGGCAGCGACCCGCGAGGCAGAGGGCGTCGTCCAGGCCACATGGTCGGAGTTCCTCCTGCGCCTCAAGAGGGAGATTGATCCCGCGGGTGTGTTTCCACCGATAGAGAGCATCGGCGCTCGAGGCTAGTGCGCTCGTGCGAAGTACGTCGGAGGCCCGAGCACGATGGGACCCGGAAGAGAACTTGAACTAAGGCGAGAGCTAGCAGCGAAGTGTCGCGCATGCGGCACCTGCCGTTCCGTCTGTCCCATCTTCGCTGAGATGGGTGTCGAGGGAGCCGTCGCCAGGGGCAAGGTCGCTCTCATCAGGGCTGTGCTCGACGGTGAGCTGGATCTGACGAACCTCTTCGATGAGAGGATCCAGCTCTGCCTCAACTGCAAGGCATGCATCACGAACTGCCCCAACGATGTCCGCGTCGACGATCTCATCCTCGCCGCTCGGAGCAGCTTTGTCGAAGCGGGGCGGCTGCCCGCTCTGAAACGTATCGTCTTCCGCTACCTTCTCAAGCGCGGTCGGCTTCTGCCTCCGTTCGGGAGGTTTGCATCGTTCATGCAACGGTTCGTCCTCCGCGGCCTTCCCGGGGACAGCGTCTACCGGAAGCTCCTACCGATCGTCGGCATGAACAGGGACCGCATCTTTCCCCAATTCTCGCCTCGCTCGCTCATCCACTCGATGCCGGAGGTTGTTTCCGCCCAGGTTGTTCCCCCCGCCGCGGTGTCCGAGGCGGGCGCGGCGACAGACGATCACGAACGCATCGCCCGAGATGCTCGCCGCGTTGGATTCTTCGTGGGTTGTGCCACCAACCTCATCTACCCGGAGACGGGGAGGGCAATCATCGCCTTCCTGGCGCGTTCAGGTGTTGATGTTGTCACCCCGGGGAACCAGGGTTGCTGCGGCGCGCCGGCGTTCAACGCAGGTGACTATGTGACCGGCCGCGAGCTGGCGAGGAAGAACATCGAGGTGTTCCGACTCGCGGAGGTCAACGCGGTCGTGACCGGATGCGCGTCGTGCGGGCTCTCGTTCAAGCGTGAGTACGAGGAGACGCTCGGGATCGAGGGTGGATTCGGCATCCCCGTGTTCGACTTCACCGAGTTCCTCGCGTTGCGAGGGAGCGCGGGCAGAGATGCGCCCACCGCGCATGACACGTCGGCCGCAGGTGGGGCGACCGCAGATGAGCGGTTTGCCACCCGGGCGGACACCGGCTCTGGCCGCCTCCGTGTCACGTACCACGAGCCCTGCCATCTCTCGCGCGGGCAGGGGATCACTGAGGAACCGCGAACGATGATCCGCACGCTTCCATGGGTCGAGTTTGTGGAGATGCAGGACTCGGACCGCTGCTGTGGGGGAGGTGGGTCCTTCAATCTGACGCACTACGACCTGGCTGCAGCGATCGGTGAACGCAAGGCCGAAGCGATCAGGACGACAGGTGCAGATGTGGTCGTGACCGAGTGCCCTGCGTGCGTCATACAGCTCAAGGACATGGTCGCTCGCTGCAGCCTGGATGTCGAGGTTCTGTCGATCGCGGACCTGCTTGCCTTGGACGACGCCGCGGCGGATCTGCCTGCCCTGAGCGATGCTGGTGATGAACCTGGAAGAGCGCGAGTCGTCACTGGCCGGGGAGGGAACTAGGATGCGGAGATTCATCTCCAGGTACTCGCATTCATCGGCGCTGCTCCTGCCGGGGGCTGTTGTTCTTGCTGTTGTTCTTCTTCTGGCCTCGGGTTCTTCTGATGCCATGGGAGCGGCGGTCACGCTTCGTGTCGATATGCGCATCGAGTCTTCGTTCGAGCGGTTTGACCAGGACGTCGATATCGTCGTGGTGCGAGGCTCATTCAACGGATGGAGCGGCAACGCCGACGTTCTGAATGACGGCGATGGTGACGGCATCTACGAGATCATCCTGGATCTCGCTCCTGGGGAATACCCATACAAGTTCGTCATTCCTCTTGCTACGCACGACCGCTGGGAGCACTCGATCGCGGATCGCAGCGCGACCGTCGGCACGGGACCAGTCGAGATAGCCCCGGTCTTCTTCGATCATCGCGCCGGGTGGATGCCCGGCACGGTGCAGACAGGTGCGGACCTCTCCTTCACTCCAGAGCTCGTCTCGCTCGGCGCCGAGTACCGCGTGGACGGGGTTCCTGTCGACCTGCTGGCAGCCTGCGCCGACCACGGCTTCGAGATCGTGCGTCTGAGGCTATGGCACACGCCCGCCGAGCCCTGGCACGGGCTCAATGCGACCGTCGCGTTCGCACAGGACGTGAAGGCGCGCGGGTTCGGGCTCATGCTCGACATCCACTACTCCGACTCGTGGGCCGACCCAGGGCAGCAGACGAAACCGGCGGCGTGGGAAGGCCTCGCGCTTGAGGCACTGGTGGACTCGGTCTATGCATACACAAACGCCGTCGTTCGACGCTTCCGCGATGAGGGTGTGCTCCCCGACTATGTGCAGATCGGAAACGAGATCTCACCGGGGATGCTCTGGGATGATGGTCGCGTCGGCTGGCAGGGAAGCGAGTGGGACACGCCGGAGCAGTGGGACAACCTGGAGGCGCTCCTGAGGGCCGGTATCGAGGGTGTGCGAGACAGCCTGGCGCCTGGTGATGAGACTGCAGTCATCATCCACTACGCAGACGGTGGGAACAACGAGGGCTGCCGCTGGTTCTACGACAACCTCATTACGCGCGGCGTCCCGTTCGATATCATCGGGCTCTCGTTCTACCCATGGTGGCACGGGACCATCTGGGACCTCAGGGACAACCTGGACGACCTTGCGCTCACATATGGGCGCGAGCTGATGATCGTCGAGACCGGCTACCCGTGGACGCTCGACTGGCATGATGACACGCACAACTTCGTCGGCGACTCGACACAGCTACACGTCAACTACCCGGCGACGCCGGATGGGCAGTTCGAGTTTCTCCGCGATGTGGTGGCGATCGTCGAGGCAGCGCCAGGCGGTCTCGGAACGGGTGTGCTCTACTGGGAGCCGGGTTTTCTTGTCGTCGACGGTGGCCCGGGGAGTCCCTATGAGAATATCACACTCTTCGACTTCGACGGCGATGCCCTTCGCGGTTTCGGCTTCGGCCTCCCATGGAACACGGAGGTGAACACGGGGGAGGAGCACGGAAGCCGCCCGGTACTGTCGCCCGGCGCCCCGAATCCCTTCCGATGCGAGTCCTCATTCACCGTGACTGTTCCAGAGCCGGGGGCGCATGTGAAGGTGCGCGTGTGCGATGCGGCCGGTCGGCTCGTCGCGACGGTCGTGGACAGCCCGGAGCCGCCCGGTATGCGCGGATTCGCTTGGGATGGCCAAGACGATGACGGCAGGATGGTAGCCTCCGGTGTCTATTTTCTCGAGGCTGTTGTCGCGGGCGAGCGGGTTGCCCGCAAGCTCGTCCACCTGCGATAGCCGGCGGCGCCCGCCCCGTCCCGCAGGAGGGGCATTTGAGGCCCCAAATCGGTTTGACAAGGCACCTGAGCGTTGCTACAATACTCGTTTGGACATAGACGCGGGGCGACTCAGTCGGCCCGTGCTTAGAATACGTTCCTCGGTAGCTCAATGGTAGAGCATCCGGCTGTTAACCGGAGGGTTGCAGGTTCAAGTCCTGCCCGAGGAGCCA
>CAZFRO010000036.1:0-7339 GCA_964521425.1 uncultured bacterium
GCATCAGCAGCGGCACTCTGTCTCTAAATATGGCACTACGATCGGGGGCAGGTCAAAGGGGCATTAACTTGCCTTCTCTATGCCTCCATTGTAGAGTTGCAGTGGAGGTACTGATTATGAGTGTAGCAGAGAAGATCGTTCTCAATAAGAGAGAACGGGCAGCCCTTGACCGGTGGTCCAAAGGCCGCAGGGTTTCGGTGCGACAGAGAGAACGAGCCGGCATGATTCTGCTGGCCGCAGATGGCATGGCGAACAACGAGATCGCCGGCAAGATAGGTGTCAAAGCCCACACGGTTGGGCGCTGGCGAAGTCGATTTGCAGAGTTGCGGCTGGCGGGTATCGAGAAGGATCTTCCTCGTGGTGGTCGCCCACGAGATCAGCGGGAGCGATTGGAAAGCAAGATCATTCGCAAAACGACCCAGGAGACTCCGGAGCATGCAACAAGGCATGCACAGGGTCATGAACATCGAGACGTCGACCTTCGGCGAGGTCTTCCTGACCACCACGACGGGGCTCTACGAATGGTACGGAGCAAGATGGCAGGAGCTCATCACGCTGACGGGGCCGGAACAGTTCGGACGCGGCCACACGCTCATGCACATCTGCCGCGCCTGGGAGGATGGCGGAGTCTGGCACTCGACAACGCTTAGGACAAGCGTCGCGCAGATGCTGACGGTGATGTGGGTCGCTCCGTTTGACGATGACATCATCTACATCAATGTGACCGGCTTCAATCGCCTCCACCCGGACGATAGCTGGGAGTTCCTACGCACGACCGACGGAGGCGCGACCTGGGAGGACGCAGGAGACGGCCTCGTCAAGTACAACATCGACGAATTCTCCTACAGCACCGAGGGCTGGCTCTGGGGAGGAACGACCGAGGCGTCCGCGTCGCCTCGGGCGTCTACTTCTACAGGCTCGAAGTGGACGGCGAATCGCACACGCGGAAGGCTATTCTCATCAGGTAGAAGGACGGCAACACCCGTAGGCACAGGTCCGGGGGAGCCATCATGCGAAAGGCAATCAGGGGAACCGGTCCGACGCTCTGTCTCGTTCTGACGATCGCACTCGCAGCGCACGCCGCGCCGACCATCACGGTCGATTTCCAGAACGAGATCGGTACGCTCGAGCCGGAGCTCCTGGGCATCAACCACCCGATGACGGAGCTATGCTACCAGGCGGGGTTCGACACGACCAGCGGGCGCTTCGCGCCCGAGCTCTACGAGGCCGTCGGGCCTCTGGGTCTTCAGCATTGGCGCTACACAGGCGGCACCGGCTCCGGGAGCTTCTTCTGGTGGCGGAGCATCGGAGCCTACCCGCGCGAGCCGGGCTTCTACAAGCCAGGCTCATACTGCCGGGGCGGCGGGACAGCAGACCATTACCACGACTTCGGGTTCGTGGAGTTCATGGAGTTCATGGACGACATCGACGCGGACGGCACCACTGTCAACCTCAACTTCGGCACCGAGCCAGCGGCGGCACGTCGCGCGGCCGACTGGGTCGAGTTCGCCAACGCCGAGGTCGGAGTCGATCCGAACGGGGACGGCGTCGACTGGGCCGCCGTACGAGCCTCCCTCGGCCACCCCGAGCCGTACGGCATCCGCTACTGGGAAGTGGGAAACGAGCTGGGTGGAGTCTACGTGATCGGCGGGAGCAGCGGCCACTACCGAAACTCGTGGGCCTGGCACTATGGGCTCTTGCCGGACCCGCTCGACGGTGAGGACTCCCGTCAGAGGATCGACAACTACCTTCTCGGCGGCAGCCAGCCGCAGTATCGGGACGCCTGCGGACGGGGCTGTCACCCGTACCAGCTCGTTACTCGCGAGAACAACTGGAGCATCGACGCTTCGCGGAGCTACGGGCTACCGGACGAGACGTTCTTCATCAGGTACCCGCCCGCCAACCCCGACACGGCGTTCATGGCTCTCTACGTAAGCGCAGACATCGGAGATCCAGGACATAAGTGGCGACGGGTCGACGACCTCACGGCCTGGGGCGCACAGGACTCGGTCTACGTGTTCGACCCGGCCACCGGGCGCATCGACTTCGGGGACGGCACGACGCACGGCGCCATTCCCGCCGAGTCATCGCTGATCGGCGTCCAGTACGTCTCGATCGGCAAGGACGGCATGGTCGACTTCTATCGCCAGATCAAGTCGGTCGACCCAGAAGCTCGTGTGAGCTCCTCGTTCTTCACTGACGAGTTCCTCTTGGCCACCCAGGAGGCCGCGCTCGACACCCTCCCTTTCGACTGCGTCTCGATTCACCCCTACCTGGAGGTGGAGTCGAACGAGGTCCTAGCCGAGCACTGGCGGCTCCAGGACATCACCTCCGACATGGCGCAGGATCTCCTCACGCGCTCCACCCGGCTCGACTCACTCTTCGGTCCGGGGGACCCGGTAGACCTCCTGGTAAGCGAGTTCAACGTCATCGTCCTCCCCTCCATCGGTGACAGCACGTGCCCGAACCCGACGTACGGAGAGAGGAAGCTACGCTACTTCGGGAAATCACTGGGGCAGACGCTCGCCCTCGCCAACGGTGTCATGGAGATGCTCCGTCTGAGCGAAGAGGCGCGCATCCGAACGCTGGGAATCCACATGCTCATCCCGTTCGCGGCGGAGGTGGACATGCCCCCCTGTGGCTGGGACATGACCGCGTTTGTCGGCATCGGCGGCGGGGGAACCTACCTGAACGCGAGCGGTCTCTTCTATTCGATCCTCACGACGCGGTCGGGCGACACTCTGCTGGGACCGCTGCTAACAGACTGCCCCATTCTGGATCACGAGTTCTCCGCCGAAGTCGACATCACGCTTCCATATCTCACCGCGCTCGCAATGAAGGACCCGTCCGGCGAATCGGCCGCCCTCTTCGTCATCAACCGGGCTTCGGCGCTCCCCGACACTGTCGAGGAGCACTCCGACATCGCCGCGGTCGTGAGCTTTCTGAACGCACCGGACTTTAAGTACATGCAGGTATACGAGCTCAACGCGGACTCGCTCTGGCACTACAACTCGGCGGACAATCCCCACGCTGTGTCTCTGACCCGCCATCCGGATCTGGAGTTCGCAGCGGACTTCGAATACACATTCCCCGCTCACTCGATAACAGTCCTCGTTCCCACTGGTATAACAACAGGCGTGATCGATGTCGTCTCCCGGCCGAAGCTCCACCAAAACGCGCCGAACCCCTTCAACCCTGTGACGACGATTCGGTTCGAGCTGCCGGTCCCGATGCACGTCGGATTGGCCGTCTACAACCTGGCGGGCAGGCGCGTGCGGACGCTTCTCGACGGCCCGACGGACGCGGGCGAGTACGCAGTAGGATGGGACGGGAGGAACGAACGAGGCGAGGGAGTCGCCTCGGGCGTCTACTTCTACAGGCTCGAAGTGAACGGCGAATCGCACACGCGCAAGGGCATTCTCATCAGGTAGGATCGCTTTGGCGCGTGGATGGCGTCACTTCGGGGTCCGGGACAACGCGAGACAAGGTGGTTTCACATGAGGGCACGACAGACAGCATCTCTTCAGATTCCGATGATCCTATTCCTCACCCTGTTCCTGTTCTGTCCGCCACCCGTACAGGCGACACAGAGCCGCTCATCGCGCGACACTATCACAGTTGGGAACGGCTCGTTCGAGGCTACGTTCAACACCGACTACGAACTCGTCTCGATGACCGATGCGGGGCAGTCTGTGACCTACGACTTCGCCCCCGGCCACAGTCCTCTCTGGCGTGTCCTTCTGCTTGACGCATCACCAGGCGATTCCGTGGGCGTCGAGGATCTCACCGACGTCTTCCCCTGGACTGTCTCCGCCGTGCGAGACACGATGCGTCGCCCAACCGCAGACGGCCAGCTACTCACGTTCTTCTGGAACAGCGCGGAGTTCGCACCGGGCGAGACACTCGACATCGAGCTCGATGTGCTCGTGCCGTGGGACGCGTCCGAGACGCGCTGGAACGCGCGGGTCACCAACCGCTCCGACTCGTTCTCTATCTTCGCCATGGACTACCCGGCGGTTGGCATCGAGCCACTCGGCGGCGACGGCGGAGCCGATGATCTCCTGCTCGTTCCCATAGGACCCGGCTCGTTGTTCGAGAATCCGATCGAGAGCTGCTACCTGGGGACAGGGGGAATCGAGCGCGAGGTCGACGCCAACGGAGGCGGTACGAACAACGCGCCCGGCTTCTGGTTCGCCCAGATCGCGTACCTCTACGACTCCACGAGTCTCGACGGGCTCATGTTCACGACAGAGGACACGTCCGGGTTCTACCGGAAGAGCGTGTTCATGGGCATAGAGACGGATCAGTTCATCCAGCACTACGTTCGGCACTATCCTGACGACAACGCGACACCGGCTGCCGACTACGTCATTCCCTACCCGACGATCATTCGCTCGACGAAGGGCGATTGGATGGATGTCGCAAAGCAGTACCGCGAGTGGGCGACGACGCAGTCCTGGTGCACGGAAGACGGCGGGGTATCAGACGCTGTCGCGGCGCTCGCCGGCGCCATCAAGCTCGATGTCGCTGCATGCGCCGGAGGCTCAGTCGACACGGCCTACGCCAGAGTGACCGAGCAGATCGACTACTTCGGAGAGGAGTGCGAATTCCTCGCGCACCTTCGCGGATGGAACTGGGGGAACTACCTCGCGACCGGATCGTGGAACAGCCAGTACGGAGAGCTCGCCGAGAGGCTCATCGGAGACGGCATCCGCGTTGCACCGTACACGGCCACGAGAGCATGGAGACCCAGCGAGTGGCCTGGTCCCCACGGAGAGGAGTTCGTCGCAAGGAACCTCAACGGCCGCGAGTACTACAGCGATAGCTTCGACTACTACGTGATGTGCCCGGGTGCGGGTTGGAGGGACTACTGCCCCGATGCGGTCGGAGCGCTCATCTCCGGAGGTGTCGCCTCGGATCTCTACCTTGATGAGTACCCGGCCCAGGTGAAGTGCTACTCGCCTGATCACGATCATCCGCACGGCGGCGGCAGCTATTGGACCGAAGGGTACCGGCACATGTTCTCGCGGATCAGGACCGAGAATCCCGGCGCCTTCACGATGAACGAGAGCAGATTCGAAATGCTGGCATCCGTCGTGGACGCGGGCTTCTGTCCCTACTGGGAGTCGGGACCGTCCCAGAATGCGGGGCCGTTCTCTGTGGCCGGAAGCATGCCGGTCCCACTGGCGGCGTGTCTCTACCATGACCACATGGCTCAGATCGGAGGTGCATCCGCATACTGGGACACGTACCCGTCCACGCTCACGTACAACTTCCAGCAAGCGTACTCGTTCACCAACGGCGCCAAACTTATCGCCAGCATTGACTCCGTAGCGATCGCGCGCTACGCCGACGTCTATCCCGATCGCGACGAGGCCTGGAGCTTCCTCGCAACGATGTCTTCCTACCACGACATGTCGCCCGAGCACCTCGGACGGGGCGAGTGGCTGCGACCTCCTGATTCAGTGTTTGCGGAGATCGACGTACCTTTCGCCTGGGACCCTCCCCTGCCACCTTCTCTGACATTCCAGGGCGTGCTGACTGGAGCGTTCCGCGCGACGGACGGGACAGTAGCGCTCGTGTTCACCAACTTCACCGACGGAGCTCTATCGGGTACGTTCTCGTTCAACCTCGACGCCTGTGGGATCTCCGGACCTGACTACATGGTCGAACGCTGGAGACCCGGGCTCGGCCCCGTGCTGAGGAGCACCGTCTCAGGCGCCGTCTACTCCGACACGCTGATGATCGGCGCCCACGATGTCGCCTATCTGAGGATCGCCGACTCCGCAACGACCGGAATCGAAGGCATGGATACTCCAGCCGCAACGAACTTCCAGCTCACACGCGCCTTCCCGACACCGTCCTCGGGGAACGTGTCATTCAGGTATCGGTCATCGACCGAAGCAACCTTGACATTCGGCATTTACGATGTCGCTGGGCGGCTTGTGACAGAGAGAGCCATCACCGTTCCCGCCGGCGAGGGCACGCTGAACTGGGACTGCACGAACAGTGACGGCGTCCGCGTCGCGTCGGGCATCTACTTCGCGAAGGCCGTGACCCGCGACCGGATCGCGCGAGCGAAGGTCGTGGTGCTCAGATAGCCGTGCTCGGGCAGACGTGCGCAGTAGCCACAGTCCAAGGTGGTCGCACACGGGAGGACATGCGCAGGCGGTCGTACTCAGGCAGACAACACGGATCAACGGGGAATTCCACGGAAGGGACACATGACGATGATGAACACTGCGCTCACAGGATTGGCCTGCCTTCTCACGTTCTCCCAACTTGTGTTCTCCCCGTCCATCGCGCCCGCAGCTGCGCGCGGTGCCGACATCGTGAATCCTGGCAGCGCATGGAGAGACGCTCCCGACACGTGCGTCGTCGAATTCCGAGTGACGGAGTCGATCGCATACACGGAGAGGTCTCCCATGTTCATGGCGAGCGCCGTGTGGGACGGCATGGACAAAAGGGGCAACACGATGGCGACAGGCGTCTGCTTCTACCGCATGGTTGCGGGCGAAGTGGAGTCGAGTAGGAAGATGCTGCTTCTTGAGTAGGCTGCTTCTGCCAAGTGCGGCAGCAGCTCGGCCGCTGTGCACCGACAGCCAAGCAGTTGCTTTGCAGGTGGAGGCAGGATGACCGGGCACCCCGTGCGTGCGGGGTGACTCTTTGCAGGATGCGGACCCCCCGGACAGCCCAATGAACGAGAATCCGTTCACTTGTAACGTGTACGGAATCGTGGCAACTTCTGTGTGATGTTTGGTTTCTCCTACCAGCTGGGCCGCTCTCTATCCCGCGCCACTTGCCCCTAACTCTGGTGTTGTGTGCGGCCCGTCGCTATCGACAACGCGAGCACACTGTAGTCCCTGAGCGTGTCCGTAATCGCGTGATGGACAAGCGGTTGCGGGTGTCCGTACGGCGGAGCACACGGTTGGCGTTCAACTTGCCGTAGAAACCAACCAGAAGCCGGACGATCCATGTCACGTGCACACCCGATGATCTCGCCAGTGACAGAGCATCAGCGTTCGACGACGAGGCTCATCCGACGCGAAGGGCAAGAGCTGGGAGTTCACCATTCTCGAGCATCGCGCGGACCTTGGTCCCCGAGAGGAACACGTGGTCCTCGTTGCCGTGCGGGCAGGTCTTCTGCGATGCCATGTTGCCGCACTTGGTGCAGAAGAAGGCGTGCTCGAACATCAGCGGTGTGATGTCGAGTGCGCTTGCGTCGAACTTGTTGAAGATGTACTGCGCATCGTAGGTGAACCGCCCCGGTTTCTCCGGAGACCCGGTTATGTGAGTCCTGCCACGATGGCCTGACCCTCCTGCCCACGATAGTACATCT
>CAZFRO010000037.1:0-6252 GCA_964521425.1 uncultured bacterium
TCGAAAACCGACCGGGTTCATCGGTCGGGCTGCCCATCTCGAAGGTGCCGGCGGGAACGACGACCATCGGCGGCGGGCCTGAATCGTAGAACGTCACGCTGTCGACATCGGCGACCGGATACTCCGTCACGAGCGCTCCGTCGTGGACACGCATTACCCATCCGCCGTGACTCACGGACATAGCAAGGAGCACGGCCAGTGTCATGGTAATCGTGATCAGACGTTTCATTTCTGTCCCTCCCGCAGCGGCTAATGGTCGCACTCTCACAACTTGCCCGATGCTCGCCCTAGCGCAGCAGTATCATCTTCCGGCTCTCGTCCACTCCAAGCGCGCCCAGCGTATAGAAATACACACCGCTCGCCACCGGCTGCCCGGCATCATCCCGACCGTCCCAATGAACGCTGTGTGGACCCGCGCCACGCGGTTCGTCCAACAGCGTACGAACCAGCCGGCCGTTGACCGCGAAGATCCGAAGCTCGGCCAGGCCGGTCTGCGGAAGCTCGAACGCTATCTGCGTGTCCGGATTGAATGGGTTGGGTTGATTCTGAAATAGATGTAGAATCTTGAGCACATCAGTCTCGCCTTCTGGGCCCTCGACGCCCGTCCATACATCGAGGTCAAAGTCGATGCGGACGATTTCCTCGAGTACGTAGCTGTCGGTGCCACTCAGAGCGACTATCTGGAGCGTCTCGCTCCCAAAGGCGAGATTCTCGATGTCGGCCAGCGGATAGCTCCCACCCTGCCCACCGATCAGTCGGACATTGAGCGACGGTTCTGTCGCCCGTCCCACGTGCGGACACAGACACAGCACGGCGCCTGCAAGACCGACCGCCACGTACCGCACAAGGCTGTCTCTCGCTTTCATATCTCTACCTTCCCCTTCAACGCCAGCGCAGTCACAATCCCCGCACAATGCGCCCGTTCGCTATCACTCCCCTATAACGGCCGTCCCACACGCACTGTGGAGTTCGACCTCTTTTGTAATGGTCATGGGCTCATCGTACGAGCCGGGGAACATTCTGACCACACCACCAGCGGGCGCGTCTGCGACACCTTCGGCCAGTGTGTCGAACGGATTCTGACTACTCCCGTCCTCGAAACCGGTCGCCGCGCCATGAACGTATCTCGACACAGGCAGGCTGTATCCGATGTCCTGGAGTATGCCCATCACAATCGAGTCAGGGACATGGCAGACACCGTCAGCGTACGGCGTCTGCATCTCCCAGATACCGGTGAAGGTCGCCTCATCGAGATGCGAGATGCTCGAACCACCCTCCCATGGGTTCGGTGCGAACATCGGCACGTTGCCTGCAGCGCCGAAGTCGTTGTTGTACGCGTAGCGCCCGAACTGCCCGGCCCAGCGCACGGGGTTCACGACGTTATTCGGTGATGTCGCAAGCGAGATGAGTTGATTACCGGCAGCATTGACGAGATACAGGTCGAAAACGAACGGGTCAGCCGTGCCCCCGCCGTAGCTCCCGTCACTCACGAACGAGGAGACGAAACCTATGCCGTGACAAAGCTCGTGAATCGTCGTGGAGACGAAATCTATGTGTATCCCGGGATTCCCATCGGTGCCGTAGTACCAGTCGGTCGGACCCAGCACGATGGCGTTATCAACGTCGCTGTTGAAATCGACACTGATATCGAGTTGACCCGTGTCGGGATCCGTTCCAGAGATGACCTCGACCAGACACTCCGGATACCAAGTATCGTCATGTGGAGCGTGGGAAAAATCCCTGTACCAACCGGCGGGTCCACACGAAGCGAGCACACAGCCCCACGCATCCCCACCCCTCGGTGTCATCGTCGCACTACAGGAGACGAAGCCCGGACCCTGAAGACGTGCCGCCCAGATTTCCATCGCAAACTCGAACGCAGCGCGCCTGTCAGCGCCGAGGACGGGATCGTTGAACCCTTCGTTCGCGTCGTCGCCGTAGACCACGCCGAATGTGACATTGTCGCCGACGCGCACGCGCGTGGCGATATCGGCCTCGGTAGCCCCATGTCCGAGCAGTTCCTCAAGCATGGGAGGAAGATACGGCTCCGGCAGCTTAAGGTCCCTGCCCTCCGGATTGTGCACTAGAATGTCCACGGGCGAGTCCGGATCCCACAGATAGACGGGGATATCGGCTCGCTCGATGGCTCCAACGGCCGTCGGTGCAACGAACACGGCAATGCAAACGATCGCACTGCACAGCACAGACAAGGGAATATGCGTGTGCCACGCATTCGGTTTCCGTACTGAAGACCTCTTCCGTCCTAGCGATACCATCACAGACCTCCTCGTTCTCGAAGTTAAGTAACACCCCTACTGCAGCGTTACGAGAACGAGGATGAGTCCGCGGCCGCTCGAGAGTGCTGTCATAGCCTTACCGATGATTGCCCCGTGCGACCTCGAGGAGTCGGACGCCTTCATCGCGTGTCCAGCAGTGCGCGACGTAGTGAGAAGGTCGCCTGGCTCGATGGCTCCGTACGATGCATCCACGTAACAGTACACGCGCCCCGTAAGAGCAACCGGATGTGAACCATCCGCCTTGCTACCTGTCTGGCTCATCATTATACCAGTGTTGACGCCGTTGCCACCGCTCACGATGCCGGCGACCGTTCTATCATACGGCTTCGTCGAGCGCTTGAGCTGGCCTGGATTTGCGGGATCGATACACACAACGGTTCCCGGCGCAATGTCCGTGCCTCCGGCGACCTCGAACGGCTCCGCTAGGTCGCTACCACCCGTGATCTCGACAACGGAACACACGACTCGCCCGTCGTTCTCCACCTTGAAAACCGAATGCCACCCACCTGTGTAGCTGTCGCAGCGGAGGATGTCGCCATCACCGTGCTGGGAACAGAGCATGGCTAGATCGTCTGACGTAACGTCGACGACGAGACCTAGACCGCTCGCGTGGTCGTTCTTAATGTAGACCGTCGAGCCGCTCGCACCACTCGCGTCCGAATCGACGTATAGTCTGTGCGACCCCGGATTCGTAACGCCGATACCCACATCGCCGTCGGTCTTGATGCGGATAGCTTCCGCGTTGCCAGCCGCTAGGATTACCTCACCGTCAGCAAAACGATTAACAAGTGCCAAGTCATTCGTCGCAGAGTCGAAGTCGTTGAAGAATCCGACCTGGCCTGTGACCGTGCCGCCGTCCTGCGACAGCGTCAACGACGGGTGGTCGTCCTCTCCAATGTTGTCCGTGTCGGCTTCTATGAGCAGATCGACCGAACCGGAGCCGCCACTCACAGAGAGCTTCGAGGAAGGTGATGCCGTGCCGATGCCAACATCACCGTAGACGAGAAGACCGTCAATCGGTGCGACGTGCGAACCAGAGTAGATTGAGCCGATGACGGCGCCGCCCTCGACGTCGAGCTTGTTCTGTGGCGTGATGATACCGATTCCCACGTTACCGTCATTCTTGACCATAAGCCTCGTGGTGCCACTGACACGCACCCTTAGAGGATCATCGTCACCGATCTCTTCAACATGGAGTTTCGCTAGCGGGTAGTCCTCACCGATGCCAACATCGCCGGAGAAGTGAGCGGCCGATCCGCCACCCGAGTTCCCGACAGCGAACGCCGGACCGGTGGACGAAGCCATGCCGCTGTACGGTAGCGTGAATCCACCGCCAACCTCTTGCCACGTGCCGACGCCGTTAGCATCGGACGTCAGGACATAGCCGGCCGTCGGCGAATCCAGCAACTGAATCGAGTTAGTCTCCACCTGTTCGCTGACATAGATGGTCCCGTTGAACTGACCAGCGAGACCGTTCCCATTGGCGAACGCGTTGATGGCCGGACCGTCGCCATAGGTTCCGGCGATCAGAGCCGAGGAGTTGTTGTCCGCATCGTAATTCCAGAAGCTACCAGGCGTGCCAGTACCGCTCCACACACCACCGAACACAGCGGAACCCGTGCCAGTCGTCCGGGCGGCCAGCGCACTCGAGGGACTCGCAGGATTGTTGACATAAAAGAAGCCAGCACCGTTCGTCCCATCGTTGCGAACTTGGAAGGCTGGCGTATCGTTACTCTCTACATTCCCACCATACGGTAGCGTCAGACCACCGATTCCCGGTGCGGATTCCGCATAGGCCGCACGGAACGCGTACGGTGCTGAGGTCAGCTCGACGCGCGGGCTGAGCTCTTCTCCCTCGACCGAGATACCAAGCCAGTACGGAACATCGAAGTCGAGGTCTATCGGTGTCACGCTGCCGAGGACAACGTTGAATATCCCGTCAGCGACGGGCACCGTCTGGGTCTCCTCCCACAGCGGAACAGCACCTATCGGGTCAGTGCATATTACGAACTCGAGTTCGTAATCACCGTCCACGACCACGCTCCCATCGTCGCCTCTGAGAACGCCCTGGTAACTCATTGTCTGGGGCATCGCCGCCGCGGCGACAGCCACGAAGACCATGAGCACTGCCATTGTGAGAATCAGTGACCGCTTCATTCTCATTCCTCCTCATTCAGAGTGATATGTTCATTCCTGCGTTATCTACATGGTTGAATCGCCGAATCCCAACCACCCCTGAACCGCTGATAACAAGGGGAGGGAGACTGGCGACCGTAGCTTTATTTCAGCAGTACGAGCTTCCGAGTCTCCACGAATCTGCCCGCAACCATGCGGGCGAAGTAGATGCCGCTCGGCATACCGGATGCATCGAGAACAAACTCGTGACGCCCTGGTTCAAGACGCTCGTCCACGAGCATTCTCACTTCCCGCCCGGTCACATTGTAGAGAACAATCTCTACGTCAGCGGGCTGGGGTACCGAGAAGCTCATCGTTGTCACTGGATTGAATGGATTCGGGTGATTCTGTCCGAACTCAAACGTGAGCGGCGGGCCGTCCTCCACACCTGTCAGGATCCATCCAGGCTGGTACCAGAATCCAACCTCGTTGATGAAGGAACCGGCGTCAGCCACTCCGAACGCCGCCTGCCCAACCGTACCTAGAACAGTGTAGCTATGTCCGCTTCCCCCACCACCGCCAGTTCCCACAACGCTCTGCGAGATCGAGTAGCCGGCGATTGCTATACCCCGCAGCACAATGACCGCAGTAAGCACAAGCATCACGGCTGTGCATCGACGCATGCATCCCTCCTTCGTTACCACGCCACGCGCGTATCGAGCAAATATTCTCTTGATATCATTATACAATAATGTAATCGGAGGTTCTATGAGCGAATGGCTTATGTGTGGTCAGACAATGTCTTGCCACATCGCAACGGGTCCATGAACGGCAGAGTTCCTACCGTACAAGGATCAGCTTCCGACTCAGAATTTCGCGGTCGACTTCGAACCGCACGAAGTAGACGCCGGCTGTCACAGAACGCCGCGACTCATCACGGCAGTCCCACACGACATCGTATCGGCCACCTTGGAGGAACTCACTAGCGAGGTTCCGAACTAGCTGGCCCGCCAGATTATACACGGCGAGTCTAACCCGGAATGTCCCATCGGGAACTTCGAACTGTATCCGTGTCGTGCTCGAAAGCGGGTTCGGCGAGGGCGAGTAGAGAACTGCCTGAAGATGCCCGCCTGTTGTCGCCTGCGGTGTTGCTGAACTGAGAAGTTGCTGGGAACCATCGGACAGAACAGCCTGCAACCTGTACCAGAAGGTGGTCTCAGGCCAAACAGTATCATCCACATACTCGCCGGGTGAAACAGGCGGTAGCAGCTCATCGCCGACCTCAACAAAAGGCCCCTCTGGCGAAAGGGAACGCATAATGACAATCCCGTTCATATCTGCCGCCGATTCGAACGACCAGCGAAGCTGGATTTCCTCGTCGCCGAGAGCCACCGCATAGAACGAGTCCTCAACGGGAGTAATGCCGCAGCCCGCGCCATATGCTCCTATGAGCTCTCCCCATGGGTTACCCTCCGGGAGACAGGGCGAGTATGAACGACGGAGTGTCAGGTCCTGCTGCAACGTCGCCCCAGGCGGGCCGGCCGACTCGATGACCGCCCGGCGCAGCTTGGCGTTCGGGGCCAGCACGCCGCAGTACCGGTGCTTGTGGATGCGCGGCGGCGTGACCAGATGAGCGAGCCGGTCCAGCAACTCCAGCGGGGTCAGGATCAGCTCGGTGCGGCCGTCGAGGGTCGGCTTGCGCAGGCTGTAGACGAGTGTGTCATCGTTGAGCCGGCCGAGTCGCTCCTGGCTCAACGGCGGTCGGGCACAGTATCGCACCAGTCGCTCCAGACCGTGGCGGTCCCACTGCGCGATCGTGACCGAGGCGTCGACCGACCAG
>CAZFRO010000038.1:0-5267 GCA_964521425.1 uncultured bacterium
GACAGCGCCGAGATCGCCCTGTCTCTCTGGATCGAGCGCCAGGCATCCTCCGATGTTGAGTGAACGACCCAGCGAGGATCGCTCTCCCGGAGGCGCGGCGCGGCCGGCACCTGCGCCAGTGCTTCATCGACGAATCGGCGACCGGCGAGGTCTTGAGGCAACGCCACGATCGAGACCCGCCCGTGCTCGTTCTCGTACCTCACGAAGTCAGCGACCCTCTCGCGGACATCCGGCAACCCCGCCCAGAGATGAAGCGCGAACAGACCCGTGCGACCGGCTCCATACCAGGTCCTTGTGTCATCGCCGTCCCGCAAGACGATGGCGCTGTCTGCAGGTCCGTAACTCCCATCTGCGGAGAACGGGTTGTCGTCATCCGGCGTCCAACCAGACGGGGCTATCACGTACTCCGGCTGCGGCACCTGTCCAACGGCCGAGTTCAATGTGGGACTCCTGACTCACTGCACGATGAGCGCTCTTCCGCTCGGGACCCACGCCGGCGGTCTAGCGGTCTCTCCTCACCACCCCCATGACATTGGGAAGCGGGTATGCTCGCGTGTTCGTGGTGTACTCACAGCAACCCGTCTCGTAGCTGCCAATGAACTCGTATCTGATCTCGTCGGTCAGAATGACCATCTCCGCGACGGGACCGCCGTCCAGATGCTGCGCGCATACGAGACCTATCGGCAGCGACTTCAACACATCGTTGAACTCATGCATCGTGTACGGCGTCCGGCAGAAAATGAACAGAATGCGCCCGTCCTCATCCTCCCCTAGGGCGACCTCGCTCCACATCTTCTCCTGAAGCGTCCAACGGTTCTCTCCGCTGCGATTGATCAGTCTGAGGTTCTGAACCACATACTCGTAGTCGTCGACGATGTCTGCCAGATCGAAGCCCTCGGCATCGACGTCGTAGATGTGGAAGAGCGGCGTGTCATACCGCAGCGGCCCGAATGCGGCCACCGATTTGTAGTGATTGACATCCGGTTCGTTCACGTGTTCGCCGCACTGCATGTACCCGACGTGTGTGCTGTAGTCCATCGCGTACATGCCTGCGTTGATGGCCGCCGCAAGTCCATACTCCTCGCACCAGCGCATCGGGCTGTACTCATTCGCCGCCTCGATCTCACTGATGCTCAGTATCTTGAGTTCCCAGATCTCGGGGTCGATGCGGAGGATGTGGATCTCAGAGTCACCCAGCACGCTCTCCGGTCCCACGAATGTGCCCAGCTGCATGCCCTCGGAGATCACCTCCCACTGCTCTGCATCCCCAGCGGCGACGCCAGCACCGCACGTCCCCGCACTGAACACGCATGCGACCGTGACCGCAACAGCTACTGCCCATCGGTTCATCGCGCTTCTCCCCGGTCGTGTGGATGTGCCGGCACAGCGGGTGACCCCCTGCGCGGATAGCCCCGCACCTGAACCTATGTCCCTACCGTCGGTATGAACTCACCGGCCAGCCATGTGCGGGCCAGCTTAGGGTCGGCAGTCAGCTTGCCCAGTACCCGATATCGAGATGCCCCCAGGATCGGAGACTCCTCCGCGTTCTCCGAGACAACGCAGAATGGTTTCGCGTAGCCCGAGTGCACGAAGCGCACTTCGTCGGCCTCACACACGATGAAACCGACGTGACAGTCGAGGCCGACAACATACAGTCCCGCCCCCCATGCTCTCACCAGATCTACGAACGACGTGATCGGCACATCGCTGTACCGCCTGATGTGCTCCTCGCTCACCAGACTCTGGATGATGATCTCGGAGGCCTGCTGCGCAAGTGCGACGCGCTCGAGTTCGAATCCAACATCGCGGAGAACGGTGGTGACGAAGTACCCGCAGGCGATCTTCCCCTCACCCGGTGTCTCCGATGTCCCGTTGAAGTCCCAGGGTGTTCCGTACCAGAACGGCGCCGTGCTCTTCGCAATCGACAGGTGTATGAGTCGCTGCGCTCGTGTGATCGCCTGAGCGCGTTCCGCTCCCTGAGTCCGCCCGTACTGGGTCCAGAGATCCGAACGCCTGGCGTTGATGGCGGCCAGCGAGTCGGCATACGTGCCCCGGGAGGCCACGGCCGCCGGTGGGTCAGTATTGGAGTTAGACCTGGAACCAGAGTCCGAACTGGAGCCGTGGTCCGCGCAGGATGACGCGAAGACGGCGAGAGCAACACACGCAATCGCGAGAGCGCGAACGAATCGACATCCTGGGGCTCTGGCGTGCAATCGTCATCCCTTCGAGTTACTCGCTTCTCACGGAGTGTGCGGAAGCGCGGAGCCATGCTCCGATGTCGAGGTATCGTCGCGTGGCCGCAGACCGATCACGTTGGGTATGGGCCACGCACGGTCATTGCCATCGTTCTCCACGAAGTCCGTCTCGTAGCTGCCGAACATCTCCAACTGCGTCTCCCCCACATCGATGTAGAGCTGTGCCTCCGGCCCGCCCTCCAGGTGCTGCGCCGCCACGACATCGATCGGCAGCGAGAGCAGGATGTCGCTGAAGTCGTGCATGCTGTATGGGGAGCGACAGAAGATGAGGAGCGCACGCCCTTCTGAGTCCTCTCCCAGCGCCATCTCACTCCACCGCTTCTCCTGCGGGGACCACCGGTTGATGCCATCATGCTTGATGAGTCTGAGATTCTGCACCACGCACGCGTAGCGCTCGTCGACTTCGCTGGCCGTCAGCTCGCCACCGTCCAGATCGACGATCCGGAAACGTGGAGCAGTGTCGCTGACCGGCTCGAACGCGGCGACCGACTGGTAGTGGTTCCAGCCGGGGTTGTTGACATGCCCGCGTTCGCTCATGAAGCCAACGTGCGTTCGATAGTCGGTCGCGAACATCCCCGCGTTCGTGGCAACGCTCAGCCCCTCGGACTCGCACCAGTGCCTGGCAGTCTTCATCCCGTCCGATGATGAGAGCAAGGCGAGCTCCCACCGCGATGGGTCCACACGGAGCACGGTGATCGTGGAATCCCCGACCGCCGTCGCCACGCCGGTCTTGAACTGCCCCAGCTCCATGCCCGCGGCCAGCTCCGTCCACTCCGCGCAGACGAAGTTCGGAAGCACGATGAGAAGAGTGATAGCAAGTGCGAGTGTCCTTCTGCTCAATCCACATCCCTCCCACGGTCACCGGTACCATTCTCCAGACAGCGAAACAGCTCGATGCAGGTTCGACACTCGCCGACCTCGTCGATCCGCGAACTCCAGCGATCCTCGTCGAGGCCCTCCATCCTGGCGATGCCGAGCGGACCGAACTCCATCAACGCCTGCTGGTATCGGTCCTCTCTCGCGAGACCGATAAGATCTTCGTAGCTCCGTTGCACGATGCTCCCCAGTGAGGGAGCAACCTGGTTGTCGCACACAAACGCCTCGCCTTCATGCGTGATGTGCATCTGCATGCTGCGATCGATGTCCGATGTCTTGACATTGCAGGTGCTCTTCCCCCAGTACTCCTCCACGGAAGCACGCGAACCGCGGCCGATCGGGATGATTCCCTCGGACAGATCCGGCTTCCGAACGAACGCGCCGTCCGCTCCGAAGACCTCCCCGGCGAGCGCGACCGCCCTGTCGTAGTTGCTCCGGTCAAGCCCGGCCTCAATGTGGAACTCATCGTCACACAGAAAGTCTATGCCGTCGGCCCCGAGGTCCCTGAGCTGCGATAGCTTGGATCGAGTCTCATCCTCACATGCGGCCCACTGACCGGTCGTGTGGATCGTGACTCTCCGCTGCTCCTTCTTGCCGCCGAGTTCCGTGAGTATCCCGACCAACAGGGCGTAGTCCATGAAGGGATCGCCGCCGGTCAGCTCGAGATCGTAGACACCGTCTCTCGGAAGATGTGCGATCACCCGTTTCGCGTCGGGCAGGCTCATACTGTGTCCGCTGGGCGACGCCTCGATCATGCAGTGAGCGCATGCGAGGAAGCAGCGCGTCGTGATCGCCCACGATATCTGTCTGTACGGATGCTTCGTCACGGTCCCTCCTGCCAGCGGCCTGCGGCGGTCCTCACGAGAATCGGCGTTCGGGTATCGGATCGTCTTCTGAGCAACTGCAGTAGCTACACAACCTTCTCGGGGAATCCCCTAGTACCGCGACATGAACTCATCACGCCTCAGCCACGACACCGTCAGTCGGTTCTTCTGCGATTCCCCGACACGGAGATGCCACAGGCTGTCAGCTCTCAGGTATGCGTACACCGGATAGTAGACGTGGTCGTCGCCCCGCGAGACCGTCCACTCCTCGAGGATGACGGAATCTCTGGCCGCGATCGGACGGGCGGAGACGATGGTCAACTCGGATTCGTTGGACACACCCTCGGCCAGCAGGATCGCCCGGTAGATCTCCGTGGCGTAGTCCTCAGCGAAGGCACTTGGAGGCAACACCACGGGGGCCGGCGAAGGACGGTCTGACCGCTCGGACCCCACTACTACAACGAGAATCCACACTGCAGCCAGGATCGAGGGAGCCAACCAGATGAGACGCCGCCACCACGCGGAGCGGGCGGTGCTCAGGATGCTCCGAGACGTGTCATCGTCAGAGGCATCCTCTTCTTCGAACTCCATCGGCTCCCCGGCAGACTTCGTGTGCTCATCAAGGAGAGCCTTCGCCGTCTCTTCGTCCTCTCGCATCACCTGGAGCTCGACGGGTCCGGCAAGAACGTTGTAGCCCGTCCCCGCTCGCCCGAGACCGAACAGGTCCTGAACGCCCTCTCCCTTGGTGGTCGATCGAATCCCTGCATCGGCCAGCAGCGACTTGGCAACCGACAGCATCACGGGGTCGCCAGTTCGAAGTACCGTTACGAAGTCGCTCCAATCCGGTCCACGCCCTTCGCCCATGAGTGGGATCCCTCCGCTCAAGAATGGATCGAGTACTCCCCGTCTCATCGGCGTCGTTGTGACGCCGGCACTCACTTGCGCATCGCTGCACGACGACGCTTGATCGCCTCCTTGAGCCCCGACTTCTGGAGTTCCGTCAAATCGATGTCGAGTGACTCGACGTCCCTGAGCACTCCGACTGCCGGTCCTCGGTCCTCCGATGAGACGTCGGGGAAGCGCGACGAGTACGCCACGCGGATCCCCAGAGCCGGGTGCGATGCGTATGGGTGTGACTCCTCTGACAGAAGCTGCGAACTGAGCTGCTCGCTGTCGATCAACAGCGTACGCGGTCGTCCGAGGGGATTGCCGTGATCATCGTAGTTCCGGAACAGAGGCAACCGACCGTTCTCCAGGGTCGTCGATCCATCGTCGTTCTGGCGATGGAAACCGGAGACGTAGTCGTACACGA
>CAZFRO010000039.1:0-3778 GCA_964521425.1 uncultured bacterium
AGCGACGACAGCTTGGCAGTCGCTTCGCGACTGCAGCATATGATACAAATGGAGATGCGGGGTCCACCCGAATGGTGGCCCCGCTTCCTCTTTCTGTCCCAGGCACGGCCCGCGAAGAGCCCCGTGAAGGACCGCCAGCGCGGGCGTCCGCAGCCGGCCTTGGGCCCACACGGTGGAGGATTGCCGCCAAGACCGCTGATTTGGCGGCATTTTGAGCACCTGGGAGCTTCCATCTGCATCAAAAGGCCAGATCGTGCCGCAGAAATGGCAATGACAAATTGCGTTTCTGTGGTATAATATATGCACTCAGAAGTGCTGCTAAGATGGTAGTCTGCTGTCGGTTACGGTCTGACAGCTTGTATTGCTATGTGTTCGATGATCAAAAGAGACCCGCTTGAGGCGGGCCACTAGCTTGTCACCTCGAAATGGGGGAGTGTGTCTTGCGAATAGCAGGATTGGTACTGGCCGCTCTGGCCTTGCTCGCGCTCGGCGCGGCAGCTGAGACAGTGACGCTGAACAGCGACACGGATGCCGTTGCTGTTGACGTAGTTGTGGCAGATGGTACCCGGACCGTCATCGAGTACGAGTTCGGCAGTTTCAACAAGAGCCCCGTGGACATCGATGGCGATACGTACTACGAGATCACCATCGGCACGGAAGGGAAGATGTTGGAGAGAGGTCTTCCCGGGCTTCCGGTCGTAGCCAGGAGCATCATCATCCCCGATAATGCGGCGATGGATGTCCGTGTGTTGGGGACGAGCTATGTGGACTTTGAAGATGTGCCCGTCGCACCATCGAAGGGCATCATCACAAGGAACATAGATCCTGCCACGGTCTCCTATGATTTCGATTCGTTCTACCAGACCGATCAGTGGTTCCCCGCAGAGACGGCTCACGCTCGCGAGCCGTACATCATGCGTGACGTGAGAGGCCTGACGGTCGTCCTGAATCCCGTCCAGTACAATCCTGCCACGAAGACGCTGAGAGTCTACACGAGCGTTATCGTGGAGGTCTACTCGACTGGCTCCGGGCGCGTCAATGTGCTCGATCGCAATCCGAATGAGTCCAGGGTGGCCGAGTTCGAGCGTATCTACTCCAGTCACTTCCTCAACTACGACGATGTGAGGTTTGACCGGTACGCATCGGTCGGCGAGATCGGCAACATGCTCGTCATCTCCTACGGGAGCTTCATGACGGCCATGGAACCATTCGTCGAGTGGAAGAAGCAGATGGGTGTTCCCTGTGAGATGGTGAGCGTGACGGATGCAGGCAGCACCGCAAGCGGCATCGATAGCTACATAGAGAACTACTACAACACGAACGGTCTCGCGTTCGTTCTGTTGGTCGGCGATGCTGCACAGGTCCCCTCTCTCAGCTCAGGGGGTGGCGCATCCGATCCGAGTTACTCGCTGATTGCGGGTTCGGACAACTACCCGGAGCTGTTCGTAGGCCGTTTCTCCGCTGAGTCTGTAGCCCAGGTGGAGACGCAGGTACTCAGGAGTGTCGAGTACGAGAAGTACCCGCAGTCCGGGGCCGCGTGGTACCACAAGGGAATGGGTGTCGCGTCGAATCAGGGTCCAGGAGACGACGGAGAGTACGACAACGTGCACCTGGACAACATCCGGACCGACCTCCTCGGCTTCACATACACGGAAGTAGATCAGATCTACGATCCGAGCGGAACGTCCTCGATGGTCACGAACGGTCTCAACAACGGCCGGAGCATCATCAACTACACCGGTCACGGCTCTACATACAGCTGGAGTTCGACAGGCTTCTCGACAAGCCACGTGAACGCGCTCACGAACGACAATATGCTCCCGTTCATCATCAGTGTCGCTTGTGTGAACGGCCAGTTTTCGAACTACACGTGTTTCGCCGAGGCGTGGCTGAGGGCGACGCACGGCAGCGAGCCCTCCGGGGCGATCGGCGCCTACATGTCCACCATCAACCAGTCGTGGAATTCCCCCATGGATGGGCAGGACGAGATAACTGATCTGCTCGTGGCTGGTGAGAAGCGAACCTTCGGCGGCCTTTGCTTCAACGGCAGCTGCAAGATGATGGACACGTACGGCACCGACGGCATGAACATGTTCAAG
The DNA here is from genome assembly GCA_964521425.1 of uncultured bacterium. GTDB lineage: Bacteria > Joyebacterota > Joyebacteria > Joyebacterales > Joyebacteraceae > Joyebacterum. The sequence continues at coordinate 2,100 of CAZFRO010000039.1, forward strand.
ACGTGGATCGTGTTCGGCGACCCGTCGCTCAGGGTGTCGACAGACACGCCGGCATCTGTGACGGTGGTCCACGACAGCGAGATCGAGTCGGCAGCTGCGACGTTCGATGTAGAGGTCACGGGTGTCGAGGGAGCGCTCTGCGCTCTCTACTATGACGGTGTTCTCTACGGCTCCGCGCTCACGAACGCGAGCGGGGATGCTGCGATAGCGATCGTCGAGACGCTCAGCGACGGCGACGCTCTTGTGCTCACGGTGACATCGTTCAACGCAATGCCGTACTTCGGTACGGTCACAGTGGGACCGACATACACTCCCATTGTCGATGTCAGTCCCACGAGCTTCGATGTAACGCTTGAGTCCGGTGAGACAACCAGCCGGACGCTCTACATAAGCAACATCGGTGAGGCTCTGTCGGTCCTGAACTACCAGATCGACATCGTGGATGGCGGAGGGGCCAGAGATCTGACCGGCTCGAGTGTAACGTCCGATCCTTCCGAGTACACACCGGGAACGACGATCGACATCGTCTTCTCCGCGTACAACGGAAGTTCGGACCAGGAGTGGATCCAGGAGATCAACCTGGACTTCCCCGCAGGTGTCACGGTGAACACGTGCACCGACTTCTCTCCTTCCACATCAAGCAGAACGCTCGTGTGGGATGGAACGACAGGGGACGGGGCCTCCGTGGACTGGATCGGCGACGCCTCCAATGTCATCTATCCATATGAGATTGGGTTGGCGACCGTGAACGTTACGATCGACACCGGTTTCAGTGGAGATCTTGAGATTGACTACGGGCTGACCGGCGACAACTACGGCAGTCCTCCGCACGCGGTGAGTGGCACAGTGACGCTCAGTGGACCTCCAGGACCGACGATCACGCTGACCGTGCCTAACGGTGGCGAGGAGTGGGGCACAGGCAACCCGCACGACGTTGCCTGGACCTGGACCGGTGCATTCGCATCAGTTGCCCTGAGCTACTCGACCGACAACGGCGCTTCCTGGTACGACATCATCGGATCGACGCCGAACGACGGCAGTCACAGCTGGCTCATCGCAGCCGATGCCTCTGACGAGTGTCTTGTGAGAGTCACCGGTGAGACCGTGCCTCCGATCGAGGACACGAGCGACGCGCTCTTCTCGATCTTCGTGCCGGTTGACTGGCTGGCGGCTGTTCCGGCGAGCGGTTCAGTGAACGCCTCGCAGACAGCAGACATCGAGATCCAGTTCGATACCGCTGGGATGGCGGAGGGCGACTACTACGCCGACCTTCTCATCGATTCAAACGGCGGCGCCCGGGTTGTCGTACCGGTCACCCTGCATGTTGAGTCGACGGGCATCGGCGATATCCCGATCTCACTTCTGCTCTATGGAAACCACCCGAATCCGTTCAACCCGATGACCGAGATCGCATTCGCGATGCCGGGCGCGGGCCACGTGAAGGTGTCGGTTTTCGATGTAGCGGGCAGGCTTGTGAAGGTCGTGGCCGACGGTGAGTACGAGGCCGGACTGAACCAGGTGATGTGGGATGGGACGAGCTCGAACGGCGCAGCCGTTGCCTCAGGCGTCTACGTGTACCGCCTCGAGGTTGGCGATGAGTCGCTCGAGTCGAGGATGGTTCTCCTGAAGTGATATGGAACGGTCGGTGTCAAGCCGATTGTGTCTTTGGGCACCCGCGC
>CAZFRO010000040.1:0-3546 GCA_964521425.1 uncultured bacterium
GGGCGCCGGCTGCCTGGCGTTCATGACCGTACCTTCAGCACACGCCGTCACGACCATGAACAGGATGGCCGACAGCATGAGCGCGGCCCGGATCCCGATGGGACACGGGTTGCGAGCGTCCACTCCTCGATGGGTCTTCAACATGCCCTCCTCGAATGTTTCTCTACTAGTAGCGTTCAATGACCTTTCCAGAGAGATGACAGTTCTCGTTCCATTGGACTATCGTGAAGCCACTTCCGTTGTACTGGAGGAGCGAGTACCCGGCGTTGTCCATGTAGAATTTCCAGAAATATCCTTCCGTCATGCCGAGCATGGCGCCTGCCAGGACACGCGAGACCGACCGGTGGGTGACGACTGCGATCCGCCCGCCATCGTGCCTGGCTGCAAGATCCAGGAGCCGGGGATGGGCGCGCTCGCGCATCTCGGCCAGCGTCTCGCCTCCGGGAATTCTCAGATGCTCGGGCTCGGTCGTCCAAATGGCCCACGCCGCAGGCTCCGTATCACGGACGTGCGTCTTCTTCACGCCCTGCCATCGCCCTAGGTCTATGTTGTTGAATGCCTCATCCACGATCGGTTCCACCTCGTGCACCAGAGCGATCGCGGTTGCAGTAGCGAGCGCTCTCGCAAGCGGGCTCGTGTACACGGCCACAATCGGCGGTGACTTGAGCGCTCTTGCCAACGCCTCCGCTTGCTCCCGGCCCCGTTCGTTGAGCTCCACATCCAGGCGGCCGCGAAAGACACCCTCCCTGTTGTACTCTGTCTCACCGTGCCTCACGAGGACGATGTCGGTCATGCTCTCTCCGTGTAATATGCCGCATCCCGGACCTGCCGCCTCCTGGATCTAGCGCCGTCTTGGTAGTCTGTCGCGCCCGTGCCTAGCGCCGTCTTGGCGGGAAGAGGAACCTTAGGGCCCTCGGGAACCTGGCCGACCATGCCCGCTCGTTGTGTGGTGCATCTTCATCCTCGACGTACTTGAGATTCCGCCCAAGCCGGAAGCCGTAGCCGATCAGCGTGTCTCTCACGGCCCGATGGGTCTCGATGACGTCACTGATGCCATCGCCGTTTCTGTCGGTGCGGTCCTCCGCCGTCCCCATGTCCATCCAGATCCTGAGCCCATCCGGCGGTGGCAGCTCCTCGACCATTCCAACGATCTGGCTGTCCGCCCACCAGTATGAGGGCGACATGACTCCGATGCGTGTGAAGACATCCGGGCGCGTCCATCCGAGATAGAGAGATGCGATCCCGCCAAGCGACGACCCCATCACGCCGGTGTGCTCCGCGTCCGTGAGCGTTCTGTACTCAGCATCAATGTAAGGCTTGAGCTCGTTGATGATGAAATCAGCATAGACCCGGGCGCCTCCCCCACCTCTGACCGGGTCCGCCGCCGGTGTGTACTCGTAGACGCGATCGGGGGTGTTGTATATGCCGACGATGATCAGGGGGTCAATCAGGCCTTCGTCTATCATGCGAGTCATCGTTTCGTCGACGTTCCACTCGACGCCGATGAAGGCGGTACCGGCATCGAAGAGATTCTGGCCATCGTGCATGTACAGAACCGGGTACCTCTCTTCCTCGTCATCGTGATAGCCCGGAGGGAGCAGCACGACGATCGGTCTTGAGTTACCGAGCGCCTCCGCCGGAAAATCGAGCAGGAGATCGACATCCCCCGTTACGCTGTGCGTCTCCGGGGTCGTCGAGAAATCGCGCCAATTCTCGATCGCGATCGGTACATCCTCGTCTCCGACGACCTGGTGCACACGATCCGGGATCTCCTCAGAATCCGCCCCCTTCTCCACCATCTCCCAGCTGCCTCGCGTGAACTTGTACTTGAGCTCGGTCCCCAGAGGAAGTACAAGAGTTATAGCATAGAGATGGTCGCCGACCTTGCCGAGCTCCACCTTGCCGGGATCCCACGGACCGAGGGCGATGAGATTACCTGAGATGTAGACTCGCGCGTCCTCTGGAGTATACTCCGGGGTATGAACGTGGAAGGTAACCATGGCGGACCTTCCCTGCGCAGGTGACGGAAGCCCCGCGGCCAGAACAAGCGTAACAGCCAGGATCGTGACGGTCCAAGACGGCCTGAGTTTCATGGTTCCCTCCTCCAACTGCTGCAGCGGACCCGGCGAACGACATGAGCCGGACCCCAACTATGGAGCTGTATGATGAGCCAGAAGACACCCAGCGAGAGCGGCGTCATCAACCTGCCAGAGCCCACTGAGATCGGTGGTGCGCCTTTCTGGGCAGTCTTGAGCGCAAGACGCTCGATCCGTGACTTCTCGGACAAGGAGATGTCGCTCGCTGTGCTCTCCCAGTTGCTGTGGTCGACGCACGGTATCAGCGCCAGAGTCGGGCGGGCAGAGCTTCGAACCGCCCCATCTGCCGGAGCATGCTATCCGATCGAGGTGTACGTCGTGGCCAACAACGTATCCACCCTGAGTCGGGGACTCTATCGCTATGTACCGGGCGACCATTTCCTCATCCCCATGCGAGAGGGTGATGTGGGCGCTGAGATCATGGCTGCGGCGCTCGGGCAACGCATGTGCCGAACGGGATCTGTGACCTTCGTCTGGACCGCAGTCATCCCCAGGACGACGGGTCGTTATGGTGACAGAGGCTATCGCTACATCTACATGGACGCCGGTCACGTCGGCCAGAACATGTATCTCGCAGCCACCGCCCTGAGATACGGCTGTTGCACCATCGGAGCGTTCGATGATGACGCAATGAACGGGGCGCTCGGCGTCGACGGAGAGGTCGAAACTGCCGTCTATGCCGCTGCCGTGGGGCCGCTCGAGTAGGACCCGACGCGCGCCGGTTTAATCCCCTTGCACCGCCTGCTCCCACGAGAGTAGTCTCTGCGAGAGAGGGGCGCCAACAGGGAGGGTACCTTGTCCAGCGAAGACTATCCCGGAACGACGGGATGGAAGACCATGACGGTCATCGCCACTGTCGTAGCGCCGCTCTTCGCCGTTCTCTGGCTCGGCATGGCTCTCAGCCTCCAGAGTGTAACGTTGTCTTCTGCGCTCGTGAAGATCATCTTCGCGATGGTCGCCGTCGGCGCCGGGATTCTCGGTACTCGCTGGATCACGGCCTCCGGAGTGATCCTGGGGCTCCAGACACTCACGGCGCTCTTCTGGGTTCTTTTGAGGGTCGGCGTCCGTGGCCCGGGATCGACTCTGCGTACGGTTCTTCTTCTCATCGTCCCGCTTGGCATTTCCTCTGTGCTTCTCATATTCGCCGGAGGCATCAAGGCCGGTACATGGCCGCCCACACGGTTCAGCAAGACTATCTGATGGCAGTAGTGGTGGCCTTGAGCTTGTCCGCCACGACCGAGCGCATCGTGTCCCGGTTTCTCTCAGTGACATAGACAACCTCCACATCGTCTCTTGAGCGCACAGCATCGAGGAACGTGTTGCTTCGGTCCTGAATCGTGCCCAGGACGGGAGTCGGAGAGTCGAGAGCCCGAATCACGGCATTCCGGAAGCTGTCGGAGCAGAGTTCCATTCGCCCTATCTCGTCCATGATTATCAGACGCGACTTGGC
>CAZFRO010000041.1:0-2964 GCA_964521425.1 uncultured bacterium
GTGTCTGCTCGCGTTGTCACGAGCTTGGTTTGGTCGGGACTGAAGTCAAAAGCGCAGAGGTTCACTAGTTGATCAGCAGCAGAGAAACAACGGATCGATCTGTCGTCGAGATTGAGCACGTACTCCATGTTCCGGTGCTCGCGCTCGGCTCGAGTAAACACGACTTCCTCTCCGTGCAGATACCACCAGCGCGGATTTTTGTTATCCCAGCCAGTTCGCGTCAACTGGATGTAGTCTGTGGAATCGGGGAATACCCGGTAGAGTTCCAGGCTGTAGGCGCCCTTGGAGAGTACGATGCTCTCTCCGGCGGCGTCCCACCGCGGATGACCACCGGTGATCATGAGTCCTCCACGTCGCGTAAGCTGGCGGTCCTCCAGGGTGTTGACGTTGACGATGTGCATTCCCCCGCTCGAATCAGGCTCGACCTGGGATCCTCCGAGAATCTGCGCGTAGACCAGCCACTCGCCATCGGGGTGCCAGTCCGGCCAGCGCGCGTCTCCCACGTTCGTGATCCTCGTGGTATCGAGAGTGGCGAAGTCGAGCGTCCAGATGTCCCCCCAAAGCCAGAACGCCATCTTGCTCCCGTCGGGCGAGATACGCTGCTCCGTAGCCGGTCCGAGGGCCGTAAGGTCCAGAAGTAGGTCTGAGTCCCCAACTCGCTGCCCATCCTCGTTCACGAACACCCGATAGAATCCCATTACCTGGCCCCCGGTGGTCGGCCAGGTACGGTAGACGATGAAGTCTCCGGTGGGGGACCACGCCGAATAGCCGTCTACGCTATTCGTCAAATCGGCTTCCGGTGCTTCGCACGGGGCTGGAAGCTCGGGCCACGTTGGGTTGTCCTCACAGGAGAGCGCTGTGAGCAGAAAGAGCGCACTGAGAAACCACCTCGTCCACAGACTGTTCCGTCCGATTCCTCCGCTCATCGGATCACCAGGAGTCGCTCTGTAGCCAGGCTTCGCTCCCCCTCCACCAACCTCAGGAAGTACATGCCCGTCGCCACAGAACTCCCCGTCTCGCTCGTGAGGTCCCAGACGAGGTTCCGGGTTCCGCCAATAGCGAAGCGACGAACCTGCCGGCCCGAGGCATCGAGGATAGAGAGCTCGGTGCGGGACGACAGCTCCCGGTCCAGGAAGGGCAGGCGGATCGCCGCCCAGGACGAGGCTGGATTGGGCGTGACACGAAGAACCCTGCTCCTCGCTGCAGCGACATCCTCGATCCCCACGGTCGGGACCGGTCCGATGGCCGTGAAGGAGAACCGAACACTCTCGTTGTCCGGGAAGCGACCGATGTAGCCGCCGTAGATCCCGAAGAGATCGTAGTAGTAGGTGCGAACAGTAATGCTCGAGTTCGAGACGGCCGCGATGCTTGTTGTCCCGACGTCCTCGTTGGTCAAATTGAATAGGCCGTCATCATTGATACGCGGCCAGCCGATTGCGCCCTGGGCGCGACCCCACGCCATCGGCTGCGCAACGTAGGACGTCTCCAGGGCCATCGTCTTGTCGACCCGATAGCGCTGGAAGATATACATCCCGTTCGCAAGCCCATCCACATTCCAGAACTGGGCCAGGCCCTCTCCGTCCGATACAGCGTTGCCACCGCTGATCCCGGTCACGCGCTCTGCGACGTAGGGCGAGCATGTAAGCTCGAGCGCCGCCGCCAGATCTGGACGGCCCCAGCCAGATTCCTCATCCCAACCAAGCTCGTACTGGTCGTGGTCGTGGGCGCGTCGAATGAGGATCTGCTCAGCGTCTTCCCCGTCCAGATCGGGGTTCATCGCCATGATGAGCCCTGCGGCACCGCTCACGTACGGAGCAGCCGCAGAGGTCCCTCCGAAAGCGTCGATCAGGGTCCAATCTGTGATCCCACCACCGGCGCACGAATGCCAAGGGGCGGTGACCTCGTAATAACCATCGTCGTACACCGAGTGCTTTGTGGTGAAGATCCCACGCCCTCCCGGGGCAGTGAGATCCAGCGTCGAGCCGTAGTTCGAGCCGTAGGGCGAATCGAGAAGGCCACACAGTAGATTGATCAGCGCTCCCTCATGGTCGTCCCACCGATCCCCGTTCATCATGAAGGCGTTGACTGACAGGCAGTGCCGGGAGTAGCCGGCAGGATAGAATGCGTCTGAGCTGTCGTCGTTTCCAGCGGCTGCGATGTTTGTCATGCCCGCGGCACGGTTGTTCCGGACTGCCTCACATAGAAGCGACGAGTACTCGCCGCCCCCAAGGCTCATGTTGGCGATCTTGATCCCCTGGCTTCGTGTCCAGTCCAGTGCAGCCGCGATCTCCGAATTCTGTCCATAGCCCGCCCCGTTGAGGACCTTCACTGGAACAATCGTCAGTTGCCAGCCAACACCCGTGCCACCATCCTCGTTGTCGCCCTTCATGCCGATGATGCCGGAGACTGCGGTTCCGTGCCAGGGACCGATGTTGTCATCCTCGGGGAGGCCTCCTGAAATGAAGTTTGCCCCATCTTCGATAGCATGGAAGTCCGGATGATCGAAGTCCATACCGGTATCAAGGACAGCGACGCGCGTTGGATAGATCCCGGTACCATACTCGTCCCAAGCTTCCTCTGCGTTGAGATCCTTGCCTGGGACGCCACCGTACTGGCCCGTGTTCCGTAGGCCCCACTGACAATCAAAGTAGTCGTCGTTTGGGAGGGAGCAGACGCTGCGGCGCCAGTTGGGCTCGGCCACCTCGATGTCCGGGTTTTCAATCAGTGATTGGCAGCTTTCCTCTACCCGATCGTGGGTCAATTCGAGCTCATGCCAGAGACGCAGATCATGCGGGACGGTCAAGACCTCGCCGTCGGCGTTCGTCACCGGATTGCCGTGGCGATCGATGATCTTGGGATCAAAGTCTGACACAAGCCGCCGAATCGTCACAACACCCTCGGAGGCGAGCTCGGCACCCAGTTCCGCGTGGGCCAAGACGGCAGGGGCTTCTCTGGCCTCGGCTA
>CAZFRO010000042.1:0-2909 GCA_964521425.1 uncultured bacterium
CGTTGTAGCTGAGCATGTGTGTCTCACCCCGTCTCATGTGGAGCGGGATTCGCATGATCGAGTCGTCCGGGTACGTGTCCAGCCACCAGAAGACAAGGTCGCCGTGGTCAAGCTTCATCGGCTGATCGTAGTCGACAAGACCAAGAGTGTCCGTCGTCCGAACCTGCGCAAGCGTGTGCTCGGCGGCTGCAGAGGCAGAGGAGCCTGCGAGGCGGGCGCGCCGGTAGCAGTTCTCGAGCGAACGCACAATCCACCACTGCTCGTACTGGTAACGGAAGCCTGCCTCGCGTTCAGAGAATCCGGACTGGACAAGCTCCTCGATCAGCGGCACGCCGTATGGCGCCATGTACCTGTCCGGCGCAGGTGCGACGTAGTCGCAGAACCGCATCAGCGACGTCTCATCGGCCGTCTCCCCCCGCCATGGCTGTCCGTTGAGAAGAGCGATGCATCCAGGAATCAGCACGACACTGACCGTGTCGTATCGAGTGCCTTCGATGTAGAACGCAGCATTCTCGGCGACATGGAAGTAGTCGACGCGGATCGGCTCCTCGAAGAACGACTCGTCTGGAATCGGCTCGCGTATCTCCCACGAATCCAGAAGGACTCTAGGCGCCGGGAGCGGATTGGCAAGAACAGCCGAAGCGCAGACCGCTCCCAGCAACGCGGCGAGCGCGATAGTGACACCTGCGCGGCCCCCATCACGCTCCCATGCGGGGCGTGCAGAGGGCACGCATCCTCTCCCCTGTCGCATCATGGCTCCTCTCTCTGCTGGATGTTCAACTCTCACGGCAGCGCAACCTCAAACCGGTAGTGTCCCGTGATCGGATACTCGAAGAGGGCATCCTCGACCTCGGGTCCTCGGCCGATGTTGTGTACGATCAGAGGTCGGGTGCCATCCGCCGAGCGTCGATCCGTCACGATCCCGATGTGCGGCAGGTTGCGAGGCAGCACCCATGTGACGAGATCACCGGGCCGATAGTCAGATGGAGCATCCGTCACCGCGAGCTCCACCCCGTGACGACTGAAGAACACTTGGAGATTCGGGACTCGCCGGTGGTCGATATTGGAGTCGGTCCCCGTCAGGCCCCAGGTGTCCGGATACTCGGAGAAGGCGGCGGTCATGTCCTCATGCACCTCTCGCTGAAGGTCGGTCCCGAGAGCTCGGTACGCGCGGATGATCACATCAGTGCATACGCCGATGTCATCCGGAACATCTCCCATCGGGTATTCGATCGACCGATAGGATCCGTCGTAGCGGACTCGATGCTCGGTCCGCTCGATCGCCGCGTCGACAAGGCGAGCCGCCCAATCACCAGCGGCGTCAGTGCGGGCGAAGGTGTAGCTCCCTCCCGCAGCACGGACATCGGGCGGATGCCCGATCACCTCGAAGTGATCGTACCCCTGCTTCAGGTTGACCCAGAAGGAGTGCCATTCGGAGTCCTCGTGATCCTCCATGCTCGCTTCGGTCATCCGGAAGGGGAAGACGTGCACTCTGAAGAACGGCTGGCCGCCGCGGAGCGCAGCGTCTGCGAGTGCGTAGATCTCCTCGATCCGTTCGTCTGTCATGGCGAAGCAACCGATCGACACACAGTTGCCATGGATCATAATCGCGCTACCCGTGCGTCCGAGTAGCCGGTCGTATGTGTTCGGATAGCCGATGTTGAACGATAGATGGAAGGCACTCGAGGGATTCAGACCGCGGGGGCTCACGTAGTAGAACCCCTCCGGGCACTGCTGGTCACCCTCCCGCAGCTTCGGGCCCAGGCTGCCGGATGCTGCGCAGACCTTGTACGTGCGGAACAGCGTGAAACGCTCCCCGTCATCAACCCACAGCTCGAGTTCCTTCTCCTCCTTGAATACACGGATGAAGATCGGATCGCCGTAGCGCATGCCCTTGTCGGCGAGGGCCTGCTCGAGTCCTGGCTTCACGCGGCCTATCGCTTCGCGCGATCTCCCGTTTGTCGGCAGCTCTCGCGCGGCCTCTCCGGCGCCGCAAGTCGCTGACATGAAGAGGATCAGCACGGCTGCCGGCACGATCGCGCCCCACGCACCCGCTCGCGCCAGTCGCCGTCCGATACGGCTGATGGGTCGTCTGCCTGTCAAAGGAATGCGATTCCTCCTGAAATGCCGCACACGAGCTGCGGCCCGAGATCACGCCCCAGCACCGAAGAACGCCAACACGATCATCAGCACGATCCACAACAGGCCAACACCGCCGGCGACGATCAGGCCGGTCGCCCGAAACCGAAGTCCGGCCGCCAGGCAGAACGGAGGCCAGATGATGAAGGTCCCCAGAGCCCACCAGACCGCGCTGCCACCTGCGGCGTCAACGATCTTGTAGACCCACCATGCGAATGCGATGCCAAGCACGATTCCCAGAATCATCGGTCGATTCCTCCCATCTCGCTGGTGTCCCGACGCCCGCGCCGTCGGTGTGGAGCGTCAGAGTGCTCCGCCATCGATCACCCTTGCGAATGCAGCGTTGGCTGCGGTCACGAAAGCCCGTGGTGTCCACTCCGTGAGCCCATTCGGTCGGGCAAGATTCCGGGACGTGATCACCGCGGCGAGAAACCGCGGCAGAGACACGCGACCGCGGACCTTCAGTGTGTGCCGACCATCTCTTGCGGCAACTCCCGACGTGATGATCGCGTGCCCGTCGAGGTAGAGCCTCACGCCGGGCTGATAGGGCGCATCAGCATCTTCGCAGAGTCGCCCATTCTGCTGCGATGCGACCACGATCTCCGCTGAAGGTGTGTCGATTCGACCAAGGACTACGTACTCCGCGAAATCGGGAGGCTCGCCCAGAACCCGGAGACCGAGTCCGCCTACGCGCGCGACTCGTTCGGGCAGCTCGGACAGCGCCGAGATCGCCCTGTCTCTCTGGATCGAGCGCCAGGCATCCTCCGATG
>CAZFRO010000043.1:0-2664 GCA_964521425.1 uncultured bacterium
GACCCGGAGTCACGCTCCAGGTGGGGGAAGGCGATGTCATCGCGCGTCGAACGGGGGTCGTCACGATCTCTGACTTCCGCACTGCCGACGTGGCTGCCGGTGGGTCCGGCGCACCGCTCATCCCGCTCGTGGACTGGCTGCTCTTCCGAAAGCCTGAGGGCGCGCGCCTCATGGTGAACATCGGCGGCATCGCCAATGTGACCTACCTCGTGGAGAACCTCGCGGGCGTTCGTGCATTTGATACGGGTCCGGGGAACTCCCTCATGGATGAGATCGTCGGGGCGGCAACCGGCGGAGGCTCGCGATACGACGAGGGCGGAGAGCGGGCTCTGCGAGGGACGGTTGATGAACCTGCTGTCGCACGGTTCCTAGAGAAGACGTACTTCTCAGCGCGTCCACCCAAGTCAACGGGGAAGGAACTCTTCGGTCGCGCTGCGGCGAGCGAGCTGGCTGAGATGGTGTTTGGGGGGCAGGAGCCGGCCACACTCACCGAGAGCGACGTGGATTCTCTCCTGGCCACGGCCGCGGCGGTGACAGCGCGTTCGATTCATGGAGCGGTGACCTTCCTTCCACGCTCTCCAGAGATCACAGAGGTTGTGGTGAGCGGGGGAGGTGTGAAGAACCAGGCCGTGATGGCGATGCTAGAAGGACTCTTCGCCCCGACGCCCGTTGTGAGCCTGTCGACGCTCGGGGTTGACCCCGACGCCAAGGAAGCCATGGGCTTCGCCATTCTTGCGAACGAGACACTGGGCGGCGGCCCCGGAAACGTACCCGCTGCGACCGGTGCCAAGACCGGGGTGGTTCTGGGCAAAGTCAGCGTGGGGATCTAGCGCGCAGCCGTGGGGAGCATCGAGATGGACATCAAACGGAAGGCCGCGCGGCTCATCATGAGCCACATCTCCGACCGGGCCTGGGACGATTTCAATGACGAGTACACCCGCGTCGAGCACCAGATCCGCGATCTCGGCGTAGGCGGCTTCTGCCTCTTCGGCGGCCAGCTTGACCGCACGCCTGAGATGATCCGCAGGCTCTCCGAGTGCTCCGATTTCCCGCTTCTTGTCGCATCCGATCTCGAGCGCGGACTCGGCCAACAGGTCCGGGGCGCCACAGCGTTTCCGTCGCTTGCGATGTGCGGCGCTACGGGTGACCCCCGACTGGCGCAGGCGCAGGGCTGGGTGACCGGCTCGGAGGCTCGACATGTGGGCATCAACCTCGTCTTCGCACCGGTCGCCGACGTCGATTCAGAACCGAAGAACCCAATCATTGGTGTGCGCGCGTTCGGGACCGATACATCGATGGTCGCAGAGTTCACACGTGCGTCTGTACGGGGGCTCCAGGCCGCGGGAGTTGCTGCGACCGCCAAGCACTTCCCCGGCCACGGTGACACGGTGCACGACTCACACATCGAGCTTCCCGTAGTTGAAGCGGACAGCGCGACGATGCATGCCCGTGAGTTGGTTCCATTCAGGGCAGCGATCGATGAAGGTGTCAAGGCGATCATGACCGCGCACGTGGCGTATCCGGGGTTGGAGGTGGGCGGCCTGCCAGCGACGCTCGCACCTGCCATCTCCACTTCACTCCTTCGCGGAGAACTCGGCTTTGAAGGACTTGTCGTGACGGACGCGCTCCTCATGGGCGGGATCAGTGAGAGCTACGGGCCGGGCGAGGCCGCAGTGCTCGCACTTCTGGCCGGCGCGGACGTGCTTCTGATGCCTGCTGATGTAGAGGCGGCAATAGGCGGCATCGTCGAAGCTACCCAGAGCGGGCGGCTGTCAGAGAAGCGCCTTGACGCTTCGATTCTACGGGCAGAAGAACTTCTCGGGTGGCTCGAGTCGCGTGCGATGCCCGGTCCTGCACCGGGAGGTCTCTCGGCGAGGTTCTCTGAGGGGCTCGGCATTGCGTTTGAGGAGCCCGCAACTGTGGCTGCGGCAATCGCCACACGTGGCGTGACGCTTCTGAGGGATGAGCGGGGACTGATACCTCTTCCGGCCGAGGCGTTATCAGGCGCGGTGTCGCTCGTCGCGGTCACGGATCCGAAGCAACCCGATGGCGTGGCCTGGCTCAAGGAGAGGCTTGAGTCCCAGCTCCCTGGAGCGAAGCTCATCATCCTCGACGCAGACTGCTCTGAGGATAAGGCCAATGACATCATCGACAACGCCTCGACGTCCGAACTCTGCATCATCGCCCTCTTCGACGAGATATCCGCGTGGAAGGGGCACTCCGGCCCCGATGGTCCCGTTGCCACCGTGATCACGCGGCTCCTTGCCGCTTCGCGGCAATCCATCGCCCTGCTCTTCGCCGGGCCGCAGTTGGCGCACGCCGTCGACGGCGCCGACGCCATCCTCTGCTGCTACGATGGCTCCCAACCCGCACAGCTCGCAGGTGTTGCCGCGCTTCTTGGGGAGGCGGAGGTGTTGGGGCGGCGGGGGTGAGTGCGGTTGCCGAGATCGTTCCCCCAGGCGATTGACCATCGTTCATCCTTGGTGTATGCTCGCGATAATGGTTGTGTGAGGTCATTGAGGTTGCTGCCGTACCCTGCACTCGGTGCTGCGTCGGCCATGTACGGATGCGGTTTCTTGCGCAGCGGCAATACAGGCACTGATGGTCGGTTGACGGCGCATCAGTCGGTAGTCGCCTGCATGTATGGAGCCTAGTTGTCGTTAG